>NZ_JARAXF010000015.1:0-240036 GCF_033793745.1 Streptomyces sp. ME19-01-6 | reverse complement strand
CGGCTGGGAGCGCAGCACCACGTCGGCGAGCGAGTGCTCCAGATGCGGGTCGAGCAGGGCGCACACCTCGTCGAACGCCTCCGCGAAGACCGGGAAACGTGCGTACAACCCCGCCCCCATACCAGGGCGCTGACTCCCCTGACCCGAGAACAGGAACACCGTCTGGCCCTTCCCGGGGGCGAGAGCGTCGGCGGCGTGCGCGACCAGGTTGGGGTGAGGCGCGCCCAGGGCCAGGGCGTTGAGGGCCTCGGCCATCTCCCGGTCGTCACTGCCGAGGACGACCGCGCGGCGTTCGAAGGCCGAGCGCGTCGTGGCCAGCGACCGGCCCGTGTCGGCGAGGGGCGCCGGGGCGTCGGCACCGTCCAGCCAGTCGGCCAGGCGGGTGGCCTGGGCGCGCAGTGCCTCCTCGCTGCGGGCGGAGAGCGGCCAGGGTACGAGGCCGGGCGTGGCGGCCGGGGCCTCGGCGGGTGTCTCGTCGGGGCCCTGTTCGAGGATGAGGTGGGCGTTGGTGCCGGAGATGCCGAAGGAGGAGACGGCGGCGCGGCGGGGACGCGCGCCGGTCTCCGGCCAGTCGGCGGGTTCCGTCAGTAGCCGGACGTTGCCGCTGTCCCAGTCGACGTGGGGGGAGGGCTCGTTCACGTGCAGGGTGGGCGGCAGTACGCCGTGCCGCATGGCCATGATCATCTTGATGACGCCGGCCGCGCCCGCCGCGGCCTGCGTGTGGCCGATGTTGGACTTGATCGAGCCCAGCCACACCGGCCGGTGCTCGTCGGGGCGGCCCTGGCCGTAGGTGGCGAGCAGGGCCTGCGCCTCGATCGGGTCGCCGAGCGTGGTGCCGGTGCCGTGCGCCTCCACGGCGTCGATGTCGCCCGGCGCAAGGCCCGCGCTGGCGAGGGCGGCGCGGATGACGCGCTGCTGGGAGGGGCCGTTGGGGGCGGTGAGGCCGTTGCTGGCGCCGTCCTGGTTGATGGCGGAGCCGCGCAGGACGGCGAGTACCCGATGGCCGTTGCGGCGGGCGTCGGAGAGACGTTCCAGCACCAGCAGGCCGGCGCCTTCGCCCCACCCCGTGCCGTCGGCCGTGGCGGCGAACGGCTTGCACCGGCCGTCGGCCGCCAGGCCGCGTTGCCGCGAGAACTCCACGAAGGTGTTCGGCGTCGCCATCACGGTCACGCCGCCGGCGAGCGCCAGGTCGCACTCGCCGCCGCGCAGCGCCTGCGCCGCCAGGTGCATCGCCACCAGCGAGGAGGAACAGGCGGTGTCCACGGTCAGGGTCGGGCCCTCCAGCCCGAAGGTGTACGCCACCCGGCCGGACGCCACGCTCGGCGTGCTGCCGGTCATGATCTGGCCCTCGTAGCCCTCGGGTATCCGGCCGAGGAACCGTGACCCGTAGTCGTCGTACATGATTCCGGTGATCACCGCCGTCCGGCTGCCGCGCAGCGTGGCCGGGTCGATGCGGGCGTGCTCGAACGCCTGCCACGCCGTCTCCAGCAGCAGCCGCTGCTGCGGGTCGGTGGCCAGCGCCTCGCGCGGGCTGATCCCGAAGAACCCGGCGTCGAACAGCGCCGCGTCGCGCAGGAATCCGCCCTGGCTGGTGTAGCTCTTGCCGGTCCGCTCGGGGTCGGGGTCGTACAGCTCCGCGACGTCCCAGCCGCGGTCCTGCGGGAACGGGCCGATGGCGTCGACGCCGTCGGCCACCAGCCGCCACAGATCGTCGGGGGAGTGGACGTCGCCGGGGTAGTGGCAGGCCATGCCGACGACCACGACCGGGTCCTGGTCGTTGGCGTTCCGCGTCGGCGAGGGGGCCGGGGCGGCGATGGCGGGTGCGGCGCCGAGGAGTTCGGTACGCAGGTGGCCGATCAGCGTCTCGGGCGTCGGGTAGTCGAAGATGGCGGTGGCGGGCAGGCGTACGCCGGTCGCGGCGTGGAGGGCGTTGCGCAGCTCCAGCGCGGTCAGCGAGTCGAGGCCCAGCTGCTGGAAGGTGCGGCCCAGCTCGATGGACTCCGGCTCGGGGTGCGCCAGCACGGCCGCGATCCGGCCGCGCAGCACCGCGCCGATGAGCTTGTCCTGCTCGGCCTCGGGCAGCCCCGCGAGCCGCCCGGCGAGCGAGGACGGCTCCTGGACGGCTGCCACGGCTGCCACGGCGGCGCGCGCGGGCGCGCGTACGAGGCGGCGCAGCAGCGGCGGCAGGGTCCCGGCGGCGGCCTGCTCGCGCAGCACGCCGAGGTCGAACCTGGCGGGCACCAGCACGGCGTCGCCGGTCGCGAGCGCCGCGTCGAACAGCGCGAGACCCTGCTCCGGCGGCATCGCCGCGGTGCCCGAGCGCGCCATCCGCGCCAGGTCGGCGGTGGCCAGGTGCTCCGTCATGCCCGCCCCGCCGCCCCACAGGCCCCAGGCCAGCGAGGCGGCGCGGGTGCCGTCGCCGCGGACGCGCTCGGCCAGGGCGTTGAGGAACGCGTTCGCCGCGCCGTAGTTGCCCTGCCCGCCGTTGCCCAGTACGGAGGCGGCGGAGGAGAAGAGGACGAAGGAGGCGAGGCCGGCGTCCCGCGTCAGCCGGTGCAGGTGCCAGGCGGCGTCCACCTTCGGCGCGAGCACGGCCTCCAGCTGCCCGGGCGTGAGGGAGGTGACGAGGCCGTCGTCGAGGACGCCCGCCGTGTGGACGACGGAGGTCAGCGGATGGGCGCCGGGGATGGCGTCGAGCAGCGCGGCCAGGGCCTCGGGGTCGGTGATGTCGCAGGACGCGACGCGCACCTCGGCGCCCAGCTCGGCCAGTTCGGCGGCGAACGCCTCGATGCCGTCGGCGGCCGGGCCGCTCCGGCTGACCAGCAGCAGGTGGCGGGCGCCGTGTACCTCGGCGAGGTGGCGGGCGACCAGCCGCCCGAGGGAGCCGGTGCCGCCGGTGACGAGGACCGTGCCCTCGGGGTCGAGCGGGGGCGGCGGCGTCTGCTCGGGGAGAGGGGCTCGGACGAGGCGGGGCGCGTACGCCTGCCCCTCGCGCAGCGCGAGGTGCGGCTCGGCGGCGGTGATGGCGGCGGGCAGTGCGGCGCGGGAGGCGGGGGTGTCGTCGGTGTCGACCAGGACGATGCGGTCGGGGTGTTCGGCCTGGGCGGCGCGCAGCAGGCCCCAGACCGCGGCGCCCGCCAGCCCGGGCGGCGCGTCGCCGGGGCCTGTCGCGACAGCGCCGGTGGTGAGGACGGCGAGGCGGGCGTCGGCGTCGTCCGACAGCACCTCGCGCAGCGGCGCGAGAACGCCGTGCGCGGCGGCGCGAACCCGTGCGGGCGGCTCGGCGTCCCCCTCGGTGGTGTCGGTGGTGTCGGTGGTGTCGGTGGTGCCGACGCTCAGCAGGATCAGACCGCCGGTCGCGCCGGGGTGGCGCGTCAGGCGCATCGCGGTGGGAAGTTCGCCGGTCAGGAGCACGTCGGCGCCGGCCTCGGGCGGCGCGGCGGGAAGCGCGAACGGCTCCCACTCCAGCCGGTACAGCGGCAGCGGCCCGCCGGGCGTGGCCGTCGCCGACCGCCACCGCTCGGCCGGGACGGTCCGCAGCGTCAGGCTCTCGATCGTGGCGACCTCGGCGCCCGCCTCGTCGGACAGCCGCAGCGTCACGCTGTCCGTGCCGGTCGGCGTGGTCTGCACACGCAGCCGGGACGCGCCGCCCGCCACGACCCGCAGCCCTCCGAAGGAGAACGGCAACCGGACCGTGCCGGGCGCGCCGCCCGCCTGGTCCTCGCCCGTGAACAGCTCGCCGATCGGGTGCAGCGCCGCGTCCAGCAGCGCGGGGTGGAGCGCGTACCGGGCGGCGTCGCCGCGCTCGCCGGGGCCGAGCGCCACCTCGGCGTACATCTCCTCGCCCAGCCGCCAGGCGGCGCGCAGCCCGGTGAACGCCGGGCCGTAGCGGTAGCCTTCGCCTGCCAGGCGCTCGTACAGCGCGTCGACGTCGACCGCGACCGCGCCGGGCGGCGGCCACGCGGCCGGGTCCGGGGCCGGGTCCGGGCTGGGAGCGGTGGCGAGCGTCGCGGTCGCGTGCCGCCGCCACGGGGCGGACGGCGGGACGCCGGAGCCGGCGTCCGCCCCGTCCGCGTCCTCGGCGGGACGTGAGTAGACCGTGAGGGCGCGCCGCCCCGACGGCTCGGCCACGCCCATCGCGACCTGCACGTCGACCGCCCCGGTCGGCGGCATCAGCAGCGGCGTCTCCAGCGTCAGGTCCTCGATGCCCGCGCAGCCCGCCCGTTCCCCGGCGCGCAGCGCCAGCTCCACAAAGAGGGTGCCGGGCAGCGGCACGGCGTCCACGATGGCGTGGTCGGCCAGCCACGGCTGCCCGGCCAGCGACAGCCGCCCCGTCAGCAGCAGCCCGCCGTCCGCCGGTTCCAGCGCGGCCCGCAGCAGCGGGTGGTCGCTCTCCTCAAGGCCCGCCGCGCGGACATCCGCCTCCGGCTGCGGGGCGTCACGCCAGTAGCGGCGGCGGTCGAAGCGGTACGTGGGCAGCTCGGTGGCCGAGGCGCCGGGCGGGAACGCGGCGGTGAAGTCGACGCCCTCGCCGTCCACGTGGAGCAGGGCCAGGGCCGTCAGCAGCGTGCGGGTCTCGTCCCGGCCGCCACGCAGCGCCGTGGCCAGGACCGTCTCGGTCGCGCCGTCCCCCAGGCAGTCCCGCGCCATCGCCGTCAGCACGGCGTCCGGGCCCAGCTCCAGGAAGCGGGCGACGCCCTCGGCGCGCAGCGCCGCGATGCCGTCGCGGAAGCGGACGGGCTGCCGGGCGTGCCGCACCCAGTAGTCGGGCTCGCACAGCTGCTCGGCGCCGGCGAGGGCGCCGGTGACGTTGGAGACGACGGCGATGCGCGGCGGGGCGTACGTCAGCGAGGCCGCGACCCGCCGGAACTCCGCCAGCATCGGGTCGATGCGCGGCGAGTGGAACGCGTGGCTGACCTTCAGCCGCTTGGTGCGGCGCCCGCGCTCCCGCAGCGTGCGGACGACCTCCTCGACCGCGTCCTCGTCGCCCGAGACGACGACCGACTCCGGCGCGTTGACGGCCGCGATGGCCACCCGGTCCTCACGCCCGGCCAGCAGCGGCGCGACCTCCGCCTCCGGCGCCTCCACGGCCGCCATCGCGCCGCCGGCCGGCAGCGCCGCCATCAGCCGTCCCCGGGCGGCGACCAGGCGGGCGGCGTCCGTCAGCGACAGCACGCCCGCGACGTGTGCCGCGGCGATCTCGCCGACGGAGTGGCCCGCGAGGTAGCCGGGGGCCACGCCGAAGGATTCCACCAGCCGGTAGAGGGCGACCTCGACGGCGAACAGCGCGGCCTGGGTCGCGTCCGTGCGGTGCAGCTCGTCCGCCGCACCGGCGGCGCCGGCCGCGAACACCAGCTCGCGCAGCGGGCGGGCGAGGCGCAGGTGCGGGTCGAGCGCCGCGCACGCCGCGTCGAGGGCGGCGGCGAACGCCGGGTACGCGGCGTACAGTTCCGCGCCCATGCCGGGGCGCTGGCTGCCCTGCCCGGTGAAGAGGAAGGCGCTGCCGCCCAGGCGCGCCGGGCCGGCCGCCCGCACCACGTCGGGGTGTCCCGCGTCGCCGTCCGCCAGCTCGGCGAGGCGGGCGCACAGCTCCGCGCGGTCCGCGCCCAGTACCACCGCCCGGTGGTCGAGCGCCGCGCGGCCGGCCGCCAGCGACCAGCCGAGGTCCTCGACCGGCACGTCCGGGTGCGCGGCCACGTGCTCCGCCAGGGCGGCGGCCTGCGCGGGCAGCGAGGCCGCGCCACGCGCGGAGACCACCCACGGCACCGTGGCCGCGGCGCGCGGCGGCCGGGGCCCTCGGGCCTCCTCGGGGGCGGGCTCTTCCGGGGCCTCCTCCAGGATCAGGTGGGCGTTGGTGCCGCTGATGCCGAACGACGAGACACCCGCCCGCCGCCGCCGGTCGCCCGGCCGCCACGGCACCGGCTCGGGCCCGGCCAGCAGCCGCACCGCGCCGCTGTCCCAGTCGACGACGGGCGTCGGCGGGCCGTCGTGCGGCAGGGGCGGCAGCGCGGCGTGCCGCATCGCCATGACCATCTTGATGACGCCCGCGACCCCGGCGGCGCCCTGGGTGTGGCCGATGTTGGGCTTGATCGCGCCGAGCAGCAGCGGGCGTTCGGCGGGGCGGTCCTGGCCGTACGTCGCCAGCAGCGCCTGCGCCTCGATCGGGTCGCCGAGGGTGGTGCCGGTGCCGTGCGCCTCGACCGCGTCGACGTCGGTGGGGGAGAGGCGGGCGCTGGCGAGGGCCGCGCGGATGACGCGCTGCTGCGACAGGCCGTTGGGGGCGGTGAGGCCGTTGCTGGCGCCGTCCTGGTTGATGGCGGAGCCGCGGATGACGGCCAGCACGCGGTGGCCGTTGCGGCGGGCGTCGGAGAGGCGTTCCAGCAGCAGCAGGCCCACGCCCTCGGCGAACGCCGTGCCGTCGGCCGCCTCGGCGAACGCCTTGCAGCGGCCGTCGGCCGCCAGGCCGCGCTGCCGCGCGAACTCGGTGAAGACGTACGGCGTCGTCATGACCGTCACGCCGCCGGCGAGCGCCAGGTCGCACTCGCCGCCGCGCAGCGCCTGCGCCGCCAGGTGCATCGCCACCAGCGAGGAGGAGCAGGCGGTGTCGACCGTCACCGCCGGGCCTTCCAGGCCCAGGGTGTACGCCACCCGCCCCGACAGCACGCTGGGCGCGTTGCCGGTGACGAGGTAGCCCTCGGCGGCCGGGTCGACGTGTGGCGTGCCGAAGCCGGGCAGCGCCGTCCCGGCGTACACGCCGACGGGCGCGCCCTTCAGCGACACCGGGTCGATGCCCGCCCGCTCCAGCGTCTCCCACGCCACTTCGAGCAGCAGCCGCTGCTGCGGGTCGACCGCCGCCGCCTCGCGCGGGCTGATGCCGAAGAACTCCGGGTCGAACAGGTCCGCGTCGTGCAGGAACCCGCCCTCGCGGGCGTAGGTGGTGCCCGCGTGGCCGGGGTCGGGGTGGAACAGCCGCTCCAGGTCCCAGCCGCGGTTGGCGGGGAACGCCGTCATCGCATGCCGGCGGCCGGCGACGAGGTCCCACAGCTCCTCGGGCGATGCGGCCCCGCCCGGGTACCGGCAGGCCATCGCGACGATGGCCACCGGCTCGTGCTGCCCGTCCTCCACCTCGCGCAGGCGTGCCCGGGTGTCGTGCAGATCGGCGGCGACCCGCTTGAGGTAGTCGACCAGCTTCTCTTCCGTCGCCTCGCTGGGGCTCATTGCACTCCGAGTTCCTTGTCGATGAAGTCCAGGACCTGGTCCGTGGTCGCGGCCTGGAGGCGGTCCGCCGCGCGGCCGGTGCCGTCGGCGCCCGGTGCGGCGGCGTGGGCCGCCTTCCACGCGGCGAGGAGCGACTCCAGGCGCTCCGTCACCGCGGCCGGGCCGCCGCCGTCGCCGTTCGCACCCGCCGCGGCGCCCAGGGCGGCCAGCGTCTCCTCAAGACCGGTGAGCTGGCCGAGCACCGGCGCGTAGACGTCCGCCGGCCGCGGAGCGGCGGCCGGGGCCAGCTGCGTCCGCAGGTGCTCGGCCAGGGCCACGGCCTCCGGGTAGTCGAAGATGACGGTGGCCGGCAGCCGCAGGCCGGTCGCGGCGGTGACGCGGTTGCGCAGCTCGACGGCGGTCAGCGAGTCGAACCCCAGCTCCTTGAACGCCGCGTCGGCGGGCACGGCGGCCGGATCGGCGTGCCCGAGCACGGTCGCGGCGTGCCGCCGTACCAGCTCCGTCATCAGCCGCCGCTGCTCCGCGACCGACAGGCTGGCCAGCCGCGCTGCCCAGTCCTCGACGCCGCTGGCGTTCCCGGCTCCGGCACCGCCGCCCGCGGCCGTCGGCCGCGCCGCCCCGCTCGCCGAGCGGGCGGCGGACGCCAGCCCCCGCAGCGGTGCGGGCAGGGCCGCCGGCGGCTGCGCGGCCAGGGCGCGCGGGTCGAGGTTCAGCGCGAGCAGCGCGGGCCGCCCGTGCTTCAGGGCCGCGTCGAACAGCTCGCCGCCCTCCTCGGTGCTGGTGGGCACGATGCCCTGCCGCGCGATGCGCGCCACGTCCGCCTCGGCCAGCCCGCCGGTGAGCCCGCTCGCGGCGGCCCACAGGCCCCAGCTCACCGAGACGCCCGGCAGGCCCTCGGCGTGCCGCCGCTCCACCAGGGCGTCGCAGAACGCGTTGGCGGCGGCGTAGTTGGCCTGCCCCGGGGTGCCGAGGGTCGAGGCGAAGGACGAGAACAGCACGAACATGCCCAGCGGCATCCCGGCGGTCGCGGCGTGCAGGTGGGCCGCTGCCGCCGCCTTGGCCGACCACACCTCGGCGAGGCGTTCGGCGTCCTGGGCGGGCAGCATCGCGTCGGCGGTGACGCCCGCCGCGTGGACCACGCCGGTCAGCGGGTGCGCCGGGTCGACGCCCGCGACGGCCTCCCGTACGGCGGCGGCGTCCCCCGCGTCCGCCGCGACAAGCCGCACCTCCGCGCCCAGCGAGGCCAGCCGGTCGGTCAGTTCCGCCGCGCCGGGGGCGTCGGGGCCGCGTCGGCTGAGCAGCAGCAGGTGCCGCACGCCGTGGGCGCGCACCAGGTGCTCGGCGATCAGGCCGCCGAGGGTGCCGGTGCCGCCGGTCAGCAGCACGGTGCCGGCCGGGTCGAGCGGGGGCGCGGCCTTCTCCACGTCCAGCACGAGCTTCCCGGTGTGGCGGGCCTGCGCGAGGTGCCGCAGCGCCTGCCGGGCCTGACCGAGCCGCCAGGCGGTGACGGGCAGCGGCGTGAATGCCCCCGAGGCGAACCGCTCGCCCAGCGCGGCCAGCAGCCGCCCCATGCGCTCGGGGCCCGCGTCCGCGATCAGGTCGAACGCCCGGTACGCGGCGCCCGCGTGCCCCCGCGCGACCTGCTCGGGGTCGCGGAGGTCGGTCTTGCCCATCTCGACGAACCGGCCGCCGTCGTGGAGGAGCCGGAGCGAGGCGTCGGTGAAGTCGCCGGCGAGGCTGTTGAGGACGACGTCCATGCGAGGGAAGGCGTTCTCGAAGTGGAGGTCGCGCGAGGAGGCGCGGTGGTCGGCGTCGATGCCCATGGCCTGAAGCACGCCGTGCTTGGCCGGGCTGGCGGTGGCGTAGACCTCGGCGCCGAGGTGGCGGGCGACCTGCACGGCGGCCATGCCGACGCCGCCGGCGGCGCCGTGGATCAGGACAGTCTCGCCGGAGCGCAGCCCGCCCAGCTCCACCAGCGCGTACCAGGCGGTGAGGAACGCCACCGGCGCGGCGGCGGCCTCCCGGAAGCCCCAGCCGTCCGGCACGGGTGCGACCATGCGGGCGTCGGCCACCGCCAGCGGGCCGAAGGCGTCGTCGAACAGGCCCATCACGCGGTCGCCGGCGGCCAGCCCGGTGACTCCGCCGGCGACCTCGGTGACGATGCCGGCGCCCTCGCTGCCGATGGTCGCGGTGGCGTCCGGGTACATGCCGAGGGTGATCAGCACGTCCCGGAAGTTGAGGCCGGCGGCGCGGACGGCGATCCGCACCTGGCCGGGGGCGAGCGGGGCGGCGGCCCGGGGGCTCGCCTCGGCCCGCAGGTCGTCGGGGCCCGTGCCGCCGCCGCCCGCCGTGACGCGCCAGGCACGCTCGCCCGCCGGCGGCGCCAGCTCCGCCTCCGCCTCGCCGTCCGCCCGCGCCATGCGCGGCACGAGCGCGCGCCCGGCGCGCAGCGCGAGCTGCGGTTCTGCTGCGCAGGCTGCTGCGCGCAGGGCGTTGAGCAGCGCGGCGGCGGGGGGAGTGCTGTCTGTCTTGTTGTGGGCGGTGAGGCTCATGCCGCTGGCCTTGGCGGTGGCCTCGTTGCCGTCGGTGGCGTCCGCCGTGAGGCTCGTGGTGTCGGCGGGGAGGTCGAGGAGGAGGAAGCGGCCCGGCTGTTCTGTCTGTGCGCTGCGGACGAGGCCCCAGACCGCGGCGGCTGCCGGGTCGACCGGCTCGGTGCCGGCGGCGTCCCCGGCCCGCATCGCCGACCGCGTGACGACGGCCAGCCGTGTGGCGTTCTCGTCCCCGGCCCGCGCCAGCCAGGTCTGAAGCAGCGTCAGGGTCCGCCGGACGGCGGCCAGGCCGGTGCCGGCGCCGGCCGGGTCCTGGCCGGTGATGGCCTCCGCCACCACGACGTCCGGCATGGCGGCGCCCGCCGCCACGGCGTTGAACAGCGCCTCGACGCCCTCGTGGCGCTCCGCGCCGGTCAGCTCCGGCAGGCCGTCGCCGAGCACCGCCACCGACACCGGCTCCGCCCCCGCCTGGGGGCCCGGCTGCGTCCACTCGACGGCGTACAGCCCGTGCGCGCCGCGCGCGCGGCTGGCCGCCCGCAGCTGCTCGACGCTGGTCTCGCGCAGCGCGACCGCCTCCGCGCTCAGCACCGGTGCGCCCGTCGCGTCCGCCACCAGCACCCGCAGCACGTCGCCAGGAAGCCGCGACAGCCGGACCCTGACCCGGGTCGCGCCGCCCGCCCACAGGGACACCCCGCTCCAGATGAACGGCAGCAGCACCGACCCGGCCGCGCCCGCGGCGTCGTCCAGGTGCCCGGCCAGCAGCACCGGCTGCATCGCCGCGTCGAGCAACGCCGGGTGGACGCCGAAGCCGCCGACTTGCCCGGCGGCCTCCTCCGGCAGCACCACCTCCGCCAGGGTGTCCTCGCCGTCCCGCCACACGCCGCGCAGGCCGCGGTAGGAGGCGCCGTAGCCGTAACCCGCCGCCTGGGCCCGCTCGTAGAAGCCGTCCACCGGCACCGGCCGCGCGCCCGGCGGCGGCCACGCGCCGTCCAGGCCGCGCGGGGGTGCGGGCTCGCCCACCAGCAGCGTGGCGGAGACGTGGCAGATCCACGCGTCCGGCCGCCCGGCGTCCTCCTCGGGACGGGAGTGGATCCGCACCGCGCGCCGCCCCTCGGCGTCGGCGGCGTCCACGACGACCTGAACCACGAGCCCGCCCGACGCCGGCAGCGCCACCGGCACCTGGAGCGCCATCTCCTCCACGCCCGCGCACCCGGCCTCGTCGGCCGCCCGCAGCACCCACTCCACCAGCACCGTGCCGGGCAGCAGCGCGACGCCCGCGACCAGGTGTTCGCCCAGCCAGCCCGCCCGCCCCGCCTCCGGCAGCCGCCCGTTGAGCACCAGCCCGCCGTCCGGCAGCCGCACCGCCGCGGGCAGCAGCGCGTGCCCGACCGGGGTCAGCCCGGCGCCCGCGATGACCGCCGCGCCGTCACCGGCCGCGCCCGGCTCGGTCGGCAGCCAGTACCGCTCCCGCTGGAAGGCGTACGGCGGCAGCGGCACCGCGCGTCCGGCCGCGAACCAGGCGTCCCAGCCGACGGGCGCGCCCGCGACGTGCGCCTCCGCCAGCGCCCGGCAGAGCCGCTCGGGGCCGCCCTCGTCGCGGCGCAGCGTGCCCAGCGCGATGGCCGCCGCGCCCGCGTCGCCCGCCGCCTCGAAGCACTCCTGCATCCCCGGCACCAGCACCGGGTGCGCGCTGGCCTCGACGAACACCCGGTAGCCGTCGGCCAGCAGGGCGTCGATCGCGTCCGCGAAGCGCACCGGCTGCCGCAGGTTGGTGAACCAGTAGCCGGCGTCCAGGCCGGCGGCGTCCATCCGGCCGCCCGTCACCGTCGAGTAGAACGTCACCGGGGAGGTGGCGCCCGACACGCCCGCCAGCACCTCGGCCAGCTCGCCCTCGATGCGGTCGACCTGCGGGCCGTGCGAGGCGTAGTCCACGTCGATGGCGCGCGCCCGCAGGCCGTCCGCCTGCGCGGCGGCCACCAGCTTCGCCACCTGCTCCGGCGAGCCCGACACCACCGTGGACGACGGGCCGTTCACCGCCGCGACCGTCACCTCGGGCGCGTGCGCGGCGGCCAGCTCCCGGGAGTCCTCGACGCCGCAGCCGAGCGACGCCATGGCACCGTCCCCGGCCAGCGCGCGCAACGCCCGGGCGCGCAGCGCGACCACGCGCGCGCCGTCGTGAAGCGTCATCGCGCCCGCGACGCAGGCGGCGGCGATCTCGCCCTGCGAGTGGCCGACGACCGCCGCCGGACGCACGCCGTACGACTCCCACACCGCCGCCAGCGACACCATCACCGCCCACAGCACCGGCTGCACGACGTCGACCCGGCCGATGTCCGCCGCGCCGGGCGCGCCGCGCAGCACGTCGGTCAGCGACCAGTCGACGTGCGCGGCCAGGGCGCGCTCGCAGGCGGCGACGCGTTCGGCGAAGACGGGGGAGGTGTCGAGGAGTTCGACGCCCATGCCGCGCCACTGCGAGCCCTGCCCGGGGAAGACCATGACCGGTCCCGCGCCGACCTCGCCGGCCACGCCGCGCACCACGGCCGGGCCGGGCTCGCCGTCCGCCAGGCCCGCGAGGCCGGCCAGCAGCCCGGCCCGGTCCCGGCCCACCACCACGGCCCGGTGCTCGAACGCCGTGCGGCAGGTGGCAAGCGACCAGCCCACGTCGGCGGCGTCCGGCGCCCGCCGCGTGAGGTACGCCGCGAGCCGCGCGGCCTGGTCCCGCAGCGCCGCCTCGCTCCGCGCCGAGACCGGCCAGGCCACCACGCCCGGCCGCTCGCGGCGTTCGGCGTCCTCGTCCGGGGCCGGGTCGGGCGCCTGCTCCAGGATCGCGTGTGCGTTGGTGCCGGAGACGCCGAAGGACGACACCGCTGCCCGCCGCGGCCTGCCGGTCTCCGGCCACTCCCGGGGCTCCGTCAGCAGCCGCACGGTGCCGTCGCTCCAGTCGACGTGCGGGGTCGGCTCGTCGATGTGCAGCGTCGGGGCCAGCTGGCCGTCGCGCAGCGCCATCACGGTGTGGATCGCGCCCGCGACCCCGGCGGCGGCGTGCGTGTGGCCGATGTTCGACTTGATCGAGCCCAGCCACAGCGGCCGCTCCTCCGGCCGCCCCTGCCCGTACGTGGCCAGCAGCGCCTCCGCCTCGATCGGGTCGCCGAGGCGGGTGCCGGTGCCGTGCGCCTCGACCATGTCCACGTCGCCGCCCGCCAGCCCGGCCGTCGCCAGCGCGTCCCGGATCACGTTCTCCTGCGCCACGTCGTTGGGCGCGGTCAGTCCGTTGGAGGCGCCGTCCTGATTGATGGCCGAGCCGCGCAGCACCGCCAGCACCTCGTGCCCGTTGCGGCGGGCGTCCGACAGCCGCTCCAGCACCAGCACGCCCGCGCCCTCGGAGAAGCCCGTGCCGTCGGCCGCCGCGGCGAACGGCTTGCACCGCGCGTCGGGCGACAGCGCCCGCTGGCGGCAGAACTCGGTGAACATCAGCGGCGTCGACAGCACCGTGACGCCGCCCGCCAGGGCCAGCGAGCACTCGCCGGCCCGCAGCGCCTGCGCCGCCAGGTGGATGGCCACCAGCGACGACGAGCACGCCGTGTCCACGGTGACGGCCGGGCCTTCCAGGCCGAGGGTGTACGCGACGCGGCCGGAGATGATGCTGGTGAGACTGCCGGTGGTGGCGTAGCCCTCGTAGCCGTCGGGGACGCGCGGCATGCCGGAGATGTAGTCCTCGCTCGACACGCCCACGTACACGCCGGTCCGGCTGGCGCGCAGCGTCTCCGGCACGATGCCGGCGCGCTCCAGCGCCTCCCACGACAGTTCGAGCAGCACCCGCTGCTGCGGGTCCATGGCCAGCGCCTCGCGCGGGCTGATCCCGAAGAACGCCGCGTCGAAGTCGGGCACGTCGTGCAGGAAGCCGCCCTGGCTGACGTAGCTGGTGCCGTAGTGGCCCGGGTCGGGGTGGAAGAGGCCCTCCAGCTGCCAGCCACGGTCGGCGGGGAAGTCGCCGATGCCGTCGCCGCCGGCGAGCACGAAGTCGCGCAGCTCCTCGGGCGACCGTACGCCGCCGGCGAAGCGGCAGGACATCGCGACCACCGCCACCGGCTCGTGCCGCGCGTCCTCCAGCTCCCGCAGGCGGGACCTGGTCTCGTGCAGCTCGGTGGTGACCCGGCGCAGGTACTCGACCAGTTTCTCTTCGCTGACCATGTCGTTCGTCACCGGCCTTCAGCGGATGGGGTGCGGGCGTCGGCGAGGACGCCCAGCTCGTTGTCGATGAAGTCGAGAAGCTCGTCGGCCGAGGCGGACGCCAGCTTCCCGGCGGCGTCGGCCCGCGAGCCGTTGCCGTCGGGAGCGCTGTCGGTGGCCCCGGCGGGCTCGGCGGGCTCGGCGGGCGCCAGCTGGTCCTCGATGCGGCGCGCCAGCGACTCGGGCGTGGGGTGGCGGAAGACGACGGCGGCCGGCAGCCGCAGCCCGCTGGCCGCCACCAGCCGGTCGCGCAGCTCGACGGCGGTCACCGAGTCGAAGCCGAGCTCCTTGAAGGAGGCGTCGGAACGCACCGCACCCGGGCCGTCCTGGCGCAGCACGGTCGCGGCGTGGCCCCGTACGAAGTCGAGGACGGCGTGGTGGCGTTCGGCGGGCGCGAGGCCGGTCAGGCGGCTGGCCCAGCCGTCGGCGGCCGGGGGCGGCGCGGCGGCGACCGGACGCCGGGACGGCGACCGGCCGCCCGGCGCGAGCGCTCGCAGCGCGGCCGGCAGTTCGTGGGCGGGGCGGGACGCCAGGACGCGGGCGTCGATGCCGGCCGCCACCAGGGCGGGGTGGTCGGCGCGGCAGGCGGCCAGCAGCAGCGCGAGGCCGTGGTCGGCGTCGAGGAGCCCGGCCCAGCGCGCGCCACCGGCCTGACCGGCGGCGGCCCAGGGGCCGTACGCCACCGACACGCCCGGCAGCCCGGCCCGGCGCCGCGCGGCGACGACGGCGTCGGCGACCGCCGCTGCCGCCGCCCGCCCCGGGCTCACCGGCCCGTCCCAGGCCGTGCCGCCGTCCGTCAGCACCACGAACCGGTCGAGCGGCAAGCCGGCGGTCGCCTCGTGCAGCGCCCACAGCGCCGCGCCGTCCGCCGCGTCGGCGGTCAGCCCGGCGACGTGGACGACGCCGGTCAGCGGGTGGCCCGGATCGACGTCCGCCACCACGCGCGCCAGCGCACCGGCGTCGCGCGGATCGACGCCCACGGCGCGCACGTGCGCGCCCCAGCGTTCCGATCCCTCTGCGGCTTCACCGCCGAACCGCACCAGCAGCAGCCGCCGTACGCCCGCCGCGCGCGCCAGGTGCTCGGCGACGGCCTCGGCGAGCGGCCCGCCCCCGTCGGTGACAAGGACGGTGCCACCGGGCCCGAACGCCCCACCGCCCGCGGCGGGTACGTGGCGCGTCAGGCGTGGCGCGAGCACCCGCCCGCCGCGCAGCGCGACGCGCGGCTCGCCGGGCGCCGCCGCCACGGCCTCGGCCGCGGACTTCTTCCCGTCGGTGTCGATCAGCGTGAGGCGGCGACTGGGCTGCCCGGTCTGCCCGGCCTGGCCCGCCTGAACGCCGCTCACGTGGCCCCAGACCGCTGCGGCGGCCGGGTCCGGCGGCTCGTCCTCGTCGCCCGCCGCCACCGCGTTCCGGGTGAGCACGGCCAGGCGGGTGCCGGCCAGGCGCGGCTCGGCGAGCCAGGCCTCCAGCACGTCCGCCACGGCGCTGCCGTCCGCCGGCGGGCGCCACAGCACCATGCCGGGCGCGGGCGTTCCCTCGTCCAGCGCGGCCAGCAGCGCCGGGAGGCCGTTCCCGCCGAGTTCGGCCACGGTCCCGGCGGCGTCGTCCGGCGGCTCCTCGGCGCCGGGCGCCACGGGCGCCCAGCCGACGGCGTACAGCCCGCTCGCCGCCGCCCGGCTCGCCTCCCGCACCTGCCGCGCGGCGCGCGGGCGCAGCACCACCGACGCAACGCTCAGCACCGGCGCCCCGGCCGCGTCCCAGACGTCGACCCGCAGCTCCCGGTCGTCCGTCGTCGCCACCGGCGCCAGGCGTACGCGCGCCGCGCGGGCGCCGGTCGCCCACAGTCGTACGCCGCTCCACGCGAACGGCCGCCACAGCCGGTCGTCCGCCGCCCCGGTCAGCAGCGCGGGCTGCAACGCGGCGTCCAGCAGCACCGGATGAACGCCGAAGCCGTCCGCCCCGTCCCCGGCCTCCGCAGGCAGCACGACCTCCGCGAGCAGGTCGTCGCCGTCCCGCCACAGCGCCCGTACGCCGCGCAGCGCGGGCGCGTAGCCGTAGCCGTGCGCCTCCGCCCGCTCGTAGAGACCGGCCATCTCCACCGGCTCCGCGCCCGGTGGCGGCCAGGCCGGGGCCGCCGCTGCCGCCTCGCCATCCGCCGGGACCAGCGTGCCGGCCGCGTGACGCGTCCACTCCCCGTCCGCGTCCGCCGGGCGCGAGGAGACCGTCACCGCGCGGCGGCCCGAGGCGTCCGGCGGCGCGACCGCGACCTGCGCCAGCACGTCCCCGTCGCCGTCGAGCTCCAGCGGCGCACGGAGCAGCAGCTCCTCCAGCGCCCCGCCCGCCTCGTCGGCCGCTCGCAGCGCCCACTCCACGAGGACGGCGCCGGGCACCAGGCCCACGCCCGCCACCGTGTGGCCGCCGAGCCAGTGCCCGTCGTCACCGCCCGGCAGGCGGCCGTTCAGCACCACGCCGCCGTCGGCCAGTTCGACCGCCGCCGTCAGCAGGGGGTGTCCGGCCGGGCGCGTTCCGGCCCCGGCTCCGGCGGCGTGCCGCTCGCGGCGGCCTTCGTCCGGCGCCAGCCAGTAACGCCGCCGCTGGAAGGGGTAGGCCGGCAGCTCGACCGTGCGCGGCAGCGTCCGGGCCGGGTCGAACCAGCGGCGGAAGTCGACCGCGAGCCCGGCCGCGAAGCCGTCGCCCAGCGCGCGCGCCAGCCGCTCCCGGCCGCCGTCGTCGCGGCGGAGGGTCGCGACGGTGACCGCCTCCGCCTCCGCCGCCTCGAAGCACTCCCGCAGCGCGGGGATCAGCACCGGGTGCGGGCTGACCTCGATGAAGACGCGGTACCCGTCGGCCAGCAGGGCGTCGATCGCGGGCGCGAAACGCACCGGCTGCCGCAGGTTGGTGAACCAGTAGGCGGCGTCGAGGCCCGCCGTGTCCTGGCGGGCGGCGGTGACGGCCGAGTAGAACGCCGTGCCCGTGGCGCGGGGCGCGACCTCGGCGAGGTCGGCGTGGAGGGTGTCGGCGAGCCGGTCGACCTGCGGGCCGTGCGAGGCGTAGTCCACGTCGATGGTCCTCGCCCGCCGGCCCGTTGCCTCGCAGGCCGCCACGACGGCCGCCACCTGGCCGACCGGCCCCGACACGACGGTGGAGTGCGGCCCGTTGTACGTCGCCACCGTCACCTGCGCGGCGTCCGCGCCCAGTTCGGCCAGCAGCCCGGTGGTCTCCTCGCCGCTGAGCGCGAGCGACGCCATGGTGCCGTGGCCCGCCAGCGCGCGCAGGGCCTGGCTGCGCAACGCCACGATCCGCGCGCCGTCGCGCAGCGACAGGCCGCCGGCTACGCAGGCGGCGGCGATCTCGCCCTGGGAGTGGCCGACGACGGCCGCCGGGCGTACGCCGTGGGCCTCCCACACAGCCGCGAGCGACACCATCACCGCCCACAGGCACGGCTGGACGACGTCGACCCGGCCGATGTCGGCGGCGCCGGGCGCGCCGCGCAGCACGTCGGTCAGCGACCAGTCGGTGAACGCGCCCAGTGCCTCCTCGCATGCGGCGATGCGGGCGGCGAAGACGGGGGAGGTGTCGAGGAGTTCGACGCCCATGCCGCGCCACTGCGAGCCCTGTCCCGGGAAGACCATGACCGGGCCCGGCGCGGCGGCCGCCGATGCCGCCGTGGTGCCGGGCGCCTGGCCGTCGGCGACCTCGCGGAGCGCGGCCAGCAGGTGTTCGTGGTCCGCGCCGGTGACGACGGCGCGGTGGCGGTCCGCCGACCGCGTGGTGGCCAGCGACCACGCGACCTCCGCCGGGGAGGGGGGCGGGCTGGCGGCGGCGAGCCAGTCGGCCAGCCGCCCGGCCTGGGCGCGCAACGCCTCGGGGCCGCGCGCGGACAGCGGGAGCGGTACGACGCCCGTCGGTACGCCGGGCTGTTCGGGCTCGGGTTCTGGCTGGCCCGGGGGCTCTTCGAGGATGAGGTGGGCGTTGGTGCCGGAGATGCCGAAGGAGGAGACGGCGGCGCGGCGGGGACGCGCGCCGGTCTCCGGCCAGTCGGCGGGTTCCGTCAGTAGCCGGACGTTGCCGCTGTCCCAGTCGACGTGGGGGGAGGGCTCGTTCACGTGCAGGGTGGGCGGCAGTACGCCGTGCCGCAGCGCCATGATCATCTTGATGGCGCCCGCGACCCCGGCGGCGGCCTGGGTGTGGCCGATGTTGGACTTGATCGAGCCCAGCCGCAGGGGGCGTTCGGCCGGGCGGTCCTGGCCGTAGGTGGCCAGCAGCGCCTGCGCCTCGATCGGGTCGCCCAGCGTGGTGCCGGTGCCGTGGGCCTCGACGGCGTCGATGTCGGCGGGTGTGAGGCGGGCGTTGGCGAGGGCGGCGTGGATGACGCGTTGCTGGGAGGGGCCGTTGGGGGCGGTGAGGCCGTTGCTGGCGCCGTCCTGGTTGATGGCGGAGCCGCGCAGCACCGCGAGCACGCGGTGGCCGTTGCGGCGGGCGTCGGAGAGACGTTCCAGCAGGACCAGGCCCGCGCCCTCGGCCCACCCGGTGCCGTCGGCGGCGGCGGCGAACGGCTTGCACCGTCCGTCCGGGGCGAGCCCGCGCTGCCGCGAGAAGGAGGTGAACATGCCGGGCGTCGCCATCACCGTGACGCCGCCCGCGAGCGCCAGGTCGCACTCGCCGCCGCGCAGCGCCTGCGCCGCCAGGTGCATCGCCACCAGCGAGGAGGAACAGGCGGTGTCGACCGTGACGGCCGGCCCTTCCAGGCCCAGGGCGTACGCCACCCGGCCGGACGCCACGCTCGGCGTGCCGCCGGTCAGCAGGTGCACGTCGATCTCGTCGGTGGCCTCGTGCAGCCTGGGCCCGTAGTCGGCGGCGGTCGTGCCGACGAAGACGCCGGTGGGGCTGCCCCCGAGCGACGCCGGGGGGATGCCGGCGCGCTCCAGCAGCTCCCAGGAGAGTTCGAGCAGGATGCGCTGCTGCGGGTCCATGGCCAGTGCCTCGCGCGGGCTGATCCCGAAGAAGTCGGCGTCGAAGTCGGCCGCGTCGTAGAGGAAGCCGCCCCGGCCGGTGGCGCTGCCGCCGCCGAAGAGCTCGGCCAGGTCCCAGCCCCGGTCGGTGGGGAAGTCGCCCACGGCGTCCACGCCGTCGTCGACGAGTCGCCACAGCGCCTCGGGGGAGTCGACGCCGCCGGGGTAGCGGCAGCTGGCGGCGACGACGGCGATCGGCTCGTCGGCGGTGATCGTGGCGGCGGAACGGGGGTGGTGCCCGGCTGGCTGCCGCCCGTCGCGCACCGCGCCCAGCCAGGTGGCGACGGCGGTGGGCGTGGGGTGGTCGAAGGTCAGGGTGGCGGGCAGCGGAACGCCGGTGGCGGCGCTGAGGCGTTCGCTCAGTTCGGTCGCCGCCAGCGAGTCGAACCCGAGCTGCTTGAACGTCAGCCCCGGATCGACCCGCTCGGCTCCCGCGTGCCCCATCACGAGCGCGACCTGCGCCCGTACCAGCCCCACCAGGTCCGCCACGGGCGGTGCGGCGTCCGCGCGGTCCGCGTCGCGGAGGACGTCTGCGGGCCCGGGGGCCGCATCCGTCTGGTCCGCGTTCGCGTTCGCGCTCGCCGCCTGGTCCGGCCAGTGGCGTTCGCGCTGGAAGGCGTACGTGGGCAGGCGCACCCGGCGTGGCTCGTACCCCGCGAAGGGGGCGGACCAGTCGATGGGCAGGCCGCGGGTGTGGGCCTCGGCCATCGCCGAGGCGAAGGTGAACGCCTCGGGCCGGTCGCGGCGTTGCACCGCGAAGGCCGCCGGGCGCGGGGCGTCGCCCGCCCACGCCGCGATGGTCTCGCGGGCCATGCCCGTCAGCGAGGCGTCCGGGCCCAGCTCCACGAACGTGCCGACGCCCGCCTCGCACAGCCGCCGCACGCCCTCGGCGAACCGCACCGCCCGCCGTGCGTGGTCGGCCCAGTAGGCGGGGGAGCACAGCTGCTCCGCTTCGGCCAGCTCGCCCGTCACGTTGGAGACGACGGGCAGGGTGGGCGCGGCGAAGGTCAGACCGGCCGTGACCTCGCGCAGCTCGCCCAGGATGCCGTCCAGATGCGGCGAGTGGAACGCGTGGCTGACCCGCAGCACCGTGGCCTTGCGGCCGCGCGCCCGCCACGCCGCCGTCGCCTCCGCGACGGCATCGCGGTCGCCGGAGATCACTACGGAGGTGGGGGAGTTGACCGCTGCCAGGCCGATCCGCTCCGCCTCCGGGGCGCACGCCGCCTCGGCCTCGGCCGCGGTCGCCTGCCAGGCGGCCATCGCGCCGGGCGCGGTGACCGACTGCATCAGGCGCCCCCGGGCCGCCACCAGCGCGCACGCGTCGGGCAGCGACAGCACGCCGGCGACGTGCGCGGCGGTGATCTCGCCCACGGAGTGGCCCATCAGGTAGCCGGGCCTGAGACCCCAGGACGTCACCAGCCGGTACAGCGCGACCTCGACCGCGAAGAGCGCGGGCTGGGTGTACGCCGTCTGGTCCAGCGCCGGCGCCGCGTCCCGCGAGGCGGCGCCGGCGAACACGACGTCCAGCAGCGGCGTGTCCAGCCAGCGGTCCATGTGGCCGCGTACCTCGCGCAGCGCGTCGGCGAAGACGGGGTACGCCGCGTACAGTTCGCGGCCCATGCCGGGGCGCTGGCTGCCCTGGCCGTTGAAGAGGAACGCGACCGCGCCGTGTTCTCCGGCCCGGGCCCGGCCCTGGACGACGCCGGGGGTCTCGGTCCCGGCGGCCAGGGCGTCGAGGCGTTCGCGCAACTCGCCCGCCTCGCCGCCGAGGACGACGGCCCGGTGGGGGAACGCCGTCCTGGTGGTGGCGAGGGCGTGGCCGACGTCGGTGGGGTCGAGGTCCTGGTGGTCCCGCAGGTGGTCGCGGAGCGCGGCGGCCTGGGCGGCCAGCGCGGCCGGGCTCGCCGCCGACAGCGGCCACGGCGTCACCGGCGGTGTACCCGCGGCCCGCGTCACCGGCACCGGGGCCGGCACCGGGGTCGCGGCCGGGGCGGGCGCCGGCGCCTCGGCCAGCACCACGTGGCAGTTGGTGCCGCCCATGCCGAAGGAGCTGACTCCGGCGACCAGCCGGCGGTCCTCCAGGGGCCACGGCTCGTACGCCGTCTGCACGCGCAGGCCCAGCTCCCCCAGCGGGATGGCCGGGTTGGGGGTGGCGAAGTTCAGGCTCGGCGGCAGCGCGCGGTGGTGGATGCTGAGCGCCGCCTTCAGCAGGCCCGCGATCCCGGCGGCGGCCTCCAGGTGCCCGATGTTGGTCTTGACGGAGCCGACGCGCAGCGGGTCGCCGTCCGCGCGGCTCCCGCCGAGCGCCGCGCCGAGGGCGGCGGCCTCGACCGGGTCGCCGACCGGCGTGCCGGCGCCGTGGAGTTCGACGTACCGTACCTCGGCGGGGTCCACCCCGGCCTGCTCCCAGGCGCGCCGCAGCACCTCGGTCTGGGCGTCGGGGCTCGGCCGCGTCAGGCCGTCGGTGGCGCCGTCGTTGTTGACCGCGCCGCCCTCGATGACGCAGTAGACCGGGTCGCCGTCGCGCAGGGCGGCCGGCAGCGGCTTCAGCAGCACCATGCCGCCGCCTTCGCCGCGCACGAAGCCGTTGGCGCGGGCGTCGAAGGTGTGGCACCGGCCGTCCGGCGACAGCCCCTGGAACTGGGCCTCGGCCAGCCGCATGCTGTCCTCGGCCAGGATCAGGTTCACGCCGCCCGCCAGCGCCAGCTCGGCCTCGCCCCGGCGCAGGCTCTCGCACGCCAGGTGCACGGCGACCAGCCCGGAGGACTGGGCGGCGTCGACGGTGAGGCTGGGGCCGCGCAGGCCCAGGCGGTGCGAGACGCGGTTGGCGATGATGCCGCGGTTCAGGCCCGCCATCGTGTGGCGGGTGATGCCGAGCCGCCCGCCGCGGCGCAGCACGGCGGCGTAGTCGTCCCAGATGGCACCGGTGACGACGGCGGTGCGGCTGCCGGCGAGGGCGCTGGGGAGCAGCCCCGCGTCCTCCATGGCCTCCCAGGCCAGTTCGAGCATCAGCCGCTGCTGCGGGTCCATCGCGACGGCCTCGCGCGGCGGGATGCCGAAGAAGTCCGCGTCGAAGGTGTCGACGCGGTCCAGGAGCCCGGCGCGGTACGGCGTTGCGCCGGGCGGCGTGGGCCAGCGCGCCGCCGGCACCGGCCCGATGGCGCTTCCGCCGCCGCGCAGCAGACGCCACAGCGCGCCCGGATCCGGCGCGCCGGGCAGCCGGCATGCCAGGCCCACGATCGCGACGGGCCACCTCGCAGCCCCTGGCTCGCGGGTCAGGCTGTTCCCGGGCATGACACCCCCGTCTGAATCGCAAGACAGCTGGTTATGGGCTCAGGACATGCCCCCGTACGGCGTTCATTCTCGGAATCCGACCTAAAGTTGATCTAACCGAAAACGTCACACACCGGGGCAGCGCATTTTGTGCGGGGACGTCGGCTCATATTGACTCCCCGTCAGACGGCGCCGTCGGAGCAGAGGGCGTTAAGAACGCGTTAAGAAGCGGCCTCGCAACCTAGTGACACCGGCGATGAATCAGCCTATGTCGGATTTTGTTGTCGGTTCATTGACCCTCACACAGCCGCGCGATGCGCGGTTAGGATGCGTCGATGTCGCCCTCTCCGGGAGCGTTGCCTCCGGCTGTTCTCGTCTCGGGTCAACCAAGAGTCGCGGTGCCCGTGGCGGTGTGGTATCCGGGGTCAGTGCGACGGCCCAGGGCGACCCAGGCAGCCGATCGCTCCCTATGGAAGACCAGTCTCATCTGACGAAAGCCAACTGGGACCGTCCGGCATTCATATGAAGGGCGCAAAGATGACTCTCTCGTCGTCTAGGGGGTCCTCGGCGTGGGTAGGACATCGCCGCTGATGCCCGACGTGCGACCGAATAGGCGTCAGGTTGTGTTACGCATGTGACCGATGTGCTGAAGCAAGTTCAAAAATCGGGGTGAATGTCTCGAATGCTGACCGTATTCGATGATGAAGTATCCACCTGCTGCGAGAATGCGCTGGGCACAGTGGGAGGTCGCGCATCATGAGGTACGAAATCCTGTGCCCATTATGGATCGTTGACCGATCGTCAATTTCTACGCTCAATGCGCGGAAGATCGAAGTGCTGCTGGCCGCATTGCTCGTGCGTGCAGACGAGGTGGTCAGCAGTGAAGAACTCATGAAGGGAATCTGGGGAACGCGCGCGCCACGTCAGGCCATCGCGGCGCTGCACGTCTATGTATCCCAGCTGCGGAAGTTCCTGCGCCAGAACGGCCGGCGGGACAGTCCGATCAAGACGGCTCGCAGCGGCTACGTCCTGCGGCTGGAGACCGACGAGCTGGATTTTTCCGCGACTTCCTCGACCTCGTGCGCGAGGGGCGCCAGGCACAGCGTGCCGGCAGCACCGAGGAGGCGTGCGAGGCGTACGAGGAGGGTCTCGGCCTCTGGCGCGGACCGGTGCTGGAGGACCTGCGGGACGGCCCGATCGTCAACGGCTTCGTCTGCTGGGCCGAGCAGTCCCGCCTCGAGTGCGTCGAGTGGTACGTGGACGCCGGTCTCGAACTCGGCCGCCACCGCGAGCTCGTCAGCTACCTCTACGCGCAGCTGGAGGAGCTTCCGCTGCACGAGGCGTTCTACCGGCAGCTCATGCTCGCGCTCTACCGTTCGGGGTGCAGGGCCGACGCCCTCAGCGTCTACCAGTCGGCCAGGATCGTGCTCAGCGACGAGCTGGGACAGGAGCCGTCCGCCGCCCTGCGGGGGCTCCACCACGCCGTCCTCGTCGACGCCCCGGAGCTGGAGCTCGCCACGGTCTAGCCGCTGGCCGCAGCACGGCGATCTCGCGTCACGCAATGCCAAGAATCGAGCACAGGGGGTACTTCATGCGGTACGAGATTTTGGGACCTGTTCGTGTGGTCGATGAGAAGGGCGTGTCCCACCTCAGAGCACAGAAGCTCGCCACCGTCCTGGCGGTCATGCTGATACGCGCTGACCAGGTCGTCACGGCGGAGCAGCTCACGAGGGAGATCTGGGGTGAGCTGCCGCCACAGCGCAGCGCCGCGGGCATCTACGTCTGCGTGTCACGGCTGCGCAAGTTCCTGGCACGGCCCGGCCGGCCGGACCCCGTCATCACCCGGCCCGGCGGATACATGCTCCGCAGGGGGGCGAGCGACTGCGACGTCGACGTCTTCCGGCGGCTGGTCACCGACGGCCGGCGGCATCTCAGGCGCGGCGAGCACGCCGCCGCCGCCGCGTGCTCCGAGGAGGCGCTCGGGCTGTGGCGCGGCCCGGCGTTCGACAACGTGGGGCCCGGCCCCATCATGGAGGGCTTCAACAAACTCCTCGCCGAACTCCACATCGAATGCATGGAGATGTCGGTGGAGGCGCAGCTCGCCCTCGGCCGCCACCGGGAAATCGTCGGCAAGCTGCATTCCCTCGTCGCCGAGTTCCCGCTCAGGGAGACGTTCTACGGGCAGCTGATGCTCGCCCTCCACCGATCCAACCGGCGGTCGGACGCCCTCCGCATCTACGAGTCCGCCCGCCGCGTTCTCGACAGGGAGCTCGGCCTCGAACCCGGGCGGAAGCTGAGGGAACTCCGGCACGCGGTTTTCGCTTCCACCTGACGGACGGGAAGCCCACACCCGGCGGTTGCAAACTCGCCCGCGCGCAGGAGCGCGCGGGCGAGGAGGCGTATGTCTGAGCGCTCTCGAGGCAGAGTGCGCAAGCCGGGGCTGACCGCTCAGCAGCGGAGTTACCGCGCGAGGGCGGCGGCTCATGCGTCTTGGGCGAACACCAGCGACCGAGCCGCTCGCACTGCGCCGGGAACGGCGGCCTTTCTTGAACGATTCGAACGCCAGGTAGACCCTGAAAGTGTCCTTCCGCTCGAGACCCGTCGTCAGATGGCTATGCACGCCCGAATGGCTTACATGCTGCGGCTCGCGAAGCGGTCCGCTGAAGCTCGTCGCCGAAGGCGAAGTGAGTAAGTGTCTCGGAGATGGCGACGACCGGATCATCTGTGGTGGTCCGGTGGGTGTGACTGTCGGGCAGGTCGTCCCAGTGGCTCTCGTCGACGACCCGGGCGCCGCAGCCGACCGCCCGCGGGTGGACAGCCAGCGGGGGGTTGCTGTCCGGGCGTGGGATGGTGGCCTGCAGTGAAGTTTCCCCGTGATCGACCCTGCTGGCCAATTCACATGACCGGCTTCGGTGATCTTTGTCTTCGTGCGACGGTGGCAGGCACATGCTGCGCGGGGAATCTGAGGGGTGGTCCTCGATGTCCTTGTGGCCTCGGTCGATGCGTGAGATTCCTGAGCAGACCCGTCTGGTCGCTCGTACCGCGTTCCCGCGTGGGGCGCTGGCGATGCGGGTGCGGGACTCGCTGGGCGCGGTGTTCTCGGATGTGGAGTTCGCTGGTCTGTTCGCCCGGCGTGGGCACCCGGCGCTGTCGCCGGCGTTCCTAGCGATGGTGTCGGTGCTGCAGTACGCCGAGGGGCTGACGGACCGGCAGGCGGCGGACGCGGTACGCGGGCGGCTGGACTGGAAGTACTGCCTGGCTCTGGAGTTGAACGACTCCGGGTTCGATGCCTCCGTGCTCAGCGAGTTCCGCAGCCGCCTCGTGACCGGCGAGCACAGTGATCGCCTGCTGGCCCGGGTCCTTCAGGTGCTGTCCGAGCACGATCGGTTGGGGCCCGGCGGCCGGCAGCGCACCGACGCCACCCATGTGGTCGCCGACATCCGGCTGTTGAACCGGCTGGAACTTGTGGCCGAGACGATGCGCGCCGCGCTGGAGGCTCTGGCCGCCGCGGCTCCGGGCTGGCTGGCCGCCCATACCGCCCTGGACTGGTGGGACCGCTATGCCCGGCGAGCCAGTGACTACCGGCTGCCGCAGGCCCTGCCCGCCCGCGACGAACTGTTCCGCACCGTAGGACAGGACGGCTTCCGCCTGCTTGAGTCCGCCTACGGCGGCTGTGCCCCGGACTGGCTGCGGGAGATCCCTGCGGTGCAGGTCCTGCGCCGGGTGTGGGTTCAGCAGTACTACCGCGATCACGTCGGCCGCCCCGGAGCACGGGAGGCCAAGGACCTGCCCCCGGGATTGTTGCGATCGGCAGCCCGTACGACGCCGAGGCCCGCTACAGCATCAAGCGGGGCATGGCCTGGCGCGGGTACAAGGCTCATTTCACCGAAACGTGCCCGGATGACCGGCCCCACCTGATCGTCCACGTGGACACCACTGAGGCCAGCCGCGCTGATGTCGAGACCACCCTCGCCCGGCACACCGCTCTGGAGACCGCCGGCTTCAAGCCGGACCAGGAACTCGTCGACGCCGCCTACATCAGCATCGACCACATCCTCACCGCGAAGCAGCAAGGCATCGAGCTGACCGGACCACTCCCGCCGGACTCGGGCTGGCAGGCCCGCGATCCGGACGCCTTCGACCGCACCCACTTCACCATCGACTGGGACAACCAGCACGTCACCTGCCCCAACGGCAAGCAGAGCCGCTACTGGCGAGAGGCGAGCAGCCGCGACGGACTCCCCATCGTCCAGGTCACCTTCCGGCTCCCGGACTGCACCCCCTGCCCGGACCGCGCCCGCTGCACCCGCTCCGCACACAATGCCCGCGCCATGACCTTCCGGCCCCGCGAACAGTTCGAGGCGCAACAGCGCATCCGTGCAGATCAGGCCACCGACGGCTGGAAGGAGCAATACGCCCTGCGGGCCGGGGTGGAGGGCACCATGGCCCAGGCATCGAGCCGCTGTAACGTCCACCGAGCCCGCTACCGCGGACTCGCACGCACCCATCTCCAGCACGTCCTCACCGCCACCGCCCTCAACCTCGTCCGCACCGACGCCTGGCTCGCCGGAATTCCCCTCGCCGGTGCATGGACCTCACGTCTCACCCGACTCCACGCCACCCTGGCCGCCACCATGTGAATTGGCCATCTGGGTCTCACAAGGGGAAGCTTCAGTGTTCCTCCCGCACCGGCTGGACGACACCATCGACCTCATGGCCACGGCGGCGGCCCCCGGACAAGAGACCGCTGCCGTCGCTGCCGCCCGCAAGGTGATCGCCGACTGCGACAGCAAGCTCGCCACCCACCGCGCGGCCCTGGAATCAGGCGCCGACCCTGCCGTCGTCACCCAGTGGATCACCGAAACCCAGGCCCGGCGGGCCAGAGCAGAAGCCGAGCTCCGCGCGTCCTCGAAGACAGCGGGGGCCCGGATGTCACGCGACGAGATCGCCCGGCTCGTCCGCTCGATCAAAGATCTGGCCGCTGTGGTACGGCAGGCCGAGCCCCAGGACAAGGCCGAGATCTACCGGCAGCTCGGGGTGCGACTCACGTACGACTCCGGAAAACACAAAGTGCTGGCCGAGATGAGACTCGACCAGCACTCCCGCGAAGCCCGTGAGCTATCAGTACGTGTCCGAGGGGGGACTTGAACCCCCACGCCCGATAAAGGGCACTAGCACCTCAAGCTAGCGCGTCTGCCATTCCGCCACCCGGACCAGGTGTCTGCCGTCCGGCCTGTGGCCGTTCCGACGGGAAAACCATAGCAAACATCCGGACGTGCTCGATCACGCGTGCCCGTGCCCCGGGGCGGCCCCGCGGCGGCCCCGCGGTGGTCCGGCGCGCTGGAAGTGTGGACGGGGTGTGACGGCGGTATTTCCGCCTTGGGCTGGGCGGGCGGGCGGGGGAGTATGGCGGTGGACCCCTGCCGCGGGCCCGGCCCGCGCGTGGGTGCTCCGTGGCAGCAGAACCTTGAGGAGGCAGTGTGAGCGAGTCGATTTCGGCCGCGAGGACGACCGGCACGGTCAGTGGTGAGGACGAGGTCGTCGAGCTGTGCCGCGACCTGATCCGGATCGACACCAGTAACTACGGCGACCACTCCGGCCCGGGCGAGCGCGCGGCCGCCGAGTACGTCGCGGAGAAGCTCGCCGAGGTGGGGCTCGAGCCACAGATCTTCGAGTCGCACCAGGGCCGGGCGTCGACGGTCGCGCGGATCGCGGGGGAGGACCCCTCGCGTCCCGCGCTGCTCATCCACGGCCACACCGACGTCGTCCCGGCCAACGCCCTCGACTGGACCCACCACCCCTTCTCCGGCGAGATCGCCGACGGCTGCGTCTGGGGCCGCGGCGCGGTGGACATGAAGGACATGGACGCGATGACGCTCGCGGTCGTACGCGACCGGCTGCGCAGCGGTCGCAAGCCCCCGCGCGACATCGTGTTGGCCTTCCTCGCCGACGAGGAGGCGGGCGGGCTGTACGGTGCGCGGCACCTCGTCGACAACCACCCGGACCTCTTCGAGGGGGTGTCCGAGGCGATCGGCGAGGTCGGCGGCTTCTCCTTCACGGTCAACGAGAATCTGCGGCTCTACCTCGTCGAGACCGCCCAGAAGGGCATGCACTGGATGCGGCTGACCGTGGACGGCACCGCAGGCCACGGCTCGATGACCAACAACGACAACGCGATCACCGAGCTGTGCGAGGCGGTCGGGCGGCTCGGGCGGCACAAGTTCCCGGTCCGGGTCACCAAGACCGTACGGTCCTTCCTCGACGAGCTGTCCGACGCGCTCGGCACCCCGCTCGACCCGGAGAACATGGACGAGACGCTCGCCAAGCTCGGTGGCATCGCCAAGCTCATCGGGGCGACCCTGCAGAACACCGTCGCGCCGACCATGCTCGGCGCCGGTTACAAGGTCAATGTCATCCCGGGCCAGGCCACCGCGCATGCGGACGGCCGCTTCCTGCCGGGGTACGAGGAGGAGTTCCTGGCCGACCTCGACCGGGTCCTCGGCCCGCGGGTGAAGCGCGAGGACGTGCACGCGGACAAGGCGCTGGAGACCACCTTCGACGGCGCGCTCGTCGACGCCATGCAATTGGCGCTCAAGGCCGAGGACCCGATCGCCCGGGCCGTGCCGTACTGCCTCTCGGGGGGCACCGACGCCAAGTCCTTCGACGACCTGGGCATCCGCTGCTTCGGCTTCGCACCGCTGCAGCTGCCGCCGGAGCTGGACTTCGCCGGGATGTTCCACGGCGTCGACGAGCGGGTGCCGGTGGAGGGGCTGAAGTTCGGGGTCAGGGTACTCGACCGGTTCATCGACGCGTGCTGAGCGCGCTCATGGACGCGCGCTGACTTCCCCCGTCCGCGCTAATCGGTCACACATACCGACTGAATCAAAAAGGGTGAATGGTGTCGTAGATTCATAGCTCGATTGCTCCGTCCTCGTTACATGGTGTGCGGCCCCCAACGGGGCCGTTGCATCGATCACGTGACGTGGAGTCACAGTCCAAAGGGGTGTGATCCCGGGTGTCCCCGGAGGCCGGTGAGGTGCTCCGGGGGGCCGGGGATGGGGGGCGGGCGCTTCTGCTCGCGCGCATACCGCAGGACGGAAGGCAGGGGAGCGAAACAGTTATGCGACAAGTTGCGAAAAAGGGCCTGATCACCATCGCGGCGGCAGGCGGCGTACTGGCCGTGACCGGCGGCTACGCCTACGCGGGCGCGGGGGCCAGTGGGGGTGCCGCCCACTCGCCGGGGATCGCGTCCGGCAACGTGGTCCAGGTGCCCGTCGAGGTCCCGGTGAACGTGTGCGGCAACACCGTGCAAGCCCTCGGGGTGTTCAACGGCAGCGGGGGAAGTGGCTGCGGCAATGTGGTCCACCAGGGTGGGTCCGGAGGCTCCCAGCACAGCGGTTCCAGCGCGGAGGGCCGTACGGAGAACTCGCCGGGCACGGTGTCCGGCAACAACGTGCAGGCTCCGGTCCATGTGCCGGTGAACGTCTGCGGGAACGGCGTCGGGGTCGGCACGGTCGGGAACACCGACATGGGCGGCGAGTGCGGCGGTGTCGTGGATGCCGTTCCGAACGACCCGAACGACCCGGGTGACCCCGGCGACCCGGGTGACCCGGGTGACCCCGGCCAGCCGGGCGACCCCGGTGACCCGGGAGAGCCGGGCGACCCCGGTGACCCCGGAAAGCCGGATGAGCCGGGCAAGCCGCACCACCCCGGGGACAGCAAGCCGGGAGGCCACACGCCTGCCCCCTCCTCGCCGGGCAACGGCGGTGGCCACGGGGCGGGCCAAGGCGGGCAGCAGGGAGCCCAGCAGATCGGCGCGCACGGCGGCGGCGCCTCCTCGCACCTCGGGGGCTCCCAGCTGACGGGCAAGGAGCAGCTCGCGCACACCGGCGCCGGGCCGGTCGAGCTGGCCATCCCGGCAGCCGCGGGCATGCTGCTCGCGGGCACCGTGCTCTACCGCAGGGCGCGGGCCGGACAGCACTGAAGGCAGCGCTGAAGCAGCGCTGAGAGCGGTAGGCCGCGCCACGGCGCGGCGTCGAGCGGGCCCCGCACACCGGCGGGGCCCGCTCGGCTTTCAGCGGCGGCTCACCACGTGGCGCGGAGCTGGCGGATGATCCGGCGGCGCAGCCGCACCCTGCGGCTGCCGTCGGGATTGAGTCGCAGGCGGTCGAGCTCCCAGTGTCCGTACTCGGCATGGTCGGTCAGCAAGCGCGTGGCGGCCTTGCGAGAGACCCCGCGAGGCACATACACATCACAGAATTCGTATTCCGGCATCGCATCTATTGTGCGGGACCAGGCCTGCTACGGATAGCGTCTGCACTATGTCTGATGCTGCGCAGCCATCCGCTGCCGAGGTACGCGCCGCCGCCGAAGCGGTGAAAGCCGCACTGGATCGTCACCTCGACGCTGTCGAACGCCGGTCCGGGGAGGACGACCAGGACGTCTACGCCGCGTTCAACGAACTGGCCGCGGCAGCCGAGGTGTACGACGAGCTGCTCTATGACGCCTACGACGAGGTGACGCCCTTCGAGATCCCCGGCGACGACACCCTGCCCGCCTATGCCGGGCCCGAGGAACCGAGCGCCCTGAGCGTGCTGATCCGCAGGGACTACGCCGTCGTCGAACCGCAGCGCCTGCTGTCGCAGGCCAGACGCGTCGCCGAGGTGGATCAGGGCGCCGACTCCGACAACGGCGGGCCGGGCGGCGCGGCGGCCGTCGGCGACAGCGTCCAGACCGCCATCGGGGTGCTCTTCGGCGAATACGAACCGGACGAGATCGCCTCCCGGCACAAGGAGTTCGGGCTGGAGGAAGGCGACTCGACGCTGTGGGTGGCGGCCGGGGACGAGCTCGCCGAGCCGGGGGAGTGGCTGGCCGCCCCCTTCGACCAGCCGGATCCGCACCAGGTCGTCTGTCGCTTCGACGTCAGCTCGGTCTTCGACGAGGAGCTGGACGACGAGGAGGACGAGGAGGACGAGGCCGACGATGTGGAAGAAGCGGACGAGGACGACCTGGAGGTACTGGGCCCCGGCAACTGAGACCCGTCCGGGTTCCACCGACCGTCCCTGAGCGCCGGACGGGCCGCCGGGCCCGCCAGGCGCTCAGCGTCTGCCGGAGACCGCCGGCGGCCGGGGCTCCTGCCGGGCGCCGGCCCCGGCCCGGGCGCACCGCCCGGCAGAGCCAGGAATCCACCCCTGCGGCGCGGGGCGCCCGTGCCACTGCCGCCCCGCGCCGGTGGTCCGGCGCGGGGCGCCGGTCTACCCGGCGGACGGGAGCTGCGCCTGCAGCAGGGACCGCAGCCGGGTGGTCCGCTCCTTCGCCGGAATCTCCGCCACCGCTCGCGCCAGCGCCGCTTCCGCGCCGTGCACCACGGACAGATGGCGCTCGCCGCGGCCGAAGGCGGTGTACACCCAGGCCCGGGTCAACCCCGCGGCCGCGTCCCCGGGCAGCACCACGACCGCCGCCGGCCAGCGAGCACCGACGGCCTGGTGGGCCGTGAGCGCCCAGCCGTGCCGGACCGTGTCGGCGACCTGCTCGCGCGGCACCACAACGGCCGCGCCCGCGCAGTCCAGGTGCAGGCCCTCGGCGTCCGCGGAGACCACCGTGCCCGGCAGCGCACGGCCCGGCGCCGGGACGTACGCGACCCGGTCGCCCGGGTCGAAGCCGCCGAAGCGGCCGGGCCCGGGGTTCAGCCGCTCCTTCAGGGCGGCGTTGAGCGCGCGCGTCCCCGCGGCGCCGCCGTGGCCCGGGGTGATCACCTGAGTGTGCTCCGGCGGTACGCCGAGCGCGCGCGGGACCGAGTCCGCGACCAGCTGGACCGTGCGGTGCACGGCCTCGCCCGCGTCGCGCACCGGGACGATCACGACCTCCTTGCCTGGGGCCTCGACCTGGTTCAGCTCCCCGATCCCGATGCCCGAGATCAGCTCGCCGATCGGCCCGGAGTCCGGCGTCCGGGAGACGACCTGGGGGCAGCGGCGGGCGGCCAGCAGATCCGCGAAGACCTTGCCGGGGCCCGCCGACCACAGCGCACCGAGGTCGCCGCTGAGCACCAGCCGCGCACCGTCCGGCAGGGACTCCACGAGCATCGCCGCGGCCTCCACGTCCAGCTGCGGGGCGTCCAGCACGGCGATCAGATCGAGCGCGAGCGCACCGTCCTCGTCGCGGCCCGGCCCCTCGTGGCCCGAGAGCAGCCCGGCGACGGTGACCGCCGCGTCGAAGCCGCCGCCGACGGTGTCACCGGTGCGGTCCGCGTCGCCGAGGCCGTCGGCACCTTCGCCGGGCGAGGCGGCGTCGATCAGCTCGGCCAGCCGCCGCCTGCCGTCCTCGGTGTGCGCCGCCGCGTACGCCCGCAGCCCCAGGGACCTGGCCGCGGCGACGAGCGCCGCCGGTTCGGCCCGGGCCGTCTCGCCGCCGCTGTGCGCGACCAGACCGTGGCCCGCGGCCGTGCGGATGAGCTCCGCGGCGGACGGGGTCGGCGCGGCGGCTGCCGCGGCCTCCCAGTCGGCCGTGCCCGGACCGGCCGCGCTCGCCTCGCCGTGGCCGGGGACGTCTCCGGAGCCGCCGTCGGAACCGTCGCCCGCACCGCCGTCGCCGCCGGTGTCGGCGGCCGCCGGATCGCCGGAGCGGTCGGCGAAGGTGCCGGCGAGCCGGGCCAGGCCGTCGGCCAGGCTCTCCTCCGCCAGTGCGAAGCGGTCAAGCCCCAGGAGGACCCGTACCGGCTGCTCGTCGTCGGTGCCGTCCTCGTCTCCGGCCGCCGGGCGGGCGGCGGGCCCCGGGGTGTCGGCGGCGTCCTGGAAGACGAGCACCAGGCCGTCCGCGATCGCGGACCGCAGCGCCGTGTCCGGATCGGGCACGGACAGCTTGGCCAGCCCGGCGCGCAGCGCGGAGGACTCCAGCGCGGTGTGTCCTTCGAGGGCGGCGCGCTCGAGCAGCCAGACCGTGAGCGCCTGTGACCGGCGCTCGTCGCCCGGTCCGCAGCCGGGCCCGAGCAGGGCACGGGCGAAGCCGTCCGCCTGGTCATGGCGCACGCCGGGGACGGCCAGCAGCTGCCAGGGGTCCTCGCGCAGCACCTCGGCGGCCGCCTCGCCCAACGTGACCACGACCGCACCGGCCAGGCTCTCGGGGGCCCCGCCCTCGGCGAGCACCCGGCGGACCTCGGCGGCCCCGGGCACGTCCCCCGCGGGGCCGGGCGCGGGGCCGGCCACGGCCCGGACGGGCTGTCCGGCGCCCGGCGCGGTGGAGGCCCTCGCCGGGGCGGGTCCGCCGGGGCCGGCCGCCCGGGGCTGCTCGTGCCCGGGCCCGCCCGTCCGCTCCCGAGCGCCACCCGGGCGAGCCCCGCCGCCCCCTGCGCCCCGCGCCGCGTCACGGCCCTGGCGGGCCGGGGGCGAGTCGGTGAAGAACGAGGCCGCGGACCGCTCACCGCTCTCCACGGCCCGCACCGCCGCGGCCAGCGCCTCCGCGGCGGCGGACCGCTTACCGCCCGCGTCGGGCCCCGGTGTGCCGCTCGCCGCAGGCCGACCGGTCGGGTCCGCCGCGCTCACGGGCACCGCGCTGTCGGCGCCGGCCGGGTCCACGCCGGGGCCGCCCTCGGCGCCCGGCGGGGTGGCGGCATCCGTGGAGGTGTCCGTGCCCGTGGCAGTGTCCGCGTCCGCGTCCGTCCGCGCCGCGGGGGTGCCGGTGGTGGGCTCCTCGTCGGGCGCGGAGGCGGCCTCGCCGGCGGGGCGGTCGGTACTCACAGCGTGCTCCAGTCCTGATCGGGATAGCGGTGCACGGGCGCCGACACATCGTCGAGCGCCTGGCAGATTTCCTCCGGAAGACTAAGCGCCTCCACCGACAGCGCCGCCCTGAGCTGCTGCGCGTTCCGCGCGCCGACGATCGGCGCGGTGACGCCGGGGCGGTCGCGGACCCAGGCCAGCGCCACGTGCAGCGGGGTGGTCGCCAGGCCGTCGGCCGCGGTGGAGACGGCCTCGACGATCCGGCTCGCCTCCTCGTCGAGGTACGGGGCGACGAAGGCCGCCATGTGCTCGGAGGCGCCGCGTGAGTCGGCCGGGGTCGTGTGGCGGTACTTGCCGGTCAGCACCCCGCGGCCCAGCGGGGAGGAGGGCAGTATGCCCAGGCCCAGGTCCAGGGCCGCGGGCAGCACCTCCCGCTCGATTCCGCGCTGCAGCAGCGAATACTCCATCTGCGTGCTGGCGAGCCGGGTGTGCGCGCCGGGCGAGGCGAGCTGCCAGGTGGCCGCCTTGGCGAGCTGCCAGCCCGAGAAGTTGGACACCCCCACATACCGCGCCCGCCCGCTGCTGACCGCGATGTCCAGCGCCTGGAGCGTCTCCTCGATCGGCGTGACCGGGTCGAAGGCGTGCACCTGCCACAGGTCGACGTAGTCGGTGCCGAGCCGCGCGAGCGAGCCGTCGAGCGCGGCCAGCAGATGGCCCCGCGAGCCGTCGAAGCGGCGGTCGGGATCGGGGACGCTGCCCGCCTTGGTGGCGATCTGCAGATCGCGGCGCGGCACGAGGCCCTCCATCAGCTGGCCCAGGAGGTACTCGGCGCCGCCGTCCGCGTACACATCGGCGGTGTCCACGAGCGTCCCGCCCGCTTCCCAGAACGCCTTGAGCTGATCCGCGGCGTCGTGTTCTTCGGTGTCCCGCCCCCAGGTGAGCGTGCCGAGCCCGAGCCGGGATACGCGCAGGCCCGTGCGGCCGAGGTGCCTTAGCTCCATGAACGTTGAGATTACTGGCCGGAGATCGAACCGTGTCGGCCTGTGGATAACCCGGTCCTGACGTACCGGGACGCAGCGCGCTAGAGTCCCGGCAACAAGGACGTTACTGATCGGTAAGGGGTGCGGCATGAGGCTTGGAATCAACCTCGGCTACTGGGGCGCCGGGATGGATGCGGACAACCTCGCGGTCGCCCGGGAGGCCGACCGCCTCGGCTACGCGGTCTGCTGGGCCGCCGAGGCGTACGGCTCCGACGCCGCCACGGTGCTCACCTGGGTGGCCGCGCAGACCGAGCGCATCGACGTCGGGTCCGCCATCTTCCAGATCCCGGCCCGTACGCCCGCGATGACGGCGATGACCGCCGCGACCCTCGACTCGCTCTCCGGAGGCCGCTTCCGGCTCGGGCTCGGCGTCTCGGGGCCGCAGGTCTCCGAGGGCTGGTACGGCGTGCGGTTCGACAAGCCGCTGGCCCGCACCCGCGAGTATGTGGAGATCATCCGCAAGGCCATGTCGCGCGAGCGCCTGACGCACGAGGGCGAGAACTGGACCCTGCCGCTGCCCGGCGGCCCCGGCAAGCCCATCAAGCTCACCGTGCACCCGGTGCGCGAGCACATTCCGCTGTACATCGCCGCCATCGGCCCCAAGAACCTCGAGCAGACCGGTGAGATCGCCGACGGCGCGCTGGTCGTCTTCTTCTCGCCCGAGCACGCCGAGGCGACGACCCTGGGCGCGCTCCGCGCGGGCCGCGAGAAGGTGGGCAAGGACATGGACGGCTTCGACCTGGTGCCCACCGTCCCGATGGCGGTCGGCGAGGACATCGGCGCCCTCGCCGATGTCTTCCGCCCCTACACCGCGCTGTACGTGGGCGGCATGGGCAGCGCGAAGCAGAACTTCTACAACAAGCTGGCGCGCCGCATGGGGTACGAGAAGGAGGCTGCCGAGATCCAGGAGAAGTACCTGGCCGGCGACAAGAACGGCGCGGCCGCGGCCATCCCGCGCGAGCTCATCGACTCCACCACGCTGCTCGGCCCCGTCGAGCGCATCGCGGACCGTATGCAGGCGTACGCCGAGGCCGGCGTCACCACCCTGTCGCTTGCCCCGTCGGGCTTCACCCTCGAAGAGCGGATCGCGGGGCTCCGTACGGGCATCGAGGCGCTGGAGCGAGCGGGGCTGGCCTAGGCGGAAGCCCGGGAAACCCCGGGGACCCGGGAGGCCCGGGAAGCTCTACGGCCGTGGTGGGGGCTCGGGGTGTCTTCCCCGCCACGGCCGTCACCCAGCACAACGCCTCGGGGCCCCCGTGGTTACGGGACCGCGCGACGCCCGCGCGGTCCCTCGTCCGGCGGAGCCGGACGCCCCACCTGTTGCCGCCTCCGACGCACGGCATTTGACTTTTGCTGCGCGGAGGTCGTGTGACGCCGTGCCCGGAGGTGGCGGAGATGCTGTCGGCGAAAAGGCTGTTCCAGGAGATCCTCGACGACGACGAATCGTTCCGGCTCTTCTGTTCCATCGCTGCCAGCGGCGAGGCCCAGGGCGGCTGGGAGAACGGAAGGATCGCCGCCCTCGTGCCGGAGAGCCAGCGTGCTCTCGCACCGAAGATCACCCGGCATGGCGCCGACGAGGACAAGCACGGCAGGATCTTCAACGCCCTGCTGCGCCGGCGCGGTCTCGAACCGGTCGAGGTCCCGCGCGAGACCGACTACACCATGCTGCTCGAAGCGCGCGGCATCGGCCTCGCCCACGACAAGCTGCGCCGCGACGAGCCGCTGACCGAGCACGACATCGTCACCTATCTCGCCCACAGCCGGGTCACCGAGCAGCGGGCCTCCGGCCAGATGGTGATGTTGCGCCGGTACTTCGAGGGCGATCCGCTCGTCGGCCGCGCGGTCAGAATGATCTCGAACGACGAGGAGAACCACCTCGCCTACTGCCACGAGGAACTGCTGCGCCTGGCCGCCGCCGGGCACGGCCGGACCATCCAGCGGGCCCTCAAGGAGTGCGCACTCGTCGAAGCGCGGGTCTACCGGGACGTCAGCCTCGCCGTCATGGCCCATATGGGCCGCATCCTGGGCTGGTCGAGAGCCAGGGCCGGGCTGCTGGTGGCCGGCATCCACGCGTTGTACCTGTTCGAGCGGTTCGGCGGCTGGCGGCGCATGGTGACGCTGCGGATGCCGGAGCGGCGGGACGCGCTCGGCGGGCCCGCGACGCCCGCCCCCGAGTACGCCTGACCGGCGCACCGCCGGGTCACAGCCAGCCGCGCCGCCGGAAGAAGCGGTACAGCCCGAAGACCGCCCCGGCCATGAGCAGCAGCACCGCCGGATAGCCCCACGTCCACGACAGCTCGGGCATGTAGTCGAAGTTCATGCCGTAGACCCCGGCGATCAGCGTGGGCACCGCGGCCATCGCCGCCCAGGCCGAGATCTTCCGCATGTCGTCGTTCTGCCGCACGCCCATCTGCGCCAGATGCGCGGACAATATGTCCGACAGCAGCCGATCCAGTCCCTCGACATGTTCGTTCACCCGGGTCAGATGGTCGCTGACATCGCGGAAGAACGGCCGCGAGCCCTCGTGGACGAACGGCACCCCCGCACCCGCGAGCCGCGTCATCGGCTCCGCCAACGGCCCCGTGGCCCGCCGGAATTCGAGCACCTGGCGCTTGAAGCCGTAGATCCGGCCGGCCGTGTTCGCCGCCGACCCCACCGGGCTGAACACCTCCGTCTCCAGCTCGTCCAGGTCGAGGCGGAGCGCGTCCGCGACGTCCAGGTAGTGGTCCACGACCGCGTCGGACACCGCGTACATCACGGCCGTCGGCCCGTGCTGCAGCACCTCGGGCATCTTCTCCAGCCGCTCGCGCACCGCGCTCAGCGGATTGGCCTGGCCGTGCCGCACGGTCACCACGAAGGAGTCGCCGACGAACACCATCAGCTCGCCGGCGGTGACGGTGTCGGCCGCATCGTCGTACTCGACCGGCTTCAGCACCAGGAACAGCGAATCCTCGTAGACCTCCAGTTTGGGCCTTTGGTGGGCGCGCAGCGCGTCCTCGACGGCCAGCGGGTGCAGCGCGAACTCGCTGGTGACCAGCTCGAACTCCTTCTCGGTCGGCTCGTGCAGGCCGATCCACAAGAAGGAGCCACCGTCCGCTCGCGCCTGGTCGAGGGCGTCGGAGAAGTCGGCGGGCCCCTCGGTACGCCGCCCGTCCCGGTAGATGCCACAGTCCACGATCACGCCGGGCATTCTGCCCCGCTTGCGGGGAAAGCGCACGGGGCGGCCCCCGGGCGGGCCCGGAAGCGCGGCGCGGGGGCCGTAGGGTGGCAGGCATGCCCACGCTGATCCTCGTACGGCACGGCCGGTCCACCGCCAACACCGCGGGACTCCTCGCGGGCTGGACACCCGGTGTCGCACTCGACGAGCGCGGCACCGCCCAGGCCGCGGCCCTGCCCGGGCGGCTCGCCGCGCTGCCGCTGGCCGCCGCCGTCACCAGCCCGCTGCAGCGCTGCCAGGAGACCCTGGCCCCGCTGCTCGCCGCCCGGCCGGAGCTGCCCCTGCACACCGAAGACCGGATCGGGGAGTGCCACTACGGCGACTGGTCCGGGCGCAAGCTCGCCGAGCTCGCCGACGAACCCCTGATGAGAGTCGTCCAGCAGCACCCGTCCGCCGCCGCCTTCCCGGGCGGCGAATCCATGCGGGCCATGCAGGCGCGCGCGGTCGACGCGGTGCGCGACTGGAACGCCCGGATCGAGGAGGAGCACGGCGCCGACGCGGTGTATCTGATGTGTTCGCACGGCGACATCATCAAGGCGCTCGTCGCCGACGCCCTGGGCCTGCATCTGGACCTCTTCCAGCGCATCTCGGTCGAGCCCTGCTCGGTCACCGCCATCCGCTACACCCAGCTGCGCCCCTTCGTCGTGCGGCTGGGGGACACCGGCGACTTCGGCTCTCTCGCGCCCCGGGAGGAGGCCGCGGGAGACGGCGCGGGCCAGGGCCGGGCCGGGGACGCGGAGGTGGGCGGCGGCGCGGGAGCACCGTGATCGCCGAGCGCAGTAGGGTGGTGCCGCGGCGCCGCTCAACCGCGCACAGCCGTGGCCGGGCAGTCGTATGACCCAGCAGTCGACAGCCGAGACCCTGAAAACCCACGTCGCGAAACACGTCGTACCACGCCGAGTACCACGCCGAACCAAAATGGAGCAGGACGTTGTCCCGTCAGGTGTTCCTCTATGACCCGCCGGACCGTTTCGTCGCCGGCACGGTCGGGCTGCCCGGGCGCCGCACCTTTTTCCTGCAGGCCTCCGGGAGCGGCCGGACCACCAGCGTCGCGCTGGAGAAGACCCAGGTCGCCGCGCTCGCCGAGCGGATAGACGAGCTGCTGGACGAGGTGGTGCGGCGCACCGGCGGAAACGCCCCGGTGCCGGCCATCGCCCCTCCGGAGCTCACCGACACCGGGCCGCTGGAAGTCCCCGTGGAGGAGGAGTTCCGGGTCGGCACCATGGCGCTCGCCTGGGACGGCGAGGAACAGCGCATGATCGTGGAGGCGCAGGCCCTCGTCGAGCTGGAGGCGGAGTCCGAGGAGGACCTCGCGGAGGCCGAGGAGCGGCTGCTCCAGGACGAGGTCAACGGGCCGCCGATGCTTCGGGTGCGGCTCACCGGGCCCCAGGCGCGCGCCTTCGCCAAGCGCGCCCTGGAGGTCGTCAACGCCGGCCGCCCGCCGTGCCCGCTGTGCAGTCTGCCGCTCGACCCGGAGGGACACGTATGTCCGCGCCAGAACGGATATCGCCGCGGGGCGTGACGCCTGAGGGGTCCCCCGAGCCTCCGCGGGCTCCCGAGCCGTCCGAGCTGCTGGCGCTGGGTGAGCTGACGGTACGCGGCCGGGTCCGGGAGGCGTCCAACGCGGTGCTGTACTGCACGGTCGAGTACGAGGGCCACAGCGCCGCCTGCGTCTACAAGCCGGTGGCAGGGGAGCGCCCGCTGTGGGACTTCCCGGACGGCACGCTGGCCCAGCGCGAGGTCGCGGCGTACGAGCTCTCCGAGGCCACCGGGTGGGGCCTGGTGCCGCCGACCGTGCTGCGGGACGGGCCGTACGGGCAGGGCATGTGCCAGCTGTGGATCGAGGCGGCCACCGACGAGGACGGCGACGGCGCTTTGGAGCTGCTCGCGCTCGTCGACGGTGAGGAGCCGGGCCCGGGCTGGAAGGCCGTCGCCTTCGCCGAGGTGGAAGAGGGCCGCACGGCGCTGCTGGTGCACGCCGACGACGAGCGGCTGCGCCGGCTGGCCGTCCTCGACGCCGTGATCAACAACGGTGACCGCAAGGGCGGGCATCTGCTGCCCACCGCCGACGGGCGGATCTATGCGATTGATCACGGTGTGACTTTCAACGCGGACGACAAGCTGCGCACCCTGCTGTGGGGCTGGGCGGGCGAGCCGCTGCCCGACGAGTCGCTCACGGTGCTGCGGCGGCTCGCGGACCGGCTGGCCGACGGCGATCCGCTCACCGCCCGGCTGGCCGGGCTGATCACGGAAGCCGAGATCGCGGCGCTGCGCGCCCGGATCGCGGCCCTGCTGCGGTCCGGGCGCCACCCCAAGCCCAGCGGACAGTGGCCCGCCATCCCCTGGCCGCCGGTCTGACGTCGCCGGCAGGACAGACGCAGCAGGTCACGGGCGATTGCGCAAGACCGCCTATCAAGCCAACCAGGCCCCATCCGGTTCGTATCCGGAAGCGGCGTCCGGTTACGCTCGACACATGTATGCCTGGCCCGCTTCCGAGGTGCCCGCCCTGCCTGGCAGAGGCCGCGACCTGAGGATCCACGACACCGCGACCGGGGGACCGATCACCCTCGCCCCCGGCCCCGTCGCCCGCATCTACGTCTGCGGAATCACCCCGTACGACGCCACCCACATGGGGCATGCGGCGACCTACAACGCGTTTGACCTCGTACAACGCGTGTGGCTCGACACCAAGCGGCAGGTTCACTACGTCCAGAACGTCACCGACGTCGACGACCCCCTGCTCGAGCGCGCCGTGGCGAACGGCGACGACTGGACGGCCCTCGCCGAGCGCGAGACCGCCCTGTTCCGCGAGGACATGACGGCGCTGCGGATGCTGCCGCCGCGCCACTACATCGGCGCCGTGGAGGCCATCCCGGGGATCGTTCCCCTCGTGGAGCGGCTGCGCGACGCGGGTGCCGCCTACGAGCTCGAGGGCGACACCTACTTCTCCGTCGAATCGGACCCCTCCTTCGGCGGCGTCTCCGGGCTCGACGCCGAGGCCATGCGGCTGCTGTCGGCCGAGCGCGGCGGCGATCCGGACCGCCCCGGCAAGAAGAACCCCCTGGACCCCATGTTGTGGATGGCCGCCCGCCCGGGCGAGCCGAGTTGGGACGGCGGCTCCCTGGGGCGCGGCCGCCCCGGCTGGCACATAGAGTGCGTGGCCATAGCGCTCGACCACCTCGGCATGGGCTTCGACGTGCAGGGCGGCGGCTCCGATCTCACCTTCCCGCACCACGAGATGGGCGCCTCGCACGCCCAGGCGCTCACCGGGGAGCGGCCGTTCGCGAAGGCGTACGTCCACGCGGGCATGGTCGGCCTCGACGGCGAGAAGATGTCCAAGTCCAAGGGCAATCTCGTCTTCGTCTCCGCGCTGCGCCGCGACGGCGTGGACCCGGCGGCCATCCGCCTGGCGCTCCTCGCCCACCACTACCGCGAGGACTGGGAGTGGACCGACGGCGTCCTTCAGGAGGCCGAAGAGCGCCTCGCCCGCTGGCGAGCCGCCGTCTCCCGCCCCGACGGCCCTCCGGCCGACGCCCTCCTCGACGAGATCCGCACCGCCCTCGCCAACGACCTCGACGCCCCGTCCGCGCTCGCCGCGGTCGACCGCTGGGCCTCGGCCCAGGCGTCCGGGGGCGGCACGGACGAGGGGGCGCCGGGTCTGGTGTCCCGCGCGGTGGACGCGCTGCTGGGCGTCGCGCTGTAAGAGGGCCCCCCGGCCCCGGCCCGTCGGGCCCAGGGCCGCGCCCCTATGGGCCGCGGCCCTGGGCCCGACGCCGGTGCCCGACTTGACGCCCACGGCGCTACGCCGGGGGCTCGCCCCAACCCCGGGGCCCAGGAAAGCCCCTACGGCGGAGCCGCACATCGACCGGGGCGGGAGGGGCGGATGGCGGAGAGGCCGCCCGACATGCCCTGCCCTCGGGCCGGTCGGGCCGCGCCCTGTCGGTTCGCCGGGCTCCGGGGCGCCGGGCCCGGGCGCTCGAGGTGTTCGGGCCGCCGGGGCCGAGGACGAGCGCGTGGACCAGACGCCGCGAGACCCGCCCGCCGGGCGGACGGCGCTGCTTTCGAAACACCCCTGGGGGCTTCGTGGTTGGCCCCCTGGCCCCGGTTTCCGGGGGCCAGTGGCGGAGCCCCCACATCGATGCTGCGAAAAGGGCGGCACGGGGGCGCCGGGCCCGGGCGCCGAGGCCCCGAGCCCTGGCCCGGGATGGGCCCGGGCCAGGGCTCGTTCAGTCCTGGTCGTCGGGGCGCTCGCGGCCGCCCTCGTCGCCGTCGCCGTTCTCGTCCCGCTCCTCCTCCTCCTCCTCCGCGTCGTCCTTCGCCGAAGGTCTCCGTGGCCGCGCGGAGCCGGTGCCGGAACCCGGGCTGGAGGAGTCGCGCAGGTACGAGCCCGTACCGCCGTCGCGCCCGTCCGCGACCCCGCCGGCCGCGTCCGTCGCGTGGCCGCCCGGGCCCGGCTGGCCGTCCCGGCGCCGCAGATAGCGCTCGAATTCGCGGGCGATCGCCTCGCCCGACGCCTCCGGCAGCTCCGCCGTGTCGCGGGCCTCCTCCAGGGACTGGACGTACTCCGCGACCTCGCTGTCCTCCGCGGCGAGTTGATCCACCCCCAGCTGCCAGGCGCGCGCGTCCTCCGTCAGCTCGCCGAGCGGGATGCGCACGCCGATCAGGTCCTCGAGGCGGTTGAGCAGGGCCAGGGTGGCCTTGGGGTTCGGCGGCTGCGAGACGTAGTGCGGCACGGCCGCCCACAGGCTCACCGCCGGGACGCCGGCATGGGTGCACGCCTCCTGGAGGATGCCGACGATGCCCGTCGGCCCCTCGTAGCGCGACTCCTCCAGGTCGAGGCTGCGGGCCAGATCCGGGTCGGAGGTGACGCCGCTGACCGGCACCGGCCGGGTGTGCGGGGTGTCGCCGAGCAGCGCGCCGAGGACCACGACCATCTCGACGCCCAGCTCGTGGGCGTAGCCGAGGATCTCGTTGCAGAACGACCGCCAGCGCATGCTCGGTTCGATGCCGCGCACCAGCACCAGGTCGCGCGGCTTGTCGCCGCCGCCCGCGCGGACCACCGAGAGCCGGGTGGTCGGCCAGGTGACCTTGCGGATCCCGCCTTCGAGCGCCACGGTCGGCCGGTTGACCTGGAAGTCGTAGTAGTCCTCGGCGTCGAGCGCGGCGAAGACCTCGCCCTTCCATTCCCGATCCAGGTGCCCCACCGCGGTGGAGGCGGCGTCTCCGGCGTCGTTCCAGCCCTCGAAGGCACAGATCATGACCGGGTCGATCAGCTCGGGAACCCCCTCAAGCTCGATCACCCAGCGCCTCCTTCCGACCGGGGCGGACGGTTCCGTACCGCCTCCGGCTGCAGTTCCATTCGCGTGCGTCCCAAGCCTACGGCTTCCAGGGCCTCCCGCCGCAGCCCCCATGTGGGGGTGGGGAAGAGCAAGGGACAGGGAAGGGACGGAGAAGGGACGGAGAAGGGACAGGGAAGGTACAGGGGACGGACAGAAGGAGAGGCAGAGGGCGAGGCGCGACGGCGAGCAGAGATTCATCCGACCTGTTCGCTGGCTGTCCCGAGGAAATTTCGCGCACCCCTCTGGACGGGCGGGCCCGACCGGCGCTATACATCGGATCATCGTGAAAGGTCCGATGTCCTATCGCGCCGTACAGGGAGTCTTCGTTGAGATTGCGCCCGACCGTCACCGAGATCGAGGTCCATGACGTCCGGTTTCCCACCTCGGAACAACTTGACGGCTCGGACGCCATGAACCCCGACCCCGACTACTCGGCGGCGTACGTCGTGCTGTGCACGGACGCGCCGGAGGGCGCCGAGGGGGACGCGGCGGGGGAGGTCGGCGTTGCCCCGGCCGAAGGGCATGGCTTCGTCTTCACGATCGGCCGTGGCAACGATGTCACCGCGGCCGCGATCCGCTCGCTGCGCCCCTATGTCGTAGGCCGCCCCGCGCCGCTGACCGCGGCCGACCTGGGTGCCCTCTACCGGGATCTGACACATGATTCGCAGCTGCGCTGGCTCGGCCCCGAGAAGGGCGTGATGCACATGGCGGCCGGCGCGGTGGTGAACGCCGCCTGGGACCTCGCCGCCCGGCAGGCGGGCAAGCCGCTGTGGCAGTTCCTCGCCGACATGCCGCCCGAAGACCTCGTCGAGTTGGTCGACTTCCGCTACCTCACCGACGCCCTCACCCCTGAGGAGGCGCTGGAGATCCTGCGCGCCGCCGAGCCGGGCCGCGCCGAGCGGGCCGCGCTGCTGCGCGAGCGGGGCTATCCCGCCTACACCACCTCCCCGGGCTGGCTCGGCTACTCCGACGAGAAGATGATCAAGCTCGCGCAGGAGGCCGTCGCCGACGGCTTCGGCCAGATCAAGCTCAAGGTCGGCGGCGATCTCGACGAGGACCTGCGGCGGATGCGTCTGGCCCGCGAGGCCGTCGGCCCCGACGTGCGGATCGCGGTCGACGCCAACCAGCGCTGGGACGTGGCCGAGGCGCTGCGCTGGATGCGCGCCCTGGCGCCGTACGAACCGCACTGGATCGAGGAGCCCACCAACCCCGACGACGTCCTCGGGCACGCCGCCATCCGCAGCGGACAGCCCGTCAAGGTCGCCACCGGTGAGCATGTCGCCAACCGCGTCGTCTTCAAGCAGCTGCTGCAGGCCGGCGCCGTCGACTTCGTGCAGATCGACGCGGCACGGGTGGCCGGCGTCAACGAGAACCTGGCGATCCTGCTGCTCGCCGCCAAGTTCGGCGTGCCGGTCTGCCCGCACGCCGGCGGCGTGGGCCTGTGCGAACTCGTCCAGCACCTGGCCATGTTCGACTTCGTCGCGGTCTCGGGCAGCTGGGAGGACCGGGTCATCGAGTACGTCGACCACCTCCACGAGCACTTCGCCGACCCGGCCGTCGTCAAGGACGGCCGCTATCTCGCCCCGGCCGCGCCCGGCTTCTCCGCGCGGATGCACCCCGAGTCCATCGCCGCCCACCGCTACCCCGACGGGCCCGAGTGGCAGGCCCGGAACGCCGCACTCCAGGAGGGAACCTCGTGAACCAGGCCCACCCGACCGGCGACTTCGAGGGGCTGGCCGCGCTGGTCACCGGCGGCGCCTCCGGCATCGGCGCCGCGATCGCCGCCCTGCTGCGCGACCGCGGCGCGCGGGTCGCGGTGCTCGACCGCGACCCGGCCGGCGCCCCCGCCGGCACCCTGGCGGTGAAGGCGGACGTCACCTCGGACGAGGCGATACGCGACGGGGTCGCCGAGGCCGTCGCCGAGTTCGGCGCGTTGCACACCGTCGTGGGCAACGCCGGGATCGGCGCCATCGGCACCGTCGAGGACAATTCCGACGAGGAGTGGCAGCGGGTGCTGGACGTCAACGTCCTGGGCCTGGTCCGCACCGCCCGCGCCGCGCTGCCCCATCTGCGCGCCGCCGCGGCCGAGCGGCCCGGCAGCGTCTCCATCACCCACACCTGCTCGATCGCGGCCACCGCGGGACTGCCGCAGCGCGCCGCCTACAGCGCCAGCAAGGGCGCGGTGCTCGCGCTGACCCTGGCCATGGCCGCCGACCACGTACGCGAGGGCATCCGCGTCAACTGCGTCAACCCCGGCACCGTCGACACCCCCTGGGTCGGCCGGCTGCTCGGCCAGGCCGACGACCCGTCGGCCGAGCGCGCCGCGCTGGAAGCCCGCCAGCCGACCGGACGGCTGGTGGCCGCCGACGAGGTGGCGGCGGCCGTCGCGTACCTGGCGAGCCCCGCCGCCGCGGCCGTCACCGGCACCGCGCTGGCCGTCGACGGAGGCATGCAGGGCCTGCGCCTGCGCCCCGCTCTGTAAGACCCCACAGCCCTGGAGCACAGAGCCGCACCCTTCGATCAAGGACGGGACTCGATGACGAGACTCCGCACGACCGGCACCGTCGCCTGTGCCGTGCTGCTGGCCGCCGCCGCTCTCGCGGGCTGCAACCGCGAGAGCAACGGCGCGGGCGGCGGCAAGGTCGGCATCGACATGCCGCGCACCGACACGGACTTCTGGAACTCCTACCAGCAGTACCTGGAGAAGGGCATCGACGACGGCACGGTCAACGCGCTGCCGCTGTCCAACTCGCAGAACGACATCGCCAAGCTCGTCGCCAACGTCCAGGCCCTCACCGACCAGGGTGCCAAGGCGATCATCATGGCCCCCCAGGACACCGGCGCGATCTCCTCCACTCTCGACCAGCTCAAAGAGAAGAAGGTCCCCGTCGTCAGCGTGGACACCCGCCCCGACGCGGGAGAGGTCTACATGGTCGTACGGGCCGACAACCGCGCCTACGGCACCAAGGCCTGCGATTACCTGGGCGAGCAGCTGGGCGGCAAGGGCCGGGTCGCCGAGCTGCAGGGCGACCTCAGCTCCATCAACGGCCGCGACCGGTCGGAGGCGTTCGCCTCCTGCATGAAGAAGAAGTACCCGGGCATCAAGGTGCACGAGCTGCCCACCGACTGGAAGGGCGACGTCGCCTCCGCGAAGCTGCAGAGCCTGCTGGCCCAGCACAAGGACCTTGACGGCATCTACATGCAGGCGGGCGGCGCCTTCCTGCAGCCCACCCTCGCGCTGCTGGAGCAGAAGAAGCTGCTCAAGCCCGCCGGGTCAAAGGGGCACATCACGATCATCTCCAACGACGGCATCCCGGAGGAGCTGGACGCGATCCGCTCCGGAAAGATCGACGCCACCCTCTCCCAGCCCGCCGACCTCTACGCCAGGTACGCGCTGGAGTACGCCAAGGCGGCTCTGGACGGCAAGACGTTCAAACCCGGCAAGACCGACCACGACTCGGAGATCGTCAAGATCAAGAACGGCCTGGAGGACCAGCTCCCGGCGCCGCTGGTCACCAAGGAGAACGTCGACGACAAGAAGCTGTGGGCCAACCAGCTCGAGAAGAAGTAGCCATGGCCGCCGCTGACCAGCCCATCCCCGCCGCGGAGCCCACCGTCGTACGGGCGGAGCGCGTCGTCAAACGGTTCGGGCCGACCCTGGCCCTGGACCGCGCGCATCTGGCCGTACGGCCGGGGGAGGCCCATGCGCTGGTCGGGCGCAACGGGGCGGGCAAGTCCACGCTGGTGTCCGTGCTGACCGGCATGGAGCGGCCCGACCAGGGCACCGTCACCTTCTCGGACGAGCCCGCCCCCGGCTTCGGCGACACCGCCGCCTGGCAGCGCAAGGTGGCCTGCGTCTATCAGAAGTCCATGGTGGTGCCCGACCTGACGGTCGCCGAAAACCTCTACCTCGGCCGCTTCCAGGGCACCGGACGGATCCGCTGGCGCGCGCTGCGCGAGGACGCCCGCGCCCTGCTGGCCGAGTACGGGGTGGACGTCGACCCACGGACCCGCGCCAAGGACCTCACCGTCGAGCAGGGGCAGTTCGTCGAGATCGCCAGGGCGCTGTCCTTCGGCGCCCGCCTGATCATCCTCGACGAGCCCACCGCGCAGCTCGACGCGGGCGGCATCGAACGGCTCTTCACCAAGCTGCGCGAGCTGCGCCGGCAGGGCGTCGCCTTCCTGTTCATCTCGCACCATCTGCAGGAGGTCTACGAGCTCTGCGACACCGTCACCGTCTTCCGCGACGCCCGGCACGTGGTGACCGCCCCGGTCGCCGAGCTGCCCAAGGACGAGCTGGTCGCGGCGATGACCGGGGATACCGAGGCGGGGTCGCCGAAGGGGGTGCGGGGCGTGGTGCCCGCGCCCGCACCGCGCCAGGAGGCCGGCTTGGGCGCGGAGCCGGTGCTGCGCGCCGAAGCGCTCTCCCGCGCGGGCGAGTTCGACCCACTGGACCTGGTGGTGCGGCCGGGCGAGGTGGTGGGCCTGGCCGGGGCGACGGCCAGCGGCAACACGGCGGTGGGCGAGACCCTGGTGGGGCTGCGCAAGCCGGACGGCGGGCGGGTGGCGGTGCGCGGCCGTGCCGTACGCCCCGGAAGCGTGCCGCACGCCATCGACGCGGGCATCGGTTATGTGCCCGAGGACCGGCACCGCCAGGGCCTGGTCCTGGGCCGCAGCGTCGCCGAGAACGCCACGCTGACCGTGACCGACCAGCTCGGGCCCTTCGGGACGGTGCTGCCCTCCCGGACCCGCGCGTTCGCGAGCCGGATGATCACCTCGCTCGACATCAAGACCTCGGGCCCCGGGCAGCCCGTCTCCGGCCTTTCGGGCGGCAACCAGCAGAAGGTCGTCATCGCGCGGGCGCTGGCGCGCGAGCCGAGCGTTCTGGTGGCCATCCGCCCGACCGCGGGCGTGGACGTGAAGTCCAAGGACGCGTTGCTGGGCGTCGTACGGGAGGTGGCGGCGGCCGGCAGCGGCGCGTTGATCGTCTCCGACGAGCTGGACGACCTGCGGGTGTGCGACCGCGTGCTGGCGTTCTTCCACGGGCGGGTCGTCGCCGAGTTCGGCAGCGACTGGAGCGACCGCGGGCTGGTCGCCGCGATGGAAGGGATGACGGGCCCGGAGGAAAGAGCAGGAACAGCAGAGGGAAGAGCAGCGACAGCAGGGGAATCAGCGGGAAACGGAAATAGGGGGAAAGAGGGAAGCCAGTCATGACCGATACCGCACGGCAGCGCCCCGCCGAGGTGGTGGCGGCCGGCGAACCGGCGACGGCGGGACGGGCGCGACCGAAGATCGACATCGCCCGCTGGCGGGATCTGTCACTGGTCCCGGTGATCTTCGTCCTGGGCGTGATCGGCTTCATCGTCTCGCCCGCCTTCCTCACCCAGGACAATCTGATCGGCGTCGTCCAGCAGTCCACCGAGCTGGGGCTGCTGGTGCTGGGCGAGGCCCTGATCCTGATCTGCGGGCGGATGGACCTCTCCCTGGAGTCGACCATCGCCGTCGCGCCCGTGATCGCCCTGTGGCTGGTGCTGCCCGCCCACGGCGCCCGGTTCGAGGGCCTGGGCCTGTTGCCCACCTGGACCGCGATCCCGCTGTGCCTGGCCGTCGGCGCCGCGATCGGGGCGGCCAACGGCTTCCTCATCCTCAAACTGCGCGTCAACGGCTTCATCGCCACCCTCGGCATGCTCACCATGCTGCGCGGCCTCCAGGTCGGCATCGCCGAGGGCCAGTCGATCATCAACGTCCCCGAGTCCTTCCGCTACCTGGGCAAGGCCAGCTGGATGGGAGCCCCGGCGGCCGTGTGGATCTGCCTGGGGCTGTACGCCGTCGGTGGCCTGGCGCTGGGCTACCTGCGGCACGGGCGCGCGCTGTACGCCATCGGAGGCAACCCGGAGGCCGCCCGCGCGGCGGGCGTCCGGGTCGACGGGATCACCTGGATCGTGCTGGCCATCGGCGGGCTGCTCGCCGCCTTCGCCGGCATCCTCTACACCGGCCACTACGGCTCGGTGGCCGCTACCCAGGGCAACGGCTGGATCTTCCAGGTGTTCGCCGCCGCGGTCATCGGAGGCATCAGCCTCAAGGGCGGCCGCGGCACGCTCTTCGGGGCGCTCACGGGTGTGCTTACGCTGCAGTTGGTGGTCAACGTGATGACGCTCGGCGGCGTGCCGCCCCTGTGGAACCAGTTCATCAACGGTTCGATCATCATCGTCGCGCTCATCATCTCCCGCTACGCCAGCGGCGAGAAGCAGGACTGACGAAAAAACGGGACCGACCGGAAGGGCGGGTGACTCATGACGCAGCCACCTGAAGGGCCGCGCGAGCTGGGGCGCACGGGCGTCTACGTACCGGCGCTCGGGCTCGGCTGCGCGCCGCTGGGCAATCTGTACACGGCCATGCCCGAGGAGCGCGCCATGGCCACCGTCCAGGCCGCCTTCGAGGCCGGATGCGCCTATATGGACACCGCGCCGCACTATGGGGTCGGCCTGTCGGAGGAGCGCCTGGGGCGCGCCCTGGCGGGCCGCGACCGTGCCTCGTACACCGTCTCCACCAAGGTGGGGCGCGCCCTGCGGCCCCGGAAGCCCGGGGAGCCGGTCGACGCCCAGGGGTTTGTGGGGACCCCGGACCGCGTCCGCGAGTGGAAGCTGACCCGGGACGGGATCCGCGCCACCCTGGAGTCCTCGCTGGACCGCCTCGGCCTGGAGAGCGTCGACATCGTCTACCTCCACGATGTGGAAAACCACATCCGCGATGTCTATGAGACCGCCTTCCCGGCCCTGGCCGAACTGCGCGACCAGAAGCTCGTACGCGCCATCGGCTTCGGCATGAACCACAGCGATGTACTCGCCCGGTTCGTGGCCGACCTCGACGTCGACGTGGTGCTGTGCGCCGGCCGCTGGACCCTTCTGGAGCGCACGGCCTACGACGACCTGCTGCCCGTGTGCGAGCGGCGCGGCACCTCCGTGGTGGCCGGCGGCGTCTACAACTCCGGACTGCTCGCCGACCCCGCCCCGGACGCGCACTACAACTACGAGCGGGCGCCCGCCGACATGCTGGCGCGCGCCCGGCACCTGGCCGCGGTCTGCGGCGAGTTCGGGGTACCGCTGCGCGCGGCGGCCCTGCGCTTCCCCTTCGGTCACCCGGCCGTGGCCGCGGCGGTCGTCGGCTGCGCCTCGCCCGAGGAGATGCGGGACAACGCCGAGATGTTCGGCCGCGACATCCCGGACGAGCTGTGGCGGGCCCTGGTGGACCGGGGCCTGCTCGACGAGGACGTCCCCCTGCCGATCGCCTCCTGACCGATTGCTCACAGTCCGACCGCCGACCCGCCGCCGATCCCGAGGAGCGCCCCGCCGTGCCGCGCATCGACGCCCACCACCACCTGTGGGACCTGGACCGCCGCGAACAGCCGTGGATGGACGGCCCCTGGGCCGACCCGATCCGCCGTACGTTCACCCTCAAGGACCTGGCACCGCACCTCGACGCGCACGGCGTCGACGCCACCGTCGTCGTCCAGTCCAGCTCCTCGCACGAGGAGACGCTCGAACTCCTCGCCACCGCCGAGGCGTCGGACCGCGTCGCGGGCGTCGTGGGCTGGGCCGACCTCACCGACCCCCAACTGCCCGATGTGCTCGCGGCCCTGCGCGCCGCGCCCGGCGGCGACCGCCTCGTCGGCCTGCGCCACCAGGTGCAGGACGAGCCGGACCAGCGGTGGCTGGACCGCCCCGACGTCCGCCGGGGGCTGACCCGGCTGGCCGAGGCGGACCTCGCCTACGACCTGCTGGTCACCCCGCGCGAGCTGCCCGCGGTCCTCGACGCCGTCCGCGAGCTGCCGGCGGTGCGCTTCGTCCTCGACCACGCCGCCAAGCCGTCCGTCGCGAGCGGCGCCCGCGACCCGTGGGACGGGCAGCTGGCCGCGCTGGCGGCCCTGCCGAACGTCGTCTGCAAGCTCTCCGGCCTGGTGACCGAGGCCGCCTGGGACTCCTGGCTCCCGGAGCAGGTGCTGCCCTACGCCTGGCATGTGCTGGACGCCTTCGGCCCCGACCGGGTGCTCTTCGGGTCCGACTGGCCGGTGTGCGCCCTGGCCGCGACCTACGACCAGGTGGTCGACCTGGCCGACCGCGCCACGCTCCGCCTCACGGAGGCGGAGCGGGCGGCGGTGTTCGGGGGCACGGCGGTCCGTGCGTACGGCCTGAACGTGCAGTGACCGCGTACGGCCTCGGCGCGTAGCGAGCGCGTACGGCCTGAAACCCTCGTCACAGCGTGGAGCGCAGCCACTGCTCCACGCTCGCGACGTGCACCGTCGCCCAGGACCGCGCCGCCTCCGCGTCGCGGTCCCGCAGCGCGCCCAGGATCGCCCGATGCTCGCGCAGCGTGCGGCTGACCGCGTCCTCCTGGGTCAGCCCGCGCCAGACGCGGGCGCGGGTGGTGGGTCCGGACAGGCCGTCCAGCAGCGAGCACAGCACCGAGTTGCCCGAGGCCTGGACGATGCCCCGGTGGAACTGCAGGTCGCCGGCGACCAGCTCCTCCACCGAGGGCTCCGGCCCGAGCGCGTCCAGTTGCGCGCCCAGCGCGTCCAGCGTGGCGTCGCTGATCCGGGCGCAGGCCTGTGCCGTGGCCGCGGGCTCCAGGATGCGCCGGACCGCGAGGAACTCCAGCACGGTGTCGTCCCGGTGGAAGTCGACGACGAAGCTCAGCGCCTCCAGCAGTAGCTGCGGGTCCAGGCTGGTGACGTACGTGCCGTCGCCCTGGCGCACGTCCAGGATCCGGATCAGCGACAGGGCGCGCACCGCCTCGCGCAGCGAGTTGCGGGACAGGCCCAGCTCGGCGGCGAGCTCGCTCTCCTTCGGGAGCCGGTCACCCGGGCGCAACGCGCCCGAGACGATCATGCCTTTGATCTTTTCGATCGCCTCGTCGGTGACCGCCATCATGGACCTCCCCGGGTCAGACATCCGATGTCTGCCTCCATTATGGCGCGCGGCGTCGCCTGCCCGCCGACGAGGGCGGCATGGCGTGCCGAACGGACCGGCGTCCCCTGCCGGGGTGGACGCCGGTCCGCTGACGATCACATGGTGCCGGGACGCGCTGTACGCGATCAGAAGGTGAACGGCCCCGGCGACTGAGCCGAGGTGGCGGTGCAGTTCACCGTGATGAGACCGAAGATCACCAGCTTCAGCGACTTGGCCTCGAGCTTGTCGCCGGCCGCGACCGTGCCCTTGAGCGGACCGGTGGTCACGTCGGACCCGGTCGGGATGGCCGGGTTGGAGCTGCCGGTGAACGTCGTGGTTCCGGAGCCGTTCTTCGAGAGGGTCAGTGTCGAGTTCACCGAGCCCGCCGGAACGTCGATGGGTGCCTTGATGGCGCCCGAGGACAGGGTGATGGTCGCGGACGTCCCGCTCTGCGTGGCCGTGAGCGTGGCCAGGCCGGAGCCGTAGGTGCCGCATTCGGCCGTCAGGGTCGCGGTGGTCGGGGTGACCGCGGTGGCGGTCGGCGCGAGCGCGAGCGCGCCCATGGCCATGCCCGCTGCTCCCAGTGCCGTGCCGATCCCGAGTTTCATGCGTCTCATGGGACTGCCTTCCGGTGTGGGGGAGGTGCCTGCCTAGCCGCGTCAGTGCTTGTTGCTTGTTGCCTTGAGCAGCGCACACGAGGCGCTGCGGGATCCCGGGCGCGCCCGAGGGCGCGTCGCTGCGTACGTGTGCGCGGTGCGGGGGGTGAGATCGCGCGGGGCTGCGGCTCGGGCCTCGCGCAGACCGCCACCGGTGCTGACTAACCGTCAGGTGGGGCGCTGTTATTGATGCGCGCGCCATCGAAGAACGCAAGAGCGATTCGTTGATTTTTTACTGGCGAGTCAGTTGACCGTCCCTGCGGAGAACTTCAAGGTGTCCTCACCCCATCGGCGACCGCGTACCGGGAGCCCGGGATCGCGGCGAGCAGTTCCTCGGTGTACGGATGGGAAGGCGAGCCGAAGACCTCCTCCGCCGGGCCGGACTCCAGCACCCGGCCGCCGCGCAGCACCGCGACCCGGTCGGCGATCCGCCGTACGACGGCCAGGTCGTGGGAGATGAACAGATAGCTCAGCCCCAGGTCGCGCTGGAACTCCGCGAGCAGGTCCAGGATCTGCGCCTGCACCGACACATCCAGCGCGGACACCGGCTCGTCGCACACGACCAGGTCCGGCTTCAGCGCCAGCGCCCGCGCGATCGCCACCCGCTGCCGCTGGCCGCCCGACAGCTCGGCCGGCTTGCGGCGCAGCGCGGAGCCCGGCAGCGCCACCCGCTCCAGCAGCTCGGCCGCGCGGGCCAGCCGCTCCTTGCGACCACCGACCCTGAAGGCGCGCAGCGGCTCGGTGATGATCTCGGCGACGGAGAAGCGCGGATCGAGCGAGGCGTACGGGCTCTGGTACACGATCTGCATCCGCTGCCGCAGCCGCCGCAGCGCCTCGCCGGACAGGCGCGTGATGTCCTGCCCGTCGAAGGACACCCGCCCGGCCGTCGGGGCGGCCAGCCGCACCACCATGCGCGCGGTGGTGGATTTGCCCGACCCGGACTCCCCGACCAGCGCGAACGTCTCGCCGCGGCCGATGCGGAAGCTGACGTCGCCGACGGCGCGCAGCGACCTCGCGTCGCCGCGGGCGCCGCCGCGCGGCAGCGGGAAGTCCTTGACCAGGTTCTCGACCACGACGAGTTCGCCCCCGGCCGCCCCGCCGACCTCCGCCCCCTGCCCCCCACCACGCGGCTCCGCACGACGGCCACCGACCAGCCGAGCCGAGAACGCGCGCCGCCCTGCGGCGCCGACCGCCGGCGCCGGGGGGTCCACCGGGCGGGCGCCGTCCGCCGGGCCGGGACCGGCCGCGCGGCCGGGCGCGCTGGCCAGGCTTGGCGCGCTCGCGAGGCTTGGCGCGCTGGCCAGGAGACGGCGCGTGTACGGATGGCGCGGGGACTCCAGGACGTCCCGCACCGGGCCCGTCTCGACGACCTCGCCTTGCGACATCACCACGATCCGCCGCGCGCGGTCCGCCTCCACGCCCAGGTCGTGCGTGATCAGCAGCACCGCGGTGTCCGACTCGCGGGTGAGCGTCTCGATGTGGTCCAGGATCTGCCGCTGCACCGTGACGTCCAGCGCGCTGGTGGGCTCATCGGCGATCACCAGCCGGGGGCGGGCGGCCAGCGCGATGGCGATCAGCACCCGCTGCCGCATTCCGCCGGACAGCTCGTGCGGATACTGCCGGGCCCGTACGGCGGCGTCCGGCAGCCCGGCCTGCTCCAGGATCCGTACCGCCTCGGCGCGCGCCGCGGCCCGGTCCGCCAGGCCGTGGATCTCCAGCACCTCGGCGACCTGGCGGCCGATCCGCTGCACCGGGTTGAGCGAGACCATCGGGTCCTGCGGGATCAGCCCGATCTCGCGGCCGCGCCGGGCGCGCAGCACGGCGTCGCCGGCCGTCGCCAGGTCGGTGCCGTCGAAGCGGATCTCGCCGCCCTCCAGCCGGCCGCCCGCGGGCAGCAGGCCGATGAGCGCGTGCGCGGTGGTGGACTTGCCGGAGCCGGACTCGCCGACCACCGCGACGACCTCGCCGGGCGCGACATCCAGGTCCACGCCGCGCACCGCGGGCAGCGTGTCCGTACGGGTGCGGTACGAGACGCGCAGGCCGCGGACCGACAGGAGGGGCGCGGGTGGGGTGTCGGCGGTCATCGCGACTCCGCCCTTTCCTCGTTGAGTTCCCCGTCGAGCGCGCGGGAGATCCGGTTGGCGGCCAGCACGGTGGCCGCGATGGTGAGGCCGGGCAGGGTGGTCAGCCACCAGGCCGTGGCGAGGTAGTTGCGGCCGCCGGAGACCAGGGAGCCCCACTCGGGGGTGGGCGGCTCGGCGCCGTAGCCCAGGAAGCTGAGCGAGGAGACGGCGAGTACGACGGTGCCGAACTCGACGGCCGCGAGGACCAGGACCGGCCCCGAGGCGCCTGGCAGCACATGCCGCAGGAGCACCGAGCCCCGGCGCGCCCCCGCCGACCGCGCCGCCTCCACGTAGGTGGCCTCGCGCACCCGCAGCACCTCCGAGCGCATGATCCGGGCGAAGCTCGCCACGCTGGTGACCCCGACCGCGATCGCCACCTTCACCGTGCCGAAGCCGAGCGCGGTGACCAGGGCGAGCGAGAGCAGCAGATTGGGGATCGCGAGGAGGACGTCGGCGACCCGCATCAGCGCGTCGTCGAGCAGCCCGCCCGCGTACCCGGCCAGCAGCCCCAGGCCCGAGCCGACGACCAGTCCGACCGCCACGGCCAGCGCGGTCGCCTTGAGCGAGAGCGCCGCGCCGTGCGCCACGCGCGAGAACAGGTCGCGGCCCAGCTGGTCGGTGCCGAACGGATGGTGCGGGCTCGGCGGCTGGAGCTTGTCGGCGGGGACACCGGACAGCGGGTCCTGCCCGGTGAACAGGCCGGGGAAGAAGGCCGCCAGAAGCACGCACACGAGCACCACCACCGACAGCACAAGGCCGGGGCGGCGCAGCCAGAACGTTTCGCGTATCGTGCCGGTCGTTTCGCTCATCGGGCCACCGCCGACGCCTTACGGGCCGTGGTGATGCGCGGGTCGAGCAGCGGATACACCAGGTCCACCACCAGGTTGGCGAGGACGACCAGCACCCCCGCCACGGTCAGCGGCGGGAGCGCGGCGTTGCGCGCGGCGTGCCCGAAGTGGACCCGCCGGCGGCTCGCGCCCTTGGCCGGCGCCGTCTCCACGTACGGCTCGGCGAGGGTACGCCGCAGGCTCTTGGCGAAGACCTGCGCCAGGACCGCCCCGGTCGGCAGGGCCAGGGTGATCGCGGGCAGTACGAGGCTGCCGACGCCCTCGTTGCCGATGGCCGGCAGCAACCCCCACCGGAACGACACCACCTGCACCAGCACCAGCCCGACCCAGAACGGCGGGGCGGACACGGCGAGCGCGGGCAGCGACAGCAGGGCCTGCCGCAGCCGGCGCCGACGGGTGTAGGTGGCGGCCAGCGCCACCCCCGCCCCGAACACGGTGGCCAGCAGCAGCCCCGCCCCGGTGAGCTGCAGGGTGGCGGGCAGCTGACCGGCGATCAGATGGCCGACCGGGTCCCCGCTCTGCACGGAGATCCCGAAGTCGCCGTGCAGCGCACCCCACAGCCGGGTGCCGTACTGCTCGATCAGCGGCTTGTCGAAGCCGTACGCCCGCTTCACCTCGGCGAGCTGCTCCTGGCTGATGTCATTGGTGTCGGCGCCGCCCGCGGCCATGATGGAGACCGGGTCGCCGGGCAGCAGGTACAGCACCACGAAGGAGGTGGTGAAGGCCGCCCACAGCACCAACACCGCTTGCAGCAGCCGATGCGCGAGATAGCGCGTCATCGTGATCGTGATCCTTCTGCTCGGTCCGGTCAGGAGAGCCAGGTGTCGTGGAACTGCAGCCGGGAGGACGCCTCGAAGTTCAGGCCGTGGACCTTCGGGGACAGCCCGAGCACGGTGGTCAGCTCGAACACCGGCACCTGATAGGCCTTGTCCAGCACGATCTCCTGAGCGCGGGCGACGTGTTCGGCGCGCTGGGTGGGATCGGCGGCCGCCGCCTCCTTGTCCAGCTCCGCGTCGAGTGCGGGGTCGTCGAGGCGGGAGAGGTTGAGCAGCTTGCTCGAGAAGGCGGTGCGCAGGATGTCCGGGTCCACGCGGGTCGTGTTGCCCCAGGAGTAGTCGTAGTCGCCCTTCTGCCGCACGGCGACGTAGTCCCCGATGGACACGGACTTCAAGGTGAGTTGTACGCCGATCTTCTTCAGCTGCTGCTGGATCAGCTCGAGCGCGGTCTGGTTGGGCCCGAAGTTCGTGCCCCAGACCACCTTCAGGGAGAGCTTCCTGCCGTCCTTGACCCGGACGCCGCCGGGCCCGGGCCGCCAACCGGCCTCGTCCAGCAGTTTCCCGGCCTTCGCCGGATCGAAGCGCAGCCGCGCGCCGAGGTCCCGGTATGCGGTAGTGGTGCCGGCCAGCGCGCTGGTCGCGGGCCTGTAGCGGCTGCTGAGGACGGTGTCGACGACCTCCTTGCGGTTGATGCCGAGCTGGATCGCCCGGCGGACCGCGAGCTCGGCTGAGCAAGGTGAAGCCGGTGCCCTTCAGCCCGTCCTCGTCCTGGGGCGCGACCCCGCCGATGGCATCGGCCTGGTCGGACTGGAGGCTGCCGGTGCGCACCCCGGATTCGGGCACGACCTTGAAGGAGAGCCGCTCCAGATAGGCCGGGCCCTTCTTGTGCCACAGCGAGGAGCCCCAGCGGTAGCCCGCGCGCCGGCGCTCCTCGACGGACTTGTTGGGGGTGTAGTCGACGAGTTCGAACGGGCCGGAGCCGATCAGGTGGTCCGTGCAGCGCTTGGTCGCGGGCAGCTGCACCGTCGACTTGGCGAGCAGCCCGAGCGTGAAAGTGGACGTGGCCTGCAGGAACTGGGCGTTGGGGGCCTTGAACCGGACCTTGGCGGTGTGCCGGTCGACGACCGTGGTGCCCTGGTAGCCCGCCAGATAGCTGGTGCCGAGGACGGCCTTCGCGCCGAGTCCGACGACGCCGTCGAAGTTGTCCTTGACCGACTGGGCGTCGACCGGCGTGCCGTCGCTGAAGGTGGCGTCGTCGCGCAGATGGAAGGTGAAGGTGGTGGCGTCCTTGCCGACCTCCCATGACTTCGCCAGCCAGGGCACGATCTTCCCGGTCTTCGGGTCCTGGTCGGTGAGCGAGTCGACCAGCTGCCGGGCCGGGTAGATGGCGTCGTTGTTCGCCACCTGCTGCGGGTCGACGCAGGTCGGGTCGGAGGAGAGGGCGAAGGTCAGATGGCCGCCCGAGTGTGGAGCCCCGCCCCGGAGCCATCGGCACCGGCCGAGGAGGAGCAGGCGGTGGCGGCGAGCGAGATCGCCGTGATGGCGGCGAACAGGGCGAAGCGACGGCGTGAGCCGGACATGGGGATACGTCTCCAGGAAGGCGAAGCGATGAGAAAGCGCGAAACGCGAAACGAAGCGATACCCGAAGCGAAACGCGAAAAGGAGGGAAAGGCCGGGCGGCGGTGAAAAGCCGTCAGGCCTGACAGATGGCGCTGGAGACGCGGTGCAGATCGATGTGCCGACGGGCGGAGAACCGGGCGCGGACCGCGCCGCGCGGGGAGACGTCCCTGGCGGTCAGCGGGCGGTGTGGCGCGTCGGAAGGCACCCACGGAACGTACCAGGCGCGATACCGGTCTGAGAAGATCCGGTTCGCCACCTGAGATGGGCGGATGGACGACGAGGGGGAGGCTCCGGAAGCGGAGCCTCCCCCTCGTTGGGGAACGTCAGGCCGTGCGGCGATCCAGCAGCTCCTGGACCCGGGCGCGCACCTCCTCGCTGTCCAGTCCACGGATCGTCAGGGTGGTGCGGCGGCGCAGCACATCGTCCGCCGTCTGCGCCCACTCGTGGTCACGGGCGTAGACGACCTGGGCCCAGATCTCCGGGGCGTCCGGGTGGATCCGCGCGCCGAGCGCCGGATCCTCGTTGGCCAGCCGCGCGATGTCGAAGGAGAGCGAACCGTAGTGTGTCGCCAGGTGGCGCGCGGTGTCCGCGGCCATGCGCGGGCCGGGGGTGCCGCCGTCCACCAGCAGCCGGTGGGCGACCGCGTGCGGGTTGGCCAGGCCCGGCAGCGGGACGTGCTTGGGCAGCTGGGATATGGGCTCCATGTCGTCCGCGAGCGGGTGGCCCGGCAGCTGCGCGAGCTTGTTCATCACGGTGCGACCGATGTGGCGGAAGGTGGTCCACTTGCCGCCCGCGATGGAGAGCATGCCACCGCGGCCCTCGGTGACGACCGTCTCCCGCTTGGCCTTGGCGGTGTCCCCGGGCCCGCCGGGCAGCACCCGCAGCCCGGCGAAGGAGTAGGTGATCAGGTCGCGGGAGAGCTGCTGGTCCCGGATGGAGAAGGCGGCCTCGTCGAGGATCTGGGCGATGTCCTTCTCGTTCACCCGGACGTCGGCCGGGTCGCCCTCGTACTCCTCGTCGGTGGTGCCGAGCAGCAGCATGTCCTCCCAGGGGAGGGCGAAGGTGATGCGGTACTTGTCGATCGGGGTGGCCAGCGCCGCTCGCCACGGTGCGGTGCGCTTGAGGACCAGGTGCGCGCCCTTGGAGAGCCGGATGGACGGGGCCGCGTTCGGGTCCTCCATCGCGCGCAGGTGGTCCACCCACGGGCCGGTGGCGTTCAGCACCAGGCGGGCGTTCACCCCGAACTCGGTCCCGTCCAGGCGGTCCTTGAGCTCCGCGCCGGTGACCCGGCCGTCGGTCTTCCGCAGCCCCACCACCTCGGCGTGGTTGAGCACGGTCGCGCCCGCCTCGACCGCGGCCCGCACCGTCATCAGGGCCATGCGGCTGTCGTTCATCTGGCCGTCGCCGTAGACCGCGACCGCCTTGAGGCCCTCGGTGCGCAGCTCGGGGACGTCCCGCGCGGCCTTGTCGGGGCTGATGACATGGCCGACGCCGTCCCGGAAGGCGGAGAGGGCCGAGTAGGCGAACACGCCCGCGCCGAGCTTGGCCGCGCCGTGCGGGCCGCCCTTGTAGACCGGCAGGTAGAAGGTGAGCGGATTCGCCAGGTGGGGGGCGACGCTGCGGGAGACAGCGCGCCGCTCGAAGTGGTTCTCGGCGACCAGCTTGACCGCGCCGGTCTGCAGATAGCGCAGCCCGCCGTGGAGCAGCTTGGAGGAGGCCGAGGAGGTGGCGCCGGCGAAGTCGCCGGCGTCCACCATGGCCACCCGCAGTCCCGACTGCGCCGCATGCCAGGCAGTGGTGATGCCCAGAATGCCGCCGCCGATCACCAGGAGGTCGTGCGTTGCCTTGGACAGCTGTTCCCGGGTTTCGGCGCGGCTCGGCATCGAACCGGCAGCCGGGTGCGTCCCGAGGGCCGGGACGCATCGCAGGGTGGTCATTTCTTACTCCTCGTCTTCGATCCAGCCCATGGTCCGCTGAACGGCCTTGAGCCAGTTCTTGTACTCGCGGTCGCGGGCATCCGCGTCCATGCGGGGGGTCCACTCGGCGGCGCGGCGCCAGTTGGCGCGCAGCGCCTCGGTGTCCGGCCAGAAGCCGACGGCGAGACCGGCGGCGTAGGCGGCGCCGAGGCAGGTGGTCTCGGCGACCATCGGCCGCACCACGGGCGCGTCCAGGACGTCGGAGAGCGTCTGCATCAGCAGGTTGTTGGAGGTCATGCCGCCGTCGACCTTGAGCGCGGTGAGCTCGACGCCGGAGTCCTTGGTCATCGCGTCGACGATCTCGCGGGTCTGCCAGGCGGTGGCCTCGAGTACGGCGCGCGCGATGTGCGCCTTGGTGACGTACCGGGTCAGACCTGTGATGACGCCGCGCGCGTCGTCCCGCCAGTAGGGGGCGAACAGACCGGAGAAGGCGGGCACGAAGTAGGCGCCGCCGTTGTCCTCGACCGAGCTGGCCAGGGTCTCGATCTCGGCCGCGCTGTTGATCAGCCCCATCTGGTCGCGCATCCACTGCACCAGCGAACCGGTGACGGCGATCGAGCCCTCCAGGGCGTAGACCGGCTTCTGGTCGCCGATGCGGTAGCCGACGGTGGTCAGCAGGCCGTTGTAGGAGTTGACGGGCTTGCCGCCGGTGTTCATCAGCAGGAACGTGCCGGTGCCGTACGTCGACTTGGCCTCGCCCTCGGAGAAACAGGTCTGGCCGAAGAGGGCGGCCTGCTGGTCGCCGAGCGCGGAGGCCACCGGCACGCCCGCGAGCAGGCCCTCGGCGGTGTTCCCGTACACCTCGGCGGAGGAGCGGATCTCGGGCAGCACGGCCGCCGGGATCTCCATGGAGGACAGGATGCGCTCGTCCCAGTCGAGGGTCTGGAGGTTCATCAGCAGGGTGCGGGAGGCGTTGGTGACGTCGGTGACGTGCACGCCTCCGTTGGTGCCGCCGGTGAGGTTCCAGATCACCCAGGAGTCCATGGTGCCGAAGAGGATCTCGCCGGCCTCGGCGCGCTCGCGCAGCCCCTCGACGTTGTCGAGCAGCCAGCGGATCTTCGGGCCCGCGAAGTACGAGGCGAGCGGCAGGCCGGTCTCCCGGCGGAACCGGTCCTGGCCGACGTTGCGGCCGAGCTCCCGGCACAGGGCGTCGGTGCGGGTGTCCTGCCAGACGATGGCGTTGTGCACCGGCTCGCCGGTGTTCTTGTCCCACAGCAGCGTGGTCTCACGCTGGTTGGTGATGCCGATCGCCTTCACATCGGCGGAGGTGATGCCGGCCTTGCTGATGGCCCCGGCGACGACTTCCCGGACGTTCTCCCAGATCTCGGTCGCGTTGTGTTCGACCCAGCCCGGCTTGGGGAAGATCTGCTCGTGCTCCTTCTGGTCGACCGAGACGATGCGGCCGTCGCGGTCGAAGACGATGCAACGGCTCGAGGTGGTGCCCTGGTCGATGGCCGCGATGAACGGGCCGGTGGAGTGGGTATCGGTCATGGTGTGCGGCTCTCCTGCGCGTCAAGAGGGGGTGGGATGGGGTTAGGGCTAGGCGAAGGCGATCTTGTAGATGCCGCCGGCGATGGCGCCGCCGATGAGGGGGCCGACGACGGGGATCCAGGCGTAGCCCCAGTCCGAGCCGCCCTTGTTGGGCAGCGGCAGGAGGGCGTGGGCGATGCGGGGCCCGAGGTCGCGGGCCGGGTTGATGGCGTAGCCGGTCGGTCCGCCGAGGGAGAGGCCGATGCCGACCACGACGAGTGCGGTGATCAGGACACCGATGACACCCAGGCCCTCACCGTCCCCGTTCAGGCCCTGGGTGAGGATGGCCAGCACCAGCACGGTCGTGGCGATGATCTCGGTGGCCAGGTTCTGCACGGTGTTGCGGATCTCGGGGCCGGTGGAGAAGATGCCGAGCACCGGGCCGGCGTCGGTCTTCGCCTGGGTGTCGGCCTTGGCCGTGTCCTGCGCGCCCGGCCCGCCGACGATCTCGTGGTCGGTCAGGTGGGCCTGGAAGTGGCCCAGGTAGGCGACCCACACCAAGGTGGCGCCGATGATGGCGCCGAGCATCTGACTGAACAGATAGAGCGGTACGTCGCTCCACTTGGTGCCGCCCTCGATCGCGAGGCCCAGCGTCACGGCGGGGTTGAGATGCGCCCCGGACAGGGGCGCAGAGATATACGCGCCGGTCAGCACGGCGAAGCCCCACCCGAAGGTGATGGCGAGCCACCCCGCGCCGAACGCCTTGGAGCGCTTCAAGACAACGCCGGCGACGACACCACCGCCGAGCAGGATGAGTACGGCGGTACCGATGGTCTCGCCGATGAAGATGTCGGTGCTGGACACCCGCGACTCCTTTGTCCTTCGTCCAGATGGACACCGGGAAGCGCCGTACCACGGGGATCAACCAATGGCCCGAGCCCCCTCGGTGAGGGCTGGTCGGCCCGCGGCGAGTCACACCCTAGCGAATATTGTCGTCAGATGTTCGACAATGCCGACCGACGAACGGCAGTTTTCTGCACGGTGAAGGCTGAGGTCAAGGGTCGTGTGACCGAAAACTCGTATCGGGGTAAGCAGGTGCGAACCGACTGGTACCGGCCGGTAACTCTCAGAAGCGGCTGGCGCCCAGATCGCGGGAGACGGCCCGCGCGCAGTCCCGCACCGCGGCGATCAGATCGGAGCGCAGCTCGCCCTCCTTGCACACCCGTTCCACCGCGCCGGTGACGCCCACCGCGCCCACCGGCATCCGCCGCCGGTTGTGGATCGGGGCGGCGATCGACGCCACGCCCTCCCAGGTCTCCTCCACGTCCGAGCCCCAGCCGCGCGCCCGGGTCAGGTCCAGGACGGACTCGAAACCCGTCATGGAGGTCACCGTGCGGGGGGTGAACGCCTCGCGCCCGGCCTCGGCCGCCTCGCTGTGCGCCACCGGGTCGTACGCGGACAGCACCTTGCCCAGGGCCGTGGAGTGCAGCGGCTGCATCGCGCCGACCTCCAGCACCTGGCGGCTGTCGTCGGGGCGGAAGACGTGGTGGACGATGAGCACGCCCTGCTGGTGCAGCACGCCCAGATACACGCTCTCCCCGCTGGAGCGCGCCAGGTCGTCGGTCCACACCAGGGCGCGGGCGCGCAGCTCGTGCACGTCCAGATAGCTGTTGCCCAGGCGCAGCAGCTCGGCGCCCAGCTGATAGCGGCCCGACGCCTCGTCCTGCTCGACGAAGCCCTCCTGCTGGAGCGTGCGCAGAATGCCGTGCGCGGTGCCCTTGGCCAGCCCCAGCGAGGAGGCGATGTCGGACAGCCCCAGGCGGCGCTCGCCCCCGGCGAGCAGACGTAGCATCGCGGCAGCTCGCTCGAGCGACTGGATGGTCCGTGCCATCGCGCACCCCTTCTGACGCTGCGGTTCGACAATGCTGAACACTATCGGTCCATGCCGACCCGGCGGTACAGCGGGGAAAGGGTAAACGATCAAAGCCCCTCGTCGGCGGCGCCCCTCCCGCCCCACACGAGATGTCCCGCCACGTGGAACACCCCTCGCCGAGAGCTTCCCGGCGGCTACCCTGGCCTGGTGCGCCCTCCGCCGAGGAGGGCGCAAAGCCGACAGCCGTCGCACTCCAGGGAGCTCACCCATGGCCTCGCATACGCCTACGTCCGTATCCACCGACTCCGCCGACCGGGTCCGCGCACTCCGCGAGGCCCTCGCCACCCGGGTGGTGGTCGCGGACGGTGCGATGGGCACGATGCTCCAGGCCCAGGACCCCACCCTCGAGGACTTCCAGCAGCTCGAGGGGTGCAACGAGATCCTCAACATCACCCGCCCCGACATCGTCCACTCGGTCCACACGGCGTACTTCGAGGCCGGCGTGGACTGCGTGGAGACCAACACCTTCGGCGCCAACCACTCGGCGCTGGGGGAGTACGAGATCTCCGACCGGGTCTTCGAGCTGTCCGAGGCGGGCGCCCGGGTCGCCCGCGAGGTCGCGGACGGCTTCGCGGCCGACGGCCGCCCCCGCTGGGTGCTCGGCTCCGTGGGCCCCGGCACCAAGCTGCCGACGCTCGGCCACGCCCCGTACACCGTGCTGCGCGACGCCTACCAGGCGAACGCCGAGGGCCTGATCGCCGGCGGCGCGGACGCGCTGCTGGTGGAGACCACCCAGGACCTGCTGCAGACCAAGGCCGCGGTCCTCGGCGCCCGCCGCGCCCTGGACGCCTCGGGGACCGACCTCCCGGTGATCTGCTCGGTGACGGTGGAGACCACCGGCACCATGCTGCTCGGCTCGGAGATCGGCGCGGCGCTCACCGCGCTGGAGCCGCTGGGCATCGACATGATCGGACTGAACTGCGCGACCGGCCCGGCCGAGATGAGCGAGCACCTGCGCTATCTGGCCCGCCACTCCCGTATCCCGCTGTCCTGCATGCCGAACGCCGGCCTGCCGGTGCTGGGCAAGGACGGGGCGCACTACCCGCTCACCCCGGGCGAGCTGGCCGACGCCCAGGAGACGTTCGTGCGCGAGTACGGGCTGTCGCTGGTCGGCGGGTGCTGCGGCACCACGCCCGAGCATCTGCGCCAGGTCGTGGAGCGGGTCCGCGAGCTGACCCCCACCGAGCGCGCGCCGCGCCCCGAGCCCGGCGCCGCTTCCCTCTACCAGACCGTGCCGTTCCGCCAGGACACCTCGTATCTGGCGATCGGCGAGCGGACCAACGCCAACGGCTCGAAGAAGTTCCGCGAGGCCATGCTGGAGGGCCGCTGGGACGACTGTGTGGAGATGGCCCGCGAGCAGATCCGCGAGGGCGCCCACCTGCTCGACCTGTGCGTGGACTACGTCGGCCGGGACGGCGTCGCCGACATGGAGGAGCTGGCCGGCCGCTTCGCCACCGCCTCCACCCTTCCCATCGTGCTGGACTCCACCGAGGTCGACGTCCTCCGCGCCGGCCTGGAGAAGCTGGGCGGCCGCGCGGTCATCAACTCCGTCAACTACGAGGACGGCGACGGCCCCGACTCGCGCTTCGCCAAGGTCACCCGTTTGGCTCAGGAGCACGGCGCCGCGCTGATCGCGCTGACCATCGACGAGGAGGGCCAGGCCCGCACCCCAGAGAAGAAGGTCGAGATCGCCGAACGGCTGATCGCCGACCTGACCGGCAACTGGGGCATCCACGAGGCGGACATCCTCATCGACACCCTGACCTTCACCATCTGTACCGGTCAGGAGGAGTCCCGCAAGGACGGCATCGCCACCATCGAGGCGATCCGCGAGCTCAAGCGCCGCCACCCGGACGTGCAGACCACGCTGGGCCTGTCGAACATCTCCTTCGGCCTGAACCCGGCCGCCCGCATCCTGCTCAACTCCGTCTTCCTCGACGAGTGCGTCAAGGCGGGCCTGGACTCGGCGATCGTGCACGCCTCCAAGATCCTGCCGATCGCCCGCTTCGACGAGGAGCAGGTACGTACCGCCCTCGACCTGATCTACGACCGTCGCTCCCCCCAGCAGGGGGACACACCGGCCTACGACCCGCTGCAGAAGCTGATGGCGCTGTTCGAGGGCGCCACCGCCAAGTCCCTGAAGGCCGGCAAGGCCGAGGAGCTGGCCGCCCTGCCGCTGGAGGAGCGCCTCAAGCGGCGCATCATCGACGGCGAGCGCAACGGCCTGGAGGCCGACCTGGACGAGGCCCTGCGGGAGCGGCCCGCTCTGGACATCGTCAACGAGACCCTGCTGGACGGCATGAAGGTCGTCGGCGAGCTCTTCGGCTCCGGGCAGATGCAGCTGCCGTTCGTCCTCCAGTCCGCCGAGGTGATGAAGGCGGCGGTGGCCCATCTGGAGCCGCACATGGAGAAGACCGAGGACGGCGAGGAGGCGGGCAAGGGCACCATCGTGCTCGCCACGGTCCGCGGCGACGTCCACGACATCGGTAAGAACCTCGTCGACATCATCCTGTCCAACAACGGCTACAACGTGGTCAACCTGGGCATCAAGCAGCCGGTCTCGGCCATTTTGGACGCCGCGCAGGAGCACCGCGCCGATGTGATCGGGATGTCCGGACTGCTGGTGAAGTCCACGGTGATCATGAAGGAGAACCTGGAGGAGCTCAACCAGCGCAAGCTCGCGGCCGAGTATCCCGTCATCCTCGGCGGGGCGGCGCTGACCCGGGCGTATGTCGAACAGGACCTGCACGAGATCTACGAGGGCGAGGTCCGCTACGCCCGTGACGCGTTCGAGGGCCTGCGGCTGATGGACGCGCTGGTCGCCGTCAAGCGCGGTGTGCCGGGCGCGTCCCTGCCCGAGCTCAAGCAGCGCCGGGTGGCCAAGCGCGCGGCGGCGGTGGCGGCGGCGACACCCGAGCATCTGGCGGGGCCGGTCCGCTCCGATGTGGCCACCGACAACCCCGTGCCCACCCCGTCCTTCTGGGGCAGCCGCGTGGTCAAGGGCATCCAGCAGGCGGACTACGCGTCCTGGCTGGACGAGGGCGCGCTGTTCAAGGGCCAGTGGGGCCTGAAGCAGGCCCGTACCGGCGAGGGGCCGAGCTACGAGGAGCTGGTGGAGACCGACGGCCGGCCGCGGCTGCGCGGCTGGCTCGACAAGCTGCACACCGAGAACCTGCTGGAGGCGGCCGTCGTCTACGGCTACTACCGGTGTGTGTCCAAGGGCGACGACCTGGTCCTCCTGAACGAGGACGGCAGCGAGCTGACCCGCTTCACCTTCCCGCGCCAGCGCCGCGGCCGGCGTCTGTGCCTGGCGGACTTCTTCCGCCCGGAGGAGTCCGGCGAGACCGATGTGGTCGGGCTGCAGGTCGTCACCGTCGGTTCGAAGATCGGCGAGGCCACCGCCGAGCTGTTCGCCGCCGACTCCTACCGCGACTACCTCGAGCTCCACGGGTTGTCCGTCCAGCTGGCCGAGGCGCTCGCCGAGTACTGGCACGCCCGGGTACGCGCCGAGCTCGGCTTCGCGTCCGAGGACCCCGAGGACGTCGCCGACATGTTCGACCTCAAGTACCGCGGCGCGCGCTTCTCCCTGGGCTACGGGGCCTGCCCCGACCTGGAGGACCGCTCGAAGATCGCCGACCTGCTGCGCCCGGAGCGGATCGGGGTCAAGCTCTCGGAGGAGTTCCAGCTGCACCCCGAGCAGTCCACCGACGCGATCGTCATCCACCACCCGGAAGCCAAGTACTTCAACGCACGGTAATGCCTCGGCCGCGCTGCGCGGCGCCCGGTGGGCAACCGCCGGGCGCCGCGCAGCGGGCCGTCGTACACTGGTCGATCCGGTAGAGGCCGGTCGTCTTCCGCATCGTGAAATCACGACATCGCGATATCGCGGAAGGCGGCCGGCCTTCGTGCCCCTCGCCCGGAGGTGATTGGATGACCAGCAGCATCCCCGCCGTCGACACCCGTACGGCCGAAGGCTCCGCCCTGCAAGCCGTCCTGCTCGACATGGACGGCACCCTGGTCGACACCGAGGGCATCTGGTGGGACACGGAGGTCGCCATCTTCGCCGAGCTCGGCCACGCGCTCGCCGAGGAGTACCGCCAGGTGGTCGTCGGCGGCCCCATGACCCGCAGCGCCTCCTTCCTGATCGAGGCCACGGGCGCGGACATCGCGCTCGCCGAGCTGACCGGGCTGCTGAACAGCCGCTTCACCGAGCTGCTCAACGGCACCGTGCCGCTGCTCCCCGGCGCCCGCAGGCTGCTCACCGAGCTGGCCGCGCACGGTGTGCCCACCGCGCTGGTCTCGGCCTCCCACCGGCGCGTGATGGAGGCGGTGCTGCGGTCGATCGGCCCGGAGCACTTCGCGCTCACGGTCGCGGGCGACGACATCGGCCGGACCAAGCCGCACCCGGATCCGTATCTGTTCGCCGCCGCGGGGCTGGGCGCGGACCCGGCGCGCTGTGTGGTGGTGGAGGACACGGTGACCGGGGTGACGGCGGCGGAGGCGGCCGGGTGCCAGGTGGTGGCCGTGCCGTCGCTGGTGACGATCGAACCCGCCGTGGGGCGTACGATCGTCGGCTCGCTGGAAGAAGTCGACGTTCCGTTTTTGCGCACTCTGATCACCGGAATGCACTGATCGCGCACTGAGCGTATTTCGGTAAAGGGCAGGCCGAGAAATGGACTGCCCTAATTCCGCTTACCTCGCGGCGCGACCGGAAAGTGATGTTTCTCACCGCGCCCGCCGACGAGAGGGTGGAGGTGCTCTGCTTCGGGTCCCGTCTGGCCTGATTTGCGTGGACCTATGTGTCCGGATTGATGGCATGCCACATGAAACGTGACGGCGTCCGGATATCGGTGAACCGTTACATGTTATCGGGGCGTGATAACGCCTCAACTTCGTTGTGTTCCAGTAGGGCTGGCGCCGCGGACTAATCTCTTCGCGAGTAGTTGATCGATCGCAGGGAGACTCCCGAGAATGAACCGCAAGTCGCTGGTGCTGCCGGTCCTGGCGGGCCTTATGACCTCCACGCTCGCCGCGTGCGGCGGTACTGACGGCGCAGGCTCGGACGACGGCGCGATCGTCGTGGGGAGCACCGACCGCATCGAGGCGTCGAAGGTGGCGACCGCGCCGCTGGACCCGGCCCAGGCGTACGACTTCGGCTCCTGGAGCGTGTTGCACAGCACCTTCCAGACGCTGATGAGACTGCCCCGCTCCGGGACCGACCCCATCCCTGACGCCGCCGAGCAGTGCGGCTTCCAGGACCGGCAGAGCGAGCAGTACCGGTGCAAACTGCGCGAGGGGCTGAAGTTCTCCAACGGCCACGATCTGACCTCCGCGGATGTGAAGTTCTCGCTGGAGCGGGTGCTGCGGATCAAGGACCAGAGCGGGGTGTGGTCCCTGCTGTCCAACGTGGACAAGGTGGAGACCCCCAACGACCGCGAGGTCGTCATCCACCTCGCCACCCCGGACGCGACGTTCCCCTCCAAGCTCACCACGCCCGCCGCGGCGATCCTCGACAGCGAGGTCTACCGGAAGGACGCGGTGCACAAGGGCTTCGACATAGTGGGCTCCGGCCCGTACACGGCGAAGACCGAGGTGCAGGGCAACCGGCTGACGAAGGTGGTCTTCACCAGGAATCCCCAGTACCAGGGCGACATCCAGCTACGCAGCGACAAGGTCGAGATGCGCTTCTTCGACGACGCCAAGACCATGGAGCAGGCGCTGACCAAGGGCGACGTCGACGTCGTCAACCGCGGCTTCTCACCCGAGCAGATCGAGCGGCTGGACACCGGCGAGGTCAAGGGCATCCAGCTGCAGGAGACCTCCGGTCAGGGCATCCGCTACCTCGTCTTCGACACCTCCGCCCCGGTGGTGAAGAACAAGGCCGTGCGCCAGGCCATCGCCCACATCGTGGACCGCCAGGCCCTGGTGCGCGATGTGTACAAGCGGACCGCCGAGCCGCTCTACTCGATGGTCCCCAGCAACATCTCCTCGCACACCAACTCCTTCCACAACGAGTACGGCGACCCGGACGTCGGCGCCGCGCGCGATCTGCTGGAGCAGGCCGGCATCGACACCCCGGTGCGGCTGACGCTGACGTACACCACCGACCACTACGGCCCGGAGACGGCCCAGGAGTTCAAGAAGCTCCAGGCCCAGCTCAACGCCAGCGGCCTGTTCTCGGTGAGGATCAAGGGCGTCAAGTGGACCGAGTTCCGCCCGGCCGTCCCCAAGCGGGAGTACGCCGTCTACGGCATGGGCTGGCTGCCCGACTTCCCGGACCCGGACACCTACATCGCGCCGTTCCTCACCAAGGACAACTGGCTCAACTCCGCCTACCACAACAAGACCGTCCAGGATGAGCTGATCCCCAGGACCCGGCAGGAGTCCCAGCGGGCCCTCGCGGTCAAGGACCTCCAGCGGATCCAGGACATCGTCGCGAGCGATGTGCCGTATCTGCCGCTGTGGCAGGGCAAGCAGTACGTGGCCGCCCGCGAGGGCATCGTGGGAAGCGAGTACCTGCTCGACTCCTCGACCATGCTCCAGCTGTGGGAGCTCGGCCGCGCCGACGACAACTGAGCCCGGCCGGACCCCGGGCAGCGACAAGGACAGCGACGAGGGCCGTATCCCGGACCGCCAGGCGGCGGCGGGGGATACGGCCCTCGGCATATGCCGGTGCGTCTTGGGGTGTCTCGGGGTGTCTTGAGGCATCTTGGCGCGAAGGCGCGCCGTGGTGTGCGCAGACGCACCTCGGCGCGAACCGGGGGCTCGCGCGCTACTGCGCGCCGGGGCGCACCAGCCCGCTCTCATACGCGTAGACGGCGGCCTGTACCCGGTCCCGCAGCCCCAGCTTCGTCAGCACATGCCCCACATGGGTCTTCACCGTCGTCTCGCTGACGAACAGGTCCGCCGCGATCTCCGCGTTGGACAGCCCCTTGGCGACCAGCTTGAGGACCTCCACCTCGCGCTCGGTGAGGGTGTGCAGCGTGTCCGGCACCGGCTCCTCGCCGGACGGCAGATGCCCGGCGTACTTGTCGAGCAGCCGCCGCGTGATGCTCGGCGCCAGCATCGCCTCGCCCGCCGCCACCACCCGGATCGCCTGTACCAGCTCATGGGCGGGCGCGTCCTTGAGTAGAAAGCCGCTGGCCCCCGCGCGCAGCGCCTCCACCACGTACTCATCGAGGTCGAAGGTGGTCAGGACCAGCACCTTGGCCGGGCCGTCCCGGCCCGGGCCGGTGATCTGCCGGGTCGCCTCCACGCCGTCCATCCGCGGCATGCGGATGTCCATCAGCACCACGTCCGGCTGCAGCGCCCGCACCTGGTCCAGGGCCTGCAGACCGTCCCCCGCCTCGCCGACGACCGCGAGATCCTGCTCGGCCTCGAGAATCATCCGGAAGCCGGTGCGCAGCAGCGGCTGGTCGTCGACCAGTAGGACGCGGATAGCCACAGGTTCTCCTTCGCTGGACCGCTAGACCTGCCCCATTCTGCCGGACTGCGCGGGCACGGTGTCCGGCGGATAAGGCGGGGGAGTCCCACCGAATTCCGGGCAATGCGCCTGGTGGTCGCACCAGCCGCACAGCTTGGTCCGGCGCGGCAGGAAGACGCCGGTCTCCATCGCCTGCGAGATCGCCTCCCACAGGGCCCGCACCTTGCGCTCCACGCCCAGCAGGTCCGACTCGTCCGGGTCGTACGTCAGCACATCGCCGCTGCCCAGATAGACCAGCTGCAGCCGGCGCGGAACCGCTCCCCGCAGCCGCCACAGCACCAGGGCGTAGAACTTCATCTGGAACAGCGCGTCCGCCGCGTACTGCGGTGCGGGCGCCTTGCCGGTCTTGTAGTCGACGATCCGCACTTCGCCGCTCGGCGCGACGTCCACCCGGTCGATATAGCCGCGCAGCGTCAGCCCGGAATCCAGCCGCGTCTCCACATACAGCTCCCGCTCGGCGGGCTCCAGACGCGTCGGATCCTCCAGCGAGAACCACTGCTCGACCAGCCGCTCGGCATCCGCCAGCCACCGCTCCAGCCGCTCCGGGTCCTCGGTGCCGTCCTCCGTACGGAACAGCTCCGTCAGCTCCGGCCGCGCCTTCAGCAGCCGCTCCCACTCGCCCGGCACCATCGAGCGGGCGCGCGGGGCGGTGCGCTCGGCGGCCGGGTCGTCGAACAGCCGCTCGAGCACCGCGTGCACCACCGTGCCCCGGGTCGCGGCGGCGCTCGGCTTCTCCGGCAGTTTGTCGATCACTCGGAAGCGGTACAGCAACGGACACTGCATGAAGTCCGCCGCGCGCGACGGCGACAACGACGGCGCTGACGGAGACGCTGGCGGCGGCACGGCGGAAGGCCGACCGGACTTCGGCGTCCGATCGGCCCGTTCGGCCTTCCCGGTGGAGGTTCCCATGGCGCAGACCCTACGGCCCGCCACCGACAGCCGGACGCATACCATCGACGTCCGAGGTCCTCGCACTGCATGATCGTGGGGACCATACCGAAGAAGGGGTGCGAACGACGCATCCGACGAGGGGACACCGTGGACAACAGCGGGCAGCGGCAGTCCGACAGCGGGGGATCGGACCGCACGACCGAGCCCGAGGGCGAGAAGCCGCAGCGCCCCCGTGAGGTGGGCGGCGGCTTTCTGATGGGCCGACCGTTCGGTGTGCCCGTATACGTCTCGCCCAGCTGGTTCCTGGTCGCCGCGCTCATCACCTGGGTCTTCGGCGGCCAGCTGGAGCGGGTGCTGCCCGAGCTGGGCGCCGCGCGCTACATCGTCTCGCTCTTCTTCGCGGTGGCCTTCTACGCCTCCGTGCTGGTCCACGAGCTCGCCCACACCGTCGCGGCGCTGCGCTTCAAGCTCCCCGTGCGCCGGATCCAGCTGCAGTTCTTCGGGGGCGTCTCGGAGATCGAGAAGGAGTCCGAGACGCCCGGCCGCGAGTTCGTCCTGGCCTTCGTCGGGCCGCTGCTCTCCCTGATCCTCTCCGGCGTCTTCTACCTCGGCATGCTGGTCGTGGAGCCGGGCACGGTGCCCGGGGTGCTGCTGGCCGGGCTGATGATCTCCAACCTCATCGTGGCCGCCTTCAACCTGCTGCCCGGCCTCCCCCTGGACGGCGGCCGGATGCTGCGGGCCGTCGTCTGGAAGATCAGCGGCAAGCCCATGACGGGCACCATTGCCGCGGCCTGGACCGGCCGGGCGCTCGCCGTGGCGGTGCTGGTGGGCCTGCCGCTGGCCACCCAGACCGGAGGGTTCGGGGACGAGGCCGAGGGCTTCGGCAGTATCGACTCGCTGACCGACGCGCTGCTCGCCGCCATACTCGCCGCGATCATCTGGACCGGCGCCGGGAACAGCCTGCGCATGGCCCGCCTGCGCGAGCGCCTCCCGGACCTGCGGGCCCGTACGCTCACCCGGCGTGCCGTCCCGGTCGCCGCGGACACCCCCCTCTCGGAGGCGCTGCGCCGCGCGAACGAGGCCGGGGCGCGCGCCCTCGTCGTGGTCGACGGTCACGGCGCGCCCACCGCCGTGGTGCGCGAGGCGGCCATCGTCGGGATCCCCGAGCACCGCCGCCCCTGGGTCGCCGTCAGCGGCCTCGCCCAGGACCTCAAGGAGGGCATGCGGGTCTCCGCCGAACTCACGGGCGAGGAGCTGCTGGACACCCTGCGTGCCACCCCGGCCACCGAGTACCTGGTGGTCGAGGAGACCGGGGAGATCTACGGGGTCCTGTCGACGGCCGACGTCGAGCGCGCCTTCGTGGCCGCGATGGCCAGGACGACGCCTTCTTGAGAGGCTCGCTTCGAGAGGTTCGCTCGCCTGCGGGCCGGCGTTGCCGGACCGGCGGTCGGGACATCCCCGCAGGCCCGGTAGGCTGGCCGCATGTCCGAACCGACCGGTGCCGCCCGCCGTCGCGGGCCCTTCCAGGTCGGGGACCAGGTCCAGCTCACCGACCCCAAGGGACGCCACTACACCTTCACGCTCGAGGCCGGGAAGAACTTCCACACCCACAAGGGTTCCTTCCCCCACGACGAGCTGATCGGTGCCCCCGAGGGAACCGTCGTGCGCACCACGGGAAACGTCGCGTACCTCGCGCTGCGCCCCCTGCTCCCCGACTATGTCCTGTCCATGCCACGCGGTGCCGCCGTGGTCTACCCCAAGGACGCGGGGCAGATCCTGGCGATGGCCGACATCTTCCCCGGCGCGCGCGTCGTCGAGGCGGGCGTCGGCTCGGGGTCGCTCAGCACCTTCCTGCTGCGCGCCATCGGTGACCAGGGCATGCTGCACTCCTATGAGCGCCGGGCCGACTTCGCCGAGATCGCCCAGCAGAACGTCGAGCGCTACTTCGGAGCCCCGCACCCCGCCTGGCGGCTCACCGTCGGCGACCTGCAGGACAACCTCTCCGACACCGACGTCGACCGCGTCATCCTGGACATGCTGGCCCCCTGGGAGTGCCTGGGGCCCGTCTCCAAGGCGCTCGTCCCCGGCGGCATCCTGTGCGCGTACGTCGCCACCACCACGCAGCTGGCCCGCACCGTCGAGGCCATCCGCGAGCACGGCACCTTCAACGAGCCCGCGGCCTGGGAGACCATGGTCCGCACCTGGCACGTCGAGGGCCTGGCGGTGCGGCCCGACCACCGCATGATCGGGCACACCGGCTTCCTGCTCACCGCCCGCCGCCTCGCGGACGGCGTGGAGCCCCCGCTGCGCCGCCGCAGGCCCGCCAAGGGCGCCTACGGCGAGGACTACGCGGGCTGGGGCAGCGGCGGGGCGGCCGGGGACGCGGGAGCGGGCGGCCGGGGCGCGGAGAGCCCCGCAAACGGCTCGGCCGACCGCGGCTGATCCGAGCCGTACCGGCACCCCGCACCAACACCTGGGCGCGGCCACCGACTTCCGCCGGAATTCCACGGGGGAGGCGGTGGCCGCGCCGTGTGAGATGTGGCACGATGCGGGGCACCCCCCTGACGCCACCGCTCTCACAGGAGTCACGCCGCGTGCTGCCTCTGGGCCCGGACCTCCCGCACACCCACCCCCGGCCGGTGCACTGGCTCGCGACGGCGGCCGCCCTCGCCGCCGTCGTCGCCGGGGCGGCGGTGCTCCAGCCCTCCGACGCCAAGGCCACGACCGACACCACCACGGCCTCCGCGCCGGGGTCGGGCGCCCCGCGCGCCCCGATCGTCAAGGCCCCGGACCCCACCGCCGCGGACTACCCCGTGGACTGCGGTTCCCAGAAGCCGGACGTCACGGACCGCGCCTCGGGCGATCTGGACGGTGACGGGCGGCCGGAGACGGTGGCCGTGGTGCGCTGCCATTCGGAGACCGGCACCCCGCCCAGCGGCATCTATGTGCTGGCTCAGCCGGACGGCAAGGGGAGCGGCGAGGAAGCCGCCGGCAAGGGGAGCGGCGCGGGCCCGGGGCGGCCGCGGATCGTCGCCACCTTCCTGGACCCCAGGGAAGGCATGAGCATCAAGGATTTCGCGCTGCGCGGAACCAAGATTTCGGCCACTCTGCTCGGATACTCCTCGGAGCAGGTGCCGCGCTGCTGCCCGGACCTCCAGCGCAAGGTCAACTGGCAGTGGAAGGACGGCAAGTTCGTACTCAAGGCGCTGCCGGTCGCGGGCAGTGTCTGACCCGTCACGCCGGGACGGGGCGCGGCGGACCGGTGTGGTCGCGGTCAGTCGGCGTCGGGACCGTACACCTCGACCTGGTCAGATACCCGCCGTACATGGATGCAATCGCCGGGACACTCCTTGGCGGAGTCCACGACCTCGGTGAGCAGGGGCAGCGGGACGCGCGTCGTCGCGCCCTTGTCCTGCAGCAATTCGTCGTCGGCGCTCTTGACGTAAGCTAGACCGTCGATGTCGAGTTCGAAGATCTCGGGTGCGTACTGGGCACAGATGCCGTCGCCCGTGCACAGATCCTGGTCGATCCAGACCTCAAGATCACCGAGCTCCTCGTTCCGTACAGTCACGATCTGCCGTCCCCTGATACATGATTCAACATTGACTAAATAGCGCCAGCCTTGGCGGGTGTTGACCATCTCGACGATACAACCGGTCGCTTTCCGATGTTGTTGGGTGGGTATTCACCTGGCGTGAGGGAGTGCGCAAGGGTGAAGATCGGACACACGCCGACCGGGTTTGTGATCTAGGGGTTTCAACCCGCACCGGCCCAGGTAGGGTCAGGAAGCGTCCAGCTCCCCTTGGAGGAGGTGAGGACCGTGGCAGCCCACGACGACGACATCAACCGCGGCATCCGGCCGGGGCGGGGGTCTGAAGACCCAGCCGGCCAGGTTGCCTATCTCGAGCAGGAAATCGCCGTCCTGCGACGCAAGCTCGCCGACTCTCCGCGGCACACGAGGATTCTCGAAGAGCGGATCGTCGAGCTGCAGACAAACCTGGCGGGCGTGTCCGCGCAGAACGAGCGGCTCGCCAACACGCTCCGTGAGGCCCGCGACCAGATCGTGGCCCTCAAGGAGGAGGTCGACCGGCTCGCGCAGCCGCCGGCCGGCTTCGGGGTGTTTCTGCAGGCGAACGAGGACGGCACAGCCGACATCTTCACCGGAGGACGGAAACTCCGGGTGAACGTCAGCCCGAGCGTCGATCTCGAGGACCTCAGGCGGGGCCAGGAGGTCATGCTCAACGAGGCGCTCAATGTGGTCGAGGCCATGGAGTACGAGCGCGCCGGGGACATCGTCACCCTCAAGGAGGTCCTTGAGGACGGCGAGCGCGCCCTGGTGATCGGGCACACCGACGAGGAGCGCGTGGTGCGGCTCGCCGAGCCGCTGCTGGACACCACCATCCGCCCCGGTGACGCCCTGCTGCTCGAGCCCCGCTCCGGCTACGTCTACGAGGTCGTACCCAAGAGCGAGGTCGAAGAGCTCGTCCTCGAAGAGGTTCCGGACATCGACTACACCAAGATCGGCGGCCTGGGCAACCAGATCGAGCTGATCAGGGACGCGGTCGAGCTCCCGTACCTCTACCCCGACCTGTTCAAGGAGCACGAACTGCGGCCGCCCAAGGGTGTGCTGCTGTACGGCCCGCCCGGCTGCGGCAAGACGCTGATCGCCAAGGCGGTGGCCAACTCCCTTGCCAAGAAGGTCGCCCAGGTGACCGGGAAGCCCGCGGGGAAGAGCTTCTTCCTCAACATCAAGGGCCCCGAGCTGCTGAACAAGTACGTCGGCGAGACGGAGCGGCACATCCGGCTGGTCTTCCAGCGGGCGCGGGAGAAGGCCAGCGAGGGCACGCCGGTCATCGTCTTCTTCGACGAGATGGACTCCCTCTTCCGGACCCGCGGCTCCGGTGTCAGCTCGGACGTGGAGAACACCATCGTTCCCCAGCTGCTCTCCGAGATCGACGGTGTCGAGGGCCTGGAAAATGTGATCGTCATCGGTGCCTCCAACCGCGAGGACATGATCGACCCGGCGATCCTGCGCCCCGGCCGCCTCGATGTGAAGATCAAGATCGAGCGTCCGGACGCCGAGGCCGCGAAGGACATCTTCTCGAAGTACCTGACGCAGACCCTGCCGATCCACGCGGACGACCTCGCCGAGCACGGCGGGTCCCCGAAGGCCGCGGTCGGCGGCATGATCCAGTCGGTCGTCGAGCAGATGTACACCGAGTCCGAGGAGAACCGCTTCCTGGAGGTCACCTACGCCAACGGCGACAAGGAAGTCCTCTACTTCAAGGACTTCAACTCCGGCGCCATGATCCAGAACATCGTGGACCGGGCCAAGAAGATGGCCATCAAGGACTTCCTGGACCACAACCAGAAGGGCCTTCGGGTCTCCCACCTGCTCGCCGCCTGCGTGGACGAGTTCAAGGAGAACGAGGACCTGCCGAACACCACGAACCCCGACGACTGGGCCCGGATCTCCGGCAAGAAGGGCGAGCGGATCGTCTACATCCGCACCCTGGTCACCGGAAAGCAGGGCGCGGACACGGGACGCTCCATCGACACGGTGGCGAACACCGGTCAGTACCTGTAACACCGCTGTCCGGCTGCGGATGTCCTGGACGGGGCATCCGCAGCCGGATGCGCTTTTCGGACCGTGATTTCGGATGTGTATGTCGGACCTGTCAGCACAGTGAGCGGGCACCTACGAGCCGGACCGGAGCAATGACTGAAATGATCGCCTCTGGGCCGCGTGGCGGCTCTAGGCTCTGCGGTACCGCGGCGTCGCGGTGCGGAGGATCGGGGGCCGCGCACGGACCGGAAGCACAGCGGTACTTGAGCGCCGACCCCGCCCGGGGACGGCGCCGGGCAAGGAGGGCCGCATGACCGTACGGCGAGTAATGGGGATCGAGACGGAGTACGGGATCTCCGTCCCGGGCCACCCGAACGCCAATGCCATGCTCACCTCATCCCAGGTCGTCAACGCATACGCGGCGGCGATGCACCGGGCGCGCCGTGCCCGCTGGGACTTCGAGGAGGAGAACCCGCTGCGGGACGCCCGCGGCTTCGACCTCGCCCGCGAGTCCGCGGACTCCAGCCAGCTCACGGACGAGGACATCGGCCTGGCCAATGTGATCCTCACCAACGGTGCCCGGCTGTACGTCGACCACGCACACCCCGAGTACTCCGCCCCCGAGGTGACCAACCCCAGGGACGCGGTGCTCTGGGACAAGGCGGGCGAGCGCATCATGGCCGAGGCCGCCCTGCGCGCCGGCCAGCTGCCCGGAGCCCAGCCGATCCACCTCTACAAGAACAACACCGACAACAAGGGCGCCTCCTACGGCACGCATGAGAACTACCTGATGAAGCGGGAGACCGCCTTCTCGGACATCGTGCGCCATCTGACCCCCTTCTTCGTCTCCCGGCAGGTCGTCACCGGCGCCGGCCGGGTGGGCCTGGGCCAGGACGGCCATGAGCACGGGTTCCAGATCAGCCAGCGGGCCGACTACTTCGAGGTCGAGGTGGGCCTGGAGACCACGCTCAAGCGCCCCATCATCAACACGCGCGACGAGCCGCACGCCGACGCCGAGAAGTACCGGCGGCTGCATGTGATCATCGGTGACGCCAACCTCTCCGAGATCTCGACCTACCTCAAGCTCGGCACCACCTCCCTGGTGCTGTCGATGATCGAGGACGGCTTCATCGCCGTGGACCTCGCCGTGGACCAGCCGGTGCGCACCCTGCACCAGGTCTCGCACGACCCGACCCTGCGCCGCCTGGTCACGCTGCGCAGCGGCCGCACACTCACCGCGGTGCAGCTCCAGATGGAGTACTTCGAACTGGCCCGCAAGTACGTCGAGGACCGCTTCGGCGCCGACGCCGACGAGCAGACCCGGGACGTGCTCACCCGCTGGGAGGACGTCCTGAACCGCCTGGAGCGGGATCCGATGAGCCTGTCCGGCGAGCTGGACTGGGTCGCCAAGCGCGAGCTCATGGAGGGCTACCGGCGCCGTGACGGACTGGAGTGGGACGCCGCCCGGCTGCACCTGGTGGACCTGCAGTACGCCGACGTACGCCCCGAGAAGGGCCTGTACAACCGTCTGGTGGCCCGCGGCAAGATGAAGCGGCTGCTGGACGAGGGTGATGTGTCCCGGGCCCGGAGCAAGCCGCCGGAGGACACCAGGGCCTACTTCCGTGGCCGCTGTCTGGAGCAGTACGCCGACGACGTGGCCGCGGCCTCCTGGGACTCGGTGATCTTCGATCTGCCGGGCCGGGACTCCCTCCAGCGGGTCCCCACGCTGGAGCCGCTGCGCGGCACCAGGAACCACGTCAAGGAGCTCCTGGACCGCTGCCGCACGGCCGAAGACCTGGTCCGGGTGCTCTCGGGGGGCTGAAATGCGCTGCGGCCGGGAATCATGAAGGTGGCCTCCGTGCGTTGTAACAAGTGCGAGGCCGATGTCGGACCCGGCTTGTAGGGTCTGATCCTGACCGATCGAATCAAGCTGGGGCAAACCGAGCGGGGTGAGGGATATGGCGACCAAGGACACCGGCGGCGGACAGCAGAAGGCGTCACGCGCGACCGAGGAGGTCGAGGAGCAGGCGCAGGACGCGCAGGCGGCGGAAGATCTCAAGGAGCGGCAGGAGAAGCTGTCGGACGACGTGGACTCGGTTCTGGACGAGATCGACGACGTACTCGAGGAGAACGCAGAGGACTTCGTTCGAAGTTTCGTTCAGAAAGGCGGCGAGTAGCCTTCGAATCGAAGGCGAGGGGGGCGGAGTTGGCAAGCGAAGAGGGTGTGAAGCGCTGCTCGCGGTGTAAGCAACACAAGCCGCGAGCGGCGTTCGCGCGGAACAAGTCGACGCGTGACGGCTTGCAGGCCTACTGCCGGGAGTGTGCGGCCGCGTACCACCAGCAGCGGCAGTTAGCCAAGGGGTGCAACATCCGACCTAGGGTGGATGTGCCCAGAGGGCACAAGTACTGCCGTACCTGCGGCGAGATCAAGCCGCACAGCGAGTGGACACGGAACCGCAGTGCCTCGGACGGTCTGGCGACCCTCTGCAAGGCGTGCAAGGCGATAAAAGGTCGTGCAGGACATCTGAAGCGCCAGTACGGCATCACCGAAGCCGAGCGTGACCAGATGGTCGCTTCTCAGATGGGGCTCTGCGTGATTTGCCTGAAGGCTTCGGCTGTACATGTGGATCATTGCCACAAGACGGGTAAGGTCCGTGGCGTACTGTGCTTCAACTGCAATTCGGCCATCGGCAAGTTGGGAGATGATCCCGACATCGGTCGTCGGGCTGTCACCTACCTGGAAGGAAACGCGTGGAAGCCAACACTCGTAGCACCGGGCGTCTACCAGCTGCCTTCCTGACGCCGGGCTCGTCCTCCTTCATGGATTTCCTCGGCGCCCACTCGCCCGAGCTGCTCCCGGGGAACCGCCCGCTCCCCGCGGTGAAGGGCGCGGTCGAGGCCCCCCACGGCACGACGATCGTCGCGGCGACCTTCCCCGGCGGCGTGGTGCTCGCCGGTGACCGCCGCGCGACCATGGGCAATCTCATCTCCCAGCGCGACGTCGAGAAGGTCTTCCCGGCCGACGAGTACTCGGCCGTCGGCGTCGCGGGCACGCTCGGCTTCGCCGTGGAGATGGTCAAGCTCTTCCAGCTGGAGCTGGAGCACTTCGAGAAGGTCGAAGGCACCACCCTCTCCCTGGAGGGCAAGGCCAACCGGCTGTCGACCATGATCCGCGGCAATCTGGGCATGGCCATGCAGGGCCTGGCCGTCGTCCCGATCTTCGCGGGCTGGGACGTCGACCGCGAGAAGGGCCGCATCTTCACCTACGACGTGACCGGCGGGCGCTCCGAGGAGCACGGCTTCGCCTCCACCGGTTCCGGCTCGCTGTTCGCTCGCGGCGCGCTCAAGAAGCTGTACCGCGAGGACCTGACCGAATCCGACACCGCCACCGCCGTCGTCCAGGCGCTGTACGACGCCGCCGACGAGGACTCGGCGACCGGCGGCCCCGACCTCGGCCGGCGCATCTACCCCATCGTCACGGTGATCACCGAGGACGGCTTCAAGAGGCTCACCGAGGCGGAGGTGTCCGAGATCGCCCGCACCATCCACGAGCGGCGGCTCGAGGAGCCGGACGGCCCGCGGGCCTCGCTGCTCTGAGGGGACGGTTGACCCGGAATGCATTCGCCATTGACAGAAAGGGACGGATAACCGGTGACGACGCCGTTCTATGTATCGCCCCAGCAGGCCATGGCCGACCGCGCCGAATACGCCCGCAAGGGCATCGCGCGCGGCCGCAGCGTGGTCGTGCTGCAGTATGCCGACGGCATCCTCTTCGTCGCGGAGAACCCGTCCCGCGCGCTGCACAAGGTCAGCGAGATCTACGACCGGATCGCCTTCGCGGCGGTCGGCAAATACAACGAGTTCGAGAACCTGCGCATCGGCGGTGTCCGCTACGCCGACCTGCGCGGCTATACCTATGACCGCGACGATGTGACCGCTCGCGGCCTCGCCAATGTCTACGCCCAGACGCTCGGCACCATCTTCTCCAGCGCCGCGGAGAAGCCCTATGAGGTCGAGCTGATCGTCGCCGAGGTCGGGGACGGCCCCGAGGACGACCAGATCTACCGGCTGCCGCACGACGGCTCCATCGTCGACGAGCACGGCTCGGTCGCGGTGGGCGGCAACGCCGACCAGATCAGCAGCTATCTCGACCAGCGCCACCAGGACGGTCTGACTCTCGCGGAGGCGCTGAAACTGGCTATCGAGTCCCTCACCCGGGACAACAACGGCGGCGAGCGCAGCCTCACCGCCGAGCAGCTCGAGGTCGCGTTGCTGGACCGGACGCGACCGCAGCAGCGGAAGTTCAAGCGGGTGCTGGGCCGCCAGCTGAGCCGCCTCCTGGAGCAGGAGAGCGCCTCGGCCGACTCCGAGGCCGAGACCGACGCCGAGACCCCGGCTGAGGAGTCCTCCGAGACAGAGGAATAAACCCCCGCCACCCCACCCATCCGGCGCGCCCCGGCCCCAGCCGAGGCGCGCTATGGCGTCTGTCTGCCCCTCTGGGCGTTCCGGGACGCCGCGCGCCGCGAGCGGCCGTGCTTTGTCCCTCGGTTGGCCGAAAACCCGGGTAGGGCCGCCCCGGCTACCGCTTGGCGGTGCCTGGACGCCTCGCGGCCAGGCAAACCTTTACTGATGTGCCCTGGGCCGTGTCGGGAGAGCCGTCGGACCGGGCCGCGCCACCGCCGGCTGGGGGCCACGCGGCCGAGCCGCACATCGGCGCGGCTCCACACCCGCCCCTTCCCGGCACCGGTCGGGCCCCGTCGGCATCCGCCCCCGCGCGGCGCGCAGGGCACAAGCGGTGGCTGTGAGGGGCCACCGCCCAGCGGTAGCCGGGAGCGCGTGCCACGCGCCGCGGGGCAGGCGGGAAACCGCGCCCCCTAGCGTGGTGGCGGGCCGCTGGAGCCGCGGGGGACGAGTTCCACCGGCAGCGACGTGTCGCGCGCCGGCTCGCCGGCCAGGACCGCTATCAGGGCCCGCATGCCGGCCGCGCCGACCTCCTCCGCGGGCAGCCGTACCGTCGTCAGCTCCGGGTCGACCGCCGTGGCCAGCGCGAGGTCGTCGAAGCCCGTGACCGAGACGTCGTCCGGCACCCGCAGCCCCAGCCGCCGGGCGGCCTTGCAGGCACCGGCCGCCAGGATGTCGTCGTCGCACACGAGCGCCGTGGGGCGGTGGCCGGGGCGGGTGAGCGCCCGTTCGGCCGCCCGGCGGCCCTCGTCGACGGTCAGGGGGGCCGTCTCGGTGTGCAGGGAGGCGCCCGGGACCGCGCCCACCGCCGCCGCCAGGACCCGCGCGCGGACCCGGAAGGTCCACGTGTCCACGGCAGCCGCGAGATGGGCGAGACGGCGGTGTCCAAGGCCCAGGAGGTGCCCGGCGGCCTGCCGCATGCCGTCGGCGATGTCGAGGTTGACCGTGGCGGCCGCGGTGTCCTCATCGGGAGAGCTGTCGAGCATCACCAGCGGGAGCCCCCCGCCGCGCACCGCGGCCAGCGCGTCCGCCGCCATCGAGGAGGCGATCACGCCGTCGAGGGAGGCGCGCGCCGAGTCGAAGGGGTCGCGCGCCGGGCCCACCCCCTCCGGGGACGGGTAGAGCACCACGCCGAAGCCGCCCTCGGCGGCCACGCGCGCGGCGCCGGTGTACACCCGGGCGAAGAACTCCGTGGTGAGCGCCGGGACGACGAGCAGCGCGGTCCTGGTCCGGCCGAGGCGGAGGCTGCGCGCCGCGAGGTTCGGGCGGTATCCGAGCTCGCGCGCGGCGGCGCGCACCGCCGCCGCGGTGCGTTCCGACACCCGTCCGGCCCACTTGTCGCCCAGGACCAGTGAGACGGTCGCCTGCGACACGCCGGCGACCCGCGCCACGTCCCGACTGGTCGCCCGAGCCCCCGCTCCCGGCCGGCCCCCGCGCCCCGCGCCCGACCCCGGGACGGCACTCGTCTCGGGCGTCGTCCGGCCGCCTTCGTCGCCCGCGTCGCCCGTGTGCTCCCGGTGCGGGGCCCGGCCGCCCTCGTCGGCCTCGGTCTTCGCCGCGCCGTGGCCCTCCAGGGCTGCCGGGCCCGCGAACGCGCCCGCGCCCCCACCCCGCGTATCGGGAGCGTGCGCCCCCGGCGCGCGGTCGCCCTTCGCGCTCGCCACCATCGCGGCTTCCCCTTGTCATGGTCATCACGGTCGCCCACCCACCGTGAGGTGGACCGCGGTCGGCAACCATGGTACGTATAACGGCGGACGTTATACGTAAAACCTCGGGCGGACGCGCCCGGGGAGATCGCGAACAGAAAGGGCAGACGATGGCCGCTGGCTACGGGGACCTGCTGCGCAGCAAGCACGCGGCCCGCCTCCTCATCGGCACGCTCATCGGCCGGCTGCCGAATGCCACCGCCGCCCTCGCCGTCGTGCTCTTCACGCGCGCCGAAGGCGGCAGCTACGCCCTGGCCGGCGCGCTGTCCGCCGTCTACGGCGTGGGCAACGCGGTCGGCCAGCCGCTGCTCGGCCGGGCCGTGGACCGCTACGGGCAGCCGCGGGTGATGCTGCCCGCGGCCGTGGCGTCCGCGCTCGCCATGGCCGCGTTCGCCGCGGTCGGGCTCGACCCGCTGCCCGTCGCGTACGCCACGATGCTGGCCGCAGGCCTGTTCACCCCGCCCCTGGAGGGCGGGCTGCGGGCGCTGTGGCCAGGGGTGCTCGGGCGTGCGGAGTGGGTGCACGCGGCCTACGCGCTGGACGCCGTCGCACAGGAGGTGATCTTCTCCGTCGGGCCGCTGCTGGTGACCGCCCTTGTCGCCCTCTGGTCGGAGGCGGCGGCGCTGCTGGTCATCAACGCGATCGGGGTCGCGGGCGCGCTGTCGGTCGTGGTCTCGCCGCCCTCCCGGCGGTGGCGCTCGGCCCCGCGCGAGGCGCACTGGCTCGGCGCGCTGCGCTCGCGGGGCCTGCTGGTGCTCCTCGGCACGTTCTTCTTCGTCGGCGTCGCCCTCGGCGCGATCGGCGTGGCGGCCGTCGGATACGCGGACGAGCACGGCGGCGGCATGGTCTCCAGCTATCTGCTCTCCGCACTCGGCGCCGGCGCGCTGGTGGGCGGCCTCGCGTACGGCGCGCGGCCCTGGGCCGGCCCGCCGGAGCGCCGGCTGCGGGCCCTGGTGGCCGCGCTGGCGCTCGGCTATCTGCCGCTGGTCCTCGTGCCCGGAGTGGTCGCGATGACCGCCCTCGCCGGGCTCTCCGGCCTCTTCCTGGCCCCCGCGCTCGCCTGCGTCTTCGTGGTCGTCGACCGGCACGCCCCGCGCGGCACGGTCACCGAGGCGTTCTCCTGGCTGGTGACCACCTTCGTGGTCGGCAACGCCGCGGGAACAGCTGCCGCGGGGCCCGTGATGGAGCTCGGCGGGGTCGCGGCGGGCTTCGCCGTCCCGGGGGCGGCCGGGGCGGTCGCCCTGGCCGTACTTCTGGCCACCGCGCGCTTCCTCGCCGGCGCACCAGAGGTGACACCGGGTGAACCTGAGACGGAAAATGATCGCAACCGTGCCGTCGAACCCGGTTTCAGAGCAGGCCGTCAGGCGTAATGTTCAGGCATGGACCGCCGCATTTTCGGGCTGGAGAACGAGTACGGCGTCACGTGCACATTCAGGGGACAGCGCCGGTTGTCTCCTGACGAAGTGGCGCGCTACCTCTTCCGCCGTGTCGTCTCCTGGGGCCGCAGCAGCAATGTCTTCCTGCGCAACGGCGCCCGCCTCTATCTCGACGTGGGCTCGCACCCGGAATACGCAACCCCCGAGTGCGACAACGTGACCGAGCTGGTCACCCACGACAAGGCAGGCGAGCGCATTCTCGAAGGTCTGCTCGTGGACGCCGAGCGCCGCCTGCACGAGGAGGGAATCGCGGGCGACGTCTATCTCTTCAAGAACAACACCGACTCGGCGGGGAACTCCTACGGCTGCCACGAGAACTATCTGGTGGCACGCCACGGCGAGTTCTCCCGCCTCGCCGACATTCTCATCCCCTTCCTGGTGACCCGGCAGCTGCTGTGCGGCGCCGGCAAAGTGCTGCAGACGCCGCGCGGCGCGGTGTACTGCGTCAGCCAGCGCGCCGAGCACATCTGGGAGGGCGTCAGCTCCGCGACCACCCGCTCCCGGCCGATCATCAACACCCGCGACGAGCCGCACGCCGACGCCGAGCGCTACCGCAGGCTGCACGTCATCGTGGGCGACTCCAACATGTCCGAGACGACCATGCTGCTCAAGGTCGGCGCCACCGACCTGGTGCTGCGCATGATCGAGGCGGGCACGGTCATGCGCGATCTGACCCTGGAGAACCCCATCCGGGCCATCCGCGAGGTCAGCCACGACATCACCGGACAGCGCAAGGTGCGCCTGGCCAGCGGGCGCGAGGCATCCGCCCTCGAGGTCCAGCAGGAGTACTACGAAAAGGCGGTCGACTTCTGCGAGCGCCGCGGAATCCGTACCGGCACCGTCGAGCGCGTCCTCGAACTGTGGGGCCGCACCCTGGAGGCGGTGCGCACCGAAGAGCTCGACCGGATCGCCACCGAGATCGACTGGGTGATGAAATACAAGCTGATCGAGCGGTACCGCGCCAAGAACAACATCACCATGTCCCACCCGCGGGTCGCCCAGATAGACCTCGCCTACCATGACATCCACCGCCGCCGGGGGCTGTACTACCTCCTGGAGAAGCGGGGTCAGGCGGCCCGGGTGTGCAACGACTTGAAGATTTTCGAGGGCAAGTCGGTGCCGCCGCAGACCACCCGTGCCCGGCTGCGCGGCGATTTCATCCGCCGCGCCCAGGAGCAGCGCCGCGACTTCACCGTCGACTGGGTGCACCTCAAACTCAATGACCAGGCGCAGCGCACGGTGTTGTGCAAGGACCCGTTCCGCTCGGTGGACGACCGGGTGGAGAAACTGATCGCCGGAATGTGACCACGGCGCCCGGACGGCCCATGTCCGGCACGGGGCCCCGTACGTTTCGCGTACGGGGCCCCTGGCACGTCGTAGAGTGGCGCGCGTTGCCCCCGCAGGATCTACCCGACGAGGACTCTCGTGCGCCGACGTTCCGTACTTCTTGCCGTGCCCGCCGGCTTGCTCACCGCCGCGGGCTGCGGCAGTGAGAAAGCAGGATCCAAGTCTTCCAAGGCCTCGCCCTCTCCGGAGAGCAGTAGCCCGAAGGCCGCGGAGCCCACCGGCGAGATCGTGAGCGGGCCGGTGCCGGCCATCACCGGCGGTACGAAGTTCGGCGAGAAGCCGAAGGTCGCCAAGGGCACGGGGCAGCCGTCCGCGGATCTGGCCGTCAAGACGGTCATCAAGAGCGACGGGGCCGAGGTGGCCGCGGGCGACTACCTCCAGGTGGACTATCTCGGCCAGATCTGGAACACCGCGAAGGTCTTCGACAACTCCTACGACCGGGGGAAGCCCGCCGTCTTCCAGATCGGCATCGGCCAGGTCATCCCGGGCTGGGACAAGGGGCTGGTGGGCAAGCAGGTCGGCAGCCGCGTGGAACTGGCCATCCCGCCGTCCCTCGGATACGGCAAGCAGGGCCAGCCGCAGGCCGGGATCAAGGGCACCGACACCATGGTGTTCGTCGTCGACATCGTGAACGCCTTCAACGGCAAGAGCTCGGCCAAGGGCGACACGGTGGCGCAGACCAACCTCGACCTGCCCAAGGTCGGCACCGAGACCGACGGCAAGGCGCCGTCCATCGATGTCCCCAAGAAGGCCGCGCCCAAGAAGCTCGTGTCCGCCTACGTCATCGAGGGCGACGGGCCGAAGGTCAAGGCCAGCGACACGCTGCTCGTCCAGTACAAGGGCGTGGTGTGGGACGGCGGCAAGCAGTTCGACGCCACCTACAAGAAGGGCCAGCTCGCGCAGTTCTCGCTGCAGCAGGTCGTCAAGGGCTGGGCGCAGGGGCTGACCGGCAAAAAGGTCGGCAGCCGCGTGCTGATCGTCATCCCGCCGGACCTGGGCTACGGAAAAGAGGCCCAGCAGGGCATCCCGGCCAACTCCACGCTGGTCTTCTCCGTCGACATCCTGGCCGTTCTGTGAGACGGCGGTTCTGTAAGACTGGGCAGGTTGCCCACCACGTAAGAGGAGCAAGTTCGTGAGCATCGACAAGCCCGAGGTCGACTTCCCGGGCGGCGAGCCGCCGAAGGACCTGGAGATCAAGGACATCTGGGAGGGCGACGGCCCCGTCGCCAAGGCCGGAGCCACCGTCAGGGTCCACTACGTCGGCGTCGCCTTCAGCACCGGCGAGGAGTTCGACGCGAGCTGGAACCGCGGCACCCCGCTGGAGTTCCAGCTCGGCGCCGGCCAGGTCATCTCCGGCTGGGACCAGGGAGTGCAGGGCATGAAGGTCGGCGGCCGTCGCCAGCTGACCATCCCGCCGCACCTGGCCTACGGCGACCGGGGCGCCGGCGGCGGCCGGATCAAGCCGGGCGAGACGCTGATCTTCGTGTGCGACCTGGTCGCCGTCTGAGGCCCGGCGCGCCGAAGGCCCGCGGGTGAGCCTTGAGCCCGTGGCCGAAGCGCCCGCCCGGGGCCCCTGCCGTCCGGCAGGGGCCCTCGGCTTTTGTCCCGCGTCCCGGTAGCGGTACGGTCACGGTCGGAAGGTCACGAAGAAGGGGCGTCGATGGCGATTGCCAAGGCCGAGCGGCTGATGAATCTGGCGCTGTGCCTGCTGGGAACCCGGCGTCCGTTGACCAAGCGCGAGTTGCGGGAATCCATAGAGGCATACATTGAGGCGGCTGCGGCGGCTGCGGCGGCTACTGCGGCAGCAGCCACCGGGGCCATCGGCTCCGGCGCCGGCGACGACGCCTTCAATCGCATGTTCGAGCGGGACAAGGACGACCTGCGCGAACTCGGCCTGATCATCGAGACCGTGGAGAGCGTCGACGGCGAAATCGGCTACCTCGCCCGCCGCGACAGCAACCGCCTCCCCCCGATCACCCTGGACGCCGAGGAGGCCGCGGCCCTCGGCCTGGCCGCGAAGGTCTGGCAGCAGGCCCGGCTCGCCGGCGCAGCCAGCGGCGCGCTGCAGAAGCTGCGCGCCGCCGGGATGCCGCTCGCCGAGGACCCGTACGACACCCAGCCGGCCGGCGCCCTGGAGCCGCGCATCCCGGTCCACGAGGCGGCCTTCGAACCCCTGATGCTCGCCTGCCGCGACCGTCGCCCCGTCATGTTCGACTACCGCAAGTCGAATGCCGCCCAGCCCCGGCAGCGCCATGTCGAGCCGTGGGCGCTGGAGTGCTGGCGCGGCCACTGGTACCTGGCCGGATGGGACCGCGAGCGCACGGCCGAGCGGGTCTTCCGGCTCTCCCGGATCACCGGCAAGGTGCGCCTGCGGGCCGGGTCGTACACCGCCGAGGTGCCCGACCACGTCACCGTGCGCGAGACCGTGGAGCGGTGGTCGGGGGAGACCGCCACCCGCACCGCGCGCATCAAGCTGCGCTCCGGCCACGGCTACCCGCTGCGGGCCAGGGCGCTGCACACCCGCTCGCTGGGCGACGGCTGGGACGAGCTGGATATCCCGTACGGACACGGGCTCGACGCCTGGCTGGTGGAGTTCGGCCCGGACGTGGTCGTACTGGCGCCCGACGAGCTGCGGGCCGATGTCGTCGACCGGCTGCGCGCCGTGGCCAAGGGCTGAGGGAGGGACGGCTTCGCATGGCCGGAAACGCCATTGACCAGACCCGCCGGATGCTGTCCCTGGTGACATATCTGCGCGAGCGCCCCGGCGCCCGTGTCGCCGATGTCGCCCGCGCCTTCGGCATCAGCGAGGACGAGCTGATCTCGGACCTGGATGTGCTGCCGCTGTGCGGCACCAGCTTCCGCGGCGGCGACCTGCTGGACATCGACACCGACGGCGAGCGCATCTGGTGGCACAACCCCGATGCCACCGGCACGAGCACAGGCGAGCCGCTGCGGCTCGCCGCCGACGAGGCCACCGCGCTGCTGGTCGCCGCCCGCGCCGTCGCCACCCTCCCCGGGCTGCGCGAGGGCGACCGGGACGCCCTGCTGCGCGCCACGGCCAAGCTGGAGGCCGCCGCCGGTGAGGCGGCCGGCGCCAGCTCCCGGCTGTCGGTCACCTTCGAGTCGGAGGGCGGGGTCTTCGCCGACGTCGACCGGGCCATCGCCGAGCGCCGCCGCCTGTGGCTGCGCTATTACTCACCCGCGCGGGACGAGCTCACCGAGCGCGAGGTCGACCCGATCCGGCTGTTCGCCGTGGGCCGCACGTACATGGAGGCGTGGTGCCGGCTCTCCGAGGCGCGGCGCACCTTCCGGCTGGACCGGGTCGCGGAGATCAAGCTGCTCGACGAGCCCGCGGACCCGCCGCCGATCGAGCTGCGCGACCTGTCGGACCTGTCCGCCGGGCTGGTGCAGACCGGCGCCGAGGACCCCGAGGTGGTCGTCGAGGTCGGCCCCGGCGGGCGCTGGGTCGCCGAGTACTACCCGCACGACAGCGCGGAGGAGCTGCCCGACGGCGGCCTCAGGATCACGCTGCGCACCCCCGAGCCCGGCTCGCTGCGCCGCCTGGCGCTGCGGCTGGGCAGGGACGGCAGGATCGTCTCCCCGCGGGGGCTGGCGGACAGCGCGCGGGACGCGGCGCAGCGGGCGCTCGCGGCCTATGGCGAGTGAAGGGACACGCACAGTGACCGCTGGGGGGGAACCCACCTCGGTGATCTTCAAGGCAGCCTGCCCGGACTGCCGTGGCCGGTTCGAGCTGGCGGCCACCGCCCTGCGGCTGGCGATCGGAGGCAGTGACCGCACCACGTTCTACTCCTTCACCTGCCCCGACTGCGGGTCGGCGGTGCGCAAACCGGCGGGGGAGCGGATCGTGGAGCTGCTCACCGGCGGCGGGGTGAGCACGCTGCGGCTGCACTCCAAGGTCTGACCCCCAGCGGTGAAGGTCCGAGGCCCGGGCCCCCGATAGGCTCTGGTCCATGCTCTGGCCGATGCTTGCCCTCGCCCTTGCCTTCACGGGAATCGTGGTTCTCGCGGTGCTCGCCGTACGGGTCTTCGTGGAGGTGCGGAGGCTGGCCCGGCAGGTGGGGGAGAGCTCGCGGCGGATCACCCGGGCCGCCGAGGACCTGGAACGGGCCACTGCCCCGCTGGGCGGCCACATGGACGCGCTGCGCAACGGGCGGCACGACGCACCTTTGTCGGAAGACGTACTTTCGTCAGAAGCGGCGGCTGACCGAGGCCAGGGACTGACGCACGGATCCGCGGGGTAGGCTGCATGGCGCAGTCGTGGCGGCGGTGCCGTGGTCGAAACGGGAAGTATGCACGGGCATTGCCCAGGGTTTACCCCTGCGGGTTACGATCGCTGCCAGCACTAGCACGCCAGTCCGATCCCAAACGGCAGGCATGAAAGTTACGCCGCCCCGGCGAGAAGGTAGTCGCACATGCTCGGCAATCTGAGGCCCACCGAGATCGTTCTGATCCTCGTTGTCATCCTGCTGCTCTTCGGCGCCAAGAAGCTCCCGGACATGGCACGGTCCCTCGGCAAGTCGGCCCGCATCCTCAAGAGCGAGGCCAAGGCCATGAAGAAGGACGACGAGGCGGCGAAGACCGCCGAGGCCCCGACCACGGCGCCTGCCGACCCCGCCGCGCAGGCCGCGCCCCGGACCATCCAGGCGGCCCCGGGGGACGTGACCAGCTCCCGCCCGGTCACCGAGCCCAACCGCACCGCCCAGGGCTGACGGAGCCGACGCAAGCCGAGAGTGCCGCCGCGGCTCGCTGAGCCCGCGACGGCCTTCGCACGAGACGAGGACGTGGGTTGCTCAAGTCTGCCCGCAAACAGCAGAAGGACCCTGAGGGGCGGATGCCTCTCGCGGAGCATCTGCGTGAGCTGCGCAACCGACTGCTGAAGGCGGTCGTCGCGATCATCGTGGTCACGGTCGTCGCGCTGATCTACTACAAGCAGATCGCGGAGTTCCTGACCGGCCCGGTGAGCGACACCGTCGGCTGCAAGGACGGCGAAGGCCTTGGGTCCGGGCACGCCAAGCCCTGTGCGGATTTCACCGCCAACGGCCTTCTCGCCCCCTTCACGATCATGCTGAAGGTGGGCATGATGACCGGCGTCGTCGTCTCCAGCCCGGTCTGGCTCTACCAGCTCTGGGCCTTCCTCGCGCCCGGCCTGCACAACCACGAGAAGAAGTACGCGCTCGGCTTCGTGGCCGCGGGCGTGCCGCTGTTCCTGGCCGGAGCCTGGCTCGCCTACGCCGTACTGCCGACCACGGCCGGGGCCCTGGTCGGCCTCACCCCCGAGAACTGGGACAACCTGTTCCCCGCGGACGAGTTCTTCGACATCGTCACGCGCATGGTGATCGTCTTCGGCCTCGCCTTCGAGCTCCCGCTGCTGCTGGTGCTGCTGAACTTCGGCGGGGTGATCACCGGTCGCCGGATGCTCGGCTGGTGGCGGGGCATGGTCATCGGCATCACCGTCTTCGCCGCCGTTGCCACGCCCACCGGCGACCCGCTGACCATGTCGCTGCTCGCGGCGCCCATCGTGGTGCTGTACTTCGGCGCCACGGGCGTCGCCCTCTTCAACGACCGCCGGCGCCGCCGCGGCAACCCGGACGCCGGGCTCAGCGACGACGAGGCCTCCGACCTCGACCTGACCCCCGCGCCCATCGGCGACATCGAGCAGGTGTCCCCGTCGTCCCGCCCCAACGACGCTCCCGACGCCGCTGACCCGGGCCCGACCCGGCGGAACGGCTACGACGACGCCACCTGAGCCGGCCGATAGGGTCCGCGGGTGACCTGCGACATCACCCTCCTCGTCAACCCGACGGCGGGCCGCGGGCGCGGCGCTCACGCCGCCCGGCCCGCCGCCTGGGCCCTGCGGGGCGCCGGATTCACCACGCGGGCCGTGGTGGGTGCCGACGCCGCGGAGGCGCTGCGGCAGGCCCGCGAGGCGGTGGCCGGCGGCACCGGGGCACTGGTGGCCGTCGGGGGCGACGGCATGGTTTCGCTCGCCCTCCAGGCGGTCGCCGGGACGGGCACCCCACTGGGGGTGATCGCCGTCGGCGGCGGCAACGACTTCGCCCGGGCCACCGGGCTGCCGATACGGGACCCGGGCGCCGCGGCCCGGGTGATCGCCGCGTCGCTCAAGGGCGACGGCGGCCGCGAGGTCGACCTGGGGCGGGTCGGCGACGTCTGGTTCGGCACCGTCCTCGCCTCCGGCTTCGACTCCCGGGTCAACGAGCGAGGCAACCGGATGCGCCGGCCGCGCGGCCGACTCCGCTACGACCTCGCCATGCTCGCCGAACTGGCGGCCCTGCGGCCCGTCCGCTACCGGATGAGCCTCGACGGCGGGCCGGAGCGGGAGGTCGAGGCCGCCTTGATCGCCGTCGGCAACACCACCTCGTACGGCGGCGGCATGCGGATCTGCGCGGGCGCGGTCCTCGACGACGGGCTCTTCGACATCACGGTCGTCGGCCCGTGCGGCCGCACCACGTTGCTGACGGTCTTCCCCCGCGTCTACCGCGGCACCCACCTCGGCCACCGGGTGGTCACCACCCACCGGGCCGCCTCGGTGACCCTGGCAGCCGAAGGCCTCACCGCGTACGCGGACGGCGAGCGCCTGGGGCCGCTGCCGCTCACCGCCACGACGGTCCCCGGCGCCGTGCGGCTGCTGGGGACGCCCGGGCCGGGCACGGGCGCCTGACCCCGGCCGGCGCGTGCCCCCGCCGCCCGTCCCGATCGGCAAGAAAGATCGCGTGCGTTGTCAGAGGCGGCCGGTAGTCTCGTACGTACGATGACCGACGAGCTATCTCCCGCCGAGCGCTATAGCGCGGCCCGTCTGCGGGCGGCCGAGGAGGCCACCGCGCTGGCCCCCTTCCGCGAGATGTACGACTTCGGGCTGGACCCGTTCCAGATCGAGGCGTGCAAGGCCCTGGAGGCCGGGAAGGGCGTGCTGGTCGCCGCCCCCACCGGCTCGGGCAAGACCATCGTGGGCGAGTTCGCCGTCCACCTGGCACTCACCCAGGGCCGCAAGTGTTTCTACACCACGCCCATCAAGGCGCTGTCGAACCAGAAGTACACCGACCTCGTCAAGCGCTACGGCGCCGACCGGGTCGGCCTGCTCACCGGTGACAACAGCATCAACTCCGAGGCCCCGGTGGTCGTGATGACCACTGAGGTGCTGCGCAACATGCTGTATGCGGGCTCCCAGTCGCTGCTGGGGCTCGGCTATGTGGTGATGGACGAAGTCCACTACCTCTCCGACCGGTTCCGCGGCGCCGTCTGGGAAGAGGTCATCATCCACCTCCCCGAGTCGGTGACGCTGGTGTCGCTGTCCGCCACCGTCTCCAACGCGGAGGAGTTCGGCGACTGGCTCGACACGGTCCGCGGCGACACCGAAGTGATCGTCGCCGAGCACCGCCCCGTCCCGCTGTGGCAGCACGTGCTGGCCGGGCGCCGGATGTACGACCTCTTCGAGGAGAAGAGCGCGCAGGGGGACGGCCAGGCCGGCCGCCGGGAGGTCAATCCCGACCTGGTCCGGCTGGCCCGGATGGAGAACACCCGGCCCAGCTTCGGCCGCGACAAGCGCCGCGGCCGGAACAACATGCGCGAGGCGGACCGGGAGCGCGAGCGCCGCCAGCGCAGCCGGATCTGGACCCCCGGCAGGCCCGAGGTCATCGAGCGGCTCGACGCCGAGGGGCTGCTGCCCGCGATCACCTTCATCTTCAGCCGGGCCGGCTGCGAGGCGGCCGTACAGCAGTGCCTGTACGCCGGGTTGCGGCTCAACGACGAGGCGGCGCGCGCCCAGGTGCGCTCCCTCGTCGAGGAGCGCACGGCCGGCATCCCGGACGAAGACCTGCATGTGCTGGGGTACTTCGAATGGCTGGAGGGCCTGGAGCGGGGCATCGCCGCCCATCACGCCGGGATGCTGCCGACGTTCAAGGAGGTCGTGGAGGAGCTGTTCGTCCGCGGGCTGGTCAAGGCCGTGTTCGCCACCGAGACCCTGGCGCTCGGCATCAACATGCCCGCGCGTTCCGTGGTGTTGGAGAAGCTCGTCAAGTGGAACGGCGAGCAGCACGCGGACATCACCCCCGGCGAGTACACCCAGCTGACCGGCCGGGCGGGCCGGCGCGGCATCGACGTCGAGGGCCACGCCGTGGTGCTGTGGCAGCGCGCGATGGACCCGGCCGCCCTCGCGGGCCTGGCCGGCACCCGCACGTACCCGCTGCGCTCCTCCTTCAAGCCCTCGTACAACATGGCGGTCAATCTGGTCTCGCAGTTCGGGCGGCACCGCTCCCGCGAGCTGCTGGAGACCTCCTTCGCGCAGTTCCAGGCCGACAAGGCGGTCGTCGGTATCTCCCGGCAGGTGCAGCGCAACGAGGAGGGCCTGCGCGGCTACCGCGCCTCCATGACCTGCCATCTCGGCGACTTCGACGAGTACGCGCGGCTGCGCCGCGACCTGAAGGACCGCGAGACCGAGCTGGCCCGGCAGGGCGTGGCGCAGCGGCGTGCGGCCGCCGCCGACGCGCTGGAGAAGCTCCGCCCCGGCGATGTCATCCACGTCCCGACCGGCAAGTACGCCGGGCTCGCGCTGGTGCTGGACCCCGGGCTGCCGGCCGGGCGTACCGGTGGCCACCGCGGCCTGGAGTACCACGACGGGCCGCGCCCGCTCGTGCTCACCGCCGAGCGCCAGGTCAAGCGGCTGGGCGCGATCGACTTTCCGGTGCCGGTCGAGCCGCTGGAGCGGATGCGGATCCCCAGGTCCTTCAATCCGCGCAGCCCGCAGTCCCGCCGGGATCTGGCGTCCGCGCTGCGCACCAAGGCGGGCCACCACGAGGCGCGCCGCCATCGCAAGCAGCGCTCGGCCGCGGCCGACGACACCGAGATCGCCCGGCTGCGCGCCGCCCTCCGGGCCCACCCCTGCCACGGCTGCGACGAGCGCGAGGACCACGCCCGCTGGGCCGAGCGCTACCACCGGCTGCTGCGCGACACCCGCCAGTTGGAGCGGCGCATCGAGGGGCGTACGAACACCATCGCGCGCACCTTCGACCGGATCTGCGCCCTGCTGTCCGAGCTCGGCTATCTGAGCGGCGAGGAGGTCACCGACGACGGCAAGCGGCTCGCCCGCCTCTACGGCGAGCTGGATCTGCTCGCCAGCGAGTGCCTGCGCGACGGCATATGGGAGGGGCTGGCCCCCGCCGAGCTCGCGGCCTGCGCCTCCGCGCTGGTCTACGAGGCGCGGGCGGCGGACGACGCGCTGCCGCCCAAGCTGCCCGCGGGCCGGGCCAAGGAGGCGCTGGGAGAGATGGTCCGCGTCTGGGGCCGGCTGGACGCCCTGGAGGACGACCACAAGATCAAGCAGGCGGAGGGGGTCGGCCAGCGCGAGCCCGACCTGGGCTTCGCCTGGGCCGCGTACCGCTGGGCCTCCGGACATGGACTGGACGAGGTGTTGCGCGAAGTCCAAATGCCCGCGGGCGACTTCGTGCGCTGGTGCAAGCAGGTGATCGATGTGCTGGGCCAGATCGCCGCGGCCGCCCCGGAGGGCACGGTGGCGCGCAGCGCCCGCCGGGCGGTCGACGCGCTGCTGCGCGGCGTGGTGGCGTACTCCTCCGTCGGCTGAGCCCACCGCGCGGCGTTCTTCACGGGCCGTGCCCGGCCGGGGCGACTCCCCGGCGGGCACGGCCCGTCCCACGCCGCTTCCCGGGGGCCGCCCGCGGCCGCGGAGTCGGAGCAGTCGCGATACATCGCGGTTGTTGACGCTCCCTGCTGAGTCGCGATATGTTCGTCGACGGATATACGGGGGCGAGGTGATGATGGTGACGGCGAAGCGACGCAAGCTGGGCAACCCCCTGGCGCTCGCGGTGATGGCGCTCCTGAGTGAGCGGCCGATGCACCCGTACGAGATCGCGCAGGTGCTCCGGCGACGGGGCAAGGACCACAGCATCAAGATCAAGTACGGCTCGCTCTACACCGTCGTCCAGAACCTGGAGAAGCACGGCTTCGTCGAGGTCGCCGGCACTCAGCGGCACGGGCTCCGCCCCGAGCGCACGGTGTACGGACTGACCGAGGACGGCCGACGGGAGCTGCACGACTGGCTGGCGGAGCTGGTGTCCGTCCCCGCCCGGGAGTACCCCGTCTTCTCTGCCGCGCTCTCGCTGATCCTGGTTCTGCCCGTCGACGAGGCCGACGAGCTGCTGCGGCAGCGGGCCGAGGCGCTGGAGGCCCAGGCCGAGGCCCTCGACGGCACGCTCGACGCCCTGACCAAGGGCCTGCCGAGGGTGTTCCTGCTGGAGACGGAGTATCAACTGCACATGACCCGCGCCGAGACGGAGTGGGTCCGGTCCCTGCGTGAGGAGCTCGCGGCGGGCAGCCTCTCCGGCACGGCCGCATGGCAGAGGCTGAGCCGGACCGGCGAGATGCCGGCGGAATGGGTCGAAATAGAGGAGAGAACCAAGCCCAAAGAGTGAGAAAGAGCGAAGAAGGCCCCGGCGCGCGCTGCGCCAACAGTGCGCGCCGAGGCCCTGACCCCGGACCGGACCTGCGGTGTTGGCAGGCCAGGCGATCGAGGTGCGGCACACCCAGGATAGCCCGGCTCTCCACCCGCGGATCGGTACGGCGGATTTCGCACGCGACAAATCGACGTCGTACGACAGATCAGAGTGGAGATACGCCATCATGGCGCCAACAAACGGGGGACACACCCCGCACCACACGCGCAAGCGCACGCTCGCAGTGGAAACGCACCAACTGGCCAAGACCTACCCCGGCGGGGTGAAGGCCCTGGACGGCATGGAGCTGGCCGTCGAGTCCGGCATCGTCTTCGGCCTGCTCGGGCCCAACGGGGCCGGGAAGTCCACCACCGTCAAGATCCTCACCACCCTCGCCCGGCCCGACGCGGGCACGGCGGCGGTCGCCGGACACGATGTGCTCCGCCACCCCGGACGGGTGCGCGCCGCCATCGGCGTCGTGGCGCAGAAGTCCGGCGCCGACCCGGTGGCCACCGGGCGGGAGAACCTGCTGCTGCAGGGGAGGCTGTACGGGCTGCGGGGCGCCGCCTGCGCCCGGCGTGCCGATGAACTGCTGGCGCGCTTCGACCTCACCGATGCCGGAAACCGCCCGGTCAAAGGCTACTCCGGCGGCATGTGCCGCAGGCTCGACGTCGCGCTCGGGCTCGTCCACCGCCCCGAGGTGCTCTTCCTCGACGAGCCCACGACCGGGCTCGACCCCGAGGCCCGCGCGGCCATGTGGGAGGAGATCGCCCGGCTCGCGGGCGAGGAGGGCCTGACGATCCTGCTCACCACGCACTACCTCGAAGAGGCCGACCGCCTCGCCGAGCGCATCGCCATTGTCGACCGCGGCCGGGTCGTGGTCGAGGGCGCCCCGGACGAACTCAAGGGCGAACTGCGCGGCGACGCCGTCCACCTGGAGCTGCGGGAAACCGTCGGGGACGGCGCGGAGCCGCCGCTGCGCGACGCGCTCACCGCGCTGCCGGGCGTGCACGAGGTGGGCGTGGACGGACGGCGGGTCAGCGTCCGCGCCGACGACGGCGCCGCCGCCGTGCCCACGCTGCTCACCGCCCTGGAGCGGGCGGGCGCCGCCGTGGCCGCCGCGACCGTCGCGCGCCCCTCCCTGGACGACGTCTACCTGCGCTACGCGGGCCGCAGCTTCACCGAGGCGCAGGCCGCGGCCCAGGCGCCCGTGCCGGCCGGCGCCGCCGGAGGTGCCCGATGAGCGCGGCCCTCACCCAGACCTGGTACATGACGCAGCGCCAGCTGATGGCCTACTGGCGCCAGCCCGTCTTCCTGCTGATCAACCTGATCCAGCCGGTCATCTGGCTGTTCCTCTTCGGCTCCCTCTTCCGCAAGATCACCGACCTCGGCGGCTTCGGCACCAGCTCGTATCTCGACTACCTGGTCCCGGGCATCGTGGTGATGAGCGCCCTGTCCTCCAACATGTGGGCGGGCATGGGGACCTTGGAGGAGATCGAACGGGGCACCCTCAACCGCTTTCTGACCACACCCGTATCCCGCGGCGCCCTGATGAACGGCAATGTGGTCTCCCAGGGCATCAACACCGCCGTGCAGTCCGTCATCATCGTGGCGCTCGGCAAGCTCGGCGGCGCCGACTACCCGGGCGGCATCACCGGACTGGCGCTGCTGATCGTGGCGTCCGTGCTGCTCGGCACGGTCGTCGGCGCGCTCTCCAACGCCCTGGGCATGCTGGTCCGGGAGCGCGAGTCGATCATCGGCATCAACACCTTCCTGCTGCTGCCGCTGACCTTCCTCTCCGAGGCCTTTATGGCACCGTCCCTGATGCCGGGGTGGATGCGGCACATCGCCGACTTCAACCCGGTCAACTGGGCACTGGTGACCGGCCGTTCGGCCATGGCGGCAGACCCGGACTGGGGCGATGTGGCGGGCCGGGGCGGAGCGCTGCTGGCCCTCGCGCTGGTCGCGGTCCGGCTGTCGACCCGCACCTTCCGGTCGTACCAGCGGTCGGTCTGACCGTACACGCGGACCATGAAGGGCGGCCCCGGCGGTGGAACGACACCGCCGGGGCCGCCCCCGCGCATCGGTCCGGGCCCGCGGACCAGGCCAGGCAGCTCCGCGCGTCGGCCGGGGCCGCGCGCCAGGGCGAGTAGCCCCGCGGAGACAAGCAGGGCCCCGCGTAACGGACCGGGCCCGCGGATCAGCCTGGGTTGCCCCGCCTGTCGGGCCGGGGTCGTGCGTCGGGCCGGCTTGCCGCGCGTCGCCAGGCTGACCCGCGTCAGGCCAGGCTGCCGCGTGTATCGAACCGGGCCCCGCAGGTCAGGCCCGGTCCGGCGCGTCAGGCCGCCGCGGCCCCCGCGCCGCCCGCAGCCTCTGCGCCGCCCGCGGCCCCCGCACCGCTCTCAGCCCCTTCTTGCTCCGCCTCCACCTGCTGGTTCCAGTCCCGCTTGGACGCCTGCCAGCCGTCCTCGTCATGGCCGCGCCGCCAGTAGCCGGAGATCGACAGCCACTCGCGCGGAACCTCCCGCTCGATCCGCAGACAGCGGCGGATCTCCTTCACAAAGCCGGCCTCGCCGTGGACGAACGCGTGCACCTGGCCGGACGGGAAGTCCAGCGCGCGCACGGCCGTCACCAGTGACTCGCCGACCCGCCCGCCGCCCCGGTGCAGCCAGCTGACTTCCGCCCCGCCCGGCACGCTCAGCTTGAGCTCCTCCTCGGGCCCGGCCACCTCGATCAGGGCGCGCACCGGCGCGCCCGTCGGCCGCTCCGCGAGCCGCTCCAGCGCGACGGCGATCGCGGGCAGCGCGCTCTCGTCGCCCACGAGCAGATGCCAGCCGGCCTCCGGGCTCGGCGCGTACGCCCCGCCGGGGCCGACGAAGAGGATCTCCTCGCCCGGCTCGGCGCGCGCGGCCCATGGCCCGGCCAGGCCCTCGTCCCCGTGGATCACGAAGTCCAAGGTCAGCTCCTGGGCGGCGGGGTCCCAGGCGCGCACGGTGTAGGTACGGGTGCGCGGCCACTGGTCGCGCGGGAACTCGGCACGGACCCGCGCCAGGTCGAACGGCTCGGGGTAGACGACGCCCTCGGCCGGGAAGAGCAGCTTGACGTAGTGGTCGGTGCACTCGCCGGCGGAGAAGCCGGCCAGGCTCCCGCCGCTGAGCACCACCCGCGTCAGGTGGGGCGTCAGCCGCTCGGTGCGCGCCACTCGCGCCCGGTTGACCTGCGGCGTCTTGCGGGCCGGACGATCTGCCACAGCCACCTCCCTGATCCACAAACGAGTTAGGGTTACCTAACCTAACACCTCACTCCTCAAGAGTGGAGAGCAGTCTGCGCAGTGATCCACCGAGTCCCCACCGCTCCGCCAGCCCCTCCAGCGCCCGCGGGTCCCGCGGTCCGCGCGGCAGGGCCGGGTCGAAGGCGGGCAGCGGAACGTCCGAGGCGACCCGCACCACCTTCGGTGCGACCGCCACATACTCCCGCGCCTCCTCCAGTCGCCTGCGCTGCGCCGGGGTCAGCTTGGAGGCGGGATCGGCCGCCGCGGCCATGATCCCGGCCAGGTCGCCGTACGAGGCGAGGAGCTTGGCCGCGGTCTTCTCGCCGATCCCGGGGACGCCCGGCAGCCCGTCGCTGGTGTCGCCGCGCAGCAGCGCCAGATCCGCGTACCCCGCGCCGCCCACGCCGTACTTCTCGCGCAGCGCGCTCTCGTCGATCACCTGCAGCGTGCCCACCCCCTTGACGGGGTAGAGCACCCGCGCCGCGCGCCGGTCGTCGACGAGCTGGAACAGGTCGCGGTCGCCGGTGACGATGTCGACCGGGCCGGCCGCCCGGCCCGCGAGCGTGCCGATGACGTCGTCCGCCTCATAGCCCTCGGCGCCCACCCGGGCGATCCCCACCGCGTCCAGCACCTCGTCGATCACCGGGACCTGCGGGGAGAGTGTGTCGGGCACCTCCTCCTGGTCCACAGCGCCCTGCGCGGGGGCCTCCTCGGCCACCCTGTGCGCCTTGTACGAGGGGATCAGGTCGACCCGCCACTTCGGGCGCCAGTCGAAGTCCATGCAGGCCACCAGGTCGTCGGGGTGGTGGTCCTGGACCAGCCGGGCGATGAAGTCGAGCAGCCCGCGCACGGCGTTCACCGGGGTGCCGTCCGGGGCCCGGACGGATTCCGGCACCCCGAAATAGGCGCGAAAGTAGAGGGACGAGGTGTCGAGGAGCATCAGGCGTCGGGTCACGCCTCGATGATGCCGCACGACACTGACAGGAACGCCCCGGCGATGTGATCTGGGTCACCGATTGGTTTACGCCAAAAGGTTCAGGGCAGGCGCGCACCCGGAGCGGACCCGTGAGAGCAAGACAACTATTGCGCCGGGCACGCGGTCGGACACCGCCCGCTCCACGACCTGCCGGCGGGGGTGGCGGGTCGTTTTTTGGTACGACCCGAGAGGTATATGTGTCCAGGCTGCAAGCCGAACACCTCTACAAGGTGTTCGGCAGACGACCCAATGAGGCGGTGGCGAAGCTCGAGGGCGGCACGGACCGCGACGAGCTGCGCGCGAACGGCACGACGGCGGCGGTCATCGACGCGTCCTTCGCCGTCGAGGCAGGTCAGATATTCGTCGTCATGGGTCTGTCCGGATCCGGTAAGTCCACGCTGCTGCGCATGCTCAACGGACTGCTGGAGCCGACCGCCGGGCGCGTCCTCTTCGACGGCCAGGACCTGACGGCCCTGGCCCCGCGCGAGCTGCGCGAGGTGCGCTCCCACAAGATCAGCATGGTTTTCCAGCACTTCGCGCTCTTCCCGCACCGCAGCGTCCTGGAGAACGCCGCGTACGGGCTGGAGGTGCAGGGCCTGCCGCGCGCCGAGCGCGAGCGGCGCGCCGCCGAGGCGCTCGGCCTCGTCGGCCTCGCGGGCTGGGAGAAGTCCTGGCCCGACGAGCTCTCCGGCGGTATGCAGCAGCGCGTCGGCCTGGCCCGTGCGCTGGCCACCGACGCCGACCTGCTGCTGATGGACGAGTCCTTCAGCGCGCTCGACCCGCTGATCCGCCGCGATATGCAGGACCAGCTGCTGGAGCTGCAGAAGCGGCTGAAGAAGACCATCGTCTTCATCACCCACGACCTCAACGAGGCCATGCGCCTCGGCGACCGCATCGCCGTCATGCGCGACGGCCACATCGTCCAGATCGGCACCGCCGAGGACATCCTGGTCACCCCGGCCAACGACTATGTCGCCTCCTTCACCCAGGACGTCGACCGCACCCGGGTGCTCACCGCGGGCGCGATCATGGCCGATCCCGAGGAGGCGCTGGGCACCACCACCCCGGACGGCACGGTGCTGCGCACCGAGAGCGACGTCCTGGCGGCCGCCCCCGCGACCGTCACCGCCGACACTCCGATCATCGAGCTGTTCACGCCCTGCTCGCGCAGCGGCGTCGCGGTCGCGGTGACCGACGAGGAAGATGGCTCGCTCATCGGCGTCGTCCCCCGCGCCCGGCTGCTCGCCGTGCTCGGCGAGCCGGAGCCGGGGGCGGACGGCGCGGCGGCCGCGGCCCCCAAGGGGCCCGAGGCACTCAAGGCCACCAAGAGCCCGGGGGCTCCTGACGCTCCTGAGGGGAAGGTGATCGCCGGTGCCTAGGATCGAGCTCGGAAGTTGGATCCGGTCCGGCATCAACTTCCTCCGTGACCATTTCGCATGGCTCTTCGACTTCATCGCCCAGGTCGTCCAGGGGATGTACGACGGCGTGCACGATGTGCTCGCCGCCCCCGGCCCCCTGCTCCTCGCGGGCATCCTCGCGGTGCTCGCCTGGTGGCTGCGCGGCCTGCTGCCCGCCGTCCTCGCCTTCGCCGGCTTCGCGCTCATCGACTCGATCGAGCAGTGGGACGAGGCGATGGAGACGCTGTCGCTGGTGCTGGTCGCCGGTGCCATCACGATCGTGCTGGCGGTACCGCTGGGCATCTGGGCCTCGCGCAACCGCGCTGTGAGCGCCGTGCTCCGCCCGGTGCTGGACTTCATGCAGACGATGCCTGCCTTCGTCTACCTCATCCCCGGCATCTTCTTCTTCGGTGTCGGCGTGGTCCCGGGCGTCATCGCGACCATCGTCTTCGCCATGCCGCCGGGCGTACGGATGACCGAGCTGGGCATCCGCCAGGTCGACTCGGAGCTGGTCGAGGCGGCCGACGCCTTCGGCACCACCCCGGGCCGCACCCTGCTGCGGGTCCAACTGCCGCTCGCCCTGCCCACGATCATGGCGGGCATCAACCAGGCCATCATGCTCGCGCTGTCCATGGTCGTCATCGCGGGCATGGTCGGCGGCGGCGGCCTCGGCTCCTCCGTCTTCGAGGCGATCAGCTCGGTCGACGTGGCCCTCGGCTTCGAGGGCGGCATCGCGGTGGTCATCCTCGCCATGTACCTGGACCGGATGACCGGCGCCCTCAACCAGCGCGTCTCGCCGCTCGGCCGGCGGGCCCTGGCCAAGCAGGCCGCGAACGCCGTGGGCGGATGGAAGGTGCTGCAGTGGCGCCCCGCGACCTCGGTCGCGATGGTCGGCGTCGTCGTTCTCGCACTCGTCGCGGGCGGCCTCAATGTCTTCGGCGGCGACGACGACGGCCAGAAGGTCGCCGCCGACGTCGGCAACGGCCGCGCGGTCAACATCGGCTACATCAACTGGGACGAGGGCGTCGCCTCCACCTACCTGTGGAAGGAAATTCTGGAGCAGCGCGGTTTCAAGCCGAATCTGCAGGCGTACGACGTCGGCGCGCTGTTCACCGGTATGGCCGCGGGCAAGGTGGACATGCAGACCGACGCCTGGCTGCCCGCCACCCACGCCTCGTACTGGAAGCAGTACAAGGGCCAGCTGGAGGACCTCGGCACCTGGTACGACAAGACCTCGCTGGAGGTCGCGGTGCCCTCGTACGTCAAGGGTGTGAAGTCCCTGGACGACCTCAAGGGCAAGGCCGGCACCTTCAAGGGCAAGATCATCGGCATTGAGCCGGGCGCCGGCGAGATGAAGATCATGAAGGACAAGGTCCTCCCGGACTACGACCTGAACGGCGAGTACACGCTGGTCAAGGGCTCCACCGCGGGCATGCTCTCCCAGCTGGAGCGCTCCTACGCCAAGAAGGAGCCGGTCGCCGTCACCCTGTGGTCCCCGCACTGGGCGTACAGCAAGTACAAGCTCACCAAGCTCGCCGACCCCAAGGGCGCCTTCGGCAAGGGCGACGGCATCCACACCATCGGGCGCAAGGGCTTCTCCCAGAAGGAGCCGCAGATCGCCAAGTGGATGAAGGACTTCAAGCTCTCCGAGAAGCAGCTCACCAGCCTCGAAGCGGCCATCCAGGACGCGGGCAAGGGCAAGCAGCAGGAGGGCGTGCGCGCCTGGCTGAAGAAGAACCCCGGCCTCGTCGACAAGCTCGCCCCGGCGGGCGCCGCCGGTGCCGCCCAGAAGGGCAAGCAGGCCGGGGCCGAGCCGCGGATCGGCTACTTCCCCTGGGACGAGGACATCGCCACCACCTACCTGTGGAAGAACGTCCTGGAGAAGCGCGGCTACAAGCCGTCGATCAAGCAGTACGACGTGGGCTCCATGTTCACCGGGATGAGCGCCGGGCAGATCGACGTCGAATTCGACGGCTGGCTGCCGGTCGCCCAGAAGCAGTACTGGGACCGGTACAAGAAGAACCTCGTCGACATCGGGGCGTGGTACGACAAGACCTCGCTGGAGATCGCGGTGCCCTCCTACGTCAAGGACGTGAAGTCCCTGGCGGATCTCAAGGGCAAGGCCGACGAGTTCAAGGGCAAGATCATCGGCATTGAGCCGGGCACCGGCGAGATGCAGCTGCTCAAGAGCACGGTCCTCAAGGAGTACGACCTCGACAAGGAGTACGAGGTCACCAACAACGCCTCCCCGGCCATGCTCGCCCAGCTGCAGCGCTCGTACGCCAAGAAGGAGCCCGTCGCCGTCGTGCTGTGGACCCCGCACTGGGCGTACAACAAGTACCAGCTCACCAAGCTGGCCGACCCGAAGAAGGCGTTCGGGGCCAACAACGAGATCCGCTCGCTGGGCCACAAGTCCTTCCCGAAGAAGTACCCCGAGTTCTACGGGTGGCTGAAGAACTGGCACATGACCGAGAAGGAACTGGCGAGCCTGGAGCAGGCCGTTCAGGAAGCCGGCAAGGGCAATGTCGAGCAGGGCGTCCAGAAGTGGATCGACGCCCATCCGGGCATCGTCGACAAGATGGCCCCGGTGAGCCCCTGACGGCCACCGGAACCAGCCGCAAGCAGTAACCGCCGCCGCGGGCCGGAGAAAGCGCTCCGGCCCGCGGCGGCGGCCGTAGGGCCGCGGTGCCGCCTTCGAACCGTACGGTTGATGCCATCCGTACGGTTGAGTCCATGAGCCCTGGTATCCCCGTACGGCGCGTGATCTCCCTCGTCCCCTCGCTCACCGAGGCCGTGGCCGCCACCGCCCCCGGCCTGCTGGTCGCGGTGACCGACTGGTGCAGCCACCCGGCGGGGCTGGGCGCGGAGCGGATCGGCGGCACCAAGAACCCGGACACCGCGCGCATCGCCGCCCTCGCCCCGGATCTCGTGATCGCCAACGAGGAGGAGAACCGCGCGCCCGATCTCGCCGCGCTGCGGGCCGCCGGCCTGACGGTCCTGGTGACCGAGGTGCGCGGCCTTCAGCAGGCGTTCAGCGAGCTGGAACGGGTGCTGGTGGACGGCTGCGGCCTGGCCCGCCCCGGCTGGCTGGACGAGGCCGAGGCGGCCTGGGCCCGGCTGCCGGCCACCGCCGGGCCCAGGAGGCGCGCCGTGGTTCCCATCTGGCGCCGCCCGTGGATGGTGCTGGGCCGTGACACCTTCGCGGGCGACCTGCTCGCGCGGCTCGGCGTGGACCTGGTCCACGCCGAGCACGCCGAGCGCTATCCCCGTGTCCCGCTGGCCGAGCTGAACGCGTCGGGCGCCGACCTGGTGGTGCTGCCCGACGAGCCGTACCGCTTCACCGCCGAGGACGGCCCCGAGGCGTTCCCGGACCTGCCCGCGGCGCTGGTCAGCGGCCGCCATCTCACCTGGTACGGCCCCTCGCTGGCGGAGGCGCCGGCTGCCCTCGGCGCGGCGCTGGGGAGGCGGGCGGGCGAATGAGGGGCCGTACGGAACCAAGGCACGCACGCCCACGCCCCGATCAAGTCATGCGCGGTACGACACACCACGCGCCGCCATCGCACGCCGTCATCACGCCACGCCCAACCACCGGGCGCCCTCACCTCTCCGCGTCGCAGCAGGTGTCCCGCCGCAGCAGCCGCCCCACCTCCAGCCAGTGCTCCGCCGACTTCCCGTGCCGTACCCGGCCGCCCTCCGGGAAGGCCCGGACGAGGTCGTCCCGCCCGTACGGCACGCCGCCGCGCAGCACCGACACCGTGCGCACCAGCGAGTCGAAGTCCGTGAAGGGATCGCCGTCCACGACCGTCAGGTCCGCCAGCTTCCCCACCTCCAGCGTGCCCAGGTCGCGGTCCGCGCCGAACGCCCGCGCGGGCAGCAGGGTCACGGTGCGCAGCGCTTCCGCCGCCGAGAGCCCGTATCGGTGCAGCGCCCGCAGCCCCAGGTGCAGATGGAGCCCCACCGGCACCAGCGGCGCGTCCGTGCCCAGGGCGACCACCCCGCCGCCGGCGAGGATCCGCCGGTAGACCCCGATCTCGGTGCGCAGGGTGGCGAGCTGGGCGGTGGTGGGCGGAGTCTCGGCGAGCTGCCGCACCAAGGCGGTGTCCCACGGCGGCATGAGCCGGGTCACCCGCTCGTCCTCGGCCAGCGAGGGGTCGGCCCCCACCAGCGGCGAAGCCGTGAACGGCGTGGCTATCAGACGGAAGTCCGTGGCGGTGTAGATCTCCGTGACGTCCTGGAAGGACTGCCCGGTCGCCGTGGTGGCATGCCCGTACTCCAGGCGCTGCGTGGCCTGCAGATGGGTGGTCAGGTCCTGCCCCAGCTGCACCCCGGGCGAGCACAGATGGCTGCCGGTGCGCACCCCTAGCCGGTCGTGCGCGAAGCGGGCGGCCTCTTCCATGATCCAGCCGGGCGCGCGCACATACGTCTTGACGAAGTCCCAGTCGAGCGCCGCGCCGCGCTCCAGCGAGCGGCGCAGCCCCTCCCGAGTGCGGTGCGCCCGGCCCATGCTGTACGCGACGCGCGGCCCGTCCAGCAGCTCCCCGGTCGCCAGCAGCCGGGGCCCGGCCAGCGCGCCCGCCGCGATGGCCTCGCGCAGCCGCGCCTGCTCGTACGCGAAGCCGCCGAGCGAGACGGCGGTGGTGATGCCGTAGGCGAGCTGCAGCACGGTCTGCCGAGCGCCGTAGGTGTACTGCCAGGGGTGCGTATGAGCATCCCAGAGACCGGGCACGACGGTGCGCCCGGAGGCGTCCACGCGGCGTTTCGCCGGGCGGCCGGCGCGGTGCGCCTCGACGGCGGTGACGCGCCCGCCGCGCACCACGATGTCCACGTCGTCGCGGACGGTGCCGTCGTCCCCGGTGCCGTCCCAGAACCTCCCGGCGTGGACGACGGTGTCGGCGGGGCTCGGGCGCCGGTGCTCGAGCGGGACGCGCACGGTGCGGGCCGTGCCGCGCTCGACGTCCAGCAGCCGCAGCTTTCCCGCCGACAGATACAGGATGGAGCGCGAGTCCCCCGACCAGGAGGGGTGATCGGCGCTCTCCTCGGTCAGCCGGCGCGGCTCGCCGTCCGGGGTCCCGTCGGGCCGTACGGGCAGCAGCCACAGGGCGGACTCGGCGATCACGGCGAGATGGCGGCCGTCGGGGGACCAGACGGGGCCGGAGTCGTAGCGGTCGGAGAGCGAGGTGTGCGGCGCCAGGGCGTACAGCCTGGCCGCGCCGCTGCTCGCGTCCACGACCCGGATGAGGTTGTAGCCCTCGCGGAACCGTTGGTTCAGCCGGTTGCGATCGCAATAGGCGACAAAGCGTCCATCCGGCGACCAGCTCGGCCTGCCGGGCAGCCCACCGCCGCCGAGCGGCGCGGCCAGCGCGCGCTCGGTGCCGGCGGCCAGGTCGCGCACGATCAGGTTTCCCGACATGTCGATACAGGCGAGGCGGTCGCCGGCGGGGGACAGTGCCGGATGCACCCGGCCCCCCGAGGCCAGCTCGGTCTCCTCACCCGAGGCGAGGTCCCGGCGGTGTACGGCGAGCAGCCCGTCGCGGTCGTCCGCGTAGACCAGCGCGCGCCCGTCGGGCGTCCACGTCGGCGCCAGCAGATAGCGGGTGGGCGCGGCCCGCACGATCCGGCGCGGGGCACGGCCGCCGGTGGTGTCCGCGACCCACAGGGAGTTCAGCGCGGCGAAGGCCACCCGGCGCCCGTCCGGGGACAGCGCGGGCAGGTGCACCCCGCGCACCGGCCGCGCCCCGCCGCCGCTGTCGAAGTCGTACCGCTTGACGCGGTAGCGCGGCCGGTCGACCGGCAAGGCGGCCTTGAACGGTATCTCCTCCCCGTCGCCCGGCGCCCCGGGCCGCACCAGCCGGAACCGCCCGTCCACGGTGAGCAGCAGTTCCCCACCGTCCGTCCAGCGCGGCGGCACCGGCTGCACATCGCCCGCCACCGGGACGGCCGCACCGTCCACGACCAGCGTGCAGGAGGCCTCGGGGGCGGGGGTGGTCCGCAGATAGGCGAGCGTGCCGCCGGGCGACACCGAGGGCGCCAGCACCTGGACCCCGGCGGCCGTCTCGGTGTGCTCCAATGTCACCGGCCCGCTGCCGTCGGCCCGTACCGAGGCGACCGTACGGGCGTCCAGCGCCGTCCCGGCGAGCCGGCCACGGACGAACAACACCCGCTCGCCGTCGGGGGACCACCCGGGGTCGAAGTCCTCCCAGGCGCCGTCCTGCAGCGGCCCGTCCTGCCCCGGCACCCCGGTCAGCCGGGTCAGCTCCCCGGTGGCCACTTCCAGCACCCACACCCGGTACGGGCTGCCCGCCACCGGGTCGCCGCCGCGCTCGGAGGCGAAGGCGATCCGGGTGCCGTCCGGCGACCACGCCGGACCCCGGTCGTCCCAGGGCCCGTCCGTTCGCTGACGCACATCCGAGCCGTCCGGGCGCAGCGTCCACAGATGGAAGCCGCCGCCCCGGTACGCACAGACCGCCAGCAGCTTGCCGTCGGGGGAGAAGACGGGCCGCGTGGGCTCCAGGTCGGGCGGGGTGAGCGCGGTGGCGGCGCCGCCCTTCCGGGGGAGGGACCACAGGACGTTCTGGACCTCGACGACCAGCCGGTCACCGGAGGGGGAAAGCGTCGCGGCGCCGTTGGTGGCCCCGGTGAACGACAAGGTGAGCGAGGCCTGCCGCGCCTGGGCGGCGGCGCTCTGCACGGGCAACCCGGCCGTCGCCCCGGCCACGGCGGCGGTACCGGCGGCGGCCTGCAGGAAGCGGCGGCGGGAGAGAGAGGGCGGCGCGGCGTCATCGGCAACAGGCTCGTCGTCGGCGACGGGCTCGGCTGTGGCGGCAGTGTCTGCGGTCTCCAACGGTCCTCCTGGAACACGTAGTTGTGCGGAGCAGGAGTGTGCAGTGGTGCGTGCAGCGCTTGATCGTTTCACAGGCCACGGGCCCGGGGTCAACACTCTGACCGGATCGTGTGAGGAGAAGACGCCGAGGCGCGGCGCAGGGGAAAGCGGACCCCGTCTTCAGGGGGAATGAGTGATCCCGTCCCTCAGAGGGAAGAGTGATCCGGTCCCCTCCCCGCCCGCACAGGAGATGAGACGGCATGCCGACGGACGGCATCACCCACCACACCGACCACCTCCCCACCCCGGACGGCGTACGCCTGGCCACCTACACCTGGCTACCGGAGGCGGCCCGCACCCCTCGCGCGATCGTCCAGATCGCCCACGGCGCCGCGGAACACGCCCAGCGCTACGACCGCTTCGCCCGCTTCCTGTGCGACCACGGCTACGCCGTGGTCGCCTCGGACCACCGCGGCCACGGCGCGACCGCCGCCTCCACAGGCGGCTTCGGCGTCGTGGGCGAGGAGGGCGACAGCTGGCGGGCCATCGTCACGGACCTGCGCACCATCGGCGACCGCACCCGGCAGGCGCTCCCCGGGACGCCACTGTTCCTGCTGGGCCACAGCATGGGCTCGATGCTCGCCCGCGACTGCGCCCAGGAGTACGGCGGCGAACTGTCCGGCCTGATCCTCTCCGGCACCTTCCGCTCACTGCCCGCGACGGATCCCGACGAGGCCATCGCCCGCCTCGAGACCGAAATCGAGAGGCGCGGCCGCACCGCCCTGTCCGGCTTCACCACCGAACTCTTTGCCTCCTTCAACGACCCCTACGAACCCGGCACCGGCTACGAATGGCTCTCGCGTGACCCCACGGAGGTGGCCGCCTACAGGGCGGACGAGCGATGCGGCTTCCCCTTCAGTGCCGGCCTGTCACTCGACTGGGTCCGCGCCGTCCGCAAGATCAACAACCCCCACAACCAGGCCCGCATCCCGACCCGGCTGCCGGTCCACATCGCCGTGGGCGCCGAGGACCCGTGCAACCAGCGATTGACACTGGTCCACGAACTCCTCGAGGACTTCCGCTACCTCGGCACCCACGACCTGAGCTGGACGAGCTACCCCGACGCCCGGCACGAGATCCTCAACGAGACCAACCGTGACCAAGTCCAGCAGGACCTACTGACCTGGCTGAACACCCACGCCTGAGCCCCTCACGCCAGCCCCCTTCAGTCAGAGAACCAGCCAAATCTGGGCACGCTGTGCCATCGCCTTCGAACCCACCGTAACCAAGAGATCCATCCCCAGCCCGCCAGGCCCCCACCGAAAGGTGGCAGCGACCACCCCCTGAAGTGCGGTATTGTTCTCTTGCGCGACCGGCCAGGGCCAGAGCCCCAGCCGGACAAGCACCGGGACGTGGCGCAGTTTGGTAGCGCACTTGACTGGGGGTCAAGGGGTCGCAGGTTCAAATCCTGTCGTCCCGACGGTGTGACCAGCGGGTTTGCCAGTGATGGCAGGCCCGCTGTTTGCGTTCGTGTGACACGTGATGGCAACGTGATGACATCCGGTGAACGCTAAGCCGCCACCGCCACGGTGCCCCTGACCAGGGGCACCGCAGCAGCGAGAAGCCCAAGCGGTAAGCAGGGCGGGCGGAGAGTTCAGGCCGCCCGCTGTTCTGACGCACCGCCAGTATCGGCGGTGGCGTGCTTGCGGTCGGCGCGTTCCAGGGCGGTGCCGATGGCAGTGACAGCGTCGCGGGCGGCATGGGGGAGCAGATGGCCGTAGAGGTTGACCGTGGTGGCCAGCGTCGAATGGCGCAGCGTCTTGGAGACCACCGCCAGCGGCACCCGCGAGCTGATCATGATGGTGGCGGCCGTGTGTCGCAGGTCGTGCACCCCGATCCGCGGCAGACCGAGCTCTGTGGCGCGCCGCCGCAGCTCGACCAGCACCCCTTGCGGGCGCAGCGGCGAGCCGTCGGGGCGGCAGAAGACCAGCCCCTCCAGCGGTGTGCCTTTGGGCTGGCTGGCCCGGGCGAGCGCGGCCTGGCGCTCGAGTGCGGCGACCACGCGAGGGGCCAGGCTCACCCAGTTCCGGCTGGCCTTGGTTTTGGGATGGCCGAGGTAGAGGCGGTTGTTGTTCACGGCCGTCAGGCTCCAGCGCACCAGCAGCATCCGCTCGGCCAGGTGGACATCCGTCCAGTGCAGCCCCAGGGACTCACCACGCCGCATGCCGGTGCCCAGAAGCAGCTCGAACAGATCGGCCATCTGATCGCCGTAGTGAGCGTGGTTGTGCCGCAGAAACGCCGCGGCCTGGGTGGGATTCCAGCAGATCCGCTCCGGCGCGACCGGACGGGGCAGCAGCACATACCGGCACGGGTTGGCCGCGATCACACGCGTGCGCACGGCATGGCCAAGCGCGCTGGAGAAGGTGGCGCCGATCCGGTAGACGGCGGTGCGCCCGCGTCCGCGGGCGAGTTCGGCCTCACTCCAGGCGGTGACGTGCCGGGCCCGCAGATCGGTCAGGAGCAGCCGTCCGAAGGACGGGATGAGATCGGCGTGCACGTGGTCGCGGTAGCGGGCGAACGTGGTGGGCTTGAGCACCTTCTCCTTGAGACGCAGCCACTCGCCCAGATACGTGGCCAGAGTGAGATCCTCGCTGCAGTCCAGGCCGGTCCGCTCGGACTCCAGGGCGCGCTCGAGCGCTGTCTCGGCGGCCTTGCGCGTGGCGAATCCGCTACGGCACAGCGGATGGCGCTTGCCGTCGGCCGAGGGCAGGTCTACAGCGAAAGCCCAGGATCCGTGCCTTGAACCGTTGTGGAGCCGGGGGCAGCTGGCGCCGAACTGCCGGCCGTCCGGGCGACGGCAGCCGCAACGCCGGTACACCCGGCCGCGTTCAGGAGACTGAGAAGCCACTTGGTTCACCTCCGGTGGGGGAGTGCGTGACTCCACCCTGGATGCGCCGATGCCCGGCGTAACAGGTGGCTGATCATGGCGTAGTGAGGGCGAGTGCCATCACCTTGCCATCACAAGAAGTTCTTCAAGGAGGTTGACCGGCAGCGACCCCTTTGGAGCGTCGACCAGCCGTAAGGTTGTAGCGTGAGAGCCCTGGGCAAAGTCTCGACGGGAAGCGATGTCCTTATGTTCTTGATGTCGGAATCTCTGGAAGTGTTCAATACTGGGGACGCTCGGCGGTAAATCCGCAGGTCGCGGAGTCTGCTGCTCCCCGTACCCGCGGGGATGGTCCCGGGCCATGCGACGGCGCGAACCTCATCGACCCCTGCTCCCCGCTCCCGTGTGGATGGTCCCGAACTCGGCATACATCAACCTCGCCGAACTCACTGCTCCCCGCACCCGCGGAGATGGTCCCTGAGTCTGCGGCCCCTGAGGCCCGGGGCCGGCTGCTCCCCGCACCCGCGGGGATGGTCCCCAGCCGCCGGTCACCATCGCGGCCCGCAAGCTCTGCTCCCCGCACTCGCGGGGGGATGGTCTCGCGACGAGGGAGAGCACGGCTGCAGTGTCCACCTGCTCCCCGCGCCCGCGGGGATGGTCCCTTGACGAACCCGGCGGCGAACTTGTCGCCGGTCTGCTCCTCGCGCCCGCGGGATGGTCTCGTGAGCCTCAAGGCTGAGATTGAGAAGTCTCGCTGCTCCTCGCGCCCGCGGGGATGGTCCTCAACATGTACGGCGGTACCGGCAACGTAGGGACTGCTCGCCGCGCGCGCGGGGATGGTCCCTCGGCACGGTCGGTGCGGTCCTCCTCGAAGAGCTGCTCCCCGCGCCCGCCGGGATGGTCCCACACGTATAGAGAAGAACAGGGGAGAGGCAGTTTGCTCCCCGCGCCCGGTGGGATGGTCCCGCCTCGAAGGCGATGGCCATCAGAACCCCAGCCTGCTCCCCGCACCCGCGGGGATGGTCCCGCGGGCGTGCTGGGCTGGATTCTGAGCCACCACTGCTCCCTGCACCCGCGGGGATGGCCCCCGGCGGATCCGCCTCACCGGGCCGACGACCTTCTGCTCCCCGCGCCCGCGGAATGGTCCCACGGCGCTGTACGACCCCGCGGTGAACGCGCGCTGCTCCCCGCACCCGCGGGGGTGGTCCCGGGCTCTGCCCGCTTCGGCGGCTCCAGCCCCAACTGCTCCCCGCGCCTGCGGGGATGGTCCCGCGGGTCTGCGTGGCGAGCCTGAGATGGATGTCTGCTCCCCGCACCCGCGGGGACGGCCCCGGTGCGGCTGTAGGAGGTCCGCCACTCGATACTGCTCTCCGCACCTGCGGGGATGGTCCCGCGGTGCAGCGCGACCGTCAGGCCGTGGGATGCTGCTCCTCGCACTCGCGGGGATGGCCCTACGCTGCCGGCCATCCGGCTGCAGATCGAACACTGGTCCCCGCACCTGCGGGGATGGCCCCGCAGGACTCGACGCCGAGGTCTTGCTGCGGATCTGCTCCCGGCACCCGCGGGGATGGTCCCACCGTCGTCTTCTATTGGGCCCGCAGCCTGGCCTGCTCCCGGCACCCGCGGGGATGGTCCCGCCGCCTGCGCGGGCGTGATCACTGGCAGTCCCTGTTCCCCGCGCCCGCGGGGATGGTCCCCCGCGGCGGGCCGGTTGCGAGGGAAGTCGCGGGCTGCTCCCCGCACCGGCGGGGATGGTCCCCTCCGCGACTCCAAGCGGAAGCCCGCCCACAAGCTGCTCCCCGCGCCCGCAGGCATGGTCCCAAGACCACCAAGGACTTTGCGGGCGGGCTGGACTGCTACCGCACCCCGGGGGTGGTCAAGTGACCGCTCTGGAGAAGGCGGCCGTGTCGGCCTGCTTCCCGGGCCTGGGGTGGTGTCGAAAAGGGAGGCACATGGCCTTGAAGGCTTGCTGCTCCCCGCGTCTGCGGGGTCGTCCCAGGCCCGCCTCTGGCGGATCGGATCACCCCGTTGCGCGGGCTAAGGGTTGTACCGAGGGCGGGCGCGGGCCTCACCCGCGCTCACCCCTGGTGATCCCCGCGCTCGCGGGGACAACCCGCGGTGCAGACGTAGGAACGGAACATCCCCGACCCGCGATGGTGTGCTGGCGAGTAAGACTGGGGCAGGTGGATTCTGGCATTCATCATGCGGAGCTGTGGGCCGGTGTGCAAGGCTGACGCCACGTCGCTAGACGGAGGAAATTGGGAGGGGAGCCCAATTTTGTTCAGTTTGCTGGATGAGCCGTGGCTGTCTGCGAGGACTGTCGGCACGGTTGCAAGGGGAGGGCCGCAGGGCGGGCTTGGTTCGCTCGAGAAGGTTGGCGTGCGGCGTCTCCTTCTGAGCGCAGATCAGTTCCAGGACATCGTGGTCGACCTGCCCACGCAGAAGCCCGCGATCTTCCGCCAGTTGCTGTTGCCGATCGTCGTCGACGCTCTCGGTCCGCCTGCGGATGCGGCCGAGTGGTTGGACATGTTCCGTGCGGGGGCCTTCTCGCCTCAGCAGAGTGCAGCCTTGACTGCATACCTGGATAAACACCGCCGGTCCTTCGATCTGCTCGATGCCGTCGATCCCTTCGCTCAGGTGGCGGGGTTGCACACGGCGAAGGGTGAGACCAAGGGATCAAGCCTGCTGGTCGCCACAGCCGCTACGGGTAATAACGTGCCGTTGTTCTCCTCCCGCACTGAGGGAGATCCGCTGCCCCTCACCCCGGCGCAGGCAGCCCGCTGGCTGGTCCATACGCACTGCTGGGACACGGCCGCCATCAAAACCGGTGTCGTCGGTGACCCGCAGGTCAAAGCAGGCAAGACGACCGGTAACCCAGTCGGGCCCCTGGGGCAGCTGGGCGTCGTCATGCCGGTGGGGCGCACCATTTTTGAAACTCTCTTGTTGAACATCCCCTTCGGTCAGGCTCCGCTGTCGGATGACCTGCCGCAATGGCGGCGGCGCGCCGTCGAGGGCAGGGTCGAGGACACGCTGTCGTGTGCCACGCCTGCTTGGCAGATCCGCCCGTCCCGCGGGCTGCTGGATGTGTGGACGTGGCAGGCGCGGCGTATCCGGCTTGTCCCTGAGGACACTCAGGGGGGAGTACGGGTCCAGCGAGTCATTGTCGCAGCTGGTGACCGGCTCGATACGGCGCCCGATCACGAACCGCACACCTCGTGGATTGTCGAGAGCGCAAAAGCCCGGAAGAAGCAGGCCGGAAAGCCTGGGGCGGCATCCGCTGTACGCCCTCGTCGGCATCAGCCAGGCAGGGCGGCCTGGCGTGGTCTGGAGGCTCTACTGGCCGTCAGCCATGTCAGCGAACAGCGTGAGGCGACGGACACTCACACTGGTTTCCATACCAGCGTCCTGCTTGATCAGCTCAGTGTGGTGCGGGAAGGATTGCCTCTGGGGTATCCGCTGCGGCTGGAGCTGACCGGCATGGTCTACGGCATCCAATCATCAGTTATTGAAGATGTGTTCTTCGATGAAATCCCGTTGCCACTGGCCGCGTTGAACCCGGACGGCATCATCTTCGGCTGCGTGCTGGAGGCTGTGGCGCAGGCGGAGAAGCTTGCCGGTGCGGTGAACAATCTCTCCTCCGACCTGCGGCGGGCCGCCGGCAGTGAGCCGATTCCCTGGGACAAGGGACAGCGCCCGGGGGAGACCCTGCTGCACGCTCTCGATCCGTTGATGCGACGCCTGCTGGTCGGGCTGCGTGAGGTCGGTGAGGATTTCGACCGATCCGAGCAAGGGCTCGAGGCGTGGGAGGAGAAAGCCGGGCGGGAGACATGGAAGGTAGCCGAGCAGGTCTTTTCCACTGCGGCTCCCAATCTCTTCAGCGGTCGGATCGTGGCCAAAGACGGCAAGGAGCGTGTGTATCGGCTCAGCACTGCCGAGCGCGGATTCCGAGACCGGATGGACGCGATCCTCCCCCGCCGGGCTGCTCGACGTAAGGCCGCCTGAGCGCTGGCCGCGGCAACTCGGCGTAGGACACCACCACCATCGAGCTCTCCGCAGGAAGGGTGCACGCTGTGCCCACCACCCCTGACCCCACCAGCACCTCGACGACCTCCACCACACGCTATTGGGCCCAGTACGTCCGAACCGACGGAACCTGGCGCATGGATCCCAGGAGCAAGGCACCCATGGAGCCCCCTGGCGAAGATCTGGCCGCCTTGAGGTCCGGGCTGGGACATACCGCGGCCACCGTTCCTGCGCTCTGGCCCTTCTACACCAGTCCTACTGACGGGCAAGTCACCCCGGAACTCGAGGCTGAGCACGCGGCCCTGTCGCTCTACGGCCTCCATCAGCAAAGCCAGCGTCGCCCCATGCACAAGCCCAGAGCGAGTGTGGGGGACGCCCTGCGCGCCTTGCGCCGCAGCGACCGTTTCAGCGAGGAGGCCATTGACCGCCGGGTCGCGGCCGCGGTGAACGCCACTTCCGTGCCCACCCTGGTGTACCGACTGCGCGGACTGGTCACACAACTGCGCACCATCGGGCAGCCATTGGACTACGACCGACTGCTGCGTGACATCAAGGACTGGCATTACCCCGAATCGCGCCGGCGTGTCCGCCGCACCTGGGGACTCGCGTACCACACCTGGGGGTCGCGACCGGACACGGAAGCTCCCGTGAACGCCTCCTAGAGCTCACCCACAGACCTTTGGGTGCTCGCCTGCTCACGCCGAGCCACGCCGCCACCGTCCTGGAAGACCTCGCCGAGCGAAGCGTGTAAAGACCGCACCCGTTGCACTTCACCGACCGATTCACCGGAGGACCCCATGGCACTTCCCCCGCCTCGTACCTACGTCGATGTCCATATCCTGCAGACCGTGCCTCCGGCCAACCTCAACCGCGACGACCAGGGCAACCCCAAAGAGGCGTATTACGGCGGTGTCCGCCGGTCCCGGGTCTCCTCCCAAGCGTGGAAGCGTGCCACCCGCGTCCACTTCACCGAGCGGGTACCCGAGCAGGACCTGGCCACCCGCACCCGGCGTATCAACGGGGCCCTCGCCGACAGGATCGCCGATCGGACCGGCCTGGACACCGAGGCCTCGGCCCGCCTGGCGGGCGCACTGCTGGCACCGCTGAAGATCAGTGCCGGCAAGAAGGAGGGCGACACCGCCTATCTGTTCTTCTACGGCCATCGCCAGCTCGACGACGTGGCCGCGCTTATCCACGACCGGGCCGCCGAACTCGCCGCTCTCGACGATACGGAGCTGGCCGCCGAGATCAAGCAGCTGCCGGTCCAGAAAAAATTCAGCACTGGTCACCCCATGGACGTCGCCTTGTTCGGCCGCATGGTCGCCGACATCCCGGCCTTGAACGTCGACGCGGCCACACAGGTGGCTCATGCGCTGTCCACCCATGCGGTCGAGCTGGAATTCGACTACTTCACAGCGGTCGACGACGAGACGAAGAAGGGGGAGGAGACCGGTGCGGGCATGATCGGGACCATCGGCTTCAACTCCGCCACCCTCTACCGCTACGCGTCAGTCGGCTTGCACCAGCTTTTGCACAACCTCACGGATCAGGAGGCGGCCGTCACCGCGGTCGAGGAGTTCGTTACCTCCTTCGCTCGCTCCATGCCCACCGGCTACGGCAATTCCTTTGCCCACCGGACTCTGCCCAGCCTGGTTGCGGTCGTGGTGCGCGACGACCAGCCCGTCAATCTCGTCTCCGCCTTCGAAGAGCCGGTCGCGACCTCCTCCGGTATCGCAGCGGCCTCCGCCCGCCGTCTCGCACGCGAGTACGCAACGGCCACCCGGGCCTGGGGAGACACGCCGGCTTTCACTTCCCTGTGCCACACCTTCACCGACAGCGGACAGACCACAGAGCTGCTCACGGACACCTTCGGTGAGGCCGTCACCTTCCCCCAGCTCCTGGCCGGTCTTCGCGCCTACCTCACCGACACCGTCAAGCAGGCCGCCTGATGACAACACCTTCCACCGGCTCACAAGAAACGCAAAGCAATAGCCAGACGGTACTGTTGCTCCGGCTGGCCGGGCCGCTCCAGGCATGGGGCTCACGCAGTGCCTTCAACCGGCGCGAGACTAGCGCAGAACCCACTAAATCCGGCGTGATCGGCCTGCTGGCTGCGGCGGCCGGACGTGCCCGCGAGGAACCCCTCGACGAGTTGCTTCCATTGCGCCTGGGTATCCGCGTCGACCAGCCCGGGACGATGCTGCGTGACTACCACACCGTCAGCGACTACCGGGGCCGCCCCCTGCCTCAGGCCGGCGTCTCGACCAAGGGCCTCCAGAAGCCGACCTCACCGCCCAAACACACCCATGTGACCACCCGTTATTACCTCCAGGATGCGGTCTTCCTGGCCGCCGTCAGTGGTCCTCGCGAGCTGATGAAGACGCTGGACCACGCCGTCCGTGCCCCCGCGTTCCCACTCGCACTCGGGCGCCGCTCCTGCCCGCCCACCCAGCCGGTATCCCTCGGGCTCCGTGAGGGAAGCCTCGAGGACATTCTGGCAGAGGAGCCGTGGCAGGCCTCCCGGCGAGCTCGCGAACAGTACGCCGCTCAGTGCGGACGCGAGCGTGACCTCGACCATCCCCTGTATCCAGCGCGCATCGACCGCTCGGTCACCATCGAGGACCCCGAGGGCGACGATGTCCTCCACGACTCCCCAGTGTCCTTCGACCCCTACGCCCGCAGCTTCACGAGCCGGCGCGTACGCCACGGCTGGCTGAGCATCCCCACCGGCTTCCCACAGCCCGACGCCAACGTCATCAACGGCCAGGACGAGGCCGCCGGACATGACCCCTTCGCCCTGCTGGGCTGGTGACCGCCATGACCTACCTCTCCCGGATCCGTATCAATCCACTCCGCGCCGAGAGCCGCGTACTGCTGGCCAATCCCCGCGCGATGCACGCCGCCGTCGTGGGCGGCATCCCCGGAAGCCCGGAAGGGGAGCGCATTCTGTGGCGACTTGACGCCGACAACCCCCACCGGCCATACCTGTTCGTCCTCACCCGGTCCAAGCCCGACTGGACCCACGTGGTCGAGAAGGCCGGATGGCCCGACGCTGAGGGGGAACACGCAGCCGTCCGCGACTACACCCCCCTACTCGACCAGATCGCCACCGGACGGGAGTTCGCGTTCCGTCTGACCGCCAACCCGGTACAGAACACTCAGAATCCGACCAAGCCCACGCCTGCCCAGGCAGCCCGAATTGCGGACGGCTCAGACAGTAAGCGCAGGCGGGGCTTCAGGATGGCCCATCGCACCGCAGCCGCACAGCTCGACTGGTTCCTCACCCGCACTGAACGGTGGGGTTTCGACATTCCCGTATCCCGCACCGACGCCCCTGCCCCCGGTCTGGCCCAAACGACGGCCGACAGCGACCCCGGGGCTGAGAAGGGGGCCTGGGATCCGAACCCGGCGCGTGAGGTACGCATCACCGCCCACCGTCGCCACTCATTCACGAAGAACGGCAAAGGCCCCCGCGTCACCTTCCACAGCGCCACCTTCGAAGGCCGCCTGCGTGTCACCGACCCTGCCGCGTTCACCACCCGGCTCCTGGAAGGAATCGGCCCAGCCAAGGCCTACGGCTGCGGCCTGCTCACCCTCGCCCCACTTCCAGGTCAAAAGGGCTGACGGGCGGAAACGATGACCTCCGGGCACCTCTTTGCAACGCCACGCGAAAGACGCCGCGCTCCCTCCACGGCCCCTCAGCCAACAGGGCCGTCGTCCATGAGCCCGAGAATGGTGTCGAAGCGTAGCCGCCGCCCGGAAAGGACAGAGGTTCCATCGGCCTCGAGAACCAGAGCGCGGCTACGGCCCAGCCAAGGGTGTTTGTCCCAGCCAGGCGGGACATGGAGAGCATCGGCCACCCCGGGGCCGCAACTCGCGGGGAGTCTCACCGCGCCTGCGAGAACGTCGTTGACCCATTCTTCATCCGGGAGGGCGCCGTCCTCCGCCAGAACACTTCCCGAAAGTGTCCGGTATCTCCTGCCATCCCGCACCAGGAGGACGGCCTCCACGCCCGGATCCCGGTCCCGCACCAAGGCGGTCAGGCCGCTGTCACCACTGCCGGGAGGAACGGTCAGGTAATGGAGACCGGCCAGCGTCGGCCCTTCTTTGTCACCGCGTCTTGTCAGAAGGTGATGTGAGGCATTATGTGCCCGTTTGCGTTGCTCATCTTCCCAACGCCATCGGGCTGACTGTGCTGCGTCCCGCCACGGTTGCGGAGTCACATCCTCGCTGCCGTATCCGGCCGCCACGAGCGAGGGAATGTCTCCCGGGATGCTCCATGCGCCCTGGCGTCCGGCAGCACTGAACACCAAAGCCGCCGTGTGCAGCAGCAGATGGCGGTCGTAAAGGGATTCGGTGCACGCAAGGAACTGCGGGATGCCACGGCCACCCGCAGCCCTGTCGATGTCGTCTGCCCCAGTTGTGGCGTCCCCGGAGGCGTAACCCGTGACGATCACACGTGGCGCTGCAAGCCGATTGGAACGGAGCGATTTGTCACCACGGTGCAGACGGCCGATTCTCTGCAGCAGCAGGTCAATCGGGGCCAAGTCTGTGATCAGAAGGTCCACGTCAACATCAAATGCCTGCTCTGCCACCTGGGTGGCGACCACGACGAATCGGGTGGGCCACTCGCGTTCGGGGCCATCCTGTTGCGGGGCTAGCTGGCGCAGGCAGTGCGCCGTGCGATCGGCGCGTGTTCCGAGGGGGAGCTGCTCGTGCAGCAGCACTACTTCGTCACCGAAGCGCTTACGCAACGCGGTGCAGAGTGTCTGGGCCCGCTCCACACTGTTACGGATAACCAGGGCACATCCGCCATGTGTCAGCTCTTCCTCGAGCCGATCGGCGACAGCCGCGTCGGCGGCGTCCTGTGCCATCCGATGCAGAGCAGGATCGGCACGTGGTTGCGGGACCGGCTCCGGCATGAGTTCGACGGTGAGGGGCAAGTCCGCACGTCGGCTCGCGCAGGATGGTGCAGTGGAACGGTGTCCGATGCCCTCCGGTGCTCTCCAAGCCGCAGTGATGGAAGGGTAGCCCTCAGGCTGGCTGAGATCGTCAGCCGTGTACTCCTCACGTCCTGCGGCCCCCGCGAGATAGGCGTCCACCAGAGCCTGACGCTGTGAGGCCGGCAGCGTCGCGGACAGCAGCACTACAGGTACGCCAGCCTGGCCGAACCAGCGCACGCCCTCCAGAAGAAACTGCGAGGTGTAGACGTCGGTGGCGTGGACCTCGTCGAGCACGACGACTTTGCCCATCAGCCCTGCCATACGGAGCATGACAAACTTGGTGCGGGTCGTGGCGTACAGCAGCTGGTCAAGAGGTGTGACGACGAAGGGACACAGAAGCCCGCGCCCGTAGCCGAAGAACCACTCGGCAGGTACCTGCGACCCCGATGGCTCAGCGTGTACCTGCCCACTGCCTCCGGGTACGCGCCGACCGCCCTCCGCCGACTCTCCGCATTCGCCGACCGCGCTGAGCCGAGCCTCGGGCGGTTGGCTCAGCAGCTCACTCCAGTCTTTGTTGAGGATACGTTTCCCGTGCAGCAGGGAGACGCGCGCGGCCAAGCTCTCGTCAATGCGGCTAACCCACCGTCTGACCTGCCCGAACATGGGGTCATGAGTCGCCCATTCCGGCATACCGACAAACACGCCGTCCGCGCCGAATTTCGCGGCCAGCACTTCCGCCGCCATCAGCCCGGCCCAGGTCTTGCCGTCTCCCATAGGAGCCTCGACGATCAACAGCCCCGGAGCCTCCATCTGCCGTGCCGTCTCCACGGCCAGCACTTGCGAGGGACGCGGCTCGCACCCGAACCGCTGCACGAAAGCATCGGAATCCGGCTCGGGCAATTTCCCCCAGCCACGCCGCAGACCGATCTTCGTCCATGCCTTGTCGGCACGATCCCGCGCCCGGGCGAAGCTCACCTCACCCAACGAGTCGACACCGGGGAACTGCTTGGAGCCGCTGGCGATCCAGTCCGCCATCACGACGAACCCGCTCAGGTGCAACTGAGCAGCACGTGTCGGCACCAGCACAGGCGCGAGGTCTGCGAACGAGCTTAGCTCCAGCTCCTCGGTGAGGCGCTGAACGAGAGCCCGCTGCACTGTCGCCCAGCGCTCGTCGCCCTCCAACTGGCCACGCGCTCTGGGGTCCGGCCTCAGGGCACTCGCGAGGGGAAAGAAGCCATGATGGCCTGCCACAATCGGCCATACCCAAGCGATCTGCTCGTCCGGCCATTCAGCATCCCTGAGCAGCCGTTGCAGCAGGTGTCCTCCGGCACGCCCGTGATGCCAATCGAACCGCTGGGCGGTCGGCTCATGCCATCGCAGCCCAGCCGCCCGTACCGCCGCAGCCTCGGTCTGCCATCTCCTCTGGAAGGCTGGAGTGGCTTTCCCACAGTCGTGCACTCCGCAGAGCCACACGAAAAACCCGCGCCCCTTGCCCGTACCTCCGGCGATCTCGTCAAGAAGCCGCCGGGTGGACGGGGCCAAAAACTGCTCCCACATGATGTCGGCGACGGCCGCGGTGTCCAGCATGTGCGACAGCAGCAGATTCATCGTTCCGTCGGCATGGCTGGGCGTCTTTCCCACCAAGACACCCAGCGCCGCGAGGACGTCCAACCCCTCCTGCGACGTCGAACCGTTGACCATGTTCCCCCTCTGCGCCGCGCAGTCCCTCTGGCGATACCACAGGGCAATTGCCTGCGGGGTGACATCATGCCGCTGTGAGAGGCGACGCCACCCCGCCGAACAGGGCGATCAGCATGAGTTTCAGCCACGACCTGATGACGGATTGGATCCCCGACGCTCTCGGCGCCGCCGACGTCACCCATGCGCTGGCCGACGGAACCCTGTCTGCGCCGCCGCAGCTCGACGTCGGGTGGCTTCGGGTCCCACTCGCCCGGCGCACGGAAGACATACCCGTCGTGCACGCGGCGGTACGCGCCCACATGCACCTCCTGGTCGAACGCTCTCTACACCACCACCGGCCGTACCCTGAGGTATTCAGCTACCGCTTTACAGACTGGGATTACCGCCGCGCCTACCGCGCGCGACGGGACCGAATGCACGCGCTCGGTCGCCAGACGGATCTACCGCTCGTCCTGAAACTCGACGTTCATCGTTTCGGTGAGTCGCTTCCTCTGCACGTGCTAGTCGATGCGCCCTGGATGACCGACACGCTCGCCCAGCAGCTGACGGAACTGCACCGCAGGACCGGCCGCCCTCTTCTCCCCGGGCATCGCTGGGCCAACCGGCTCGGCACAGCCGCCTTACATACGATCGATGCGCGTCTTGCCGTGATGGCGCCGGATCGGTGGATTCGCTGGGGCGACGACTGGCACGTCTTCGTTCACGACACCGCCGAAGCTGAGCATGTCCGTGCCGCAGTGGAAGCCGAGCTCGAAGCTCTCGGGCTTCGTCTGTCAGCGGAGAAGAGCGCCACCGAACCGGTGGCCAGCTTATTCACCGGGTCGGCACGCGATGTCGCAGGGAGCCCACCAGAGGTGTGGCGCCGCGGCATACAGAACAACGACGTGCGCGCCCTCAGATATGCGCTGCCCCGTATCGACCCCGAGGCGGAGGTGTCTCGGCGCATCCCCGGAATCGTGCGCGCGCAGCCGACGCTGCTGCCGCGTGCCGTTCACTACCTCGACCGCGTCGTGAACACATCGGCAGGCCATGAGGCCGTGCGGGAACTGCTGGAAGCAGCCCATCGGAATCTGTTCGCGGTCGCCCGACTGCTCGCTCTCGCTGGCCGGCACCAGGAAGTAGCCTCGTATGTCCCCGACAGGTTGCTGGCCCTGGCTGCCGACTGCGGGATCACCGCACTGCGGGAACTGGCAGCGCGCGTCGCCATCTGCACCGGACGCCGGGATGTGTTGCCCCAGCCATCTCAACGCCTGTACCAGTGGATATCCCAGGGAGCGGATGTCCGGCATCATCCGCCCTCCGTGGCTACCCTCCTGTAATGTGCGGCGCTCCAACGAGCCCCGATGCGGACGCATGACCGAGGAGGCGCCGAGTGGACGGTCGACCCGGACAATGGGATGGGGCGGACAAGGACGCGCTTCCCACAAGTGATCGCCAATTGATCCAATCCGTAGCAGCGGTCCTCTCGAGTATCGATCAACTACTGCCACCGGATATCTGGCATCTCAAGGGGTCCGCGGCGATCCTGGGCTGGATAGGCCCCACGGCACGCCTGCCGAACGATGTGGACCTGGCCATGTCCGCGAGCGCGGGGGAGTTGCTGTTGTCCGCCTCCGAACTGCCGCCCGGCCCGAAGGGGGAGCGACTTCAGCTAATGCGCTCGGAGCCCGTCGTGTTCAGCTCACCTGACAAAGCAACGGTGTACCGCGCGTTGGTGAGAATACGGTCAGGGGAGGACCACGAGCAGGTACTGCTCAACGTCCTGCTGGTACCGGACACCGAAGTCGCCGGCGACACACGCACCGCACTTCTGGCCTTCCCTGCCTGGCCTTCCCCGGTCACGGTGCCTACGGCGACCCTCAGCCGGTGCCTGGCCCAGAAGCTGTTGCGCTACACACGACAGCGTGGCGGCGGCAAAATCAACACGCGCTGGATCGACCTCGTCGACTTCCTGCTGGCTGCCGCAAGCCCCAGCGCCCCCCAGCTGCTCCTTGATGAAGTCCGCAGTGATGTGGCGCTGGAGTTCACTGCCATGGGGCGCCAATGGCCGACACACCTCCCGCCACCGCCGACGGAATGGCTGGATTTCTGGGACACGGCAACCTTTCGCCATGGGCTGGCATTCGGCCGCCTGCCCGAGGCGGTAGACCAGCTGGCCCACTTCTGGAGCCCAGTACTGCAGACACCTGTAGCCCCGTACGGCCCAGTAACCGCACAGGCAGCAGAGGACGTGCCACAGGTGTGGTCATGCACCAGATGGCAGTGGGCAACCCCATGACCTGCTCGTTATGTGTCCGCCGCACTGCTGTCGTGCACGGAGTCGAAGATCAGGGCAAGCCGAGCATGTGCGCTGGACGGCAGATGCATTTGCCACCAGCCGCGCCACCGGAGGGCATGCGCCAGATGGTGGAAGCCCGGCGTTCCGGGCCCCGCTTTCCAAAGACCGGAGAGGAATTCGACGACCGAGTCGGCAGCATCGACACCGAGGGGTTCACCGAACACATGCAGGATGCGCTCTCGGTGTGCTGTGCCTTTGAGGGTCTTGGTCACATGCAGGCTGAAGTGTGCGTGACGGCGAGCAGCGCCGAGTCCTGCCTCGCCCAGCCGCGCCAGACCGGCTCCACTGTGCATCTGGCCGGCGGTCCAATCGTTTGCTACGGTCACTGCCGACTCCATCAGCGCCGCACCTGAGACGATGCCGGATAGACCATCGCCCAGAGTCGCGAAGAGCGCGCCTCCGGCAGCGGCCGCGTCGCTCATCGTCCGAAGGTGCCCCAGCAGCAACGACTCCCGCTGAACGCGGCGCCGGTAGGCCCGGCACAACACATCCTCCAGCGGCAGGTGTCCGTTCAGCCACATCGTGGCCAGGGGAAGCATCTGATGCGCGTTGCCTTCCGTAAGGCGCACGCCGCACCGCCGTCGGCAGGGAGTGCCCCATTCGATGTCGTGGACATCGCTCACCACATAGAGACCTCGTTGCGGGGGCGCCGCTGAGAAAGCTCTCCAGGCATCTGCCGACTGCAGCCCAGGAAAACGCGGATCTTCTTCCGGTCCAGCCCCTAAGCCCGTCTCCTGGCTGCCCAGTGGGCGGACGAGTACACCTGCCAGCAGCGAGGCACCCTTCCTTACGGAGAGCAGTCCCGGTGCTTGTCCCAGCACTTCGTCGGCTCGGGATGATTGCAGGTCCGGCCAATCCCGGCGCATCCGCGCGGCCATCGATATGCCGTAACAGGCACGCAATAACCTCTCGCGCCGCGCATTACTGTCCCCGGCAAGCGATACGTGCCCCACCGCCCAGCCGTGCCGGACACCCCCACCCGCATGCTCGGCTCCCAGCAGACCCGTGAAGACCCCTACTGGAGGGGAGTGCTTCCCAGCCCGGACCAGGACCAGATCCTTGCCGTAATACGAAGGATTCCACTCGGCGCCGAAGTTTCGACCGATGGTGTTCAGGCTGTGACGCACCCGCTCAAGGCCTGCCTCGTGATCCCCGCTATCCTCCACACTGGCTCGCAAGGCGCTTGTGACAACGACCATAGTCGCCTGCCGATCATCACCCTGAGCGAAATGGGCCAGCACATCGCCGGTGTCCGCACACCCGGACGGGTACCCAGGGGCATGCCGCGGTGGCCATGAGAACGCAAGCATTATCGCCGCCTCCGCCGTCTGCGGCGGAAAAGGTCGACGAACAGCCTGCGCAGCCCCGGGAAGCACGTTACAAGGACCACCGTGACCACCATGGTGACAGACAAGGTCCGCCACAGCAGCGACGCCCCCGCTTGGGGCAATCCCTGCCAGACAGCAAGCCCCGTCGTCAGCGGCAACCCTACGGCCGCGAGAAGCCCCAGTATGGCGTTGGTCGTCTCCGTCTCCGCGGATTGCACCTGGCGGGAAAGCTCGCCAAGGTCGTTGATCAGGCTCTGCAGCGACTGGTGCAAGCCGGTGCTCTGTTGCCAAGCACGCATCATGGCGTCAACGGTGCCTTGCCGGCCGAAGTCAGCTGTCCAGTAGCTGCGACGGAAGACAAGCAGATCCCTCTCCAACTGCGCTACTTTCCGCCGCCGGGGTTCGTGTTCCCCGATCCGTGCCACTGCGCGGCCGAACGCGTCGAGCACGATCTGCTGCAATCTAGCCAGAGCCAAGGCGTCCGCATACAGAGTCGTCAGGTGATAGCTGGTGCCGTCGTAGTAGTTGAGCGGAACGTCGCGGCCCGGGTCACGCTCGGTGCCCACCAGCGTCAGCCCGCGGACGCCGAGCACGCCACGCACCTTGGTGGGAAGTGGCAGGCGCATACCCTTGAGCTGCTCAAGAGCCTCAGGGCCCGGTGGATAGAGCGTCGCGTGGTGCATGTGCCACAGCCACTGATCGATGGAGGTCCAACCCTGCTGCACATGCCCCGGATGCAGGCGCAGATGACTGCTGCGAGCAGTGATGAGTGTGCAGTGCACCGCCTCACGCTCGGTGGCTGCGATCCGGCATCCCGGCGGCAGTTGTTGCGTCACCCAAGCACGATGCACACCCCGCCCATGATGCTCATCAACATCGGCGCACTCCTGCAGCGTTTTCGGGAGTCGCATGGGCGTATCTGGAGGCAGAGCGCCGTGCAGCAGTGCCACGCCGTTCGCCTCCGCTGGTGAATCCATATCCTTTAAGGCGTCGAGTGTCGCGCTGTTGAGGCGAATCAACTCAACCGCCGACAGCAGGAATCGGGCGGGTGACTCTACCGTATTGGGCAATTCTCGATGCCAGCGCACCTGTGGACCCCACAGGAGCGGGCCGAGGTGACGCTGCGTATACGCGGCACGGCGTGAGGCGCTGGACACCACCTCGTCAGGCCGGCCAACACGCCAGCGTCTCTCCAGGGGCCCCGGACGGAAGGGATCGACTGGAGGCTCTGAGATGTGCACAGCCACGATTAGGACCGCATCTCTGCGGATCAGCGCGAGCGGGTCATCACCCCCAGCCAAGCTTCGATGACGCACCCGGCTCACGCGAGGCAGTCCAACGCATCGCGAAGATAGCCGAGCCGCTCAGCTTGACTTACATGCCGCCACCGCTGCCGTTCCTGGGAAACTTCACCCTGTGTCAGGACCCGTGCGTACCGTTTCAACGGAACGCCCCTGGCGACAAGGGTCATCGTCCCGGGCGTTGCCCTCGCCCGATGAAACGTCAACGCCGACATGCCATAGTGCTCTCCAGCCACCACCACTCGAGTGTGCCGGACAGCCACATGGACCTGCCGCTCATGGCGCGCGTCGAATCGGAAGCCACCTCGTTGGGGTTGGTAACGGACTACCCGATGGGTCGAACCCTGTCCCGCCCCTGCCGTCTGCGCGTCGTCGGCCGGTGCGACTTCCAGCACGGTGTTGTATAAGGCTCCACCCAACACGGTGGACGAGAAGTCCCAACGATGATCGTGAGCCTGTGTGTCCTCAACTCCGGTTAGCCAGACGTGCAGAAATAACCGTTGCTCGCTGTGAGTGACCACTCCCAAGGGGAGCTTCACAAACCCGTTCGGGTGCGCCACAGTCTGCGCCATTGCAGGAGCCCGGAATGTGGCGTCGTAGGAGTCGTGCAGTGCGGCTAGAAGCGCGGCCCGGGCCACCTGCTGGCAGACGGTCGCCTCATCTGCCTGGCGCTGATGGGGTGCGTCTGTTCGGGAAGAGCAGATTTCGTTTGGCCGCACAACGCTCCTCATCTCCCAGAAATCACTTCCGACATCACCTAATGCGTGGCAAGGTTTGCTGCGCTCCAAGTGAGAACGGCCCCTCGCCCGCTTCGTCCGAGTAGATAGTGTATGGCCGTTGGGCGGCGAACAGGCCCGCGGAACCGAGAGCGGGGTCGGCGCGTGCTCCTCGCCGATGCGGGGGTGGAGCTGGCGTAGTGCGCGCTCAGCCGGTCGAAGTCCGTTGCTCGTTCAGGCTCCTGACCCGTACCGGGGAGCGCTTGTCGTTCGTCTACCTGGAACGGTGCCTTGTGCACCGCGATGCCAACGCCATCACCGCCGAGGACGCGGACGGCACGACCCACATCCCGTCCGCCACCATCGGGACACTCCTCCTCGGTCCCGGCACCCGCATCACCCACCAGGCCATGAGTGTCCTCGGCGAGAGCGGAGCGGCCGTCGCCTGGGTCGGCGAACACGGCGTGCGCTACTACGCTGCCGGCCGCGCACTGACCCGCTGCTCTGCCCTCGCCGAAGCCCAGGCCGCCAAGTGGGCCAACCCCCGCACATGACTCGCCGTCGACGCGCCATGTACCGGCTGCGCTTCCCCGACGAGGACCCCGCCGGCCTCACCCGGCAGGAGCTCCTCGGCCGCGAGGGGCGCCGGGTGAAGGACTGCTACCGCGAGCACGCCGCCCGCACCGGCGTCCCCTGGCGCGGCCGCCGCTACACCCCGGGCGACTTCACCAGCGGCGACGCCGTCAACCAGGCCATCACCGCCGCAGCACAGTGCATGTACGGCATCGCCCACGCCGTGGTGGCCTCCCTCGCCTGCAGCCCGGCATTGGGCTTCGTCCACTCCGGGCATGAACTGTCCTTCGTCCTCGACATCGCCGACCTGTACAAGACCGAGATCGGCATCCCCGTCGCATTCGATGTCGCTGCCGGGGATGACCAGGACGTCGGCGCCCGCACACGCCGGGCCCTGCGGGACCGGATCAACCAAACGTCCTTGCTGGACCGCTGCGTTGACGACATCAAAGGGCTGCTTGGGCCGAATGCCGCAGGAGGAAATACGGTCGCTGATCCGGACTCGGACCGCGTCGTTCTCCACAGCGACGGCGGACGCCAGGTGTCGGCCAGCCGCAACTACGCCGAAGGCGACGGTCCGGATGTCGAGGAGGTGTTCTGGTGACTGTCATCGTCCTGACCAACTGTCCGCCAGGCCTTCGCGGCTTCCTCACCCGCTGGCTCCTGGAAATCTCCGCTGGTGTCTTCATCGGCAATCCATCGGCCCGCATCCGCGACGCCCTGTGGGAGGAGGTGTGCCAACACGCAGGCCAAGGCCGCTCTCTGCTCGCCCACACCACCAACAACGAGCAGGGCTTCACCTTCCGCACCCACGACCACGCTTGGCACCCCGTCGACCACGAGGGCATAACCCTCATCCGGCGCCCCCACCCAGAAACACAGCGAACCACCGGCGCCCCGAAACCAGGCTGGAGTAAGGCGTCCAAGCGTCGCCGCTTCGGCAAGCACGCCTAACAATGAATGATGTGCCCGAATTGCCGGAATCGATGAAAGTCCGGGAAACCGGCCTCTCCCTGTGCTAAGAGCTCGTAACACGATCTTGTTGAGATGTCCTGGTCGGGCGTGACTGCTCAGACGATTCGGCCGTTCGTGATGGCGTGAGTACTCGGCCGTGGATCGTGGACGATGCCTTGTGGGCGCTGATCGAGCCGTTGCTGCCGCGCTGGCCCGAGCAGTCGCCAGGGCCGCGGCCAGTACCGGACCGACTGTGTTTGCAGGGCATCCTGTACGTGCTCCACAACGACATAGCCTGGCAGCTCCTGCCCCTGGAGCTGGGGTTCGGCTCCGGTCAGACCTGCTGGCGACGCCTGGACCGCTGGCAGCAGGCCGGCGTCTTCGACCAACTGCACCTCATTCTGCTCGCCGAACTGAACGCGGCCGGCGAACTCGACTGGTCTAGGGCGTGCGTGGACGGCTCCCACGTCCGCGCGAAAAAGGGGGAGCCGACACCGGCCCGTCGCCGGTCGACCGGCGAAAGACGGGCAGCAAACACCACCTGATCTGCGACGGGAAGGGAACCCCGCTCAAGGTCATTACCACTGCGGCGAATGTCAACGACATCACGCAGACGCTCGCCCTGGTCGACGGCATCCCGCCGGTGGCCGGGCGTCCGGGCCGTCCCCGCCGTTGCCCCGACACTCTGCTGGGCGACAAAGCCTTCGACTCGAAGGCCGTCCGTCGTGAACTGCGCAAGCGCCGGATCATGCCGGTGATCTCCCGCAAGGGCGCCCTAAACATCAAGGGGCTGGGCAAGCTCCGCTACGTGGTCGAGCAGAGCTTCGCCCTGCTGCACCAGTTCAAGCGTCTGGCTGTGCGCTGGGAGCGCCGTCGCGAACTCCACGATGCCCTCCTGTCGTTGGCCTGCGGTCTGATGTGCTGGAGGCGACTCAAGAAGGCCGAACCCTGATCGCGGTTGGCTAGCATAGCGGGCCGCGATCAGCAGGAAGCCAGTTACATGAAAGGCAGGCTCCCGTGCGCACCCTTTACGTCGTGACCCATCCAGAGGCGACGCACCACGTCGAGGCAGTCGTCGGCGGATGGCACGACTCGCGCCTGACGCCCGCCGGTGTCCGTGCAGCGGCCTCCATCGCCCATGCGCTCCGGGCCCAGATCCCGGACGGTGCCGAGGTCGAGCTGTTCTCCTCAGATCTGCAGCGCACCCGGCGGACCGCCGAGGAGGCAGCCGAACTGTTCGGCGTGAAGCCGATCCTTGATCGCAGGCTGCGGGAGAAGTCCTACGGTCAAGCGGAGGGAAGGCCACAGGAGTGGCTGGACCGGCGCTTCGTCCCACCACCGGCTGTCGGGGAACGGATGAACCATGACGAGGGCGTGGAGGGTTCCGAGACGAAGGCGGAGTGGGCGCAACGCATCTACGCGGCCATGGACGAGATCCTGCAGCGTCCGTGCGAGCACCAGGTCATCGTGACGCACGGCGGCTCACTGACATTCGTCGTGGCGTCCTGGATCAGGATGCCGATCCGGTCGGCCGGCTACGCCAGCTTCCGGGCCCCCTCCGGCAGCATCACCACGCTGCGAGAGGACGACTTCTTCCACAACCGCCAAGTCATCAGCCTTGGCGACACGCGCCACCTCGACTCCGCGCAACGGTGAATCACGACTTCGGCACGCCCGGCCAAGGCACTTCAGCAAGATCGTGTTACGAGCTCTAAAGACCCAGGTCGCGCAGTCTGCTCCCCGCGCCCGCGGGGATGGTCCCCGGCGCATCACCGGACACCGGCCCGGCGGCGACTGCTCCCCGCACCCGCGGGGATACAGGAGCCAGGTCACGATCGGCCCCCGTCCCTGCTCCCCGCATCCGCGGGAATGGTCCCGGCTACGAGCACATGCACGACGCCGTACTCATCTGCTCCCCGCACCCGCGGGGATGGTCCCCTCTCGGACATGGCGCAGCACTTGTACCGGCTCTGCTCCCTGCACCCGCGGGGATGGTCCCGCGATTACATCGTGGTGGACTCCACCGCGAACCTGCTCCCCGCACCCGCGGGGATGGTCCCCCGGACCACTTCACGGTGAACAGGGTCTGGCTCTGCTCCTCGCACCCGCGGGGATGGTCCCACCTGTCGCCTCCGCAGCACCTTCCGGCCGGGCTGCTCCCCGCCCCGCGGGGATGGTCCCCGTCCGCATTGCGCTGCGGGAATGCCCGGAGGCTGCTCCTCGCACCCGCGGGGATGGTCCCATGGGCCCGGAGGCCGGGTACGCCTACGCCTCCTGCTCCCTGCACCCGCGGGGATGGTCCCGCGCAGCACCGGGCACAGGCCACAGCCGAGCTCTGCTCCCCGCACCCGCGGGGATGGTCCCATCATCCGGAACACCGGCAGCGTGGACGACGGCTGCTCCCCGCGCCCGCGGGGATGGTCCCCGCCACGTCCAGCGGCTCTCCCTCGGAGAGGGCTGCTGCCCGCGCCCGCGGGGATGGTCCCATCGTGGCCCAGCTCTCACCCGAAGTGATCAAGTGCTCCCCGCGCCCGCGGGGATGGTCCCCGACAGTCCCGACCCGTGCGCCCAGTGGGTAACTGCTCCCCGCACCGGCGGGGATGGTCCCGCGACGCAGTCGAACGCGATCCTCGGCGGCAGCTGCTCCCCGCGCCCGCGGGGATGGTCCCCCGGCGTTCACGCGGCTGTCGGCGACTTCTTCCTGCTCCCCGCGCCCGCGGGGATGGTCCCGGGTGCCTGGGCTGGTACTGGCAGTGGCCGTACTGCTCCCCGCGCCCGCGGGGATGGTCCCCGGCCCCCGCCAGGCACGGGGGCCGAAACGGCCTGCTCCCCGCGCCCGAGGGGATGGTCCCTCCGGGGCCGTCAGACAGCCGCTCAGCCCCAGCTGCTCCCCGCGCCCGCGGGGATGGTCCCCGGGCTGACTTTGAGCGGACCGACATCGCCGGCTGCTCCCCGCGCCCGCGGGGATGGTCCCCGCGATGGTGGAGGCCACGTATGGAATGCGGGCTGCTCCCAGCGCCCGCGGGGATGGTCCCGGGTCCCAGCCTCGCTCGATCAGCAGGACCCGCTGCTCCCCGCGCCCGCGGGGATGGTCCCGCACAACAAATAACCCGTGATCGCAAACGCCTCTGCTCCCCGCGCCCGCGGGGATGGTCCCGACGCTGCCACACCGGGGCGGTTCACGACAGACTGCTCCCCGCGCCCGCGGGGATGGTCCCGGTCGCATCAGTGCATAGTCTGGCGGGCGCGCCTGCTCCCCGCGCCCGCGGGGATGGTCCCTGCTGGTCAGGCAGGTCGTTCCAGGTGAAGAACTGCTCCCCGCGCCCGCGGGGATGGTCCCGTAGTGGTCAGTCCTCGCGCGGGTCGCCCAAACTGCTCCCTGCGCCCGCGGGGATGGTCCCGTCTGCATCCCCTTGGACGGGTCGCACGCCCACTGCTCCCCGCGCCCGCGGGGATGGTCCCTAGCCGTCACGGCAAGAAGTTAGGGACGAACTCTGCTCCCCGCGCCCGCGGGGATGGTCCCGCCCAAAAAGGCGCGCATAGAACGGCCTCCCGCTGCTCCCCGCGCCCGCGGGGATGGTCCCTGCACCGCAGTTCTGTTCTCCCCGCCCCTGATCTGCTCCCCGCGCCCGCGGGGATGGTCCCTCGCCAAGGTCGGCGACGGACTGCGCCTTCTTCTGCTCCCCGCGCCCGCGGGGATGGTCCCCTGGGGTTCAAGGTCACGCACATGAAGGATGGCTGCTCCCCGCGCCCGCGGGGATGGTCCCAGGCCTCCGACAGCCGCGCGCTCGAATCCGTCCTGCTCCCCGCGCCCGCGGGGATGGTCCCTGCGACGCCGAGACGGTGCTCGGCACGCTGCGCTGCTCCCCGCGCCCGCGGGGATGGTCCCTCCAGCCCGATCTTGGCCGCGCCGCCCTTGGCCTGCTCCCCGCGCCCGCGGGGATGGTCCCAGCTCGCCTCGGTGCTCGGTTCGGCGGAATGGCTGCTCCCCGCGCCCGCGGGGATGGTCCCGGCTCAGGCGGCCGTACAGGGCGCCTAGGGCCCTGATCCCCGCGCCCGCGGGGATGGTCCCCGGGGCCGCGTCCTGCAAGCCATCGAGGGCGGCTGCTCCCCGCGCCCGCGGGGATGGTCCCTACACCGCCGTGACCGGCACCGGGGCGACCGGCTGCTCCCCGCGCCCGCGGGGATGGTCCCGGCTCAGACGGCCGCACAGGGGCGCCTAGGGCCTGCTCCCCGCGCCCGCGGGGATGGTCCCAAGGCCAGGTATTCGGCCTGCAGATGGGAGTTCTGCTCCCCGCGCCCGCGGGGATGGTCCCCGGGGCCGACGGCACGTCCAAGCCGCCTTGGACTGCTCCCCGCGCCCGCGGGGATGGTCCCAACGGCATCACCCCGTCCGCCGGAACACGGCGCTGCTCCCTGCGCCCGCGGGGATGGTCCCGCGGAGGTGCAGCAGAACATCAGCCTGCTGCGCTGCTCCCTGCGCCCGCGGGGATGGTCCCGCGGAGGTGCAGCAGAACATCAGCCTGCTGCGCTGCTCCCTGCGCCCGCGGGGATGGTCCCGACCACGTCAGCGCGCGGCCGGCCGTAGTGCTCTGCTCCCCGCGCCCGCGGGGATGGTCCCCGCGCTACGACGCCCGCACCGTCGAGGCGCCACTGCTCCCCGCGCCCGCGGGGATGGTCCCGACACCAACACCATCCCGCTGGACACGACGAACTGCTCCCCGCGCCCGCGGGGATGGTCCCGATGCTCAGCGACCGGGGCGCGCGCCCTCAGGCTGCTCCCCGCGCCCGCGGGGATGGTCCCATGTACGCCATGCCCGCCGTGGATTCGCCGTCCTGCTCCCCGCGCCCGCGGGGATGGTCCCAACCCCGAGTACTTCCTTCAGATGGACAAGGCCTGCTCCCCGCGCCCGCGGGGATGGTCCCGACGTCAGGCCGCGTCCTGGCCGTCGTCTTCGCTGCTCCCCGCGCCCGCGGGGATGGTCCCCGGCCTCGCACCCAGATCACCGCCAAGTAGTCCTGCTCCCCGCGCCCGCGGGGATGGTCCCCTGGGTGCCCAGCAGATCAGGCGCGCGGCCGGCTGCTCCCCGCGCCCGCGGGGATGGTCCCCCCCCTTTGTCCCCCCCTCTTTTCGATCATGACTGCTCCCCGCGCCCGCGGGGATGGTCCCCGCTGGACGAGACCCCGTACCGGGCCGTCCTCCTGCTCCCCGCGCCCGCGGGGATGGTCCCGGGGCGATGCTGGCGGTGACGAAGAATCCGCTCTGCTCCCCGCGCCCGCGGGGATGGTCCCGCGACGTGTGCGGCGCGCCGAGCCCCGGTTCACTGCTCCCCGCGCCCGCGGGGATGGTCCCCCCTAGTCCGGCTGCGGATCACAGGTGGACAACTGCTCCCCGCGCCCGCGGGGGTGGTCCCGTTGGACCACCAGAACGCCGGGGAGGCCTCCCCTGCTCCCCGCGCCCGCGGGGATGGTCCACCGGCAGGTGCGGACCGTCCTTCTTGCGCTCCTGCTCCCCGCGCCCGCGGGGATGGTCCCGCCAACGAGGCCGAGGACGAGGCCGGAGAGCTCTGCTCCCCGCGCCCGCGGGGATGGTCCCAACGGATGGTGGCTCTACACCGGGAGGGACGGCTGCTCCCCGCGCCCGCGGGGATGGTCCCGGCAAGTTGGTACTGATCCCCGTAGATGTGGACTGCTTCCCGCGCCCGCGGGGATGGTCCCAGGCCCGTGAACTGGAACGTTGTCCGGATGACCTGCTCCCCGCGCCCGCGGGGATGGTCCCAACAACGGCGGTCCCGTCATACCCGAGAAGGTCTGCTCCCCGCGCCCGCGGGGATGGTCCCGGAGGAAGGCCAGTCCGGCAACACCTACGACACTGCTCCCCGCGCCCGCGGGGATGGTCCCCAGGAGTCCGGCGGCAACCCGCTCGCGGTCAACTGCTCCCCGCGCCCGCGGGGATGGTCCCCGACAGTCGGTCCGTGGAGGGCCGTTTACGACCTGCTCCCCGCGCCCGCGGGGATGGTCCTCGGTACTGGGTACGCCCGCAGCCGAGTTCCACCTGCTCCCCGCGCCCGCGGGGATGGTCCTGAGCGGCAACCGCTGTGGTCCCGTACGGATTACTGCTCCCCGCGCCGGCGGGGATGGTCCCGCAGCCGGGCCTCCAGCATGTCGATGTCCATCCTGCTCCCCGCGCCCGCGGGGATGGTCCCAGGTCCACACCGCCCGCGCCGCGTGGCACGAGCTGCTCCCTGCGCCCGCGGGGATGGTCCCCGCCACCACCCGTCGTAGCCCTCGGGCACGTCCTGCTCCCCGCGCCCGCGGGGATGGTCCCCAGGACAAGACGATCACCGGAGGAACCGTGAGCTGCTCCCCGCGCCCGCGGGGATGGTCCCACGTGACCGTTCTCGGCAAGACCGGGTCCGGGCTGCTCCCTGCGCCCGCGGGGATGGTCCCAAGACCACGAACAAGGGCGGTGGCGGGCAGTCCTGCTCCCCGCGCCCGCGGGGATGGTCCCGCCATGTCGCCCCGCAGGTGCGCGGTCGCCATCTGCTCCCTGCGCCCGCGGGGATGGTCCCGACGTCCCGCTCGTGGTCGGGCGCTCCAACGCACTGCTCCCCGCGCCCGCGGGGATGGTCCCTCGGCGGCGCCGACCCTGACCGATGCCGAAGCCTGCTCCCCGCGCCCGCGGGGATGGTCCCCGCGAGCAGCGCATGGCGGACATCTACGCCATCTGCTCCCCGCGCCCGCGGGGATGGTCCCTCACCCGGTCCGTGCCCGGACCGCCGATGATCTGCTTCCCGCGCCCGCGGGGATGGTCCCCAACCACTTCCGGGAGTGGCTGAGCCCAGATGCTGCTTCCCGCGCCCGCGGGGATGGTCCCTCGCTCGTGATCGATGCCGGTTTGACGAACCGTCTGCTCCCCGCGCCTGCGGGGATGGTCCCGAGCCGCGCAGGTCCTCGTCGACCACGGGCTCCTGCTCCCCGCGCCCGCGGGGATGGTCCCAAGGTTCGCAAGTACGGCTCAGGCAACGAGGCCTGCTCCCCGCGCCCGCGGGGATGGTCCCGGGTGTCGGTCATCGGGTCCTCCGGGGGTGCCCTGCTCCCCGCGCCCGCGGGGATGGTCCCTCGCCTCCCAGAAGTCCCTCGCCGATGCGATGCTGTTCCCGGACCCGCGGGGATGGTCCCGTATGACGGGCCGTTCTACGTCGATACCGCAGCTGTTCCCCGCACCCGCGGGGATGGTCCCATCGTCGAGGACGGCGAGCACATCGGAATCTACTGCTCCCCGCGCCCGCGGGGATGGTCCCGCCTTCGTGTCGGTCATGCGGCCACCGCCGCACTGCTCCCCGCGCCCGCGGGGATGGTCCCAATAATGTTGTTACCGCACCCCAAGTGATGCACTGCTCCCCGTGCCCGCAGGGATGGTCCCTCCTTCGTGATCTGCTTCTCGATCTTCTTGAGCTGCTCCCCGCGCCCGCGGGGATGGTCCCAGGAGCTCAATGGGCTCGGTGACTCCAAAGCACTGCTCCCCGCGCCCGCGGGGATGGTTCCCGAGCACAACCCCCCGGGTACTCACGGGCGACGCTGCTCCCCGCGCCCGCGGGGATGGTCCCGGCGGCGGGATACCGGGCGAAGGTCGTCGCCGCTGCTCCCCGCGCCCGCGGGGATGGTCCCGCGAGCGCGATCGCGCTGCCCAGGAATAGCAGCTGCTCCCCGCGCCCGCGGGGATGATCCCGCGGCGCGCCACCGCCGAAACCGACCGCAAGACTGCTTCCCGCGCCCGCGGGGATGGTCCTTCTTCTCCAGCTGGTCCGCCCTGCCGTGCCGGCTGCTCCCCGCGCCCGCGGGGATGGTCCCTTGGTCAGGTCGAGAGTGATGGTGTTGGTGTCCTGCTCCCCGCGCCCGCGGGGATGGTCCCGTCGTTCAGGGACTTTCCACCGGGAACGAGCCTGCTCCTCGCGCCCGCGGGGATGGTCCCACTACCCGTTTGCGTTACTCGTGGTGGCCTGCTCCCCGCATCTGCGGAAATGGTCCCAACACCTACCCCACCGGCGTCCACCAGGACGCCTGCTCCCTGCACCCGCGGGGATGGTCCCTTCAAGCCGGTGTACGCCGACCCGACGACCGGCTGCTCCCCGGGCCCGCGGGGATGGTCCCAGTGGCGGTGCTGGTACGGACTCATCGACCACCTGCTCCCCGCGCCCGCGGGGATGGTCCCTGTGTGATTCGAGCGGCGGCAGGGGCCTTTCCCTGCTCCCCGCGCCCGCGGGGATGGTCCCCCTCTTGGCTCGGCGCGGCTGTGGCGCCGCATCTGCTCCCCGCGCGCGCGGGGATGGTCCCCCCTCAGCTCAGCCGCGAACCTGAACACCTCTGCTCCCCGCGCCCGCGGGGATGGCCCCCCGAAAGGAAAAAGGGAGTACGCAATGACCCACTGCTCCCCGCGCCCGCGGGGATGGTCCCACCAGCCAGGCAGCTCTACCTTTCTGGGGCGGGCCGGTCCTCCCATTCGTAGGGTGAGGACGCCCAGGGGAGCCGGGGTGTGGCTATCAGGCAGCTGCCGATCATGGCTTTGATGGCTTGGCCGCCCGGTTCCCCACGACGACTCGGCCGCCGATTAGGAAGTGCGAACAAGTCGCTGCGTAGAGCAATGCCGGCGAGGTGGTCCGTGGCACGAGGAGTACGAACGAGTACGACAGGAGCGCCATGCACCGGATATGGGTGGGGATCGACAGCGGCAAGGGCCACCATCACGGCCTCGCTCTGGACGCGGATGGCAAAACGCTGCTGTCGCGGCGGGTGGCCAACGACGAGCCCGAGCTGCTGAAGCTGATCGGTGATGCCCTGGACCTCGCAGACGGCCGTGCCGTCACCTGGGCCATTGACATGGCTGGTGGGGAACCCGCGCTTCTGCTGGCCCTGCTGGTCAACCACGGCAAGGAAGTCCTCTATATGCCCGGTCGGCTGGTCAACCGGGCATCCGACGGCTACCGCGGTGAGGGCAAGACCGATGCTCGCGACGCCTACGTCATCGCCGACCAGGCCAGAATGCGCCGCGACCTGCGGCCCATCCACCCCGGCGACGAAGACACCATCGAGCTCAAGCTTCTGACCGGACGTCGAGCTGACCTGGTCGAGGACCGCACCCGCTCGGTCAACCGCCTGCGCGGAACCCTGCTGAGCATCTTCCCGGCCCTGGAGCGGGCCCTGGACGTGACCAACACGGGCCCGCTGCAGCTGCTGACGGGCTACCAGACCCCGGCCTCGATCCGCCGCACCGGAACTGCACGGCTGACAAATTGGCTGGCCAACCGCAAGGTCCGAAACGCCAAAGCGCTGGCCGAAGCCGCCGTGGAGGCCGCCGAACGCCAACACACCGCCGTCCCCGGGGAGAAGACCATCGCCAAGCTGGTCCACACCCTGGCCGAGGAGGTGATAGCCCTCAACGAGCAGATCTCCGAGACGGACAAGCTCATTGAGGGCCGGTTTCGCGCGCACGAGCTCGCCGACATCATCCTGAGCGTCCCCGGCATCGGCGCGACCCTCGGAGCCGAGTTCCTCGCCGCCGTCGGCGGCAGCCTGGACGAGTTCGACTCCCCGGACGCCTTGGCAGCCTTCGCCGGCGTCGCACCCGCGCCGCGCGACTCGGGCAAGGTCAGCGGCAACCTCCACCGGCCGGTGACCTATCACCGCAGACTCCAGCGCGTCTTCTACACCTCCGCACTGGTCAGCGTCCGCTACGACCCCAACTCGCGGAAGTTCTACGACCGAAAACGCGCCGAAGGCAAGAAGCACATCCAGGCCGTGCTCGCCCTGGCCCGCCGACGGGTCAACGTCATCTGGGCACTGATCCGTGACCGACGGTGCTACGAGGTCAAACCTCCGGTCAGCGAGGCGGCCTGACTGCTGGGCAAGCATAATCACGGTCGGCCCACTTCCAGCGCGGCTATCCTCCACGGGATGCCACTTCGCCAGTACGCCTACTTCGCGCTGTTCAGTCGGCACATCTCGGCAGACGACATGACCTTCCAATTGGGCATCACCCCTGACGAGGTGACTGTTCGCGGCAGCCGGTTCACCGAGCCGACGGCGGTTCCGGTCGATCACTCGTGGATGGTCGTCTGCCGGGAGCCGGGTCTGCGCGTCGACGAGCAGATCACCCGCATTCTCAACAGGCTCCAGCCCCACACAGACCGCATCTGCGACCTCACCGGGCAGCTGGCCCGCACCGGCGGCGGAGCAGTGCTCCACATCGTGCGCTACTTCAACGACACCGACCAAGCCCATCCGGGCGCAGCGGATGCCCCCAGCCTCTTGGGTTGGCACCTGGACCGCAACGTCCTGGACTTCCTCAGTGCCACCGGAGCCGAACTCGACATCGACGAGTACGACATGGCCGGAGCCGAGGACGCCAGGTGAGCACATGACCTCGTACTCACCTGGCACATGAGTTGTATTTCCGACGGCTTGACAACAGCATTAGGAAGCCATCGACCCCGGTAGTTCCTGCTCCCCGCGCCCCGCGGGGATGGTCCCCGCAGTGAGGGCGTCGCAGACGGCGTTGAAGTCTGCTCCCCGCGCCCGCGGGGATGGTCCCGTCCAGATCACCAAACCCGCAGATGAGAGCGACTGCTCCCCGCGCCCGCGGGGATGGCCCCAGGAACATGGCGCCCGTCAGACGGATGAACCACTGCTCCCCGCGCCCGCGGGGATGGTCCCCACCTGCTGTGCCAGGTCTGTGGCGAGTCCAGCTGCTCCCCGCGCCCGCGGGGATGGTCCCGGCAGCGGCATCACGCCGTGCCAGGCCGCCCGCTGCTCCCCGCGCCCGCGGGGATGGTCCCAACACCTGCCCCACCGGCGTCCACCAGGACGCCTGCTCCCCGCACCCGCGGGGATGGTCCCCACGGCAGCCTGTCCACGTCCTTCCGCCTTACCTGCTCCCGCACCCGCGGGGATGGTCCCTATGCGGTCCGTCTCAAGGTCGGGCACACTCTCTGCTCCCCGCACCCGCGGGGACGGTCCCGGTCCCGAGTGGCTGACAGTTCAAGAGGTGGCCTGCTCCCCGCATTGGCGGGGATGGTCCCGCCCGCCCCGATCGCATGGGGGGCCTGTACGTCTGCTCCCACACCCGCGGGGATGCTCCCAGGGTCAGGATCACGCCGTGCATGGCAGCCCCCTGCCCGCCGACTCGGGGGGTGGACCACTACCGATTGGTCCGTCGCCGGGCCAGTGATCGTGCTCCCCGCTGACGCGGGGGTGGACCGACCGGTTCTGTCGTGCTGGGTGGAATGGTGGCCGGGGCGGTGTGGGTGCTGGCGGAGATGAGAGACGCGACGACCAGCCAAGGGCATGATCGAACGACGATTGTGGTGGTTGGGGCCCTTGGCCGGTCGACTCATCTCTCATCTCCGCCAGCACCCACACCGCCCTTCTGGCGAGTGCGATGCCGTGGAAACATCGATCAAGAAATCCCCTGCTGTTCATGAAGCGCCCGGGGGAGGGCGCTCAGCGTTTTGCAGAAGGTAGCCCCTGATGGTGTGTGCAACGTAGGCAGGGGTGCCAACACGGTCGCCCATGTCACGCCGTCGCCGGCGTCGGCAACGTGGTGAACCCCCGGCCGCCCGCATGGTGTGCCGCTCTGTCTCGGTGGGGAGGAATATTAGGTCCGCTTCGGTCGCAGCATCCCTGGCGTTGCAGGGCTGGTAGCTCTTGCGGGTTGATCATCGGATTCAACCTCGGCGGTTCACTTACTCCACGACTTGGTAGGGCCGCCGTGGCCATGTGGCAGATGCTCTGTTTTGGCACTTGACTTCTGCCGTGTACGGCGGTGTAGGGAGCTTGACGGAGCACCAGTTCTGCGAGAGTCTTAAAGTGGAGCAAACAAGGAGAATTGCCGCGCGGCTGGGGGTCAAGGGGTCGCAGGTTCAAATCCTGTCGTCCCGACCAGCGTTTTCGCAGGTCGGAGGCCGTTTTCGCGGGTAGCGGAGGCGGCCTTAGCCGTTTCCGGGCTGGGAGCAAGTGGGAGCCCTCTGGGAGCCCTCGTGCTCCCAACTCGCAGACGTGTCAACGGTGTCCGATTCGTCCGTCACCCGATCCGGTAGACCTACCGCGCCGTACCGCGCCCCTGTGCGCCGTCGTCAACCGTAGGCCCCTGCGGTCACCCCATCGATTCGGATGTCTTCTGCATCGAGAGGCATAAGGACCCCTTGTCGGCTCTCGACCACCTTTCGGGGTGGGAGCACGGTGCCGCGCTCCCCATGCGACAGGGGGAGGGGAGGCTGACGATGATCCCTGCGAGCAGGTTTCCGCAGGCAGTCCGTTCGTAGGGCTTTCGGCCGCCGTGGACGGCCTGTGCCAAGGGGCGGTAAAGCCCCTTGTCGTCCGCCGGCAGATGGGGCACTCCCAGTGCGTTTGGGCGACGGGATCGACGGCTACCGGGTGTCCGAGCTGGTCGGCTCGCCGACGGTCACGCACGCGGTGCTGGTCCGCCGCTGACGCGCGGGGTCAGGGTTCGCCGGGGTGGGTGTGCTGCCGCACCCGCCTCGTGGTTCGTCGTCGTGGTCTTGGCCCTCGTCGCTGCGCGGCGGGTAGTCGACTGTGGGTGTGCCAGGGCCGGGCCCCGTGTGGCGGTGGGGTCGGCCGTTCAGTCGGGGCGCTGGTGCCCGCACATCCGGCAGCGACTGTGCGACATCCCGCGAGTTCTCCCGAGCCCCGCTGAGTGCCTGAGGCTGTGTCCAGCGGCTTCGTCCTCCTTCGAGTGCTCTACTGGCATGTGACGTAACTTCGGGATTCCTGAAGCGTTCTCAGCTCGTGCGACCCATCTGCGGTCCGGTCGAAGGCGAGGAGGCGCGGGTTGTCGGCGCTGGCGGTGGTACGGGACCTGCGCGAGTACCGCGAGCCGGTCTCGGCGGAGGAGCTGGAGCGGTTCGAGACGGACGGTGACCACACAGCTCCGGGACACACTCTTCGGCATCCAGTACAGCACCCTCGACGACCCGCACGGCTGGCGGTACACGCTGCACGCGTGAACTCCGGGCCGTCATAGAGCGGTTTACGACTCCGCCCCCTCTCCGGGCGCATCGTCAGCGACACGCTGTCGTGCTGGGAGTTGCTACGGCACATCCGCGGCGCCATGCTGGAGGGTGAGGAGGGGGACACAGTGGAGCTTGAGTTACTACTCGCTCAGGCGGTGCCTGCGATCAGCACGGCGGCATCGCTGTACGGGGCGGATGTGCTGCGTCGGGCCGAGGACGCCGCCACGTCCGGAACCGTACACCTGGGGCAACGACTACTCGCCAGGCTGACGAGCAGTCGGCCGCAGGACACCGACGGCGTGGTCCGGGCCGTGACCGATCTGGCCGCGAGCGAGGGCGGCGAGGACGAACAAGCGGCGTTGCGCGTCGAGCTGCGCAAGCTGCTGCGGGACGACGAGGGTCTGCGGCGTGAGCTCGCCCTGCTGCTGCGCAGCGATGCCACGTCCGCCTCGGGCGACCGCGCGGTGGCGGTCCAGCACAATGAAGGCATTGTCTCCACCGGTGACAGCGCCCACAACGTCATCCGGCGGCAGGGCTGATGCCCGAGCCGGTGAACATCGGGAGGAACGAAGGGATCGTCTCCCTCGGCGATTACGCCGTCAACATGCTGTACCGCGCCGAGCGGATGACGGTTGTTCCCCCCGAACTGCTCCGCCGTCCGTCCGAGGTGCCGCCGGTGGGCGGCGTGATCGGCCAACCTCCGCTCCCGGCACCGCTGTTCGTCGGCCGGGAGGCCGAACTGGCCGCGCTCGACGAGGCCCTCCGCGGCGCCCCGTCCGGTCGTCGGCTGCACACGGTGTGCGGGCTGGACGGGCTCGGCAAGACGACCCTGGCAGCGCGCTACGTGGCAGCCCGCGGCGAGGCCTACGCGCAGGTCGGCTGGTTACGCGCGGCCAGCCCCGGCGCGCTGGACGACGGCCTGACCCGTATCGCCCTGGCCCTCGAACCGCACCTCGCCGAGCTGCCGCCCTCCCTCTTACGGGAGCGGGCGCTCAACTGGCTGAGCGCCCGTGACGACTGGCTGCTGGTGCTCGATGAGGTCACCGATCGTGAGCACATCTCCGAGCTTCTGGCTCGAGCACCGGGCGGGGCCTATCTGCTGACCACGGACAACCGGTCGCTCGCGACCGGCTTCGGTTCCGTCTCCGGTCTCGGCCCGTTCCCCCCGCACACCGCGGAGGCGCTGCTCACCGCACAGCTGCGCCGCGGTGGCCTGACGGCCGAACCGTCCGTGCTCGCGGACATCTGCCGGGCTCTGGGGCACCTTCCCCTGGCCATTGCGCAGGCCGGAGCCTTCCTCACGGAGACCAGGCTCGCACCGGCCGAGTACCTGGAGAACCTGCGGTCGGATCCCCGCGGTGCCTACCGCGACCCGGCGCCGGGGGCGGCCGACAACCGGAGCGTCGTCACCGTCTGGCAGATGACCACCGAGCGGATCTCGGACCATCCGCAGGCGCTGCGCGCTCTGGCGTTCCTGTCCTGGCTCGCTCCCGAAGCGATCCCGCGTCGGCTGGTCGCGGGTGCGGTGCCGAACGAGGACGTCAACCCCGCCCTCGGCGTGCTGGCCGCGCACGGACTCATCGACCTGAGTCCGGAGACGATCTCCATCCATCCGCTGCTGCAGGACTGGTGCCGCACCCGTACGCGGATGACCCGCCGCGGTGAAGAACGGATCAACGAGGGGTTCGACTCCTGCTGGCTGACCCTGGCGGCGGCCCTGCCGCAGACCACCGATCCCGAGACATGGCCGAGGTGGCGTGAGCTGCTGCCGCATCTCGAGGCTGTGCAGCGCAACGCGCCGAGTCAGCTCAAGGCCGCCGTCGTGGCCGGCATCAACAACTCTGGTGCCTATCTGACGGACCAGGGCGAGGTCGCCCGGTCCGTACCCCTGCTGGAGAAGGCGTGGGCTGACGCCTACACCGCCTTCGGCATCGCGGCCCCGTCCACCTTCATGGCGGAACTGCAACTGGCGCAGGCCTATCAGGAAGCCGGGCGAACCGCCGACCTGCTCAAACTGCGCTCGCGGGTGCTGGGTGCGTGGCTGAACACCAAGGGCGAGGACGACGAGTTCACGCTGGCTGCCATGGCCAACGTCGCCGAGGCCCACCTGCTCAACGGTGACCGTGACAAGCCCCTGCCCGTATACCGGTTCGTGCTGGACGCCCTGCTGCGCAAGCTCGGCCCGGACCACAAGCGAGTCCTGCGGGTCCGCGACGACCTTGCCGATGCCTACGACACACTCGGTGACCTCCGCGCCTGCCTCGCGGAGCTGGAGACCAACGCCGCCGCCTGGGCACGGGTTCACGGTCCGGCACATCCGGAGACCGTCGGCTGCCGACGTCACCTGGCCGACGTCCGGGCGTCGCTCGGGGACACCGCCGAGGCCGTGCGGATTCGTGAGCAGCTCGTCGGGGACGTGGCGGAGGCCAGGGGGAGCGACGCCCCCGACACCCTCACCCTCCGCGCGGACCTCGCCTTCGCCCGGCAGCACGTCGACGACATGGCCGGGAGCGTGGCTCTTCTGGGGAGCGTGGTGGCGGACAGCAGGCGCGTGCTGGGCGCCTGCCACCCCGACACGGTGTTCCGGCGGCAGCGGCTGGCCGACGCGCTGCTGACATCCGGCGAGACACACCGTGGTGTGGCGGAACACCGTCAGGTGCATGCCGACCTGGCCGCCGAGCTCGGGCAGGGGCACCGCAGGACCCTGGACGCCAAGGGCCTCGTGGGCACCGCTCTGGTGGTCTCGCGCGATTTCGCCCCGGGGATCCGGGTACTGGAAGAGACCGTGGCTGAGCAAGCCGCCGCCCTGGGCGCCGGTGATCCGGACACCCTTGAAACCCGCGAGACGCTCGTCAAGGCCCTCTCGGTGGCCGGGCGCGTGGAACGGGCGCGGAAGGCTGCCGCGTCCCTGGCCGCCGACTGCCACCGGATCCTGGGACCCGAGCATCAACGGACCCGGAACGCGCAGGAAATGCTCGACCAGGCACGCACACGTGCCGACCAGCGGGAGACCCCGCTGCCACCTTCAACCCCGCTGCCACGTGCGGCCCCGCCGCCACCGTCAGCCCCGCCGCCGTCAGCCCCGCCGCCACCGTCGGTCCCGCCGGTCATGCCAGACCCGCCCAGGAGCGAAGCCCAGGCCCCGCCCGAGGCCGTGATCCGTCGGCTGGACTCCCTCTTCGAACAGGCCGCGGCTCTTGAGAGCGCGGGCCAACCGGCGGCATCCGCGCCACTGTGGCAGCAGCTGATCACCGAGAGCACACGCCACGTCGGCCCGGCCCATCCCAAAGTGGCCGGGTTCCGCCATCTGCTCGCCCTCAACCGCTTCCACGCCGAGGACTACCCGACAGCGATTGCCCTGCTCGTGGAGAACGACCCGTACAACACCACCGCGTTCGGCGCCCTCCACCCGGACACGCTCGAGGGACGGACCCTCCTCGCCGACGCGTATGTGGAGACCGGGCAGGCCGACCGTGCGATCCCCCTGTACGAGGCGGCGCTGCCCCCTCTGGCCCAGGCCCTGGGCGAGGACCACCTGGCGACCTGGCGGGCCCGGTTCGGCCTGGGCACGGCGTACTCGCGCGCTGGCCGGCTTCAGGAGGCCGTCGTCCTGTACGAACGGTGCATCGCCGGACGCCCCCTCACGACCCCCGGCACCATCATGGCCATGTCCTCCCTGGCAGTGGCCCAGCACGTCCTCGGCAACACCCGACAGGCCGCAGGCCTCTACACGGAGATTCTCCGGGCCCGCCAGTCCCAGGGACTCCCCGAGGACAGCACCTCCCGCAACCTCCGCCGTTACCTCAAACGCGCCCAGAAGGGCCGCCCTCTCCCATGAGCTCGTTTCCTCTTGCCCCGGGATGAACACCTCGGGCATCAGCGCAGTTGGAAGGGGTTACCCCGGCGGCGCCATTCTTCCGCGAGCAGTTCGTACGAGCGGACCCGGTCGGCGTGGTCATGGGTGATCGTCGTGATGAGCAGCTCGTCGGCTTCCGTGGCCCCCTGGAGTTGTTCCAGCTGATCGGCCACCCGGCCCGGAGAGCCGACGAACTGGGTGTCGATGCGGTCCTGGACGAGAGCGCGGTCCGCTTCGCTCCACGCGTGGGCGCGTGCCTCTTGCGGTGTCGGGAACTCAATGGCGCCCTCGGCGGTGCGGATGGAGCGGACCCACAGGCCGTAGCCGGTGGCGAGTTCGCGGGCGGTAGCATCGTCCTCGGCGACGACGACGTCCGCCGACACGCTGATGTGCGGCTTGTCGAGGAACTTGGAGGGCTGGAAGGAGGCCCGGTAGCCCGCCACCGCTTCCAGCACGGTGGCCGGGCTGACGTGGTAGTTCGCGGCGAAGCGCAGGCCCCGGGCGCCCGCCGCCTCGGCGCTTGGGAGATCCGGCAGCGCGCTGCCGGTACATCGACGAATGGACCGTGGTGAAGTCCCGCTGGGGCCCGTCGGCCGACCTCGGCGAAGCAGCCGCTCTCACCGGCCTCGCCGACGATTGCCGCGACGCCCGCATCACCTACACACCTGCCCGCTGACGCGGAGGCCGTGCCCTTCACCACTGGTCATGCCCGCTGACGCGATGGACTGGCCGGGCTGGACTGGCCCGTGACACACCCTGCGGCAATCGCCTGACAGGCGGCCAAGGCGTCAAGCTGGCGGCGCTGTGGACGCGGGCGGAGTCGGAGGCAACGCCGTCGTCACGCCGTGGAGGGCTGTACTGCCTGAATCGCCTCGGCGAAGGTCCGTGGTGAGCGGCCGAGGGCGCGTTGCACACCGTCGGACACGTGCGCGTCCTTCCCCAGGCGGAGTGACTCGGCCGCATTGGCGAACGCTTCGGCGTTCGTGGCCGGTACGCCCTGCTTCACGAGCTCAGCGACGTACTCCCGCCTCGCCAGCGCCACGTAGCGGATGGTACGGCCGGTGGCCTCGGAGAGGATGGCGGCCGCTTCGGTGAGCGTCACCGCGCTGGGGCCGGACAGCTCGTAGGTCTGGCCCGTGTGGCCATCCTCGGTGAGGGCGGTGACCACCACTGCGGCGACGTCGTCGGCGTCGAGGAAACTGGCGGCGCCGTCACCGGCGGGCAGGCGCAGCTCACCGGCTCGGACGGCGTCGGCGTAGATGCCTTCGGTGAAGGTCTGCGCGAACCAGCCGGGGCGGCTGATTGTCCACTCCAGCCCGCTGGCGCGTACGGCGGCTTCGCTGTCGAGCGCCGCGTCCCGGATGTCGCCGCTGCCCTGGATGTAGTCGGGATCGTCGATGCCGCGGCCCGAGGCCAGAACGATGCGTCGCACTCCGTGGCGCACCGCGCTGTCGAGGAAGGGGCGAACGAGCCTGCTGCCGTTGAGCTGCACAAGGTAGAGCGCGTGCATACCGTCGAGTGCGGCGTCCCAGGTGCCGGGATCGGTCCAGTCGAAGGGGTGCTCGCCGGTGCGGGACGCCGCGCGTACCGGTATCCCGCGGGCGCGCAGACGGGCGACGACGCGGCGACCGGACTTGCCGGTGGCCCCGGTGACAAGGATCGGTTGTGAGTTCATGTCCCGAGCCAACCGGGACGGGACGCGATCATCCATGCTCTGGACGATCCGATTGATGTCACGACGTCTACACTCGGGGCGGTGGATACCGTATCCGAGCTGCTGGCGGATGTGTGGGGCCGCGGTGCGGTGTTCCGGCCGACGGTCCTGCAACCGCCCTGGGCGCTGAGGATGTCCACCGGCGCCCCGCTGATGCTGGCCATGATGCTGCGAGGCCACGCCTGGGTGGCCGTCGGCGGGCGGGATCCGGTGCGCATCGCAGAGGGCGATATCGCCGTCGTGCGGGGCGACGTGCCCCACGTCGTGGCCGACGCCCCGTCGCCGGCTCTGTCGTCGGGTCCGACGTGGACGGTCACCGCAGCCGACTACTGCCCCGGCGGCACCGGGCCGACGCGCTCCTGCGGCAGGCGGGACGACGACCTCGACGACGGCCCCGTGCTCCTCAGCGGCGCGTTCGAGCGCCGAGGCCGTCTCAGCGAACGACTGCTGCGCGCCCTGCCCGCCGTCCTCGTCACGCCGGCCGCCGGAAGCGCGATCCCGTCACCGGAGGCGATGGCCGAGGAAGTGACCCGCCCCCGGCCGGGGCAGACGCTGGTACTGGAACGGTTGCTGGACCTGATCCTGGTCTCGGCGCTGCGTGGGTGGTTCGATGACGCCCCGGGCTGGTGCCGCGCCCTGGACGACCCGTGGACGGGCACCGCCCTGCGGTTGATGCACGACAGCCCGGCGCACCCGTGGACGGTGGCCGAGCTCGCCGCTACGGCTGGGGTGTCGCGGGCAGCGTTCGCCCGCCGCTTCACGGCGCTGGTCGGCGAACCCCCGATGACCTACCTGACGAGCTGGCGGATCGCTCTCGCCGCCGAACTGCTGCGCGATACCGACCTGACCGTCGACGCCATCGCCCGGCGGGTCGGCTACTCCGGGGCGTTCGCGTTGAGCGTGGCGTTCCAACGGGTGCGCGGCTCGCGGCCCAGCGACCACCGCCGACCGGCCCTGCCATCAGGGCGTTGAGCAACACACCTCTGTGGTAGGGGCGAGCGGGGCGGCTGGGGTAGTGCCGGGACTCTGTTGTTGATCTTGTTCGGGGTGCTGGCGGTGCGCACGGCGTGGGCGGCGTGTCCGAAGGGGAGCCGGCGGTGCTGGTGCGGGACCGTTTGGATGTGCTGGTTGAGGATGAGGAGTTCGCGGACTTGTATCCGTCCGATGGCCGTCCGGGGTTCTCGCCGGGGCAGTTGGCGCTGGTGTCGGTGCTGCAGTTCACGGAGAACCTGTCCGACTGTGCGACATCCCGTGAGTTCCCCTGAGCTCTGCTGACTACCTGGGCCCGTGGCCGGGGGGTTCTTCCTCCTTCGTGTGCTCTGGTGGCCTGTGACGTAACTTCGGAATTTCTGAAGCGTTCTCATCTCGTCCGACCGATCTGTAGTCGGGCCGAAGGCGAGGAGGCTCGGGTTGGCGGCGCTGGCAGTCGTACGGGACCTGCGTGAGCACTGGGCGCCCGCGTCGGCGGAGGAACTGGAGCGGTTCGAGACCGACGTGCTGTCAGGGTTCGTTCTCACGCGGGCCTCGGCAGGACTGGCGGACGGCACCATCCGCGGGGACGTCGGCCACCTGGATCAGATCAGGTCCTGGTTCGGCCGGCCGTTGTGGGACATGGAGCCCGCCGACGCGGATGCGTACTTCGGGAAGGTGCTGCGGCACTCGCCCAGTGGCACCCGGCTGGGCCGGTCACAGGCGCTGAGTACGTACTTCATGTTCCTGGAGCTGCGGCACAAGGTCGAGATCCACCGGATGACCGGCCGGGTGGTCGAGTGCCCGATCGACGAGTTGAACCGGCCGCGCGGGGCCAAGGATGCACAGTTGCGGATCCCGCCGAGTGAGCCGGAGGTCGGGGCGCTGTTCTCGGGCTGGGGTGGCGAGCTGGCGACCTGCAGGAAGTTCGCCCCGACCGCCCGGAACTACACCGCCTCGAAGCTGATGTCCCAGGTCGGCCTGCGGGTGGGCGAGGCATGCGGCCTCGACTTGGACGACATCAAGTGGGACCTGGGTCGCTTCGGCAAGCTCCACGTCCGTCACGGCAAGGGCGCCCGCGGCTCGGGGCCGCGTGAGCGGATGGTGCCGCTGATCAACGGTGCCGACCGGACGCTGCGGTGGTTCATCGAGGACGTGTGGGGTCAGTTTGACGACGATCACACACGGCCGGGTGCCCCGCTGTTCCCGAGTGAGCGGAAGAACACCGACGGTTCCGCCCGCCGGGTCGGCGACGACGCCCTGCGCAACGGTCTCGACAACGCCGTCGGGGCTCATCTGCCGGGTTGGACGGACAGGTTGACGCCGCACGTCCTGCGGCATTTCTGCGCGTCCCAGCTCTATAAGAATGGGCTGGACTTGCTCGCGATCCAGGAGGTTTTAGGACATTCCTGGATTGCCACCACGATGCGGTATATCCACGTGCAGCAGACCCGGGTCGAGGACGCCTGGGTCGCCGGGATGGAACGGGCCGCGAAGCGGCTGGAAGGGCTGGCCCGATGAGGTGGAACCTGCGGCTGACCGCCGCGAACAAGGGTATCTGGAAGGCGTCCGAGCTCCAGCGGAGCCTGGCCGAGCACGGCTTGGTGATCTCGGCCGGGAAGATGTCCGGGCTGTGGTCCGGCCAGCCGGTCTCCCTCAAGCTGGACGACCTGGACGTCATCTGCGTCGTGCTGGGCTGCGAGATCGGCGACCTGTTGATCCCGGAACCGCAGAAGGTCGCCCGCCCCGGCGAGGAGAACATCAGCCGGACCGCTGTCGGTGCCGCCGCACCGGTTCCGGCGGTGGTGCTTAAGCGTCGCGACGGCCGGTCGCTGCCGCCTGCATGAGCCGGTATCCGAAGGGCTACCGCAAGCCCACCGACTCCTGCGACGGCTGCCTGGCCTGGGGCGACTTCAGCGGACGACTCTGCCCTGCCTGCTACATGTTCGGCCGCAGCCACGTGACGGCCGTCTGTGCCGGCTGCCGCCACATCCAGCCGCTGAAGTGGGACTACTGCCGTCTGTGCTGGTGCCAGGCCCGGCTGGATGCCCAAGCCACTGTCGGCCGGCTGGCCGCCGAGGCCGACGTGAGGGCGCGCCTCAACGCGGTCCGGCACCATCAGCTGTTCTTCATGGGCATGCACCACCGCAATGGATCGGCACTCGCCCCTCGGCGGCGCGGCGGACGGCGGGGCGCCCCTCGCAAGCCGCCGCCCGCGCCGGCCTGGCGGCCGAATGCCGACGGGAGACAGCTGCCGCTGTTCGGACAGGTCCCGCGTGACTACGGCCGTCTCGCCCCCTCCGGCGTCGACTTGACCAGCCCCTGGCTGACCTGGGCGAAGTACATCGCTCATCGGTTCGCCGAGGCACGGGGCTGGGGACGCAACATCCGCTTCGCCGTCAACCGCGGCCTGGCCCTTGTCCTCACCGGGTACGTCGAGGGCGACGTCATCCGGCACAGCGAGATCTTCACCCCGCTCCGGTCCCGCGACCTCCCGGTCGGCCACGTCGTCACAGTCCTGGAGGAGATGGGGATCTTCGAGGACGACAGCGAACCCTCCTTCGAGGGCTGGCTCGCCGAGCGTCTGGAGGGTCTCGCACCCGGCATCCGCTCGGAGGCCGAGCGCTGGACCCGCGTCCTGCGTGACGGTGGCCCCCGCAGCCTCCCGCGACGGGAAGGCACGGTCTGGCTCTACCTCAACCGTGTCCGGCCGGCCCTGCTGGAATGGTCGGACCGCTATGACCACCTGCGGGAAGTGACCCGCGACGACGTCCGGACCTACATCGAGACACTGCACGGCCACCAGCGGCGTGACCAACTCGTTGCCCTGCGCTCGCTGTTCTCCTGGGCCAAGCGGAATGGGCTGCTTTTCCGCAACCCGACCAGCCGGATCAAGGTCGGCCAGTACGAGTACGGCGTGCTCCAGCCGCTGGTCCCCGCCCAGGTCGGCCGGTCCGTCGCGGCGGCCACCACCCCGGCAACACGACTCATCCTCGCCCTCGCCGCGGTGCACGCCGCCCGGGTCGCCCAGATCGGCATGCTCATGCTCGACGACGTCGACCTCGGCAACCGACGGCTGGCCATCGCCGGACGCGTCCGCCCGCTCGACGACCTCACCCTGAAACTGCTGCTGGACTGGCTGGAGCACCGGCGAAACCGGTGGCCGAGCACCGCGAACCTCCATCTGATGATCAACAACCAGACCGCCACCAAGACTAGCCGCGCCAGCAACCACTGGATCAGCTCCTCGATGCGCGGCCAGGACGCGACGCTGGAGCGGCTCCGCGTCGACCGGCAGCTCGAAGAGGCGCTGACCCACGGGCCCGATCCGCTCCACCTTGCCGAGGTGTTCGGGCTCGACGAGAAGACTGCGATGCGCTACGCGGACTCCGCACGGGCACTACTGGAACAGGCAGCCGAGCACTCGGCATCGCCCTCAGGAAAAGAACTTGGCCCAGATTGACGCGACTTGGAGTCGGCGTCAGCAGATCCTTGGGAGAGGCGCAGGCACTCATCCCAGGCTTCAAGAAAGCTCTCGTAGGTGTTGAGGCGTTCTTGGCGCATCCAGTGACCGTGCTCGACGGCACCTTGGTCCTGTACTTGCCGCAGGACGGCTTCGGCGTTCTTTTCCGCGCCGAACTTAGCTGCCCGCGCCCCAACAACCGCTCCCAAGCCGGTTGCCACTAACCCGATCACTGCGATGGCGAGAGGAACCACGAAATCCGTCACGGCGGCACATCATGGCTGCTCAATCAGTTCAAGTGAACACCGCGTCGTGCGGCCTGACAGCAGGACCAACGGCATCACAGCTCGTCAATCAACCGCGAATACATGAACATGTCCCGGCGTTCGTCCCCCACCTGTTGCCATCCACGCAGCACCGAGCGCAACCCGCGCGGAGCAACCTCACCGCTGCTTCATCAATGACGACAGAGGGTGTCGGGTTTACGGCCGACGATGGACGTATGCGCGAAACCCCAGAAGAACTCAACAAGCTCCAGTCCCTCCTCGGCTCCTCCCTCTCCGGCTCGACCGCACACCTCCGCTCGATCGTCGAGGGCCGCACCATCACGGCGGCGCAGCTCACCGGGGTCCTCACCGGCATGTGCACGCTCGCCCTCTCCACGGTGACCGCAAAGGGCGAACCGCGGATCAGCGGCGCCGACGGGCACTTCCTGCACGGCCGGTGGCACTTCGGCACGGCGCGCAACGCCGCCAAGGCCCGTCATCTCGCGTCCCGTCCGGCCGCCAGCGTCGCGCACATGCGCGGCGAGGACCTCGGCGTGTTCACCCACGGCACGGTGGAGGAGCTGAACCCCGAGGACGCCGAGACCACGGCCGACTGGCAGGAACTCCTCGCCTACTTGAAGGACTTCTACGGCGACGACGACGCCTTCGACTGGAACCGCGAGGTCGTCTACTACCGGCTGAACCCGCACTGGATGACCGTCTACGCCTCCGACCTCGACAAGCTCACCGGCACGTGACGCCGGGCCCGTCGACGAGGGCCTGCACCTGCGCGTACGTGGGTGCGGGGCCGGTCGACGGCGCGCCGTCGCGTACCGCCAGCGCCGTGGCGACGGCCTCGCCCAGCGCCCGCCGGTACAGCAGCGACCCGAGGCTGCCCCGCGCCCAAGCTCTCAACTCCTTCCCCAAGCTCTCAACTCCGCTTCGCTGCGTTCGAGCAGGGGGCCGCTCGGCGTCTTGCCGGTCCAGGGGACCAGGAACGGCAAGGTCGCGAGTTGGCCCCGAACCCACGGAAGCAACTCCGCAGAGCACGACGACGGACCCTTGAGTTCCCACCGAGAACCCTTCAGTTTGCGTGAACTTACGGGCCTCTTCGGCCTCGGGGAACATCGGTACAGCGGTTGGCGCTGAGAACGATCATGGTCAGGGGGTGAGTGCGCTGACCCGGTTCTCGTACTCTCGGCGGGCCTGGAGCTGGGCAGACTCCCCGTGGACTTAGACGTGACGGATGTAGGCGGGCGCTGTCGGGAAACCCAGTGCCCACCCAGGCGTCCGCCGCCTATACATAGGGGGACGAGAACTCCGCGCCCGGCCGGCCGCCGGGCAGCCTGCATCCTGCGGGCCCCGACGGAACGGCGAGCACCTGGTGCTGAACCTGGAAGAGCGCATCACCCGAGTCTGGCACCAGGAGGTCCGGCCGCTGGTAGCGGATGCCTACCGCTGCCACAGCACTGGCACCCCGCGGGCCGCCATCGTGGCCACCTGGACCGCAGTCTGCGCCGACATCATCCACAAGCTCTACCAACTCGCCGAGGACGGCGACGGCACGGCCGCCGAGGTCGTCAAGAGGATCGAGAGGGCCCGCAGCACGGCCGACGCCGAAGCGGTCAAGACGATGCAGCAGGTCGAGGGGAAACTCCTGCAGAACGCGCTCGACCTGGAACTCATCGACTTCGTCGAGCACCGGCAGCTGGAACGTCTGCAGCAGGACCGCAACCTGTGCGCGCACCCTTCCCTGCGCCCGCTCGGGGACGTGTTCACCCCGAGCGGCGAGTACGCACGGGCTCACCTGGTGGCCGCATTGGACGCCCTGCTGATGCACCCGCCCACCCAGGGCCGCAAGGCATTCGCCCGGTACACGGCGCACGTGAGCGACCCCTCCTTCGTCGGCCACGCCGACTACCTGGTGCAGATGTTCGCCCAGCGCGTGAAGTCCAGCGCTTGGAAGCAGATCCTGGGCATCGCGGCCAAGCACGCCATGCTCGAACTGGAGGTGCCTGAGGACACAGGCATCACCGCGAGTGTGGCTGCCGACCGGCACGCGCTGTGCCTGATCGCCTTCGCCCAGCACGACCGAGACGCCGTGCAGGAGGCCGTCACCAAGGCGATGAGCACGTTCAACGGGCTGCCCATCCAGAAGCAGCTCAAGACGATCAGACGCCTGGGCACGTTCGACGTGTTCATGGATGCCCTGGATGAGACGGTGTGCCAACAGATCGGCACCTACGTCGAGCGCAGGCCAGCCCTCGTCACCAGCGCCTCTGGGGCGGTCGCGGTGGATCCCCTGCTTACCCTGGCCGGGGTAGACGCCGTTCGAGACCGCATCCCTGCCTTTGGCAGCAAGTTCGCAGAGCTGCTGCCGGGCCAGCAGGCGGGCGTTATCGAGCGGCAACCCTCCGCTTACTTCACCGACTGCTTGGCGCCCATCCTGGCCGCGGCCGGCGGATGGCGCACCGCCGAGCGCCTCACCACGATGACGGTGATCCCGTGCGCACACCTGATCCCGCCCGAGCAGCTGGCCAGCATCCTGACTGCATGGGCCGAGAACCCACAATGCCGAGAGGCGTCAGGGATGACCGACCTCGCGGTCACCTTCTGGACGCAAGCCACCCACCTCCAGTCTCATCCAGCATGGACGGCGTTCGTCAAGCGAGTGCGAGAGCTCGCGTTGGATCCGCAGTGGTTTCAGTACGAGGAGCTGGCTGCCGTCATCGGCTACAAGGACGGCACCAACGTCTCGTAGGGCGCTGGCCTTCGGCACCGCTTGGGACTGGGTTCCAGCAGCCCCGCCAAATGGTCAGATCGGTGCGAGCGCGCTGACGCGGTTCTCGTACTCACGGCGGGCCTTGCGCTGGGCCGGGACCGCAGGGGCATCTTGTCCGCCGTCGAGCGGCTGGCAGCGGTTGAGGAGCTGGCGGTGGAGGGCGGGGGCGGCGGTGACGCGCAGGGTGTAGACCTGTCCGCGCCGTACGGTCACCCCCTGGTCGAGCGCGGCGCGCTCGGCGGGCTCCAGGTCAGTGGTGCGGAGGAAGTCGGCGACCTTGCCCGGCATGTCGAGGGTGACCGGCAGTTCCGGCGCCGGGGAGTCCTCCTCGATGGCGGCAGGGTCGGGCAGGAGGTCGGCGACGGCCGTGCGGATGGCGCCGCGGCTGACGCCGTGGTCCCGGGCGAGGGCGGCGATGGAGCGGCCTTCCAGGTACGCAGCGCGCACATCGGCGGTCTTCGCAACCGCCAGGGCGGGCCGGCGCCCGCCCTTGCTGCCCTTGGCCTCTACTGCCGGTCCGAGGAGACCGACCAGCTCAGGATCTCGAAACGCATATGACTCTCCAGGGTTGCTCTTCACTCCTCAACCTGCTCAACCTCCAGCAGAGGGCAAACGGGCAAGGCCAGTGTTTGGGTGGTACGTGACGCTGCGCTTGCCGATAACTTCATCCGTGCAGGTCATGCGGCATGCTGGTATTCGTGGAGGATGCCGCCGAGGCGATCACGTCGTCGTATGTCGAGGCGGCTAATGTGTCCGGATTGTCGATCGGCGCAGGTAATGGGTGCAGTGGGCGGGCGTTGGCGATGTCCTGGTGTGGTCGGTGTCCGTTGTAGAACTGCTCGAACTCGCGCAGGGTGTGGAGCAGGTGCCGGTGGTTCCAGATCAAGGTGCGGTCCAGGAGTTCCCGTCGGCAGGTCTGCACCCACCTTTCCATGATCGAGTTCATTCTCGGCATCTGAACGCCGCTGGAGGACGACCTTGATCCCCGCATCCGCCAGGACGGCATCGAACAGGTCGGGGAACTTCCCGTCCCGGTCCCTGATCATGTAACGCGCCCGGCAGCCCACGTCCTCAAGATCCATGACAAGGTTCTTCGCAGCCTGCGCCACCCACGCTGAATTAGGGTGCGCGGTGGCACCCAGCACCCGGATCCGTCGGCTCGCGTGCTCGATGGCGGCCAGCACGTACATCCGAGCCCCGGATAGCGTGACCGTTTCGAAGAAGTCGCAGGCCAGCAGGGCATCGGCCTGGGAGCGCAGGAAGTCCGCCCACGTGCTGGAGAACCGCTCGGGTGCCGGATCGATGCCGGCCTCCTGCAGGATCTCCCAGACGGTGGAAGCGGCCACCTTCACGCCCAGGACGAGCAGTTCACCGTGCAGGCGGCGATATCCCCAGCCGGGGTTCTCCCGCGCCAGGCGCAACACCAGGGCCCGCACCGAGTGCACGGTCCGAGGCCGTCCCGAGCGCCTGGGCCGGGAGGCGGCAGCATGGCGGCGTGCGAGAAGGTCTCGGTGCCAGCGCAGCACCGTGTCCGGACGCACCAGCAGCCGAACTCTGCGGAGCACGTCCGTGGGGAGCCGGTGCAGCAGCGCTGCCAGAAATGCCCGGTCGCTCGGGGTGAACCGCACCCGATCCTTGCCGAGTTGGCGTTCCAGCACCATGATCTGGTGGCGCAGGGCGAGTATCTCGACAGTCTTGTCTCGATCGCCCATCGGTAGCAGGCGCAGCATGGCGAACGCATTCGCCACGCCCAAGTAGGCCAGTCGCAGCAACACGGTCGATCATCTTGCCGCGGTCAGCGCCAGCCTCGCGAGAGCGCCCGCTCGGGCGACTACGCCGGTCGACCTCCCGTACACCGCGCACACCGCATCCCACCAGGGCGGATGATATTTTCGGCAAGCGCACCGCTTCGGCAGCTTCTTGACCAGGGTGTCGGCGCGGAACTTGCCCGCGCGAGTGGTGATCTGATGGTCGCAGGCGACGGCGAGAACGTAGCCGACCTGCCGTCCCTCCAGCGCGGTCCGCAGGTGCGGGTTGCCTCCGTAGACCTCGTCGCCGGCCACCCAGGACGCGGGGACGTCGGCGTCCAGCGTACGGCCTATCATGCGGGCGGCGAGCGCGGGCTTCGTGGTGAAGCCGACGGTGTCGGGGACACCGGCCGCACGGCAGCGGGCCACATCCTCGGTCCAGGAGCGCGGCACGTACAGTTCCCGGTCGATTGCCGCGTGTCCGAGCGGGGTGGAGTAGGCGAGGTAGACGGCGACCTGGCTGTTCTCGATGCGTCCGGCGGTTCCGGTGTACTGGCGCTGCACGGCCACCGTGGCGGTGCCCTTCTTCAGGTCGCCGGTCTCGTCCACGACCAGCACAGCGTCGTCGTCGCGCAGCCGCTCGACGACGAAGCTGCGGATGTCGTCACGGACCGCGTCGGCATCCCACTTGGCCCTGGTCAGCAAATGCTGCAGGTCGTCCGGGGTCCCATCCCCAGCCCGCTCGGCGAGCGTCCAGCAGTTCTTGCGCGGCAGGTCCGACAGCAGTCCGAGGACGAACTCCCGTGCCCGGCGTCGCGGTTCCACTCGGGCGAAGCGTCCCGCGATCCGGCCCATCAGGGCCTCGAACATGTCCTGCCAGCGGGCAGGATCTACGCTGTGACTTGCGGCCACCGCCTGATCTTCTGTCTTCACACACCGATGATCACCGGTGGCCGCGCCCCTTTCCCGACCAGCCTTCAACAGCAAAATCACCATCTGCGTCTGGAGTGCCGAGACGCTGCCGGTGCCGCAGGCCATCCATCACCACGGCCAGAAGTTGATCGGCCTGCTGTTCGCCGTCGGGTTCGCATTCGGTGACGAAGGCGACGGCGTTGACGAGCTTGAGTACCTGGCCCACTGCGACGTCGGTGCGGACCGTACCGGCCTGCTGGGCCCGGTCGAGCAGGGCCGCCGCAGCGGAGTACATCGTCTCCCGGCACCAGGAAACGTTGGAGCCCTCATCGCGCAGGGCAATCATCAGTGCCGTCGCCAGGCTGCGTGACGTGCTCCCCTGCATGACAAGTTCCCGTAGCCAGGTCTTTAGCCCCTCGTCCGGGGATTGTGCGGCGAGCAGTTCTTGCGACCGTGAGTACAGGGCCTCGATCTGGTCGCGGTGGACGGCCTGCAGCAACGCCTCCCGGGTCGGGAAGCGGCGGTAGAGAGTCGCGTTCCCGACGCCGGCGTGGCGGGCGATGTCGTCCATGGGAACGTCGACTCCCCGCACAGCGAAGACTTCGCGAGCGGCGCTGACCAGTCGTTCGTAGTTGCGCCGTGCGTCGGCTCGGAGCTCGGGCTGGGGTGGAGGTGTGGGCATGGCGCCTCCTGTTTGCGAACTGGGGAGTCTCCCCATATATTACCAAGTCATAACTGGGGAAACTCCCCAGTTGATGCAGCTCTCGCTCCGAGCCTGGCAACGTCCGGCGCTCGTTCCGGAGGTAGAAATGACGACAACGAATCCCACAGTGCTGGTGACCGGGGCCACCGGCCTGCAAGGCGGCGCCACCGCGCGGCAGCTGCTGGCGGCCGGCTGGCAGGTGCGAGCCCTCGTCCGCAACCCGGCCGGCCCCGGGGCCCAGGCGCTGGTACGGGCTGGCGCCGAGGCCGTCTCGGGCGACATGGGCGACCGTGCTTCCCTCGACGCGGCGATGCGGGGCGTGCACGGGGTCTTCAGCGTTCAACCCACCGCTGGCTATCCCGGTACCCCGCCCGGCTTCGCTGTCGAAGATGAGATCCAGTTGGGTATGAATGTGATCGAAGCGGCAAGCGATGCCGATGTCCGGCACCTCGTCTACGCCTCGGTCGCCGGCGCCGAGCGCTCACCCGGCATCCGCCGCTGGGAGAGTAAATGGCAGATCGAGGGGCGCATCGGCGCCCTGGGCCTGCCCGCCACCATCCTGCGTCCCGTCCGGTTCATGGAAAACCAATCCGACCCGACCCTGGGGGTGCGCGATGGCGTACTGACCGATGTAATCAAGCCGGAGGTGCCCGTCCAACTCATCGCCGGCACCGATATCGGTGTCTTCGCGGCCTTGGCATTCACCAACCCTGACCAGTACATCGGCCAGGCACTCGAGATTGCCGGTGATGAACTGACGCTCCCGCAGATCGTCGCCGCGATTATCCGCACTACCGGAGTCGCCATCACCTACCGGGCGATCCCGCGAGAGGCCCTCACAGGGCTGGATCCGGACGCCCGCGCCGGCTACGACTTCGCCAATCACAGGGGCGGCTGGCAGGCTGACATTCCAAAGCTGCGAAGCCTGCACCCGGCTCTGATGGACTTCGACACCTGGCTGCGCAAGGAAGGTAAGGCGCAGTTCGACGCGCTGTTCCGCGATCAGCCCGCCTGACGTGACCTGCAGCCACCGCACGGTCCTCTGTCTTCACACACCGATGATCAGCGGTGGCTGTACTCGTGCCCGCGTCAACCCCCAAACAGCAAGATCACGATCTACGGCTGGAGTACTAAGAGCTCGGGACGGCCCCGGACCGTGCACTCCGTGAGGGCCCTGGTATTGCGCCTGGCACGGGAGAATCCCGGCTGTGGGCGGACTTCCTGCGCTCCCACGCCGACGCCCTACTGGCCTGCGACTTCTTCGAAACGGTCACCTTGTCCGGGGCTTGGATGTACGCGCTGGCCGTCATCGAGCACGCGAGCCGACGGATTCGGGTCCTGGGTGCCACCGCGCACCCGACCTCAGCGTGGGTGGCACAGGCCGCGAAGACTCTCGTCATGGATCTTGAGGACGTTCAGATGTCGAGGATGAACTCGATCGTGGAACGGTGGGTACTGACCTGCAGACGGGAACTCCTGGACCGTACTCTGATCTGGAACCGTCGGCACCTGCTCCACGTCCTGCGAGAGAATTCGAGCAGTTCTACAACGCACACCGGCCGCACCAGGGCATCGCAAACGCCAGACCGCTGCACGCCACGTGCCGCCTCCGTGAGGGCCCAGCCGGTCAGGCGGACGGCGCGGCGCGCAGCGAGTTGATGAAGTCCCGGGCGCGTCTGGTGATTTCTGGCCAGTTGCCGACGGCTACCGCGGCGGGTGGCACGACGTTGGAACCTGCGCACACCGCATGTGCTCCGGCCGTGAGGAAACCGGCGGCGTTGTCCGCGGTAATGCCTCCTGAGGCCACCAGCGGTACGTCCGGAAAGGGGCCGGCCAGGTCGCGGAAGTACCGGGGACCGACGGCGCGCGCGGGGAAGATCTTCACGGCGTCCGCGCCGAGATCGAGCGCCATCCCGACCTCAGTCGGGGTGAGGGAGCCCATGATGACCGGCACACCGGCCGCTGCCGCCGCCTTGGCGACATCTGGGCGGCAGCCGGGGGTGACCAGGTACTGGGCACCCGCGTCAATCAGTTCCTCAGCCTGTTGGGCAGTCAGTACGGTGCCCGCACCGACGCCGTCCTGACTGTCGGCCACCGCGCGTCTCAGATGTGCCGCGAGGTGGGGGGTGGTGCGGGTGAACTCGATCCAGTGGATGCCGCCCGCGCGCAGAGCCGCACACAGCGCGGCGGCGTCCGGGATGTCCGGTGCGCGGACGACGGCGATCACGCGGTCCTTGGACAGCTGGGCGAGGAAGTCGGCGGTCATGGTCGGGGGTTCTCCTTCGGCGGCCGCGGCGCGGCGGTTGTGCCTGAGGCGGCCAGTTCGCTCAGCGGTGCGGCGGCGGCCCAGGTGTCGTCGTTCACGGCGAGCAGGCGGTCGGTTTCCGCGCGTGCTGGAATGACGGGAACGTCGTCCCTGGTTCGCAGCGCGGCGGCGGCGGTCAGGTGGCCGAGGCGCAGCCGGGACCGTTCGTCGCGGCTCTGCAGTACACCGGCCAGATAACCGGCCGCGAATGCGTCGCCCGCGCCGACCGGTTCGACCACCTTGGTGGGCATTGCCGGAACGAACGTCCGGGTGTCGTCGGCGTAGGAGGTCGCCCCGTGCTCGGCGTCCTTGACGACCACGACCGGCACGGGCGCGAGCAGTTCCGCGATGTCGTCCGGGCGGGTAGTGCCCCACAGGGCCTCGGCCTCGTCCCGGCCGACGAACACCAGGTCGGCGGCGCGGGCAAGGGCCAGCAGACTCCGCGCTGCCTCCGCGGCGCCGCCGCGCCAGAGCGCGGGACGGTGGTTGATGTCGAAGGAGACGACAGGTCCGCCGGTGGACCTGTCGTCGCCGGGGGCCTTCTCGCCGGCGACCCGGTCGACGAGGATCGCCTCCAGCAGCCGGGCGCAGCTGTCGGAGAGTGCCGCGGCCACGCCCGAGAGGTGCACCAGGCGGGCGCGGCGCAGTGCGGGCAGCCGCGCCAGATCCGGGCCCATCCCGGTGGCGGCCGATCCGCCGCGGTAGTAATGCGTACGGGTACGGTCCGGGCCCGGGTCCTTGAAATAGATCCCGGTCGGCCGGTCCGGGTCGGTCTCGACACCGCTCACATCGACGCCGCACGCGGTGAGTTCGGTCAGGATACGGCGCCCGAACGGGTCGTCGCCCACGCGGCTGACCCAGGCGGCGCGGTGTCCGAGGCCGGCCAGCCCGCATGCCACGTTGGACTCGGCGCCGCCGATGGTCATTCTCAGGGTGGACTGTTCGGCGAGCGGGCGGGTGTCCGACGGGCTGAGGACGGCCATCGTCTCGCCGATGCACACGACGTCGGCCGCCGGCCGCCGACTGTCAGCGGCTCGGGGCGGGGTCAGCAGGGGCACGGGGATCTCCTGGCGGACGGTGGATGAGGGCGTACGTACGCGACGGCGATGACGGCGGCGACGGCGGTGACGTGGACGCCCTGGGACGAAGGGGTGACGTTCGGGGCGGGGAGCGGCGCGCCGGGCCTCATGCGTCGGCCAGCCGCAGCATGACCTTGCTGCTGCCGCTGTGCGGGTCGGCGGCGAGGGCCAGTGCCTCCTCGGCTCGTTCCAGCGGGAAGCGGTGGGTGATCAGCGGAGTCACGTCCAGGCCGTCCCGCAGGGCGCGCAGGGCGTCGTCGATCTCGTCGACGAAGCGGTAGGAACCGATCCAGGTGATCTCGCGGGTCACCAGGTCGCCGAGGACCGCGGGGGCGGGCGTGCCGGGCAGGTTGCCGACCTGGACGAGGGTGCCGCCGCGGGCGGTGGCACGCAATACCGGGCCGAGCGCCGCCGGGGCGCCGGAGGCCTCGAAGACGATGTCCACGTCCTGCGGCAGGCCGTCGCCGCGCGAAAGGTCGCGGATCTCGTCGGCGCCCATGGCGCGGGCGACGGCGAGGGAGGACGCCGCCAGGTCGGCGGCGACGACCGTGCCCGCACCGTGGTGCCGGGCCGCGGCGACGACCAGGGAGCCGATCGGTCCCGCGCCGTTGACCAGGACGCTGCGGCCGCGCAGGTCTGGGACCCGGCCGACGGCGTGCAGGGCGACCGCCAACGGCTCGGCCAGCGCGCCCTGTTCGGTGCCTACGCCGTCCGGCAGCGGCCGGATCTGGTCCGCGCGGACCGCCCGGTACTCGCTGAACCCGCCGTCGGTGTGGGGGTCGAAGGCGGCTGAGCCGAAGTAGCGGACGCGCGGGTAGAGGTTGGTGCGTCCGGCGATCCGCTCCGGCAGTACGCCGTCGCCGACGAGCTGGGCCGGGTGGACGGTGACCGGCTGCCCTTCGCCGAGGCCGGTGACCTCGGGGCCGAGCGCGGCGATCCGGCCCGCGACCTCGTGCCCGAGCACCAGCGGGTGCGTGAGCGAGGCCGTACCGGACGCCCCCTTCTTCCAGTAGGCGATGTCGGATCCGCAGATCCCGCCCCACTCCAGGGCCAGGAGGACCTCGCCGGGGCCCGGCACCGGCCGGGCCCGTTCGTCGACGCGCACGTCGCCGGGGCCGTGCACCACGACCGCCCTCATACGCTCTTCTTCTGCGAGGTTTTCCGTGACCGCATCGCTCATACGGCGCACGCCCGTGACCGCGCTCATGCGGCGTCCTCCAGCCGGACCAGGTCGCGTCCGCGTGTCTCGGGCGCGAGAAGCGCGCTGACGAAGGTGATGAGCGAGTAGACGACGAGCATCGCCGCGATCGGCCACCAGCTGCCGGTGACGGCCGTGAGCGTGGCCGCCAGGACCGGGCCGATCGCGGTGGCGAGGATGCCGCCGATCTCCTTGGCGAGTGCGAGCTGGGTGAACCGGGCGCGGGCGCCGAAGAGTTCGGCCATCGTCACGCTCTCCAGCGAGAACAGCCCGAGGACGCCGATGTTCAGGGCGAGCACCATGCCGATCAGCACGCCCGGGGTGGAGCCTGAGGTGATGAGGAGCATCGCCGGGAAGGCCGCCGCCATGGTCAGCACCGTGAGCGTGAGGTAGAGCACCCGTCGTCCGAAGCGGTCGCCGAGCAGGCCGATCAGCGGCACGGTGGCGAAGCCCAGCAGCGAGCCGTACATGATCGCGTCAGTGGGGACGGCCTTGCCGACGGCGAGATTGGTGGCGATGTAGCCGACGAGGAACGTCTGGACCAGCCCGGAGTTGCCCGCCTGGCCGAAGCGCAGTCCGAGCGCGAGGAAGAAGGCCTTGCCCTTGCGCTGCCGGACACCGGCCGCCAGCACATCGCCCCGGTGGTCGTCGGCCTCGGCGATGGCGGACTCGACCTCGTCACGGCGCAGGGCCACGCCGTCCACCACGTCGGCGCGCTCGTCGAACACCGGGCTCTCCTTGAGGCCACGGCGCAGCCAGAACGCGAAGAGCATCAGCACGAAGCTCAGCAGGAAGGGCAGCCGCCAGCCCCAGGAGAGCAACTGCTCCTCGCTGAGCACGCCGAGCAGCAGCGCCCACAGGCCCGAGGCGGCGAGCGTTCCGGAGTTGGTGCCGAGCGAGACCAGCGAGGAGACCAGGCCGCGCCGGCGGACGGGGGCGTACTCGGCGAGCAGCACGGTGGCGCCGGCGATCTCGGCGCCCGCGCCGAAGCCCTGCACCAGCCGCAGCGCGACGAGCAGGATCGGCGCCGCGATGCCGATGGCGGAGTAGGTGGGCAGGGCGCCGATGAGGGTGGTGGAGGCGCCCATCAGCAGGATGGTGAGGTACAGGACCTTCTTACGGCCGATCCGGTCGCCCATCCGCCCGAAGTAGACGGCGCCGGCGAGCCGGGCGACGTAGCCGACGCCGTAGGTGGCCATGGCGGCGATCAGGCCGATGGCGGGGCTGACGTCCGGGAAGAAGATCTTGTTGAAGACGATCGCGGCGGCCAGCGAGTAGAGCTGGAAGTCCATGAACTCCATGGCCGTACCGAGCCAGCCCGAGACGGCGGCTCTGGCCAGATCGCGCGTGGTGCGTTGCGCGGGGGGTGCCTGCTCCTCGGTCATGGTGCTGTCCTGCATGGTGAACTCCGTTGTTCGGGGACGGTGAGCGGTGTTCGGGGGAGGGGAGAGGTATGTGCGGTGTTCGGGGGAGGGGCGTTGTGCGGTGGGCGGGGCGGCGGCCGGGCTCAGATCTCCACGCGGCCCGCGCGGAGAGCGGGCAGCCGGTCCGCGACGGCGGTGAGGAGAGCGTCGTCGTCCGCCAGGTCCGTCGCGCCGAGCAGGCGCAGCAGCGCCCGCACCGTCGCCGAGGGCCGGGCCGACCGTTTCCAGCAGGCGGCGAGCGCCTCGGCCGCAGGGTCGGCGAAGGTGCCGTGCGCGTGGCGGGTGGCGTGCGCCCAGGCGGCGAGGGCGAGCTCCAGCACCGGGGCGTCCGCGCCGCGGGCGCGCAGCTCGCGCAGGGCGGGCAGCCAGCGCTCCGCGATCTTCACAGAGCCGTCGGAGCCGATTTGCCGGAGCAGGTGGCGCATCGCGGGATTGCGGAAGCGTACGACGAGGTCGTCGGCGTACGCGACCGGATCGGGGCCGTCGGCGGGGAGGGTGGGGGCGACCTCCGCGCACACCGCCCGGACCAGGCGCTCGCCCCAGTCCGCCGCCATGGTGTCGGCGATGGTGGCGCACCCGGCGGCCAGGCCGAGGTAGGCCAGTGCCGAGTGGGAGCCGTTGAGCAGCCGTAGCTTGGTGAGCTGGTACGGCGCGACGTCGGGGACGAACAGGGCGCCGTCCCGTTCCCAGGGCGGCCGGGGCGCAGCGAAGGAGTCCTCCAGCACCCACTGCCGGTAGGGCTCACCCGCCACGGGGAGGGCGTCGTGCACCCCGAGCGCGGCCGCCGCGGCCGCCTGGTCGGCCTCGCTCGAAGCGGGCACGATCCGGTCCACGACTGTCGCGGGGAAGGTGACGCTTTCGGTCATTTTGGCCAGGATACTGTCGCGGTTTGGCCAGGCGGAGGCCCGGACGAAGTCATGGACGACCCGGCTCAGCGCGGCGCCGTTGCCCGCCATGTTGTCGCAGGACACCACGCTGATCGGCGGTGCGCCGGCGCGCGCCCGCGCGGCGAGCCCGGCGGCCAGCCGGCCCACCACCGTGGCGAGGGGGCCGTCGGGGGCCGCCACGAGGTCGGCGGCGACCGCTGCCGCCGTGGTGTCAAGACCGCCGGTCAGCGGCGAGCGGTGGTAGCCCTTCTCCGTGACGGTCAGGGTCACGACGGTCACTTGAGGGTCGGCGAGCAGGGCGTCGACGGCCGCGGCGTCCGGCCCCATCGCCAGCGCGCCGACGACCGAGCCCACCACGCGGGACACGCTGCCGTCCGGCCGCCGCTCGGTGCACGAGTAGAGGCAGTCCTGATCCCGCAGTGCGCGCACGGTCTCCGCCGACCGGGGCGCGACGGCGGTGATGCCCCAGGGCTCGCCGGACCGGGCGGCGGCGTTCTCGGTGTAGACCGCCTGGTGCGCCCGGTGGAAGGCACCGAGGCCGAAGTGGACGACCCGGGCGCGCAGCTCGGCGGGGTCGACCGCAGGGCGCAGGCCCGGGGCGAGGCGGGAGAACGCCGCGCGGTTCAGCGCGGGAAGGGCGGTGGCGCTCACCAGTCGTGCACCGAGCCGTCGAGGCGGCGAGCGACCGGCAGGTAGCGCCGCTGGTAAGGGAAGCGCTCGGCCGCCTTCTCGTCGTACTCCACGCCGAGACCCGGCTCCTCGGACGGGTGGAGCATGCCGTCGGCGAACGTGACGCCGCTGCGGAACACCTCATGGGTCTCGTCGGCGTGGCCCATGTACTCCTGGATGCCGAAGTTCGGCACCGTCACGTCGAGGTGCACGGCGGCGGCCATGCTGACGGGGGAGAGGTCGGTCGCGCCGTGGGAGCCGGTGCGCACCTGGTAGAGCGCCGCGAGGTCGAAGATCCGCCGCAGGTGGGTGATGCCGCCCGCGTGGACGACGGTGGTGCGCACATAGTCGATGAGCTGCTCGGTGATCAGGTGCTGGACGTCCCAGATGGAGTTCATCACCTCGCCGACCGCGATGGGGGTCGTGGTGTGTTGGCGGATGAGGCGGAAGGCCTCCTGGTTCTCCGCCGGAGTCGGGTCCTCCATCCAGAACAGCCGGCAGCCCTCGACGCTCTTGCCGAACCGGGCCGCCTCGAGGGGGGTCAGCCGGTGATGGACGTCGTGCAGGAGGTGGAAGCCGAAGCCGAAGCGCTCCCGCACCGCCTCCAGATAGGTGGGTGCGAAGCCGAGGTAGGCCTCGGTGTCCCAGGGTTGCTCGTCGGGCAGATCGGTCGCGGCCGGTTCATAGACCTTGCCCTTGCGGACGCCGTACGTGCCGCCGACGTCGGGCACCGCGGCCTGCGCCCGCACCGCCTTGTAGCCCAGCTCCAGATAGCGCTCGACGTCGTCGAGCAGCGAGGGCACGTCGGCGCCGCTGGCGTGCGAGTACACCAGCACGCCGTCGCGGGACCGTCCGCCGAGGAGCTGGTAGACGGGCAGCTGGGCGGTCTTTCCTTTGATGTCCCACAGCGCGGTGTCGACGGCGGAGATGGCCGTCATGGTGACGGGCCCGCGACGCCAATACGCGCCCTTGTACAGGTACTGCCACATGTCCTCGATGCGGGCGGGGTCCTTGCCGATCAGCAGCGGGACCACGTGGTCGCGCAGATAGCTCGCCACGGACAGCTCACGGCCGTTGAGCGTGGCGTCACCGAGTCCGGTCACCCCGTCCGAGGTGGTGATGCGCAGTGTGACGAAGGTGCGCCCGGGGGAGGCGACGAATACGTCGACACGTTCGATCTTGCTCACGGAGGGCTCTCCTTGCGGCGGAGTGGGACACGGCTGCCGACCAAGCGTCCGCCACGCGGGCGGGCAGGTGCTGTCGCGCAGGGCTTGTATACAAGCATCTGTCGCGCTGCGCGGCAATGCTCTCGTCACCACGTTTTTACGTGTGGCCCAAAGCAGCTCCACAGCTCACGACCACCGCCAAGCGCGCTCCACCGATACGTACGATGGGCGCATGGCTCAATCGAATCGCCGTCGGACGAGTCGGCGCGCTATCTACCTCAAGCTGCGTCACATGGTCCTGACCCTCGAACTCGCCCCGGGCGCCGCCTTGTCGGAGAACGAACTCGCGGCGTCCCTGGGCGTGAGCCGCACACCGGTGCGGGAGAGCCTGATCATGCTGGCCCAGGAGGGCCTGGTGCAGGTCTTCCCGAAGATCGGGTCATTCGTGTCCCGGGTGGACCCGGCGCAGGTCGCGGACGCGCAGTTCCTTCGGGAGGCTGTCGAACTCGCCTCATTGGACAATCTTCCCCCGCGGCTCGACCCCGCGGTCGTCGAGGAATTGCGGGACAACTTGAAACGCCAGCAGCGCGCGGACCTCGGCCTTGAGGAGTTCTTCGAGCTGGACGAGGCCTTTCACCAGGGCCTGATGCGGTTGAGCGGTCATGGCAACGTCTGGTCCACGGTCGCCGCGGCCAAGGGGCATCTGGATCGGGCACGGCGCCTCGGCCTCCACGAGAACGTGTCCCCTGCCATCTTCATCGCCCAGCACCACGAGATCTTCGACGCGGTCGTCGGCGGGAATGTTACGCTCGCCCGCATCTCCATGCGCACTCACCTGCGAGCGGTCTTCAGCGACATCGAGCGCATCCGCACCCACTCACCCGAACTGTTCGCCACCGACCCCTCGGGAGTGCCGGTGCGGCGCAACGTCGTGGTCTGGGAGTAGCCCCGCTCCCGGCGCGCTCCATCGCGCTGTCGTGGTGCGGATCCGGTCCTGGGGGTCGATGTAGCCGTAGCCGTAGCCGTAGCCGTAGCCGGTGGTGGAGGTTGTCCGGGCGGTGCGGGCGAAGTATTCGGGGCGTGAGGTGCCGCTGCCGGTAGCGGTCCGTGACCGGTTCGGTGAGTTGTTCGCCAATGCGGAGTTCGCGTACCCGTTCGGTGTGGCGGGGCCACGCGAAAGCGACCGCGGTCAAGATTTCGGGAGCCCGAAGAAGCGGTCCCTGCCTCCTGCGCGGGATGCCGGGGCTGACGATCGTGGACCCCTGCGACGCGACCGACTTCGCAGGCGGTGCCACAGGTCGCCGCTCGCGAGGACCCCACCTACCTGCGGCTGCTGCGCGGCAAGGTGCCGGTCGTGCTGGACTAGTGCGACTACACCTTCCAGCTCGGGTGGACAGGGTGGTGGTCCGCACGCCCACCCTGAGGCCGTTCGACGAGGACACAGTGCTGGGCGAACTCGCCGGGACCCGGCTGGCCCTCACCCTGGAGAACCACACCGTGATCGGAGGGCTGTACGAGACGGTGGCCTCCGCCGTGGTCCGCTGGGGCCTCGGCGCGCGCGTCACACCGATCACGCTGCTGGACGAGTTCCTGGCGGCGGGAGCACGCCCGACGGTGCACGACCAGTACCGACTGGCCACCGACCGCATCGTGGAGGCTGTGCTCGCCGTCCTGCGACCAGTCGGTCCCGTAGGGAAAGACAGGACCCCGCACGGTACTCATGAGGCATGGTCCACGCAGGGCCGGTGGATGACGTGGGAGCCCCGAAGCGTAAACGGCGGCGAAGGCGGGCGTCCCGCGCGGAGGAAGCCGGCCGCGGTACGACCGCTGCTGCCCGGGTTTTCGGAGAGGGGCGCCCGTGGCGGACACCCCTCTGGCAGGAGCCGAAGGCCCTGTTCGGGCCGACCGTCCGTGCCTTGTGTACACGCCGGCGGGCAGGGGGCGGCGGGGGCCGGCCCGCCTCGCGGTGGAACGGCGGGGTCGTCGGCTCAGCGGGGAGTGATCCCGAAGGCCCTGTCCACCGTCTGCTCCACCTCGTTTCCCAGCGCGTCGACCGTCTTCGTACGGAGGCTGACATAGCCCGCAGAGGCACTCGCCCTGGGCGCCTTGAGCTGTGTCTCGTAGGTGCCTGGGGTCGTGGCCCGCTCAAGGGTCAGCGGGCGCCAGCTCTCACCGTCGTCGTAGGAGGCCCAGACTTTGGTGTCCACGGTCGCGATGGCGCCACCGAGCCAGGAGCGGGTGTCGACGGTCATCTTCTGCGGTCGTCCGGTGCGGATCCGGTTGTCCAGGCCCCGTGTTCACGCCGTAGGCGACCTGTGGCATCGGGATCGGTTCGGATGAGGCTGCGCCCCCGCCCGCGTTGAAGGACCAGGCAGCCCGTGCGCGGGGCGTTCCAGCCGCCGTGGACGGGCTGCGTCAAGGGGCGGTAAAGCCCCTTGGCGTCGACCGGCAGATGGGGCACTCCCAGGGTGAGCGGCGCACCGCAAACCTGAGCCAGTGTCAGCTTTCCGTGGTGCGTGGTTGGGGCCATGTGGTCTGGGTGGCGTGGTCGTGGAAGTCGGCTCGCAGGGTCAGTTCGCCGCCGAGGGCGCTGATGTAGGCGGCCATGGTGTCGATCTGCGGGGTGCTGGCTCCGTTTTCGATCTGGGCGATCCGGGCCTGGCTGACTCCCAGTTCCCGTGCCAGTGCACGTTGGCTCATTCCTCGGCTGCGCCGGGCCTTTTTCAGGAAGGCTCCCCAGAGGTGGGTGGTGGTCTTCTCGGGCGGTGTTGCGTCCGTGTGCTTGGCGGGGTGTGTGGTGTGGTCCATGGTGGCCGTTGTCCTTGTCAGTCGACGCTGCCGCGTGAGGCGATCCACTGGTGGGGTTGTCCGGTCACTTTGGCGATGGTTTCGAAGTCCGCGTCGTAGTGGAGCAGTGTCAGCCCGCACAGTTCTGCGGTGGCGGCGGTCATCAGGTCGACCGCTCCCGGTCCCTGGTGCCAGCTCGAGGTGACGAGGAGGTCCTGCACCTGCCGGGCCCGGGTCAGCGCACGGTCGGGCACAGGGGTCCAGCCGAAGGCGTCGTGGAGATAGCGTTCCAGCACGGCCCGTTCCTCGCGGCCGCCGACGGCATGGACCAGTTCAAGCTCGGTGATCTCGCACACGCTCACCTGGCCTTCATCAAGGATGGCCGCCCAGTGTCGCTCCACGGCGGGGATCCGGAACAGCCGGTTGCAGGCACTGGTGTCGATCAGATACGACTCGCTCACGCCGGGCGGGCCTTGCCGAAGGCGCCGCCCTCACCGGCGAGCTCGCTCAGCCGCTGCCGGGCCGCGCGACGCTGGTAGATCGCGCCGACCGCGATGTCCACCGCCTTGGCCACAGCCTCGGTGTCGTCCTCGGTGTGCAGGAGTTGCTTGGCCTCGGCGAGGCGCTCCTCGTCGATCTCAATGGTGATCTTGGCCATCATGTCCTCCCTGAATCTCTTGCATCCTTACCACGATAATAAATCCCTTATCGATCGTGCGTGCAGGTGTTGAGCGGCCGGCTAGGCGCACGTCGAGGGTCGGCCTCGGGTGTTTCTTGGATCGGAGGGGATGGCGGTGGGCTCGGCCTCGCGCGGTCAAAGTCGCCGGACCGCGGTTCGCATCACTCGAAAGAGGGATGCCTCGTCCGACTGCGCCTCGGTGGCGCCGACTGGCGCGTAATATGCGGGGTGTGTGCTTCTTGGGCTTCGTATGGCGGTGTAAGTATCTGAACGGGCCGCTACAGCCTGATATGAATGGCTGCAGAGAGTAGTCGCTGGGCTGGGGGTCAAGGGGTCGCAGGTTCAAATCCTGTCGTCCCGACCAGCGTTTTCGCAGGTCGGAGGCCGTTTCCGCGGGTAGCGGAGACGGCCTTAGCCGTTTCCGGGCTGGGAGCAAGTGGGAGCCCTCTGGGAGCCCTCGTGCTCCCAACTCGCAGACGTGTCAACGGTGTCCGATTCGTCCGTCACCCGATCCGGTAGACCTACGGCGCCGTACCGCGCCGCCACGCGCCGTCGTCAACCACGGGCTCCTGACGTCACCCGATCGATTCGGATGCTCTTCGCATCGAGAGGCATAAGGAACCCTTGTCGGCTCTCGAGCACCTTTCGTGGTGGGAGCACGGTGCCGCGCTCCCCATTCGGCAGGGGCAGGGGAGACTGCCGATGATCCCTGCGGGCAGGTTTCCGCAGGCAGCCCGTACGTGGGGTGTTCCGCCGCCGTGGACGGCCTGTGCCAAGGGGCAGTAAAGCCCCTTGACGCAGGACGGCAGATGGGGCACTCCCAGGGCGTGAGCGCTGTATCCGGCTCTGCAGCGCCGTAACGAGACAGCCTTGCGGGGTCTTGTCGGAGTAAATAGTGTGCCAAGCGAGTGGAAGTGATGGCGCCGATGAGTGCAAGCGCTGGGGCAGTGGTCCGGGGAGACCGCATACCGGCACTGCCGCGTTATTGGGGCGTGGGTGTCTGACGGCACGTCGGGGCCTGGTGGCCCGGATGCCGCGCGGTGGGCCGACCGGCGACGACAGTGTCCTGCTCCCAGATGGCGAAGCGGATGCTCGTCTCGGCCCGGTAGTCGGGGGCTGTCACGGACAGGAACCGCTGGGCCCCGCTGATGGAGCGAAGCCTTTCATCGCGCGTTCGCTCTGCCTCGTCGGCTAGTGGCCGTTCTCCGCCCGGTTGTTCAGGTACTTCGACTACCGGTGTTCCACGGAGGGTATGACCTCGCGGCGAGCGGCGCGGTAGGAGCGGAGCTTGTCCGTGAGTTGCGGCCTTGTTCCACCGGTCCTGTACCCGGCGTAGCCTGACTCGTCTGCCGCCCCGTATTTCCACAGGTCAGAGGCAATGTTCATCAGCTGAACAAACCCATGGGGTCGAATCCGGGCCGCAGGTATCGTCGTTTCTGTCCGCTGGCCATGTGGCATATTCGGGCATTCCGGTTGTCAAATGTGATCCAGCGTCGCCCTGGAAGAGGCATCTCGGATTCTGATGTACTCGGAAGTACACGTACGAGATGTCCTCTTGCTGGCCTGTTCTGGCCGACCCTGAGCGCCGATGGCGCGTCCTCCCGTATGCCGTGCCTGAGCCGAGAAGAGTGGCATTGCTAGCGCGTCATACCGAGACCGGAGGTTGCGTCCAATGACTCCTATGTCAATCAGGCGGCCTGCGTGAGGTCAGCTTGCTCGGTGCTGGTCTGGGCGTCGTGGAGGAGGGCTCGGTGGACCACGTCCGACAGACGGCGCCGGAGGGCGCGTACGGCTTCGGTGTTGGTGTTCCCGGCCTCTCGCCGGCGCTGTAGGTAGGCGCGGGCGTCTGGGTGATAGTGCGCCTGCGTGACGGCGATCCGGTGCAGTGAAGATTCACCATCTTGAAGCCGCTGGTCATGGGGCTGGTGTGAGTCGTTGATCGTGCACTCGTGCTGGCCGGCGGCGGTTGTCGGAGCTCAAGATCGTCTGCCGTTTCGGTGATTTACGGATCGGGGGATTTCCGATGTGAGCGAGGTGTCTGTCCGTACGATCGGGGCGGGAGGCGTGCTCCTCCGGCTACGTGGTCAAGTACGGCCCTGCGCAGGCTACGTAGTGACATGATTGCTGTATGAATGACACTGCCTGCAGCACAGCCGACGCCCGCTCCCGGCTGGTCCTGGGTCTGGCGATCGGGACCGCGTTCCTCGTCGGCCTCGTCCTCGCTCTCACGTGGGTCGCGCTGTCGTGAAGGCCGTCCTCTTCCGCGAAGGCGTCCACGCGGGCGACGATCCGCCCGACGGGTTCGAGCGCCGCTGAAGGTCCACCTTGAAGTTGCTGGTCATGGGGCTGGTGTGAGTCGTTGATCGTGCACTCTCTGGCCGGGGGCAGTTGTCGGAGCTCAAGATCGTCTGCCGTCTTGGTGATCACTGTTCCGGGGGTTCTTCGGCGTGCGCAGGACGCCTGTCCGGGCGGGAGGTGCGTCAGGTGGCCCAGGATGCGGAACCCACCTTCGTGAGCTGATCACGGCCCGCAGGGCCGAACTGGAGATGCGGGCACAGAAGTTGAGCCAGCAGCTTCAGGAGGTCCGCGACGAGCTGGAGGAACTTGCCGTCGCCGAGCGGGTCGCGCGCCGGCTGTTCGAGCAGCTGCGCGCCGAGGCCGACCGGACGGCGGGGCCGCCCGCCGGGCAGGTCGCGGGCCGGGCAGGTCGCGGGCCGGGCAGGTCGCGGGCCGTGCGGTGTTGGCGGTGCCGCCGCGTGAGCGGGGCCTGGACGAGTCGGTCCTGCCCGCGGACTACCAGCGGATCATGGATGTGGTGCGGCGGGCCGACGGTCCGGTCATGGTCAAGCAGGTCTGCACTGAGCTGGGCATCTCTTTGGAGCCGGCCCGTTCGGAGGCGATGCGGGCGAAGCTGAACCGGCTGGCCGAGCGGGGCTGGCTGCGCAAGCTCGCCGACGGGAAGTTCACCACCACGCTGTGAGTGAGCGTGAGTGGCGACTCCGCGCGAGGGGTCCGTAACGTCCGTGCCCCCGGCGGCAGTTGATGCCGTATGCGAAACAAGACCAGCTCCACCAGGGGCACTGACACGGTTGTCTACCAGTCGAGCCTGACCCTGTCCACGGCCACCCTGACCCGTCTCGGCGACCTGCTGCGCGGCCATCTGAAGAAGATCGGCTCGCGGTGGCGCAAGCTGCCTCCCGGACGGATCGCCGCGATCGTCCTCGCCGTTCTCCGCCATGACCAGCGGTTTGCCGACATGGCGGGCGGCAATAACATCTCCGCGACCACGGTGCGGCGTTGGGTGCTGGAAGTGATCGGCCTGCTGGCCGCGCGGGCCCAGCGGCTGGACCGTGTGCCGCTCGAAAAGTCATCGCTGCATGTCATGCCGCGTATCTGTACTCGTTGATGAGGCCGCCGAGGATCCGGGTGCGCAGGACTTTGCCGGTGCTGAGGCCATGCGCTGGTTGTTCGTGGACGTCGGGTGGTAGCTGGTTGCGGGCCTGGTGGGGTCGGTGTTCGTTGTAGTGCCGCTCGTAGGCCGCAAGGACGTGGCGGGCGTGGGCCTCGTTCATGATGAGGATGTGGTCGAGGGCTTCGCGTCGGATGCTGCCGATGATGCGTTCGCAGTGCGCGTTCATGCGGGGAGCCTGTGGCGCATTTTTGAGGATGTCCATCTCCTCGGCTGCAAAGACGGCGTCGAACGCTTCGTTGTACTTGCCATCGCGGTCGCGTAATAAGAAGTGCAGGGTCTCGATGCGTATGCCCAGGTCGGCGGTGAGATTCTGCGCCTGCTGCGCCGCCCAGTCCCGTGTCGGGTGGGCGGTGACCCCGGTGATGTGCAGCCGCCGGGTGCCGTGCTCGAGGAACACCAGCGCATACAACCGCCTGCCGAGGGCGGTGTCGATGTGAAAGAAGTCTGCCGCGATGATGCCCTCAGCTTGCGCGGTCAGGAACTCGCGCCAGGTGGGACCTGAGCGACGTGGAGCAGGGTCGATGCCGGCCGCGCGGAGGATCTCCCAGACCGTCGAGGCGGCGACTCGATACCCGAGTCGGGCCAGCTCCCCTTGGATCCGCCGGTGCCCCCACGTCGGATTCTCCCTCGCCGGCCGCAGGACGAGCTTCTTGATCGCTGTCTGGGTAGGCGGACGGCCGGTACCCCGGCGCGCGGTGTAGTCCCACTTTGCTGCGATGAATCTGCGGTGCCAAGCAAGCAGGGTGCCGGGGGTGACAGGGAAGATCTCGCGCCACTGACGCCGGGGTATCAGCCCGGACAGGGCGGCGAACCAGAACCGGTCGGCAGGCTCATAACAGACCGGTCCGGCCAACTGGCGACGCAGGACCGCGTTCTCGTGCCGCAGCACCAGCAGTTCCGCCTCCTTCGCCGTCCCGCGTCGCAGGAGCACCGATGGAACCGTCAGCAGCTTCCGGGTCACCTTGTACAGCAAGGACACGATCACGGAGGACATGATCCCAGCGGACTGACCGCATCCAGCTCACCTGCGGCGATGGCTTTTCGAGCGGCACACGTACGTGTTGCGCCCGCCCCGCGGCCCCTGAGCTGCGGAGGTGGCGGCGGCCGGCCAGAGGGCCTGTGGTCCATTCGCGATGCGTTGCCGTGCCCACCATGCTGGAGCTGTCGGTCGACTCAAGCCGTCGCCGCCGCAGCGGCGACGGCTTGGGAGACATGATCGCAGCATTTCGGGTCGAAGAGATCGGGCATCAGAGAATCCCAGCTCAGAGAATCGCTGTTCGCTGACTCCAATCCCGCGACCGCCGCGTGGAGCATGGCGCCGGTTATCTCGCGAGCTCTTGATTCGTTGGCACCCCGCAGAATTCCGGGGATGGCCAGCAGGCTGCTGACGCAGTTCCGGGACTCCGATCGACCGGACCCGTACAGCGCCCCAACTCTGGCCGCATCCTCCGGCGTGACCTCCGGCTCCGGATTCGACAACGCGAGAATAATCGGCTGCGGATGCATGAGCCGTAACAGGTTTCGGTCGATCCTGGCTGAGGACAGCCCGATGAGGACGTCTGCCCCGATTATGGCGTCTGCCAAGCCGCCACGGAGCTTTCGCGGGTTCGTGTTGCGGCTCACATCAAGCTTGGCTCCCGCGAGGCCGGGGCGATCGCTGTTGATGATTCCCCGGCTATCAACGAGGATGAGATCGCAGATCCCAAAGGAAGAAAGCATCCGAGCTGTTGCGATTCCGGCCGCTCCGGCACCCACGATGACGGTGCGCAGACCTGTAAATGTGCGGCCGAGGAGCCGCGAAGCATTTCGCAGGGCGGCCGTCACCGCCACTGCGGTGCCGTGCTGATCATTGTGGATAACGGGGCATGACAGCGTTTCCTTCAGTCGTTGCTCAAGTTCGAAGCACGTCGGGGCGCTGACGTCCTCGATACTTACCGCGCCATATGACGGCCGAATGCGCACCAGTGTATCGACGATGGAATCGACGTTTCGCTCGGTGAAGGCCAGGGGAATGGCATCAAGGTTCGCGACGGACTTGAAGAAGGCACATTTGGCTTCCAGGATTGGTAGCACCGCATGGCATCCCAGATCGCCCAGTCCATGAACCGCTGAACCGTCGCTGACGACGAGCGTCAGATTGCTGGCCCACGTGTACGTGGCCGCGAGACTGGGATCGTCCGCGATGGCACGGCTGACCAATGCCGATCCGGCAGCCGATATGGCAACGCGCTCCTTCGGTTCCCTTGATTGCTCCTTCGGCCGAACGGACAGCAACCCGTGCTCATAGGCCTCGAAGATCCGCGAAGTTGTGAGAGGCGAAGAAGTGTCCACCAATGCTCCCCCGTGCATCAACGAGTAGCCGGGCGGCCATAGGTCAGTATCGAAGGGGACCTTGCACGTGTCAAGTGGCCCATGAAACAGTCTCGTTCACGGCAAGAGCAAGTCATCGACCGAAGTCGTCTTTCCGACACATCTTCCGCGATGTCATGTCTGTTCTTGTGGGTGCTGTCCGTGCGAAGCTTGGCGCAGGGACTTGCCGCTGGCACCGTGCGCATTCGATCCGAGAGGAAGTGTCAGATGCCGGAGGAAGTGCTTGTGCTCGATCGAACGCAGGTGCGGAGGTGCGCGGCGCGGATCGACCCGGTGGCGGTGACGGAAGAGGTGCTGCGACGGCATGCCCGCGCCGAAGTCATGTTGCCTGCCGAGGGTTATATGGCGTGGCGGAACTCGGAGGGAGCATATAGCAGATCCATCGCCATGCTCGGAGCCCTTACGGGTTCCGATCCCGTCTATGGGCTGAAACTTATCAACGCCTCGGTCGGCAATCCGTCGAAGGGAATGGAGCGGGCTGGGGGGATTTCACTCCTGTTCGATCCCGAAACGGCGCGCCCGCGCCTGCTCGCCGAGGCCGGATACTTGAGCGCGTTACGCACCGCCGCCTACACGGTGGCCAGCCTGCGTCGTCTTGGTCCGGAGTCGTTCGACGCGGTCTCGGTCATCGGCTGCGGGACACTTGCCCGCGCCCATCTCGAACTGATCGGGCGTTATTTACCCCAGGTCACCCGTGTTCACGCCTTCGACACCGATGCGCGACGGGGGGCTGGGTTCGCTCGTTGGGCGGCAGAGCGCGGGCCCGCGATGCGCGTGGAGTCGGCGCCAAGTGCACGCGCCTGCGTGGCCGCCAGCCGAGTCGTGATCACGCTGACCGTTTCGGATAAGCCCTACGCCGAGATCGACTGGTTCCGCCCCGGCAGCTTCGTCGCGCACGTCTCGCTTGACGACCTGTGCGAGGACGTCTTCGCCGGGGCCGAGCGGCTCTATGTCGACGACGTGCAGCTCATCGCCGAGAATCCGCGCCGTATCCTCGGCCGGCTGCTGCAGGAAGGAGCCATCCTGCCAGGAGATGCCGAAGTGGCCGACCCGGCCCGCGAAGTGCGTCGCGGAGTCGTATCGGGAACCCTCGGCGAGGTGTTGATCGGCAAGGTCCCCGCAGCACGCCCGACCGACGGCGTTGTGGTCAGCAATCCGTTCGGCATGTCGATCCTGGATGTCGGCATGGTGAATGCCATTCGGGGAGTGGCCGAGAGGGACGGACTCGGGACGCGCATCAATCTGCTGGGCACGGATGGGGAGGCTCGATGACGGACCGCGACAGGTTGGCCGGCACGTCGGCTGCCGGTCTGCTCAGCCTCCGCGACCTGGACGCCGAAGCATTGGCCGGCCTCGTGCAGCGGTCGGTCGACTTTCGCCGTGACCCGTTCCCGGCCGACCGACCGTTGACCGATCGGGCCATCGGCCTGTTCTTCACCGCGACCTCGACCCGCACCAGGACGGCCTTCACGGTCGCCGCGATCAGGCTCGGGGCCACCCCCTTGGCCTACGGACCGAGTGACCTGCAGATCGGCACCGGCGAGAGCATCGCCGACACCGGCCGCATCCTCGGACTCATGCTTGACGCCCTCGTCGTGCGGACCGCGGGTCCACTCGCGGACATGCGCGAACTGGCCCGCACCTCCGGCATGCCGTTGATCAACGCGATGGCCACCGAGGAACACCCCACGCAGGCGGTGTGCGACATCGCCACCCTGGCGCACCACTTCGGGTCGCTCTCAGGGCTGTCCTTTCTCTACATCGGGGAAGGCAACAACACAGCCACCGCGCTGGCCCGTGGCCTCGCCCTGGTCCCCGACGTGCGGGTCACCTTCGCCACGCCCCCGGGCTACGGCCTGCCGGCGCCGCTGCTCGCCGAGGCGTTGGAGGTCGCCCGCCAGCGGGGCACCCGAATGGACGAGGCCCACGACATGCATCGGCTGCCGGACCAGGTGGATGTCGTCTATACGACGCGCTGGCAGACGACGGGCACGGAGAAGGCGGACCCGTCCTGGCGGGAGACATTCCGACCGTTCTACGTGGACGAGACGCTCATGAGCCGGTACCCGCAAGCAGTCTTCATGCATGACTTGCCGGCGCATCGTGGTGACGAGGTCGCGGGCGCGGTGCTGGACGGCAAGCGCTCGATCGCCTGGTGCCAGGCCGAGATGAAGCTCGCCAGTGCCATGGCCGTCCTTGAGACCACGGTGGCCGATCGGTCATGACGGAGTCGGGTCCCCCTCCTGCCACTTCACCGCTGACGGATCTCTTCGGCTGGCGCTGTTCGCGGTGTGAATCCAAGTACAGCCTGGAGAGTGTTCGGTATGTCTGCCCGGTCTGCCCGGGGATCGCGGCGCTCGATCTCGTGCCCGACTACCCCAAGATCGGCGCCGGACGACCGCCGGACCTGGTCGTGGACGCCGAGGCACCGTCCATGTGGCGCTATCGTCGGCTGCTGCCGGTCGGCGGCCTCGAGCCGGGACCGACCGATCGGCTCGGCCGGATCGGCTGGACTCCCCTGACAGAACTACCCCGCCTCGCCGCGCGGTTGGGGATGCGCAGCTTGATGCTGAAGGACGAGGGGCGGAACCTGACGGGATCGCTGAAGGACCGGGCCAGTGCTCTCGTGGTCGCGAAGGCCCGTGAGATCGGAGAGTCAGTCATCGTCACCGCGTCCACGGGCAACGCCGCGGCGGCCCTGGCCGGCTGCTGTGCCGTGGTGGGGCTCCGCTGCCTGGTTTTCGTGCCGCAGGGGATGCCGGAGGCAAAGATGGCGCAGCTGCGTGCCTACGGCGCGGTGGTGGTCGAGGCGCGCGGGGACTACGGGGCAGCCGTCGAGCTGTGCTATCGGGTCGCCCGCCGCAAGGGCTGGTACTGCCGCAGCACCGCGTACAACCCGTACACCGCCGAGGGTAAGAAGACGGCCGCCCTGGAAATCGCGGAGCAGCTCGGCTGGCGCGCACCGGACGCTGTGCTGGTTCCGGTGGGCGACGGGAACATCCTGACCGGTCTCCACCGGGGATTCAGCGACGCGCTCGCGATGGGCTGGATCGACCGGATTCCCCGGCTGATAGGGGTGCAGTCCACCGCGGCCCCCGCCCTCTTCGACGCCTGGCGGCGCGGCGACAGGGAGGCCGAGGCCACCCCGGCGCACAGCCGGGCCGAGAGCATCAACGTCGAGTCGCCGCAGGACGGGCTGCGGGCCCTACGGGCGGTCCGCGAGACGGGCGGCTGCTTCACCGCGGTCTCCGACGAGCACACCATGGCGGCCGTCAATCTGCTGGCCCGGCTCGGCGGAGTGTTCGCCGAGCCGGCGAGCGCGACGACGGTCGCGGCGCTGCCCGGCCTGTTGGAGACCGGGCGGCTGCGCCGCGGCGAGAGCACGGTGCTGATCAACACGGGCACCGGGCTGAAGGATCCACTGGCTGCGACGGCTGGAAGCCGACCCAGGATCGAGGTGTCCGAGGACTATGCGGCCCTCGAGGCCGAACTGACCGACATCATGGCCGCGATGGAGTGATGGGGGCCGGATCACCCGGCGCGGCCGACGTCCACCGGCTGTGCCATGGCGACGGCGACCCTCCGGTCTCCCGAGTACGGCGCCCGGCCGTGCGCGGTCAGCATGTTGTCCAGCAGGAGAACGTCGCCGGTCTGCCACGGGAAGGTCACCTTCGCCCGCTCGTAGGCGTCGCGCAGGGTGTCCAGGATGTCTGGCTCGATGGCTGTCCCGTCGCCGTAGAAGCTGTTGGTGGGGAGGTCATGAGCCGGCAACTGCTCGGTCATCGCGGAGCGGAGGGAGGGTCCGAGGGTGGACACGTGGAAGAAGGTCGCGTGGTTGAACCAGAGGACTTCTCCCGTCTCGGGATGGCGGGCCAGCGCCTCGGCCACCCGGCGGGTGCGCAGCTGGTTCACACCCTCCCACTCGGCCACGAGGCCGGCGCTGCGGCAGTACGCCTCGACCGTCGCCCGATCGTCGGTCTGGAAGGACTCCTGCCAGGACAGGCCGAAGCCGCGCCCGTAGTTCCGGACGTACATGACTTTCTTCTCCCGGAACCTCTCCCGGACGGCGGCCGGTACGTTCCGGGTGACCGAGCGGATGGGGGCGATGGGAGTCTCGCCCCCGGTGCCCGGGGCGATGATGCAGCAGAACGCGATCCGCAGCGGCCAACGGGTCGCGTAGGACAGCTCGTTGTGCAGGAAGATCGGCTGGTCGTTCGGATGGTCGGTCGAGGTGAACACGTTCCCGGCGATCCGGTGCCGGGGCGAGGAACGTTCGTGCTCCGTGACCAGATCGCTGTAGAGGCCACCGAAGACACGCTCGAACTCGGGAGCGTCGGGCACCTTGAAGTCACGCAGCAGGAGGGCGCCGGAGGCCCGCAGGTGTTTCTCGATCGTCGCCCGGTTCGAGGAGGTCCACGTGTCCAGCCGCACGCCCGGCACCCTGGGGCGGGCGACAGTAAGGTCGGTCGAGGCGGAAGGCGGTGGCGCGATATCGACGAGTGTGTCCGTGCTGATGCGACTTCTGACGCGCCGAGTATTCCGCACGGATGGAATACGGAACTCATTCATCGCAGGGCTCCCCGTTCCGAGACTGCCGTAAGAGGACCACACTCTACGGCGATCCACTCTATGAGAGAAGCTGGACAGGAAGCTCCAACCTGTCGTATAGGTCAGTGAGATGACGTCCCGTAGGGGCTCCTCTTGACACCCTCATTATGGCCGACTTAAACTCGGCTGGGATTGGATCGATTCACATCTTCAACACGTTACATGCTATGTCATCGCCGGGTTGGCGTGTCGCATGTGCGCCACGTCGATACTGTTCGTGAGCGTTGGACTTGTCGGAAAGTTTCCGTCAGGTGCTGCCTGTCTTCTTTTTGTGTGCCTAGCCTCTGGGCAACTCAGCACGTCAGCACGCGCATACTCGTCCGCATGCGCTGTGTGAACGAGACCACGGACGACTTAAACGGGGGTGCCGCGCCTTGCGGATTCCACCCATTTTCCAACGCTCCGCCCATGCCATTAGGCTGATAGGCGGAGTGATAGTCGAGCCTTTCCTAAAACCGTAGTGGGCGACACGTGCTACGCGGCTCAGCCGCCCTGTTCAGGAAGCGCGAGAGGAAATTTCCGGGTGACGACTGATGAAGCCATGGGCACCATGCGGACCTATGTCGAGGGATTCAGGACCTCACCGCTCCAGGACCGCGTCTGGCGCACCGCCCGCCTCGCCAGGTCGGTCGTAGTCCTGGCAATATCCGGCGCGCTGTCGCCCGCGCGGATCGAGGCCGCGCTTCGCGACGCGGTGGATAGCCACGAGATTCTCCGTACGACGTTCCGCGCGGTTCCGGAGCTGGACCATCCTCTGCAGGTGATTCACGAGTCGTCCCACACGGTGCTGCGGACGACCGACCTGTCTCAGATGGATCCGTCGGCTCAGGAGGCGGCGACGGCCGAGATCCTTCAGGCCCATCAGGAGGCGGCGACGGACCTGGCGGAGCCGCCCGTGCTCCGCGCGGACCTGGTAACGCTCTCCGCCACCACCCGGCGCCTCGTACTGAGCCTGCCGGCCATGTGTGCCGACGCCGGGACGCTCATCGCCTTGTGCCAGGCCGTGGCCACCGGCTGCGGGGCGGCCGGGCCGATGGCGGACGTGCCGCAATACGCGGATGTGGCCGAGTGGATCCACGAGGTGCTGGAGTCTGCCGCCGGAGACGAGGGTCGCGACTACTGGGCGAAGGTGGCCCAGAGCTGTGGACCGGCACTGGCATCGGAAGCCGCCGGGGGAGTGGTGGCCGGCCGCGCGTGCCGTCGCATGCGGATGGACGCCGCCACCACGGCGGCGATCGACCGAGCGGCCAGGGACTTGGGCGAGTCGACCGAGACGTTCCTGCTCACCTGCTGGCGGCTCCTGTTGTGGCGAGCCGGCGGACAGCAGCACCGCGCTATGGGCCTGCAGCAGGACGGCAGAACCCACACGGAACTAGCGGGCGCTTTCGGTCCCTTGACCCGGTGCCTGCCGTTGACCGAGCCGCTCGATCCCGCCAAAACCTTCGCCGAGTTACTGCGCCGGACCGGCGAGGAGGTGCGCGACCGCGGACGATGGCAGGAGTACTTCGATCCGGCCTCGTTCATGCGCTCCGCAGGGATGCCGCAGGACGCGTGGATCCGCGAGGTGTTCTCCTACGCGGACGCCTCCACCACCTGGTCGGCCGACGGTACGGAGCTGTCCATCGCGGCCCTGGAAGCGGCGGGCGAGACGTACGGCAGTCGACTCGCCTGCCTGCGGCTCCCGGACGGCTTGGCCGTCGAACTGCGGGGCGGCGTGCGGTCGTTCGATGACGACGGCCTTGACGGGCTGGTCCTGGAGCGGCTGCGGACCCTGGCGACGGACGCCGCCCGCCGACCGGAGGCCGCGGTCCGCTCGCTGCGCTGGCTGGGAACGGAAGAGCGCCGCACGCTCGCCGCCTTCGCTGTGGGACAGCCGCTGCCGGAGGAGCCGTCACAGGGCACGGCCGGTCTCTTCCACCACCGCTTCGAGGCCCAGGTGCGCCGGCAGCCCGAGCGCACCGCGCTCAGGTGCGGCAAGCAGCGAGTGACGTATCGCGAGCTGAACGACCGCGCCGACCGATTCGCCCGCCGACTGCGTGACGCCGGGGCCGGGCACGGCGACATCGTCGGGCTCTGGACGGCCCCGTCGACGGACCTCGTCGTCGCCCTGCTCGGCGTCCTCAAGGCCGGCTGCGCCTACCTGCCGATCGTGCCGGGCGAGTCCGTGAACCGTGCGTCCGGCATCCTTACGGACTCCCGCGCGGTGGCCCTGGTCCTCGACCGCGAAGCGCCGCCGGGCCTTCCCGGGCTGCCCGCCGGGGTGATCCGAATCGACCGATTCGATGCCGCCACCGCCACCGCCACCGCCACCGACAGCGCCGGCCCCATGGTGGGAGCGCGGGACGCGGCCTACATCATCTACACCTCCGGTTCCACCGGCGCGCCCAAGGGTGTCATGGTGGAACACCGGTCCCTGACGTGGTTCCACCAGGCCATGCGGGAGGTCGTGCCCATCCGGCGGTCCGACCGCCTCCTGGCGGGAGTACTCAACGCACCCCTGGCCTTCGACGCCTCGGTGCAGGCCCTTCTCCTGCTCCTGGAGGGGCACTGCCTGCACCTCCTCCCCGAGGAGACCCGGCGGGACCCGCGGCTGTTCGTGGACTATCTCAGGTCCCACCACATCGACTTCCTCCACTGCACCCCGACGCACCTCGCGGCGCTGATCGAGGCCGGACTGCTGGACGACGCCCGGCCACGGCCCTCTCTGCTCCTCGTCGCCGGTGAGCCCCTGCCCACAGAGTTGTGGCAGCGGCTGCGCGAGACGGGCGGGGTACGCGCCTACAACTTCTACGGACCGACCGAGTGCACCGTGAACGCCTCCGGCTGTGAGATAACCGGGACCACCGACCCGTCGGTCATCGGCCGGCCGCTGCCTGGCGTGTCGATCCAGGTGCTGGACCCGTGGCTGAGGTCCGTCGGCATCGGAGTGCCCGGTGAGATCTGCGTCGGCGGCCCCGGGGTCGCCCGTGGCTACCTCTCCCGGCGAGGCATGACGGCGGAGCGGTTCGTGCCGGACCCGGCCGCCCGCCGGCAGACGGCGAGTATGTACCGGACCGGGGACCGGGGCAGGTTCCGCGCCGACGGCACGCTGGAGTTCCTCGGCCGGATCGACGACCAGGTGAAGATCCGCGGATTCCGCGTCGAGCCCGGTGAGGTCGAAGAGGCGCTGCGTCGGCATCCACGCGTCCGGGAGGCCGCCGTGACGGCCCGAACTGATCGCCGAGGAGGCCGGTACCTGGTGGCCTACTGCGTCGCCACCGACTCCGGGGGGGTACCGTCCAACGACGAGCTCAGGGACTTCCTCGCGGGAGACCTGCCAGAATTCATGATCCCCGCCACCTTCACGCAACTCGCCGCCCTACCGACGACGGCAGGCGGCAAGCTGGACCGGGCGGCGCTCCCGGAGCCGGACGACGGACGGCCCCAGCTGTCGGTCGGCTACGCCGCGCCGCGCACCGAGCGCGAGGAGATCCTGGCCGCCGTGTGGGGTGGCGTGTTGGGCATCGAGCGCGTCGGAATCGACGACAACTACTTCGCGCTCGGCGGTGACTCGATCCGCAGCATTCAACTGCGTTCCCAAGCCGCGGCGCGCGGGCTGAACTTCTCGGTCCAGCAGTTGGTCGAACACCCGACGATCCGCGCGCTCAGCGAGGTGCTCCACGAGCGCGAGCGGTCCGCCGGCCTGCCGCCGACGGGGCCGTACACCATGGTTGACGCCGCGGCGCGGGTGCGGCTTCCGGACGACGTGGAGGACGCGTATCCGCTGAGCATGATGCAGGCGGGCACCGTCTACGAGAGCGAGTCCCAGGCCGGCCCACCGGTCTTCCACAACGTGCGTTCGGTGCGCCTGCGCACCGCGTTCGACGAGGCGGCGCTGCGCCGGGCCCTCGATGATGTGGTGGCCCGCCACCCGATCCTGCGTACCTCCTTCGACCTGGCCCGCTTCCGGGAGCCGATGCAGCTGGTCCACCGGTCGGTGCGCATCCCGCTGCACGTGCTGGACCTGCGGGATGTCGGCCCCTACGAGCGCGAGGCAGCCGTCGCCAGGTATATCGAAGGCGAGAAGCACCACCGCTTCGACTGGAGCGAACCCCCGTTCCTGCGCATCGCCGCCCACATCCTGGGCGTCGACAGCTGCCAGTTGACGTTCACGCTGCACGAGGCCATCTTCGACGGGTGGAGCGTGGCCGTCCTGCTCACCGAGATCTTCCAGCGGTACCGCCGGGTGTTGGAGGGCGCCGACGAGGCCCCGAAGCCGCTGCGGTCCACCTACCGCGACTTCGTCGCCCTGGAGCGATCCGCCCTGGCGGACGAGGAAGCGCGGCACTTCTGGGCCGAGCACCTGCGGGACGCCACTCCCACCCGGCTGCCCAGGGGCTGGTCCGGTGCCCGACCACCCGCCCAGCACCGAACGCTGCGCGTCGCGCTGCCCCCCGGCACCGGCCTCGCGCTCGCCGAACTGGCCCGCTCGCTGGCGGTTCCGCTCAAGAGCGTGCTGCTCGCCGTGCATCTGCGGGTCCTGAGTGCGATCTCCGGACAGGACGACGTGCTCAGCGGCGTCACGGTGAACGGCCGATGCGAGACCGAGGACGGCGAGCGGGTCGTCGGACAGTTCCTCAACACGGTGCCGTTCCGCCTGTCCGTGGAAACGGGCACGTGGACCGATCTCATCACTCGCGTATTCCGCTCCGAGGTGGCGCAGCTGCCCCACCGTCGCTACCCGACGGCTCAGATCCAACGGGAGCACGGTGAGGGCCGACTGTTCGATACGGCCTTCAACTTCACCCACTTCCATGTCTACCGTGAGCTCTCCCGGCTCGGAGGCGTCACGGTGGACGGTGGCGCGTTCTTCGATCGAACCGGGCTCGACCTGCTCGCCGACTTCTCCATGGACAGCGAAACCGGCGAGGTCAACCTGGTACTCAACTGCAACGGCCTGGCCGAGCACCAGATCGCCGTGATCGGCAGGTGCTACGCGGAGGCCCTCACGCGCGTCAACGCTGGGCCCCGCACCCGGCACGACGTCGCCGACCTGCTGGCCGAGGAGGACCGGCACCGGGTCCTCGTGGAGTGGAACCCCACCACCGCAACCGAGCAGTCCGAGCGATCCGAGGGCGCGGCGGACGATTTCGTCACTCTCTTCGAGCGCCAGGCACGTCGTAATCCCCGGTCTTCGGCGGTGGCGTGCTCCGGCCGGTCCCTGACCTACGGGGAACTCGACGATCGCGCCACCCGCCTCGCCCACCTCCTGACCGCCCAGGGGATAGGCCCTGACCGGCTGGTCGCGCTGTGCGGGGAACGCGACATCCCCTATCTCGTCGCGGTCATCGCGGTACTCAAGTCGGGCGGCGCCTACCTGCCGCTGGATCCCGACGCCACGGGGGAGCGGATCGCCGGGACGCTGCGGCGCCTGCGTCCGGCGGCGGCCCTGCGGGTCGGTCCCGTTCCGGAAGCCGCGCAGGCGGGGCTCGACGCCGCGACAGCAGAGTTCGGCATCCCGCTGCTGACGGAGCAGAACGCCAACGAGGCGGCGGAGGCGGACGAGGCGGCGGACTCCCCGTCCCCGGGTGTGCCCAGCCGCGCACTCGCGCACAACCTCGCCGTGGTCCTGACGACCTCGGGTTCGACAGGCACCCCGAAGGCCGTCATGCTCGACCACGCGGGGGTGGCCAACCACTTGCGGGCGAAGGCCGAGGAGCTGGGCCTGGATGGGACCAGTCGCGTGGCGAGCACCGCGCAGTCCACTTTCGTCGTCTCGGTGTGGCAGATGCTGGCCGCCCTCACTGTCGGCGGCAGCGTCGAGATCATCCCGAACGCCCCGGCCAACCAGCCCGGCGAGTTGCTGGACCGACTCCGCGAGACGGGGACGACGGTGGTCGAGCTCGTGCCGACCGTCCTCTCCAGTGTCGTGGATCTTCTGGAGACCGGGCCGAGCCAACTGCCACGGCTGCGGCGCCTGGTGGCCACCGGCCAGGCTCTGCCGGAGCGGCTCGCGCGGCGCTGGCGGGACTGTCAGCCCGACATCCCGCTGATGAACGCCTACGGCTGCACCGAGTCGTCCGACGACGTCGCCCATCACTTCGTCACGGAGCCGAGCGAGCACGCGTCCTCTCCCATCGGCCGGCCTGCCCGCAACACCCGGATCTACGTGCTGGACGACCGGATGCGTCCGGTGCCCCCTGGCAGCGTCGGGCAGATCTGCGTCTCGGGCACCGGGCTGGCACGGGGCTACCACGGGGATCCCAGGGCCACCGCGGCGGCGTTCGTGCCCGACCCGTTCGGAACCGACGAGCGGATGTATCTCACGGGTGACCTCGGATTCCACGGGCCGGACGGCGTGCTGCACTGCGTGGGCAGGCGCGACCGGCAGGTGAAGGTCAACGGGGTGCGGATCGAGCCCGCCGAGGTGGAAGCCGTTCTGACGCGGCACCCCGCGGTGCGCGAGGCGGTGGTCACGGCGTGGCCGGTCGGGCACGGTACGGCCCGCCTCACCGCCTATCTGGTCGAACGCCCGGGTCGGAGCGCCTCGGCCGCCGAGTACGCCGCGCACCTGCGCCGGAGCCTGGCCCGCAGCTACATCCCGTCCGCCTTCGTCACGCTGGCGGAGATTCCGGTCAACCGGCACGGCAAGGTCGACCACGCCGCGCTCCCCGAGCCCTCCGCTCCCGTGCGGAGGGACGAAACGGCCCCGACCCCGGTGCTGACCCCCGTGGAGCGGGAGCTGACCGGTCAGTGGGAGGAACTCCTGCCCGTGGACTCAGTGGGGCCGCACGACGACTTCTTCGGCGATCTGAACGGCGACTCGCTGTTGGCCCTCCAGTTCGTCCACTGGTTCGAGACGCGCTACGGCTTCGAACTGCCGCTGCCCGAGTTCTTCGACGAGCCGACGATCGCCGCGACGGCCCGCCTCGTGGAAGAGAACCGGGGGGCCGATGACCACGGCTGAGACGCGGCAGCGCCGGCCCCGGCTGGTTCCGGACTATCCCATCGCCGATCTCGGCGAGCCCGATCTGCGGTCCCCGCTGCTCTTCTACCTCTGGCTGGCCGCGCGGCAATGGCCCTCGCTGATCTTCGGCATGGTGCTGGGCGGCGCGTCGATGGCCTGCGCCGCCCTCGTTCCCGCTGCCACGGGACGGGCGATCGACGAGGGCGTGGTGCGTCAGGACACCGGCGCCTTCGTCACCTGGGTGACCGCCTGCGCCGTGCTCGGCCTGACGGGGGCCGCGACCGGCGTCCTGCGGCACCGCATGAGCGTATGGAACCGCCTCACGGCGGGATTCAGGGTCCAGCAGCTGACAGCCGGCCACGTCACCGCCGTGGGCGACGGGTTACGGCGCCGCCTGGCCTCCGGCGAGGTGATGGCGCTGACCGGCGGCGACAGCGCCGCGATCGGCTTCTCCTTCGACCGCACTGCGCGAGGGGCGGGCGCCCTGGTGTCCATCCCCATCGTCGCCGTGATGGTGCTCTCCTTCTCGAGGGCGCTGGGACTGATGGTGCTCGTCGGCGTGCCGATCGTGCTGCTGGTCACCGCCATGCTGATCAAACCGCTGGAGTCGCGGCAGCACGAGGTCAGAGACGTCTTCGGAGAGGTGACGTCGCTCGCCGCCGACACCGTCTCCGGGCTGCGTGTGCTGAAGGGGGTCGGCGGTGAGCGGGCCGTTTTCGAACGGTTCCGCACCGCCTCACAGCGCCTGCGGGCGGCCGGCGTCCGGTCCGCCCGCATCCAGGCCCATCTGGACGCCCTCCAGGTCCTGCTTCCCGGGCTGCTCATCGTCCTGATCACCTGGCTGGGCGCCCGGTATGCCGCCCGTGGTGACATCTCACCAGGCGAGCTCGTCGCCCTGTACGGGTACGCGACGTTTCTCGTCCTGCCGCTGAGCACCCTGGCGGAGGTCGTCGGCATGCTGGTCCGCGGCCACGTCGCGGCCCGGCGCGTGCACGCCGTTCTCTCCATCGGGCGAGACCTGGGCGAGGGCGCGGACGCGGCGATGCCCCCGGAGTGGTCCGAACTCCGCGACGCCGACCTCGGGCTGACCGTCATGCCACGGGCCCACACCGCGGTCGTCTGCGCCTCGGCGGCCGATGCCCGCGCCGTGGTCGATCGGCTGGGCCGCTACCGCGAGGCCGATGTTCGACTGGCCGGCATCCCGTTGGGCGATCTGCCCCTGGCCGGCGTGCGGGGCCGCATCCTGGCCGTCGACACCGAGCCGTACCTGTTCGCCGGGACACTTCGGGCCACGCTGGCTCCGCCGCGCCGCAGCGGGCGCGTCGACCCGGCGGACGCCCTGTCCGCGGCGGCGGCGTCGGACATCCCCGCCGCCCTGCCCGACGGCCTGGACAGCGTGGTCTCCGACCGGGGACGGTCGTTGTCCGGTGGCCAGCGGCAACGGCTGGCACTGGCCCGGGCCCTGGTCGTGGATCCCGAGATCCTCCTCCTGGACGAGCCCACCAGCGCGGTGGACGCCCACACCGAGGCGCTCATCGCGCGGGGTCTGCGCCGGATCAGGGCCGAGCGCACCACGCTCACTGTGACCACCAGTCCGTTTGTCCTCGAACAGTGCGATCACGTGGCGTTTGTCGTGGAGGGCTCGGTCCGGGCGACGGGCACCCACGCCGAACTTCTCGCCCACGAGCCCGGATACCGGGCCGCCGTGCTGAGGGAGGCAGGGTGAGGGACGACGACCGCCTGCCCGTGGCCTCGGTCCGGGACACCCGACGCTACGCACGGTGTCTCGCGGCGGCGCACCGGAACCCGATCATTCTGCTGATCGTGGTCCAGGCGATCGCCGCGGCGGCCGGATTGCTCGGCCCGCGCATTCTCGGATCGGTGGTCGACGCTGTCAGCGATGGCAGCGTCAGCACTGCGACCATCGACGGGCTCGCCCTGCTGTTCATCGCCGGGCTGGCGGTGCAGGTGGCGCTCACCTGGTGGGGCAGTCGCCGTTCGGCCGCGCTCGCGGAGGACGTCCTCGCCCGCATCCGTGAGGATCTGCTGGCCGGGTTGGTCCGGCTGCCGCTGCAGGCCGTGGAGCGGTCCGGTACCGGCGACCTGGTGGCCCGCACCACGAGCGACGTGCAGCGGCTGGCGCAGACGGTCCGGTTCGCCGGCCCGCAGTTCTTCGTCGCGTCCGTCACCGCGCTGGCAACGGTGGTGGCCATGCTGCTCGTCAACCCGCTACTGACCGTGGTGGTCCTGCTCGGCCTGCCGATCGTGGTGGCGGCCACCCGCTGGTATCTGCGCGGCGCCGCGAGCGGCTACGGCCGGGTGATGGCCGCGTGGGCGGAGATCAACAACGGCGTCCACGAGACCGTCGAGGGGATCCGCACGGTCGAAGCTCTCGGACTCGAGCGCTCCCGGGTCGCCCGCGCGGAAGAGGACGTGAGGGACATCGCGGCGGCCGAGCGGCACACCCTGCGCCTGCGGACCGTCTGGATACCATCCCTTGAGCTTGGCCATCTCCTGGCCATGGTCGCGGTCCTGGTGGCGGGCGCTGTGCTGCACAGCCACGGCTACGCCTCGCCGGGGGACGTGGTGGCGGTCGCCGCGTACGCGCGGCTACTCGCCCAGCCCGTCGACGTCATCACCTCCCTGCTGGAGGCCCTGCAGATCGCCGAGGTGGCGTTGCGGCGGGTGGTCGGCGCTCAGGTACAGGTCCCGGGACCGGGGGCGGCAGCTCGGCCGACCGACGGCCCGCGCGGCGACACCGTGTCGGTGCGGGGACTGCGCTTCGGCTACGACCGGGGGAGCGAGGTGCTGCACGGCATCGATCTTGACGTAAAACCCGGGGAGCGCGTGGCGGTCGTCGGGCCGAGCGGGGCCGGCAAGAGCACGCTCGGGCAGCTCGTCGCCGGGCTGCAGGTGCCGACGTCCGGGTCGGTACGGCTGGGACGGGTCGATGTCGTGGACCTGCGCCGTGACGAGTCGGCGGCACACGTCGTCCTGGTCACCCAGGAGAGCCACGTCTTCCGCGCCTCCGTTCGGGAGAACGTCGCCCTGGCGGTGCGTGGCGTCGAAGCGGATGACAACCGGGTGCGCGCGGCACTTCAGGCGATGGAGGCACTCGACTGGGCGCTCGCGCTGCCCCGTGGCCTGGACACCGTCGTCGGCCCGGGCGGGCATGCGCTCTCCCCGAAGGAGGCCCAACAGATCGCCATGGCAAGGGTGGTGGCCGCGGATCCCCGGATCGTCGTGCTTGACGAGGCCACATCTCTGCTGGAGGCGCACGCGGCTCGGAGCCTGGAACGATCGCTGGCCGCCGTCTTGCGGGGGCGCAGCGTCGTCGCCATCGCGCACCGGCTGCACACGGCCTTCGAAGCGGACCGCGTCGTCATGTTGGAGAACGGCCGCATCAGCGAAACAGGCAGCCACCAGGAACTGATACGCGCCTCAGGTCCGTACTCGAAGCTCTGGAAATCGTGGCGCTCAGCGTCACTACCCTCGTCCGACGCCGTGTCCGGCAGATAGGGGGGCGTGACATGGCAGAAATCCATCGCTCTGGCCCGCTGTCGGGGAATCAGCACTGGGTCTGGTTGCTCGATACCACGGCCCCGACGGAGCGCGAGGAGCTCCCCCTCATCCATCTGAAGACTGAGGCGCCGTCCGGGATGACGGTCGAGCTGCTGCGGAGAGTCGTCCACCGGCTCATGGATCGGCACGAGACGCTGCGCACCAGCGTAGAGATCGGTGCCGACGGCGCTCCAGTCCAGTACGTGCACTCAGGGGTCACACCGCATATCACCGTCATCGGCGACGAGGCAAGCGCCTCGCCCGGCGAGACCGTGGCGCAGCCGACCTGGCTGCGGGTCGTCGCCGAGGTTTCCGGGGGAGTGGTGCGGAGCGTTGAGTTCACCCTTCCGGACATCTCCGTCGACCACTATTCGATCGGCGTGTTGCGGACCGAGTTCGAGCAGCTGCTGAAGTCGGAACACAGCGGTTCACCACCCGATCTCGCCCCGGTCACCTGGCATCCGGTCGACCAGGGGCGGGCCGGGCCCGGCCGTGGGCCCCAGGCGGTGCGCGGCGGCTCGCTGGCGGCGTGGCGGCGCGGTCTGGAGGCGGGGCCGCACTCGACACTGCCGTTCCGCTGGAACCGCTCGCTCTACTGGAACCGTGCCCCCCGCGAGGGGGCGATGATCGAAAGCACTCTGGTCTCCCGGCGGTTGGCGCACCTGTGCCGGACGCTGGCGGGCCATCTGGGAGTCACGGTCCCGACATCGCTGTTCGCGCTGCTCGCGGTCATTCTGGCAGGTTGGACGCGCAACGAATCCTGCGCCATCGGGGTCGTGTCGTCCAATCGGTTCAAGCCGCACCTGAGCAACAGCGTGGGCCGGTTCTCGGACGAGCTGCGCGTCGTCATCGACGTGGCCGGGGATCCTCCCTTCTCGAAGATAGCGCGCAACTGCCTGAAGGAACTGATTTTCGCCTACAGCAAGGGCTTCTTCGACGTCGGCGAACTGGTGATGGAAGAGGCACGTCAGTCACTCGACGCGGGTTCACGCTTCACCAATTCCGTGATCTTCGCCTACCACGACTACCGGAACGAATTCACCTCGCTGCCGGCGGACTTCGTCGAAGGGCGCGTGACCCAGCGGACCATCGACTACCGGACGCCCAACTTCCGACTGGACGTGACGCCGGTCGAAGACGCACTGGAGCTGTGTCTGCGGTGCCCCGAGGGGCTGCTGCCACGCATCACGGCACAGGCCCTCCTGTCGCTCTTCGAGAAGCTGGCGCAACTACTCGTCGCCGACGGCGAAACGCCTCTCTCCGAGCTGTCGAAACGGATACGCCTGGACGCTCCCTGGAACGGTCCCGGCTGGGCCCGGGTGCGGCAGTCGTGGATCGATCTCGCGTATCTGAATCATGTCGTGAACGAGTGCCGTGGGGTCGTCGTGGCGCATGTCTTCGTACGCCGGCAGGGCGGCCGCGACGACGCTTCGCGGCTGGTCTGCTACGCCCAGCCGAACGACGAATCCGTCACCCCGGCGAAGCTGCGCGAGTACCTTCGCGACGAGGTGTCGAACCATCCCTCCCTCATGGTTCCCACCCACTACGTCCTGTGCGACTCGGCCCCCAAGCACCCGGATGACCTGGAGGGATGGCGGCTCTCGCGTGTCATCGCGGAGGGCAGCGGCGACGCCGAGGCGCCGGACGAGGCGCCGCTGCTGGATCGGGAAGCGGCCGTCTGCTCCGTCTTCCGGAGTCTGCATCCCGATCGCACGCCGCGCATCTCCGCGACCTACGCGGAGCTCCACGGGGACTTCCTCAGGATTCCCGCCTTCCTGCGACGTCTCGCCGACCTCGGATATTCCGGAGTGAATTTCAAGGACTTCATCGGAATGTCGTCGCTCAGGTGTCTCGCGGCAAGGCTTGAGCGAAAGGCAGGTGAATGACCCTCCACACCGGTGGGCCACCGGTCCCGACCCCGGACTCGTTGATCGTCGACGCGAGAACCCACACACCGCTGCGCGCCCTGAAGGTCCACCACGCCGACGCGACGCACCGTCTATGGCTGAAACTGGAACAGGAGAATCCGACCGGATCGATCAAGTACCGGACCGCGCTCGGACTGCTCGCCGCTCTGTCCAGCCGGCGCCCGCTGTATCCCGGTACCCAGGTCGTGGAGTCCACCTCGGGAAACCTCGGGCTGGCCCTCGCCCATCTGCTGGCCCGGATGGACTGCCAACTCATCGCCATCGTCGACCCGAAGGTGCCTTCCTCGGTGCAGGAGTTGATGCGCGCCCAGGGAGCCACGGTGCACCAGGTGACCGACCGGGACGAACACGACGGCTATCTGCTCACCCGGCTGGCCAAGGTGGCCGAGTTGACCGACGCCGATCCCGGACTCCGTTGGACCGACCAGTACCACAATCCGGCCGGCCCCGGGGTACATCGCCGTACGACGGCCCCGGAGCTGATCGAGCAGACCTACGGGGCCATCGACGCGGTGCTCGCGGCGGTGAGTACCGGCGGCACGCTCGCGGGAGTCAGCGAGGGCCTGCGGGCGGTGTCGCCCTGCCTGCGCGTCATCGCGGTCGATGTCCAGGGATCCCTGGCGACCGGCGACCGGGCACAGGCTCACCTGCTCACCGGCATAGGTGCCACCCGGCGCTCCACCCTGTTGCGGCCCGATCACCACGACCGCGTGGCACGAGTGTTCGATGTGGAGGCATTCGCCTGCTGCCGCATGCTGAGCGAGGACACCGGCCTGCGGATCGGCGGTTCCGGAGGCGCGGTGCTCGCCGCCTACCTGGCCAACCTTCACGGTGACCTGAGGCGGGCTCGATGCCCTGTCGCAGTGATCGCCGACGGCGCCGACAACTACCTTGCGACCTTCTACGACGACTCCTGGCTGGCGGAGCGAGGCGTGGCCGACCGGGTCAACGCCGAGATCGCCAAGGCCAGGGCCGAGGGCCTGTCCTTCGAGATCGCCGACACGGCGGCGGGCCCCACCACCGATCCCCTGCGGCCTCCGGCCAGAAGGATGGACCAGTGACAACGCCCCTCCCCGCCCCCGCCGCCACCCTGCCCGACGTGCTGCGCCGGCGCGCCCGGCGGCAGCCGGACCGGCACGCCTACGACTTCCTCACCGACGGCACGGGCCGCCCGGCCACGCTGACCTACGCGGCGTTGGATCGCCGGGCGCGGGCCATCGGGCACCACCTCGCCGAGCGGTTCGCTCCCGGCGAGCGGGCCCTGCTGCTCTACCCACCGGGCCTGGACTACGTCGCGGGCCTGTTCGGCACCTGGTACGCGGGGTTGGTGGCCGTGCCCACGTACCCGCCGGACGGCGAGCGTGCGGTCGGCCTCATCTCGCGCCTGGCCGCCGACTCGCGGTCGGCCGTGGCGCTCACCACCGCCGCCATCGCCGACCGCCGACCGCTGGCCTCCGGACCCGTGATCCTGGCCACCGACGACCTGCCCGAGGTCGCCGAAGACCCCCGGCCCCCGCTGGCAGAGGACTCGATCGCACTGTTGCAATACACCTCCGGATCCACCACCGCGCCCCGGGGAGTCGTGCTCAGCCACGGCAACCTGATGCGGAACATGGGACACATCGAGCGCTGCTTCGGACACACCGCCGACAGCCGCGCGGTCTCCTGGCTCCCGCCCTACCACGACATGGGCCTCATCGGCGGGCTGCTCCAGCCGCTGTACGTCGGGTTCCCGGTGACCCTGATGACGCCGCAGTCCTTCGTGCGCGACCCACTGCGCTGGCTGCGTGCCATCAGCGAGCACCGGGCCACCAGCAGCGGCGGCCCCAACTTCGCGTACGACCTGGCGGTGCGCCGCGTCACGCCCGAGCAGCGCGACGAGCTGGACCTGAGCAGCTGGCATGTGGCGTTCAGCGGCGCCGAGCCCGTCCGGGCCAAGACCCTGGCCCGGTTCGCGGAGTACTTCGCCCCCTGCGGCCTGCGTCCCGAAGCCCTCTACCCCTGCTACGGCCTGGCGGAGGCCACTCTGATCGTCAGCGGCGGCGACCGTGCGGCCCGGCCCGTGACCCGGCCGGTGGCCCGCGCAGAGCTGGAGCGCGGCCGCGTCGCGCCGGACCCGGACGGTTACACCCTGGTGGGTTGCGGGACGTCGGTGCCGGGGCAACGCGTCAGAATCGTGGACCCTGAGACGGCGCGGCCGCGGCCCCCCGGAGTGGTGGGTGAGGTGTGGGTCTCGGGCGCCAGCGTGGCTCAGGGGTACTGGGGCCGGCGCGAGGAGACCGCCGCCACCTTCGGCGCGCGTCTCGCCGACAGCGACGAGGGCCCGTTCCTGCGCACCGGAGACCTCGGATTCCTCGACGACGGCGAGCTGTTCATCACCGGACGCCTCAAGGACCTGATCACCATCCGGGGCCGCAACTGCTACCCCGAGGACATCGAGTTCAGCGTGGCGCGGGCGCATCCAGCGCTACGTCCCGCCGCCGGGGCGGCGTTCTCCGTGCCCGTGGGCGACGAGGAGCGCCTGGTGGTGGTGCACGAGGTCGAAGGACGCCACGCCGGCGGCGGTGACCTCACCGTCGTGATCGAAGCGATCCGCGAACGCGTCGCGGCGCGGCACGCGTTGCAGGCGCACACCGTCGTCCTGGTGCGCCCCGGCGGCGTCCCGCGCACGACCAGCGGCAAGGTCCAGCGGAGCCTGTGCCGCAGTCGGTTCCTGGACGACGCGTTGCCCGTCGTCGTTCGGGCGGAGTCGGCGGACGATCCAGGCGCCGAGGTTCCCCCGGTCACCCGCGACCAGCTGCTGGCCGCCGATCCCGAGGCGCGGGCCGCGCTCGTCCGGGAGTACGTCCACCACGCGGCGGCCCGTTTGCTGCGGGTGCCGCCGGCCGAGCTGCGCGCCGATCGGCTGCTGACCGAGCACGGCCTGGACTCGGTGGCCGGTCTGGAGCTGGCCCACGGGGTCGAGACCGCCACCGGCGTGTGTCTGCCGGCCTCCGCTGTCCTGCGCGGACTCAGCGTCGGCGAGCTCGCCGCACTCATCCTCTCTGATCTTGCCGACCCCGCCGACCCCGCCGAGCCGACCGGCCGGGCGGCCGAGTCACCCGCTGACCGCTCGGATGTCGACGAGTACCCTCTCTCGCCCGGCCAGCAGGCGATGTGGACGATGCATCAGTTGGCCGGCGACAGCGGCACCTACAACGTCGCGGCCGCCGTGCGCATCGCCGCGGAGGTGGACGTACCGGCCCTCCGGACGGCCTTCGAGCGACTCATCGCGCGCCACGCCGTACTGCGTACAACGTACTCCTCGGTCGGTGGCACTCCGCTTCAGGTACGCCACGACACCGTCGACGACTGGTTCCACCACGAGACGGGCGTTGCTGCCGACGGACTACGGGTCCGACTCGACGCGGAAGCCGCGCGGAGCTTCGACCTGGAGTGGGAGGGGGTCGTGCGCGTCCACCTGTTCACCATGTCGGCGACGGAACACGCCCTGTTGCTCGTCGCCCACCACATCGCCGTCGACTTCTGGTCGCTGGAGCTGCTCCTTCGGGAGCTCGGCGAGTGCTACGGCGAGGTCCGCGCCGAAGCCCCGCCCTCCGGGCGCCCGCCCATCGACTACCTGGACCATGTGGACCAGCAGTCGCGGCTGCTCGACGGCCCGGACGGTGAGAGGATGTGGGACTACTGGCGTGACCGTCTGAGCGGAACGCTGCCGGTGCTGCAACTGCCCACCGACCGGGCCCGGCCCGCGACGCGGACGTATCGGGGCGCCTCCCACCAGGTCGACATCGAGCCGGAGGTGGCCGACAGGGTGCGCCGGCTGGCCGCGGCGGAGGGGACGACGCCGTTCGCCGTGCTCCTCGCGGCGTACCAGACGCTGTTGTCCCGGTACGGCGCCGAGGACGAGGTCGTCGTGGGCGTGCCAATGGCCGGGCGCGGCCGGGCCGCCCTCGCGGACGTGGTGGGCTATGTGTCCAACACGGTGCCGATTCGCACCGGCTTCGCCGGCGACCCGGCGTTTGCTGAGGTGGTCCGGCAGGTCCGGGATGCGGTGGCGCAGGCCGCGGAGCACCAGGAGTACCCGTTCTCACGGCTGGTCGAGCGGCTCGGCGTGCCACGCGACGCCACCCAGCCGCCGCTGTTCCAGACGACGTTCACGTACCACGCGGACCGGCTGGGGCATGGTCTCGCGGCGATGGCGCTCGGCGTGGACGGTGTGCCGGGCCGGATCGGCGAGCTGCCGGTGACATCGGTGGCGCTGAACCGGCGGGCGACGCAGTTCGACATCGCACTGGCGATGGCCGAGACCGGAGCCGGCCTGGCCTGCCAGTGGACGTACAACGCGGACCTGTTCGACGCGGCGACCGTGGCCCGCATCGCCGGGCATCTGAGGATTCTGCTGCGGGCGGCCACAGCCGATCCGGACCGCGGGGTGACGCGGCTGTCACTGAGGACGGAGCACGAGGAGCGACTGCTGTCCCCCCACCCGGCCCGACCCTGGCGTTCTCAGGACGCCGCGCACGACGCCGTGCACCGGCTGTTCGAGGCCCAGGCCGCGCGCACCCCGGACGGCGTGGCGGTGACGGACGGCACGAGCTCTCTGAGCTACCGGGAGCTGAACGAGCGGTCCAACCGGCTCGCCCGCCACCTGCGCTTGCACGGGGCGAGGCCGGAGTCCGTCGTGGCACTGTTGCTGCGCACCGGCGTGGACTATGTGGTGGCGGTGCTCGCGGTGCTGAAGACGGGAGCCGCCTACCTGCCGCTGGACCCGGACCATCCCCGGCCACGGCTGGAGTTCATGATCCGCGATTCAGGCGCGGCGCTCCTGGTCGCGCAGACCGGCGACGTCGAGTTCGCCACCGGGCTGGCCGGCGGGGTGCCGGTGTGCGACCCGTCCGGGGCCTCGGCCCGCTCCGACGACGGTGACCTCGGCTGGGATCGGACATGGCCAGCAGGCTTGGCGTGTCTGCTGTACACCTCGGGCACCACGGGTGAGCCGAAGGGTGTGCTGGTCACGCACGCCGGTCTGACCGCGCAGGTGAGGTCCTTGCAGGCGGAGTTCGGACTGAAGCCGGGTGACCGTCAGCTGGTGGTGCAGTCGTTCGCCTTCGCCGCCTCGATGCGTCAGCTGTTCGTCCCGCTGTGCCAGGGGGCCACGGTCATCCTCGCCTCGCCGGAGCACGTCACCGACGTGGCCGCGTTGTTCGACTTCGCCCGACGGCAGGGCGCGACCGTGCTGTCGGCGAACCCGTCGTACTGGCAGCACTGCCTTGACGCGCTGCACGCCGGGGGCCCTGAGCAGGCGAAGGAGAGGCTTCGGGGGACAACGTTCCGGCTCCTGCTGGCGGCGAGCGAGCCGATGCCCTCCGGGCTGCCGTCGCGATGGCTCGCCACGCTCGACTCCGACGCCCGCTTCGTCAACATGCTCGGTCACACGGAGCTGTCGGGGATCGCCACGACCTACGCGATAACCGACCAGACGGAGCCGGAGACCCGCACGGCGCTGGTCGGTCGGCCGATTCCCGGGATACGCGCCCACGTGCTCGACCGGAACCTCGCGCCCGTGCCCTTCGGCGTGCCGGGTGAGCTGTACCTGAGTGGTCCGAGTCTGGCCCGTGGGTATCGCGACCGGCCCGGTCTGACCGCGGAACGGTTTATCCCCGACCCGTCGGCCACCGAGCCGGGTGGCCGCCTGTACCGCACCGGGGACGTCGTCCGGCACCGGCCCAGCGGCGACCTGGAGCACCTGGGCCGGGCCGACGACCAGATCAAGGTGCGCGGCTTCCGGATCGAACCCGGGGAGATCGAGGCGATGCTCGACCATCACGACGAGGTGCGCGCCAGCGCCGTGGCCGCGCGCGCGGACGGCTCGGGCGAACTCCGGCTGGTCGCCTACGTGGTGCCCATCGCGGGAGCCGAGCCGACCGCCACCACGCTCCGCGGACACCTGCGGGAACATCTGCCCGAACACATGGTGCCGTCCGTCTTCGCCATGCTGCCGGAACTGCCGCGGAATCCCAACGGCAAGGTCGACCGACGCGCGCTGCCCGAGCCGCCCGCCGCCAGGCCACGCCTCGAGGAGGACTTCGTGTTTCCCCAGTCCCGGCTGGAGCTGCGGCTCGCCGAGATCTGGGCCGGGGTGCTGGGCATCGACAGGATCGGCCTGCATGACAACTTCTTCGACGTCGGCGGCACATCGCTCACCCTGTTGAAAGCCCATCAGCTGGTGTGCGCGGAGTTCGAGGTGGAACTGCCGGTCACCACTCTGTTCCAGAGGCCCACGCTGCACGCCCTCGCCACGCACTTGGCGGGCCTGGAGGCCGGGCCGTCCCAGCACGTTGAACGGAGCCGGTCGGCTGCGGCCCGCCGACGGCAGCTCACCGACGTGGTCCGGGCCCGGCGTCGCGGAGGACGGTCATGACCAAGCACGCAGACGAGGCCCCGGAGGTGCACGTGAACCCGACCGACATCGCCATCGTGGGCATGGCCATCCGATGCCCCGGCGCGGCGAACCTGACCGAGTACTGGAACAACCTGGTGGGCGGCGTCGAGTCGATCTCCTTCTTCTCCCCCCAGGAGCTGGAGCCCTCCGCGTTCTTCCCTGTGGACCCGGACCATCCCGACTTCGTCCCGGCGGCCGGGATCGTGCCGGACCTCGACATGTTCGACGCCGACTTCTTCGGAATCTCCCGCGCAGAGGCCGAGGTGATGGACCCGCAGCACCGGCTGTTCCTGGAGTGTGCCTGGGAGGCGATGGAGGACTCCGGACACGACCTCACCAGCTACGACGGGAACGTGGCGATCTACGCCGGCACGGCGAGCAACACCTACGCGATCAGCATGATGCCGCGGGTCGGCTCCAGGCTCCGGAGCTATCAGGGACTGGTCGGCAACGACAAGGACTACGTGGCGACCCGGGTGTCCTACAAGCTCAACCTGTCCGGCGAGGCCATCACCGTCCAGACAGCGTGCTCGACCTCGCTGGTCGCCGTGCACCTGGCCTGCCAGTCCATCCTGACGGGCCAGTCCGACGTGGCGATGGCCGGCGGCGTCTCACTGCAGGCATACCAGAAGACCGGCTACATCTACGCGGACGACGCGATCTTCTCCCCCGACGGGCACTGCCGGGCGTTCGACAAGTCCGCCGCCGGCTCGGTGTTCAGCAACGGGCTGGGGCTCGTGGTGCTCAAGCGGCTCACCGACGCCGTGCGCGACAACGACCGGATATACGCGGTCATCAGGGGCTCGTTCGTCAACAACGACGCCAGCGCGAAGGTCAGCTACACGGCCCCCAGCGTGGACGCCCAGGCGGCGGTGATCGCGGGGGCGCTGGACTTCGCCGATGTGCCGGCGGACAGCATCGGCTACGTTGAGACCCACGGCACCGGCACCGTGCTGGGTGACCCGATCGAGATCGCCGCGCTGACGCAGGCGTTCCGGCAGAGCACCGAGCGGAAACAGTACTGCGCCATCGGATCCGTGAAGACGAACATCGGACACCTCAACACCGTTGCCGGGGTTGCCGGGCTGATCAAGACGGCGCTCGTACTGCACCACAAGAAGATCCCGGCGAGCCTCAACTTCGAGGAACCCAACCCGGACATCCCCTTCGACGACAGCCCCTTCTACGTCAACACGCGGCTGCGCGACTTCGAAAGCCGCGGCGGCCCGCGCCGCGCCGGCGTGAGCGCCTTCGGCATCGGCGGTACCAACGCCCACGTGGTACTCGAAGAGGCCCCGCCCCGGCCCGGGCGGCCGGAGATCCGGCGCACCGCCCACCTGCTGACCGTCTCCGCCAGGAGCGAGGCCGCGCTGCGGGAACTGGCCGGCCGGCACCACGACGAACTGGCCGGGCACACCGAGGAGTCCATGGCCGACTACTGCTTCACGGCTCACACAGGTCGGCCCCACCTGCCGCACCGGCTCGCTGTCACGGCCGCCTCAGTGCCCGAGCTGCGGCAGGCGCTGCGCTGCTACCGGGAGGGGGAAGCCCTGAGCGCGGGAGCCAGCGCCGGCCTGGCCAGGGAACGCCCTTCGGTGGCCTTCCAGTTCACCGGTCACACCGCCCCGTACTCCGGCATGGGCTTCGCCCTCTACCAGACGCACGGGGCGTTCCGCGACGCTCTGGATGAGTGCCAGGAGCACCTGCGGACCTACCTCGACCGGCCCCTGTTGGACTATCTGGACCCGCACGGGGGCGCGGCCGAGGAGTTGCGCGATGTGCGGATCGCCCAACCGGCCTTCTTCGCCGTGGAGTACGCGCTGGCGCAGCAGTGGCTGGCGTGGGGGGTGAGGCCGGACGCGGTGATCGGGCACAGCCTTGGAGAGTACGTCGCTGCCTGCGTCGCCGGAGTCTTCGGGCCGGCGGACGGGCTGCGGCTCGCTGCCGAGCGCGGTCGCCTGCTCGGCCGGATCGCCGATCAGGGGCTGATGCTCTCGGTGTCCGCGCCGGAGGACGAGGTGGCCGCCGCCGTCGCGCGGCACCAGGATCGGGTGTCGCTGGCGGCCGTGAACGGGCCCGACCGCGTGGTGATCTCCGGCGGCCGGGAGGAGGTCGCCCGGATCGGCGCCGAGTTCGAGGCGCGGGGGATCCGGGTCCGTGCGCTGGACATGCCCACGCCCTTCCACTCGCCGCTGGTCGAGCCGATGCTGCCCGAGTTCCGAGAGGTAGTGGAATCGGTCCGGTACGACGATCCTCGCATCCCGCTTGTTTCGGGCCGGACCGGCGAGCTGGTCGGCCCCGCAGCGCCGCCCGGGCCCGCGTACTGGCTGGAACATCTTCGTGAGCCGGTGCGCTTCGCCGCCGGGCTGGCGACCCTCGCCCGGCGGGGCTGCGAGATCTTCCTGGAGGTGGGCCCCCGGCCGACGCTGAGCCGCCTGGGCCCCCGGGCGGTGCCGGACGCGGTGCTGGCGTGGGTGCCCTCCCTCGACCCGGAGGTCGAAGACCCCCGGGCGATCCTGGCCGCTGCGGGCACACTCCACGTCCACGGCGCACCCGTCGACTGGCAAGCCGTCGAGGAGGGCCCGGGCCGGCGGGTCACCCTCCCGAGCTACCCGTTCCAACGACAGCGTTACTGGCTGGACGAGGCCGCCCCGGTGGCCGCCCCGCCTCCTGTCGCCTCGGCGCCCCGGCGGTCCGTTGCCGGCGGTGACCTGGGCGAGCGGGAAATCGCGCAACGGCTCAGGGCAGACGTCGCCCAATTGCTGCGCAGCACCCCAGAGGCGGTCGATCCGGAGGCGATGCTGCTGGAGGCGGGTCTGGACTCCCTCGCCATGATCGAGGTGGCACAGGTCATCCGCGAGACCTACGGAGTGCGGCTGACCGTGCGGCAGCTGATGTCCGACCTGCCCACCCTGAACGCCATCTCCTCCTTCGTCGCCCGGCACCGGCAGACCACCGACGCGGCGCCCACACCGCAACCCACCGCACCGGCAGCGCCCGCAGTGGACGCGGATACCGAGCCGGCTCCCTTCATGCCCTACCGGCCGATCACCGTGGACGACGCGGAGGTCGATCCCGAGCACCGCCGACAGATGGCGGAGTTCGTCGAGGCCTATTGCGCCCGCACCGCCGGATCGAAACGCCTCGCCGCCCAGCACCGCCCCACCCTCGCGGACAACGACAACCGGGTGCTGTCCGACTTCCGCATGTCGATCAAGGAGATGCTCTACCCGATCGCCGCTGAACGGTCGCGGGGAGCGCGGCTGTGGGACGTCGACGGCAACGAGTACATCGACGTGGTGATGGGATACGGCGTCAACCTGTTCGGTCACTCACCGGACTTCGTCACCGCCGCGATCACGAGACAACTCGACCGGGGCGTGCACGTGGGCGCCCAGTCACCTCTGGCCGGCCAGGTCGCGACGCTGCTGTGTGAGAGCACCGGGATGGACCGGGTCGCCTTCTGCAACTCCGGCAGCGAGGCCGTGATGACCGCCCTGCGGCTGGCCCGCGCGGCGACGGGCCGCAGCACGGTGGCGATGTTCATGGGCTCCTACCACGGCGTCTTCGACGGAACCCTGGGCGCCAGGCGGCAGCTGCGGCCCGAGGCACCCGCCGCTCCCGTCGCACCGGGCGTGCTCCAGCACATGGTGGACGACCTGCTCGTGCTCGACTACGACGATCCACGTTCGCTGGAGATCATCGCCGAGCTGGGCAACGACCTCGCCGCCGTGCTGGTCGAACCGGTGCAGAGCCGCCGGCCCGACGTGCAGCCCGGAGACTTCCTGCAGCGGCTGCGTAGACTTACCGCCGCCTCCGGGACCGCGCTGATCTTCGACGAGGTCATCACCGGCTTCCGCTCCCACCCCGGTGGCGCTCAGGCGTGGTTCGGCGTGCACGCCGACCTCGCGACCTACGGCAAGGTGATCGGCGGCGGCCTGCCGATCGGCGCGGTCGCCGGCAGCCGGCGCTTCCTGGACGCGATCGACGGAGGCGCCTGGCGCTACGGCGACGACTCCTTCCCCGCGGCCGACACCACGTTCTTCGCCGGAACCTTCTGCAAGCACCCCCTGGCCATGGCGAGCGCCCACGCGGTTCTCACCGAGCTGGCCCGGCGCGGCCCCGCGCTCCAAGAGGACCTGAACCAGAAGACCGCCACGATGGCCGGGCGGCTCAACGAGCTCTTCGACGACGAGAACGTGCCCATCCGCGCGGTGCACTTCAGCTCGCTCTTCCGCTTCACCTCCCCGCACGACGTCCACCTGCTCTACCACCACCTGGTGCACCGGGGCATCCACATCCGGGAGGGCCACAACGCGTTCCTCTCCGCCGCGCACACCGACGCGGACGTGGACCGCATCGTGCTGGCTGTCCGGGAGAGCCTGGCCGCGCTCCGCTCTCTCGACCGGCTGCCGTCGCCTTCCCCGACGCCCCGGAGCTTTCCCGTCACGAGTGGTCAGCGGCCCCTGCTGACGCTGGCGTCGCTGGACGAGGAGGGATCGGCCGCCTACCACCAGACCAGCGTGCTGCGGCTGACCGGCCCCGTGGACGTGGCCGCGCTGCGGCGCGCCCTGCGTCGGGTGGTGGAGCGGCACGAGGCGCTGCGCACCGTTTTCGACCCCGACGGCGGGACGCAGCGTGTGCTGCCGCACATCGACCTGGACCTCCGCGTCACCGAGCAGCCCACGGCGGAGGGCACCGAGCTGCTGGACCGGATCGCCACCGAGGAGCGGCGGCCGTTCGACCTGACCCGTGGGCCGCTGCTGCGGGCCGCGCTGCTGCGACGGGCCGAGACGAGCCATCTTTTGGTGCTGACCAGCCATCACATCGTCGCCGACGGCTGGTCGCTCGGTCTGCTGTTCGAGGACATCTGCGGGGAGTACGCGGCCGCGTGCGGCTCACCGTCCGGCGATTCGGCAGCCCGAGCGCGGCCGGTTACCTTCCGCGCCTACGCGAGGTGGCTGGAGCGGGCGATCGCGGATCCGCGCCACGAGGAGTACTGGCGGGGTCGGCTCTCCGGCCCGATCCCGGTGCTTCAGCTGCCGACCGACCACCCTCGCCCAGCCCTGCGCGGCTTCCGGGGCGCCCGGCACACCGTCACCGTGGAGCCCGAGCTGCTGGCCCAGGTGCGCGAGACGAGCGCCCGCTCCGGTGCCACGCCGTTCATGCTGCTGCTCGCGGCGTACCAGGCACTGCTGCACCGGCTCACGGGCCAGGAGGATCTGATCGTCGGGGTCCCGGTCGGCGGCCGGACCATGGCGGGGTCGGAGCGGATGGTGGGCCACTGCACCAACGTCCTGCCCATCCGGGCCGGCCTCGACGGCCGACTGCCGTTCGCCGACCTGCTGGGCCGGTGCCGCGATGGCCTGCTGGACGCCTACGAACACCAGGACCTCCCCCTGAGCGTGCTGGTCGAGCGGCTCGGACTCACCCTGGACCCCGCCCGGCCGCTGCTCGTCGAGGCGGTGTTCAATCTCGACCGGCCCGCCGTGGTGGGCGGCCTGCCGGGCCTCGAGGTCGAGCAGGTCGCCCTGCCGCTCACCCATGTGCAGTTCGACCTCGCGCTCAACGCCGTCGAGTCCGAGGGGCGGCTGCTGCTCAACTTCGACTACCGCACCGACCTGTTCGACGCCGGCACGATCGAGTGGTGGTCGCGCCACTACGTGAACCTGCTGCGGGACGCGGTGGCGCACCCGAAGACGCGGCTCACTGACCTCGCGCTGCTGACGGGGCCGCAGCGCGAGATGGTGCTGCGCGAGTGGAACGCGACCACGCTCCCCGGCACGGACGACCGGAGCCTGCCCGAGCTCTTCGCCGAACAGGTCGCACGGACCCCCGACGCGGTCTGCGTCTCGCACGGCGGGACGCGGTTGACCTACCGTGAGGCCGACCGCCGCGCCAACCAGCTGGCCCACTGCCTGCGAGCCCGCGGCGTACGGACCGACGACGTGGTCGCGATCGCGGCCGGGCGATCGATCGCGGCACTGATCGGGATACTCGGCATCCTGAAGGCCGGCTGCGCCTACCTACCGCTGGACCCGTCCCACCCCGCCCCCCGGCTGGTCGGCACCATCGACGACTCCCGCGCCCGGCTGGTGCTCGCCGAGGAGCGGCACGTCCACCTCGTGGCCACCGGCGCCGCGTCCGTCGTCGTCCTCGACGCCGGATGGGTCGCGCTCACCGGCCTGGACGAGGCGCCGTTGCCCGTGGCGACGGCTCCCGACAACGCCGCGTACGTGATGTACACCTCCGGCTCGCAGGGGCGCCGCAAGGGCGTGGTGGGGACTCATCGCGCCGTGGTGAACCGGCTGCGCTGGATGTGGGACGCCTATCCGTTCGTCTCCGGCGAGGTGGCCTGCCAGCGGGTGGCTGGCACCTTCGTGGACTCGGTCTGGGAGCTGTTCGGGCCGCTGCTGCGCGGCGTGCCGATCGTGATCCTGGACGACGAGGTCACCTCCGACGCGGCCCGGCTCATCCGTGAGCTGCGGGACAAACGTGTGACCCGCATCGTTGTGGTTCCCTCGCTGCTGCGCGTGGTGCTCACGGCGCTGGCGGGTGCCGGCGAGGCCCTACCTCACCTTCGGACCTGGACGGTGAGCGGTGAGCCGCTCTCCCGCGACCTGGAGACGCGGTTCCGGCAGCAGCTGCCGCACGCCAGGCTGCTGAACCTCTACGGCTCCACCGAGGTCGCGGCCGACGCCACCTGGTACGACACCGGCGCGGCCGCCGTGTCGGCGCGGCCGTCCGCGACAGTGCCTATCGGCCGTCCCATCACGGGCATGCGCGTCCACCTGCTCGACCGCTCCGGAAACCTCGCGCCGGTCGGCGTGCCGGGGGAGATCGTCGTGGGCGGCCCGGGTCTGGCGCGCGGCTACCTGCACGACCCGGCCCGCACCGCGGAGCGGTTCGTGCCGGACCCGTTCGCCGCCCAGCCCGGTGCTCGCCTCTACCGCACCGGCGACCTGGCTCGTTACCGCGCCGACGGCACCCTGGAGTTCCTCGGCCGCGCCGACCTGCAGGTGAAGGTGGGCGGGGTCCGGGTGGAGCCCACGGAGGTCGAGGCGGTGCTGAGCCGGCATCCCCGGGTGCGCGCCGCAGCCGTGGTCGCCGTCACCTCGACCGGCGGTGAACAGCGACTGGTGGCACACGTGGTGCCAACGGCAGACGGGGGAGACGGCATCGACGGCGGTGTCCTGCGGCGGTTCCTCGGCGAACGACTGCCCGCGCCGCTGGTTCCGTCGGAGTTCGTGACCGCCGCCGCTCTGCCGCTGACCAGCAGCGGAAAGATCGCCCGCGGTGAACTGGCCGCCGCCCGGCGGCCACGGACCGAGACCGCACCGCGGCCTCGTACCCAGACGGAGCGGCGACTGCACGACCTCTGGGCCCAGGCCCTGGAACGGGCCACGGTGCCCATGGACGCCAGCCTGTTCGACCTGGGAGGGACTTCACTCACCGCGATGCGGGTAGCCCTGGGGATCCAGGAAGCCTGCGGGGTCGAGATCAGGGTACGGGAGCTGTTCACGGCGCCCACCGTGACGGACATGGCGGCGTTGGTGGACGAACGGGTCGGCGCGCCACTGGAGCCCGTACCACGGCGCGAGGACTCCGGCCCCGCACCCGTGTCGTTCGCGCAGCAGCGGCTGTGGTTCCTCCAGCAGTACCAGCCGGACAGCGCGGCCATGAACCTGCCGTACGCGCTGCGGTTCCACGGGCCGCTCGACATCGCGGCACTGGAACGCGGCCTGAGCCAGGCCGTGGCGCGGCACGACATCCTGCGGACCACGTTCCAGGTGAGCGACGGGCAGCCGGTGCAGGCGGTCGCCGATCCCGGCCCGGTCAGCCTGCCGGTCGACGACTTGGGAGACGTGGCGGCGGCCGAGCGGTTCGCCGAGGCGATGCGGCGCGTCCATGCCGAGGCGTCCCGCCCGTTCGACCTGGCCGCCGGGCCCGCCCTGCGCCTGCGTCTGCTGCGTCTCGCCCCGGACGAACATGTCCTGGCCGTCGTCATGCACCACGTGGTGTCCGACGGCTGGTCGCTGGGCATCCTCGTCGACGAGATCGCCCGTGGCTACCGGCAGGATCAGGCCGCACCGGACGCGATACCCGTCCAGTACGCCGACTACGCGGTCTGGCAACGGGAGTTCCTCACCGACGAGCGGCTGGCGGACGGGCTGCGGTACTGGCGGGACCAACTGGCCGGCGCGCCCGCGCTGCTGGAGCTGCCGACCGACCGGCAGCGGTCGCCCGGCCAGGCGGCGCCCGTCGGCACCTGCCCGGTCGCCCTGCCACGCGAGCTGTCGGACGCGGTGCGGGAGGTGGCGCGTGGTGAGCGGGCCACGGTGTTCATGGTGCTGCTCGCGGCGTTCTCCGCCGTCCTGGGCCGCTACGCCGGCCAGGACGACGTGTGCGTGGGCACCCCGGTCGCCAACAGGGAACGCCCTGAGACCGAGGCCCTCGTCGGGTTCTTCGCCAACACCCTCGTCCTGCGCAGCCGCCTGAGCCCGGGCCTCACCTACCGGGGACTCCTCCACGAGGTACGCCGGACCACGCTCACCGCCCTCGACCACCAGAGCGTCCCCTTCGAACGCCTCGTGGAAGAACTCCGACCCGACCGCGACCTCAGCTACACCCCCCTCTTCCAAGCCATGCTCATCCTGCATGACGCACCGGTGGTGCGCTCTTCGCTGCGGGGGGTGGCCACCACCCCGCTCGCCATCAGCAACGGCACCGCCAAGTACGACGTGAGCCTGGAGCTCACCGACACGCCGGACGGCCTCACCGGGTTGCTGGAGTACGACGCCGGCCTCTTCGACACCGCGCTGATGGAGGGGCTCGCCGCTCACCTGCTGACCCTGTTGCAGGCGGTGGTGGCGGACCCGGACCGGCCGGTCGCGGACGTCGACCTGCTGAGCCCGGCCGAGCGGCAGCGGATCCTGCTCGACTGGAACGACACCGGTACCGGCACCGGCACCGGCTCGGTCGAGACGCCACAGGACACTGTGCCGGCCCTCATCGCGCGCCAGGCGGAGGCCACGCCGGAACGGATCGCCGCGCGCTGCCTGGATCAAGAGATCAGCTACGGCGAGCTGAACCGCCGGGCGAGCCGCCTGGCGCGCGGCCTGCGGGAGCGAGGCGTCGGCCGGGAGGACATCGTCGCCGTCCTCGCCGACCGGAACATCGACTACCTGGTGGTCCTGCTCGGCGTCCTCAAGTCCGGGGCGGCCTACCTGCCGATCGATCCCCGGCAGCCCACCAGCCGCATGAGCGAGGTCGTGCGGCGCAGCCGCTGCGTTCTCGTACTCGCCGAGGCACGGCACCTCGACGCCCTGGCACAGGCGCTGGCGTCGGGGCCGCACCCGCCCGTGCTGTCCCTCGCCGAGGCAGTCGGCGATTCGGCCAGGGAGGCGGGCGACGAAGCCGACGTCACCGAGTGCCGGCCAGAAGGGCTCGCGTACGTGCTGTACACCTCCGGCTCCACGGGCGTCCCGAAGGGCGTGATGGTGGAGCACCAGGGCATGCTCAACCACGCCCTGGCCAAGATCGCGGATCTGGGGATCACCGACGCGGACGTGGTCGCCCAGAACGGTCCGCAGTCGTTCGACGTGTCGGTGTGGCAGTTCCTGGCCGCGCTGACGGTCGGCGGCCGGACCGAGATCCTGCCGGAAGAGATCGCCGACGACCCGACACGGCTGCTGACCGAGGTCGAGCGGCGCTCGGTGACCGTGCTGCAGGTGGTGCCGAGCATGCTGCGGGGCCTGGTCGACGAGTCCGGCCACCTCGGCGCGGAGCGCCCGGCACTCACCGCGCTGCGCCGGCTCGTGCCGACCGGTGACGCGCTCATGGCGGGCCTCGCCCGCGCATGGCTCACCCTCTTCCCGCACGTGCCTCTGCTCAACACCTACGGCGCGACCGAGTGCTCCGACGACCAGTGCCACATCGCCATCACTGCGGCTGAGGAACTGGCCGGTTCGCCCCCCATCGTGTCGATCGGCCGGCCCATCGCGAACATGCGCGCCTACGTGCTGGACCACCGGCTGGCACCGGTGCCGGTCGGGGTGGCCGGGGAGCTGTACCTCAGTGGGGTGGGGGTGGGGCGCGGCTACCTCCACGACCCCGGCCGCACGGCGGAGACATTCCTGCCCGACCCCTTCTCGGCCGTCCCCGGCGCGCGTCTGTACCGGACGAAGGACCAGGTTCGCTTCCATGCGGACGGGTCGATCGAGTTCCTCGGCCGCGCCGACAACCTGATCAAGGTGCGCGGGTTCCGGGTGGAGCCGGGGGAGATCGAGGCGGCGCTGGAACGGCATCCGGCTGTGCGCGAGTCGGTGGTGATCGCCCGCCGGGACGACCACGGCGAGGCCCGACTGGTCGGGTATGTGGTGGCCGATCAGACCACGAGCGACGGCGGGGACGCCGGGGAGAGCGAGTCGCGGATCCTCCCCGATGAGCTGGTCCGCTTCCTGCGGGAGCGGTTGCCGGACTATCTGGTCCCGAGTGTCCTGGTACCGATGGACGGCTTCCCGCTCAACGCCAACGGGAAGGTGGACCGTGGCGCGCTCCCCGACGCCACCGCCGCGCCGGCGACCCGGCCGTTCGTCGAGCCTCGGACCGGCATGGAACGCGCGGTGGCCGACATCTGGACCGAGGTGCTCGGGGTGGACCGCGTCGGCGCGGACGACCGGTTCTTCGACCTGGGCGGTCATTCGCTGCTCGCCACACGGGTGATGTCGCGCATCCGGCAGGCGCTGGGCGTGGAGATGCCGCTGCGGACCATGTTCGAAACGGACTCGGTCGCCGGTCTGGCCACCGAGATCGAGCGTCGGTTGGCTCAGGATTCCAGCGGTGACGCGGAGTTGGCGGCCATGGTGGCCGCCGTCGAGGACCTCAGCGACGAAGCGGTCGCCCGGATGCTGCGGGAACGGGGGATGGCGTGACCAATCTGCCGGACCGGATCCGGTCCCTGTCACCGGAGCGCCAGGCGCTGCTGGCGATCCTACGCCGGGAGCGGGCTGAAAGGATCACTCCCCGGCCCGCCGCGCGGCATGCCCCGCTCTCCTTCGCGCAGCAGCGCATGTGGTTTCTCGACCGTTTCGATCCCGGAAAGCCGGCGTACAACGTGTACACCGCCGTGCGGCTGCGAGGTCGCCTGGAACCGGCGATTCTGAAGCGGGCCGTCGCCGCGCTCTGCGAGCGGCACGAGATCCTGCGTACGGGCTTCGCGCTGGTGGACGGCGCTGTCGTGTCGTCGGTGAGGGAGCCCGCGCCCGTCGCGCTGTTGGTGGTCGATATCGGCGGGCCCGACGCGGAGGCGACGGCGCGACGCCTGGTCGTCGAGGAGACCCGCCGGCCGTTCGACCTGACCGAAGGGCGGCCGCTGCGCGTCCGGCTGCTGCGCGGAGCCGACGACGATCATCTGCTGGTGCTGACGATCCACCACATCGCCGCGGACGGCTGGTCCGTGGCCGTGCTGGTCGAGGAGATCGCCGCGCTCTACCGCGCCTTCGCTGCGGATCGCCCGGACCCGATGACGCCGCCCGAGATCCAGTACGCCGACTACGCGGTCTGGCAACGGGAGTTCCTCACCGACGAGCGGCTGGCGGACGGGCTGCGGTACTGGCGGGACCAACTGGCAGATGCGCCCGCGCTGCTGGAGCTGCCGACCGATCATCCGCGCCCGGCGCACCGGTCCGGGGAAGGCCGCCGACTGGCATTCGCGCTCACCCGGGAACTGTCCGACGCGGTGCGGGAGGTGGCGCGTGGTGAGCGGGCCACGGTGTTCATGGTGCTGCTCGCGGCGTTCTCCGCCGTCCTGGGCCGCTACGCCGGCCAGGACGACGTGTGCGTGGGCACCCCGGTCGCCAACAGGGAACGCCCTGAGACCGAGGCCCTCGTCGGGTTCTTCGCCAACACCCTCGTCCTGCGCAGCCGCCTGAGCCCGGGCCTCACCTTCCGCGAACTCCTCCACGAGGTACGCCGGACCACGCTCACCGCCCTCGACCACCAGAGCGTCCCCTTCGAACGCCTCGTGGAAGAACTCCGACCCGACCGCGACCTCAGCTACACCCCCCTCTTCCAAGCCATGCTCATCCTGCAGAACCAGCCCGCCGCCAGGCTCGCCACCCCGGATCTGACGCTGGAGGAGTTCGAGGTCCACAACGGCTCGGCCAAGTTCGACCTGTCCTTCATGTTCTTCGACGAGCCCGAGCTGAGCTGCTGGGCGGAGTACGCGACCGACCTGTTCGACGACGACACCGTCGCCCGGTTCATCGACAGCTACCAGACGTTCCTGACGCGGGCCGTGGCAGACCCGGAGGCACCGCTGTGGCGGATCGACCTCATCGGCCAGGAGCAGCGCCACCAGATGGTGCAGGCCGAGGCCGCCTCCCGGGGGGTGCCTTCCCCGGGAGGCCATGTACACGACCTGATCGACGAGCAGGCCCGGCGCACCCCGGAGGCCATCGCGCTGACCGGCGCGACCGGCTCGCTGACCTATCGGGAGCTGAACCAGCGGGCCAACGCCCTGGCCCACCGCCTGCGCGCGCACGGCGCCGGGCCGGAGGCGCCGTTGGGTGTCGTGCTGGAACGCTCGCCCGAGCTGGTCGTGACCCTGCTCGCGGTTCTCAAGGCGGGCGCCGCCTACGTGCCCGTGGAACCGGGCCATCCTCCGGAGCGGCTGCGCCAGATGCTGAGGGGCGCGGGGGTACGGCTCCTCGTCACCGAGCCCGGGCTGGTGCCCCAGGACGTGGCCGACGAGCTGACCGTGCTGAGCCCGGCGGCCACGGCGGGTGAGACGGCGCGGGCAACGCCCTCATCCTTCGTCACCGGGGACTCGCTCGCGTACATCATCCATACCTCCGGCTCCACCGGCGTGCCGAAGGGAGTGATGGGCACACACCGGGGAATGCTCAACCGCCTGCTCTGGCTGCGTGACACCTACCAGCTCGACGAGACCGACCGGGTGCTCTTCAAGACCCCGGCCAGCGTGGACACCTCCATCGAGGAGATCTTCCTGCCCCTGCTGGTCGGCGGCCGTGTCGTGGTCGCGGCGCCGGGCGGCCACCGTGATCCGGCTTGCCTGGTGGACGTCATCCGGGCCGAGCATGTCACCCGGCTGCGGTTCGTGCCCTCGATGCTCGAGCCGTTCCTGGCCGAGCCCGGCGCCACCCAGTGCACGAGCCTGCGCCTGGTCCTCTCCGGCGGGGAACGTCTCCCTCGCGCACTGGAGCGGCGGTTCCTGAAGCTCCTGGACGCCCGGCTGGACAACGTCTACGGTCCGACCGAGGCGTCGATCGACGTGACCTGGTGGCGCTGCCACACGGCGGACGACCGGCCCCGGGTCCCGATCGGCCATCCGATGGCCGGCGCCACCATCCACGTGCTCGACGACCGCCTGCGGCCCGTCCCGGTGGGCGTGCCGGGCGAGCTGTACATCGGCGGAGCCTGCGTCACCAGGGGATACGTCGGCCGGCCGGGCCTCACCGCGGAACGCTTCGTCGCCGACCCCTTCACCACGGAGCCCGGCGGGCGGCTGTACCGCACCGGGGACCGGGCACGCTACCTCGCCGACGGCGGCATCGACTACCTCGACCGGGTCGACAACCAGGTGCAGTTGAGGGGATTCCGGATCGAGCCGGGCGAGATCGAGGCGGCGCTGGCGCGACACCCGGCACTGCGCTCGGTCGCCGTGGCCGCGCGAAGGACCGGTGAGGGTCCGCTTCGCCTCGTCGCCTATCTGACCTTGACCGCCCCCCGGCCGTCCGTCTCCGAGCTGCGGACCTATCTGCGTGGCCGGCTGCCGGACCACATGGTGCCGGCGACGTTCATGTTCCTCGACGCGCTGCCCCTGACCGCGAACGGGAAGGTGGACCGGCGGCGCCTGCCGCTCCCGGATGACCAGCGCCCTGAGGTCGGTTCGTTCGCCGCGCCCGTGAAGGAGACCGAGCACACGCTGGCCGAGCTGTGGGCGAGCGTGCTGGACGTGGACCGGGTGGGAATCGACGACAACTTCTTCGCGCTGGGCGGCGACTCGATCCTGAGCATCAAGGTGGTGTCCCGCGCGCGGGAGCTCGGGCTCGACGTGACGGTGCGGCAGGTCTTCGAGCACCAGACGGTGCGTGAGCTGGCGCAGGTGGCCACGGCTGCCCGGGGCCCGGCACGGCCCGGTAAGCCGTTCGAGATGATCAGCGAGGAGGACCGCGACCGGCTGCCCGGCACCGTGCGGGACGCCTACCCCCTCTCGGGGACGCAGGCCGGCATGCTGTTCGACACGGAAGCCACCGCCGACCACTCCCTCCACCGTCAGGTGCTCACCCTGCACCTGCGCGGACGGCTCGACCCGGACCGGCTCGCCGAGGTGGTCGCAGGGATCTGCGCCCGGCACCCCGTCCTGCGTACCTCCATCGAGATGGCCGGGTACGCGGAGCCGCTGCAACTGGTCCACCGGGAGATCCCCGTCCCGCTGGAGGTCGTGGACCTGCGCGGGCTCCCCGCCCAGGAGCGGGAGGAGTGGCTCGCCGAGTGGACGAGGCGGGAGCGTGCACGCCCCCTCGACCTGGGCACGGCGCCGCTGTTCCTGATCCACGCCTGCCGATGGAGCGAGCACACCTTCCAGCTGTCGCTGAGTACCTCCGCGCTGATCCTGGACGGCTGGAGCAACGCGTCCCTGCTGAGCGAGCTGCTGCACCACTACGCCGCCGCGCTCGCGGGGAGGACGATGCGGGCCGAGGCACCGGCCAGTCTCTACCGGGAGTTCGTCCGCTGCGAGCGGGAGGTGGCCGCGTCGGCCGAGCAGCACGCCTACTGGGCGGAGCAGCTCGACAGGCCCGCCGCCAGGCTGCCGACGCGACCACCGGAGGTCAGCGACGCGTCAGGTGACGGAGAGGACGCCCCCGCGCGACACGAGGTGGCCCTGCCCGAGCACGTGGAGCGGGGGCTGCGGGCGCTCGCCACGCTCGCGGCCGTGCCGTTGAAGAGTGTGCTGCTCGCGGCGCACCTACGGGTGCTGAGCCTGCTCACCGGCCGCTCGCACGTCGCCACGGGGCTGCTGGCCAACGGCCGTCTCGAAGAAGGCGACGGCGAGCGAGTGCTGGGTCAGTTCCTCAACGTCGTGCCGCAGGGGATGACCCTGCGGCCGGGCAGCTGGTCCGATCTGGTGCGGCAGACCTTCGAGGCGGAACGTTCGGGCCTGCCGTTCCGGCGCTACCCGATGACCCGCGCCGGCGCCGGCCAGGACGCGGCACACCTGGAGACGGGCTTCAACTTCGTCCACTTCCACGTCTACGGGCAGCTCCGGGACGTCGAGGGCTTGCAACTGCTGGGTGCCTCGGCGGCCAACAGCACGAACTTCACGCTGTTCGCCGAGTTCAGCGTCGATCCGTTGTCCTCCCGGATCGGGCTCGACCTGCAGTACGACGGCGGCCGGATCGGCCGAGTCCAGGCGGCCCAGATCGGCGCCTGCTACGCGGACGTGCTCGCCGCGATGGCGAGCGATCCCACACGGCGCCACCATGCGTACCGGGCGCCGTCCCAGCCCGGTCGGCATGCCGACGAGCACGCCGACGCGGGAAACCGGCAGGAGACGGGTGCCGCCCCCGGCGGTGGCCGGACCATCCCGGAGCTCTTCGAGGAGCAGGCCCGCCGCAGCCCCGGCGGGGTCGCGCTCGTGCACGACGGGGCGTGCCTGAGCTACGCGGAGCTGAACCTCCGCGCGAACAGGCTCGCCCACTACCTTCGCGGGCAGGGAGTCACGGACGAGACGCCGGTCGGCGTCTGCCTGGAGCGGTCCTTCGACCTCATGGTCGCGATGCTGGCCACGCTGAAGGCCGGCGGCGCCTACCTGCCGATCGATCCTGCCGCGCCGCCGAAGCGGCGGGCGGACCTCCTCGCGCAGGCCGCCCCGGCGATGCTGGTGACCCGGACGGAGCTGGCCCCTCCCGAGTGCGGCGGGTCCGTCGTCCGGGTGGACCGGGACGCGGCGCGGATCTCCCGGTACGGTAGCGAGAACCCGGCGCCGCGTGTCCGGCCCGACCAGCTCGCCTGCCTGATCGCCACGTCCGGGTCCAGCGGGCGGCCGAAGACGGTCGCGCTGCCGCACCGGCAGGTCGTCAACCGACTGGCCTGGTCGTGGCGTACCCATCCGTTCAAGCCGGGCGAGGTCGGCTGCCAGAAGACCCCGATCAGCTTCGTGGACGCGTTGTGGGAGTCGCTGGGGCCGCTGCTGCGCGGCGTGCCGTCGGTGCTGATCCCCCACGACATGCTCCGGGATCCGCCACGGCTGGTGGCGACCCTCGCGGAGCACCGCGTGACGCGCGTCCTGCTCGTGCCCACGCTGCTGCGCATGCTGTTGGACGACGGCGGCGACCTGCCCGGGACGCTGCCCGCGCTGTGGTTGTGGACCACCAGCGGCGAGCCGCTGACGCCCGATCTGGCCGAGGAGTTCGAGGCCCGCCTGCCAGATCGCACGCTGGTCAACGTCTACGGCGCGACCGAGGCGTGGGACGCAACCGGGTTCGAGCTGGGCCGGGTCGCCCGCCACCGTGCCACCGTGCCCGTGGGCAGGCCGGCCGACGGGATGCGCGTCCACCTCCTGGACTCCAACTGCCAGCCCGCCCCCGTCGGCGCGGTGGGCGAGGTTTACGTCGCCGGTGCGGGCGTGGCCCGCTGCTACCTGGGCGCCCCCGGGCTCACCGCCGAACGCTTCGTCGCCAGCCCCTTCCACCCCGGCGAGCGGATGTACCGCACCGGGGACCTGGGTCGCTACGCGCCCGATGGGGAGCTCGAGCTGCTCGGCCGGGGCGACGACCAAGTCAAGATCGGCGGGATCCGGATCGAGCCGGCCGAGATCGAGACGGTGCTGCTGCGCCACCCCGACGTGCGGCAGGCCGCGGTGGTTACCGGGGCGGAGCCGGCGCCACGGATCACCGCCCATCTGGTGACCGACGGCGGCCCCACGCCCCGAGAGCTGGCGCGCTTCGCCCGCGAACGGCTGCCGGTCAACGTGCCGTTCGACGTCAGGCTGGTCGACGAGATCCCCCGGACGGCGACCGGCAAGGTGGATCGGCGGGCCCTGTCCGCCGTTCCCGATCACCGACGGAATGCCCTGGTCGGCGGTGTGCTCGATTCGCCCCGGAGCCCCCTTGAGGAGACGCTCATCGCCGCATGGGAGGTGGTGCTGCGCCGAGAGGGGGTGGGAGTGCACGACAATTTCTTCGAGCTGGGCGGGAACTCGCTGGGCGCCCTGCAGCTTCTGGCGCGGATTCGCGCCACCGTCGGCAGCGACGTCACGGTGCGGGAGCTCTTCCGGTCACCCACCGTGGCCGAGCTGGCTCGGCAGATATCCGTGGCGCGGAGCGAGGGACGACGGCCCCGCACCCCGCTGGCGCCGTCGCCCGAAGCCTCCCCGCAGCGCGGGCGACCTCTGTCGTTCGCGCAGCAACGGCTCTGGTACCTCCACCAGTTGGACCCTTGGAGCGCGTCCTACAACCTGCACGTGGCGGTGCGTATGGCGGGCCGGCTCGACGCCGACGCGCTGGAACGGGCCCTGGCGGAGATCCTTCGCCGTCACGAGTCGCTGCGTACTGCCTTCCCCGTGCGGGACGGCATGGCCGTCCAACGCGTCCAGTCGGTTCCGGCACGGCCGCTGGCCCGGATGGACCTGGGCGGCCAGGACGGCGAGCGCACCCTGGCCGAAACGGTGCTCGCGGAGATTCAACGCCCTTTCGACCTCGAACGGGGGCCGCTGTCACGCACCACGCTGATCCGGCTGGCCACCGACGACCACCTCGCCATCCTGGTCGTCCACCACATCGCCGGCGATGCCTGGTCGATGAGGGTGATGATGCGCGAACTCTCCATCCTGTACCGGGCCTTCCTGACAGGGGAGGACTCACCACTGCCCGAGCCCACCGTGCAGTACGCCGACTTCGCGAGCTGGCAGCGCGCGGAGTTGAACGAGGAGGTGCTGGGCGAGCTGGAGGCATACTGGCAACGTCGGCTGGCCAACGCCCCCCTGATGCTGGACCTGGCGCCGGACCGGCCGCGCGACGCGCGCCGCGGCAGGGGAGACACACAGATTGGGGAGATACCCAGGCCCCTCGCGGAAGCCGCCAAGAAGGTGGCCGTGGACTCCGGCGCCACACTCTTCATGTGCCTGCTCGCCGCCTTCAGCGTCGTGCTGCACCACCGCACCGGCCGTGAGGACTTGATCGTGGGAACCGACGCCGCCGGCCGGGACGAGGAGGCGCTGGAGGACCTGATCGGGTTCTTCGTGAACCAGCTCGCGATCCGGGTCGACCTTACCGGCAACCCCACGTTCCGCGAGCTGCTCCGGCGTACGCGCGAGACGACGCTGAGCGCATACGATCACCGTGAGCTGCCGTTCGAGCGCCTGGTCCAGGTGGTGGGGCCGCGGCGGAGCCTGAGCCACGCGCCGATCATGCAGGTCAAGCTGGTGCTGCACAACGTGCCGGAGGAGATGCTCGACCTGCCCGGCCTGCGCCTCACGCCGTTCGAGGTGAGCCGGGGCACCTCCCAGCTCGACCTGAACCTGCGGGTCGCGGAGGAGGCGACCGGGCTGCGGCTCTCTGCCGAGTACGACGCGGAACTGTTCCCAGCCGCTACGGTCCGGTCGCTCCTGGCACAGCTGCGGGTCGTGCTGGAGCGGGCGACCGAGGCTCCCGACACCCTCCTGACGGACCTGAGTGAACAGTTGACCGCCGAGCAGGAACGTGAGGGGACGCGTCGGCACGGCGAACGCGAGGCGGCGAGCGTGCGGCGACTGCGGGCCGCCCGGCGCCGACCGCTGCGCGTGAAAGGCACACAGGAGGAAGAAGGATCGAGGGAGGCGACATGACCGAACACCTGGTCCTGGGCCCCGACGTCACCGAACGGCCGCTGTCCAGCCGCCGGCTGATGCCGCTGGCGATCAGGGCGACGACACCGTCGGTGGATCTCGTGAGCTGGGCGACGTCATTCGCCGAGGCCCTGCGCGACCGCATCGTCCGCCATGGCGCGGTGCTGTTGCGCGGCTTCGCGAACGTATCTGCGGAGACCTTTGAGAAGACGATCGCGGACGTGTGCGGCCCGCCGCTCGAATATGTGGAACGCAGCTCGCCGCGGCACACCGTATATCGAAACGTCTATACCTCCACGGATCATCCGGCCAACGAGCGGATCTATCTGCATAACGAGCAGTCGTACAACCTGACATGGCCGCAGTACATCTGCTTCTGCTGTCTGGTTCCGCCGAGGTCAGGCGGCGCCACTCCCGTCGCCGACTGCCGCCGGATCCACAGCCGGATACCGGAATCCATACGGGACCGTTTCGCGGACTGCGGCTATCTGTACGTGCGCAATTTCGGAAACGGGCTCGGCCTCACCTGGCGGGAGGCGTTCCAGACCGACGACCCCAAGGAGGTCGAACGGTATTGCGCGGACAACGACATCGAGTTCGCGTGGGGTTCAGGGGAGCAACTCCGCACCCGGCAGCGGCGTCCGGCCGTGGCGAGCCATCCGTTGACCGGAGAGCCGACCTGGTTCAATCACATCACATTCTTCCACGTGTCCACGCTGGGGCCCGAGCTGGCGAAGAGACTCACCGACTCGGTGGGCATGAGCCACCTCCCGAACAACACCTACTACGGCGACGGTCAGGACATCGAACCGGAGGTGATGGACGAACTACGTGCGGCCTACGATGCCGAACGGATCGAATTTCCTTGGAAGCTGGGCGATGTACTCCTACTCGACAATATGCTGACCGCTCACGGTCGTGCCCCCTACAGCCCACCCCGTCAGATTCTCGTGGGCATGGCCAAACCAGAGAGGATTCCCCATGGAGTTGTCAACCCGGGTCGGTGACTCGCCGTAAACGCATCAGCCCAGCGGAACAGGGCTTCGCGGGGGCCTTTCCCTCAAACAGCTGAACCAACCAAGCAACACCCGGCATCCCTGGGTCTTTCGATCCTACGAGTGGACGAAACCAACCCACCTACAACGTAAGGACCGTTCGATGACCAACCCGTTCGACGACCAAGACGGAACCTTCCTCGTTGTGGTGAACGACGAGAACCAGCATTCGCTGTGGCCCGCGTTCGCCGACGTTCCCCTCGGCTGGACATCCGCCCACGGCCCGGCCGACCGCACCGAGTGCCTGGCCTACGTCGAGGAGAGCTGGACCGACATGAGGCCGGCCAGCCTGATACGCGAGATGGAGAGGCAAAGCGAGTGACCGCACCCGCGCTCACCAGGGATGCTGAGGTTGTGGCGGCCGAGTCGGGAGTGCTGACCAGGGCCTGGCGCCTCGCCATAGCCATCGCGGCGATCACCGGGTTGGGGATCAACACCGTCGCGTACGAGACCGTGATGGACAGCCTCATGTCCTTCACCCAGCAGAGCAACCTCATGGTCGCCGCCTACTTCCTGTGGCAGGCGGCGCGCCCGTCGCCACGCCGCGAGCCCTCAGCGGTCCCTAGACCACTTCTCCGGGGCGCGGTGACGCTGTACATCATGATCACCGGGATCGTGTACAGCCTGCTGCTCGCGGACGGGTGGGAGTCCTACGGGCTGGGTGACACGTTGGCGCACGTCGTGGTGCCGGTCGCGGTGTTGGCCGACTGGTGGCTGGTCGGCACCAGTCAGGCACTCGTGCGCGCCTGGTACCCGGTGGCGTGGCTGAGCTACCTGTTCGGCTACCTGACGGTGGTGCTGATCCGAGGAGCGATGACCGATCGCTATCCCTATTACTTCCTGAACGCTGACAGCGTCGGCACGGGCGGACTGATCTCTTACATCGCCGCCTTTCTCGTCGGATTCACGGTACTCGGCTACCTGATCTCGGCGGCCGGACGGCTGAAGCGTTTCCGGCAGCCCGGCAACGTGGTGAGAGCGTGACGAATGAGGACATGCCGGACAACGCTGACGGCGAGATGGCGGCGCCGTCGATGGCTGGAGTTTCCTTCAGGCCGTATCGGGGCGAGGCAGACCATCCGGCCCTGCTCCGGGTGCGGCTGGGCTGCCGGAACGAGGGAGGCGTCCACGCGGACTCGGTGGTCGAACCGATGCCCACGGCCGAGGGCATCGCGGATTTCGCCACAGCGCCCGAGGACCCGTCGCGGGACCAGATCATCGTCGAGCACGGGGGAACGGTGGTCGGCCACGCCCACATCATTTCGTGGACCGATGGGGACGGGACCGTGGTCTATCTGCACCGAGGCCGGCTCCTGCCCGAGCGGCGCGGTCAGGGCATCGGCACGGCGATGGTGCGGTGGGCGGAGGGACGGATCGCGCGTCTCGTCGCGGAGCACGGGACCGCGGATCGGGCGTGCTTCGCGGCGAATGCCGCCGACGTGGAAGCCGATGCGGTGGACTTGCTCGAGGAGCTGGGTTACGCGTGCGTCTTCCGGGTTGTCGAATTCGAGTTGGCGGATCTCCGCCACCTTCCGGACCTGCCCGGCACGCTGCCGGACGGGACTGAGCTGCGACCCGTCGAGGAGGCACACTATCGCCCCATCTGGGAGATGATCCGCGAAGCCTATGCCGACACCGGCAACGTCGGGGGCTGGGACTTCTCCGGATTCGTCAACGGCGCCGAGCCGGCGCATTGGCAGGTCGCCTGGGACGGGTCGGGGGTGGCGGGTGCCGCGCTGTGCGTGGCCGGTCCGCGCGGCAACAGCGTTGGCGAGGTGCGCGAGCTAAGTGTCAGGAAGGATCGGCGACGCAAAGGCCTTGCCCGGGCGCTGCTCCTCGCCGGTCTGCACGCGCTGGCCAGGCAAGGCGAGCACAGCGCCCGGCTGTTCACCGGGGCCGCGAACCCGTACCGCTCCTACGAGCTGTACGAGAGCGTCGGATTCCGGCGGGTGGCCACCTTCGGCCGCTATCGCAAGCCATTCACCAGCCGGGAATCTGATGTGAAATCAACCACTGGCGCAGGTCGGACCGCTTCTGTTGATTGGAGGGATACTTGATGGCCGAGCAGGTTGAGCCGGGTGAAGTTGTTCCGGTTTGGTGGACAACCATCCGTTTGGGGACACTGGTCCCCGCAAGGAGGAGTTCATCGTGCCGAGAACACGCCCGGCCTACCCGCCGGAGTTTCGTCGCCAGATCGTGGAGCTGGTCAGGGCCGGCCGCACGCCGGAGGAGCTGGCCAAGGAGTTCGAGCCGTCCGCGCAGACCATCCGCGCCTGAGCCGGCCAGGACCGAGTGGACGCCGGAAAGCGCCCCGGCCTGACCAGCGACGAGAAGGAGGAACTCGCCCAGCTGCGTCGTGAGGTCAAGCAGCTGCGCGAGGAGAAGGAGATCCTCCGCAAGGCCACGGTTTTCTTCGTCCGGGAGACCGGCCGGTGACGTGCTACCGGCTGATCGACGAGAACACGGCACACCACGACGTCTCCCTCATGGCCCGGCTGCTGGGTGTGTCGCGGCAGGGCTACTACGCGTGGAAGAGACGCGGCCCCTCCCGCCGTCAGGCCGAGGACGCGGTACTGACCGAGAAGATCAAGGCCCATCATGAGCGGTCCCACGGCACCTATGGTGCCCCGCGTGTCCGCGCCTGTGGGTGCCGGAAAGTATGTCACCCAGGTTGACCTGCTGGTTCGAGTTTGCCAGAGCTCGGGTGGCTGCAGGCTGTTCTGGGGCAACATGCGGGGCGTGGTGATACGGCTGATCTACCTGCTCGCTTGTCAGACGTTCCGGTGGCTTGTCCTTCTGGCCCGCTCGAGTGCGGCGAAAGATGTCGAGATCTTGATGCTCCGGCATCAGCTCGCCATCGCGCAGCGCAACCGGCTTCGGCCTCGGTTCTCCTGGAGCGACAGGGCCGTCATGGCAGCTCTGCTCCGGATCGTGAGCAAGGAACGGCGTACCCAGGTGGCCTTGCTGGTCACTCCGCGATCGGTTCTGCGCTGGCACGCACGGCTCATCGCTTGGAAATGGACCTACCCCTCCCGTCGTCCTGGTCGACCACCGAAACCAGAGGCGCTGCGGCAGTTGGTCGTGCGTTTGGCGCGGGAGAACCCTGGATGGGGATATCGCCGCGTCCAAGGAGAACTCCTCGGCCTGGGATGCAAAGTCGCCGCCTCGACCGTCTGGTCGATCCTGAAGGAGGCCGGGATCGACCCGTCGCCGCAGCGCACGGACCGCTCCTGGGCTACCTTCCTCAAGGCCAGGCCTCCGCGATCGTGGCCACCGACCTCTTCCACATCGACACCGCCTTCTTGCGGCGCTGGTTCGTGCTGTTCTTCATCGACCACGGCACCCGGCGGGTACACATCGCCGGCATCACCCGACACCCGACCGGCCCGTGGATCACTCAGCAGGCACGCAACTACCTTATGGACCTCGGCGGCCGCGCGGGGTCGATCAGGTTCCTCATCCGGGACCGCGGCGCGTACTTCACCGATAGCTTCGACGCCGTCTTCCAAGCGGTCGGTGTGCGGGTCATCCCGACACTGCCCCAGGCGCCCCGGATGAACTCAATCGCAGAACGCTGGATCGGATCATGTCGCCGCGAGGCCACCGACCGCATCCTGATCACCGGCCAGAACCACCTCCGCCTCGTCGTCAATGAGTACGCGGAGCACTACAGCAGACACCGGCCACACCGATCCCTCTGCCAACGGCCACCAGACCCGCTGATCACACCTGAACCGCGGCCAGCCAGCGCCTCCACATCGGTCTCCCGGCGTGATCGACTTGGTGGCCTCATCCGCGAATACAAGCAGGTCGCATAGGTTGACAGCGTTTCCGGCACCCACAAGGGCGGATGACATTCTCGGCAAGGGCAGAGCTCAGGCAGAGCGGAAGATTACTGATCAAGCTCGCACCAGCATGGATGAATTATCGGCACCCGCAGACTGGAAACGGAGCGTCAGCCACCGCGTAGTCCCCAACCCTACTCAGCCAAACCAGGTCGCTTGGAGTACCACGATGCGTTCGCCGCGGACATCGGTTAGATAGGTGAGCATGAGCTGCCCCTGGGCCTCTGTGCGCAGCCCGGGGCTGGAGCCGGTATATGAGGGGCCTTCGAGGAAAACCATGGACTCACGCACGGCGATTTCCTGTGCAAGCTGCTCAGCGTGGGCACGTGCCTGGGGCGGCAGGTCATCGAGGAGATTGTCCGGGTCGGCTTCCCAGTGCCAGTCAGCCACCAGCGACCTCTCGGTGCGCCGCCCGTACGATCTCCCCTGCCTCGCGGATGGCGCGGGCCCGCACGTCGGCATCGTCGCTGTCCATGGCGGCTTCGGCCGCGTGTAGCCGTCGGGCTGTCTGGGGGTACCGCTCGACCTCCACGATCACCCCCCACTGGCGGTAGAACATCCGGATCGGCACGACGCTGTCTTCCTCGCCAGCCCGGATGAACGCCTTCTGCATGTCTTCGAAGAACTCCGGCAAGCGGGAGGGCGCCACCGTGGCCACGGCCTGGCGCAACGCAGGGAGTGTGAGGGCAGGTCTGGCGATCAGCGGGCCGTTACTCTCTGTATGCGGCAGCGTCATGGTCAGCCCCTTCCTTTCCCCTGTGCGCGTCCTGCGTCAGCCTATCTCCCATCCGTATCGTCAGTGGCGGCATTGACGCTACGTCGCCCGGTGTGCGCGCTCCCGTTATGCCGGAAGATCAGCCTCTGCTGGGGGTGAGCGTGGGGCGTTTCATGGATCGGAAAGAGGGGCGGTGGTGAGCTTGGCGCCCGCGCGGTCAAAGTCGCTGGAGCGCGGTTCGCATCACCCGAAGGAGGGGTACAGGCCGTGGGCGCGGCCCCAGTGACCCTGGCCGGCGCGTAGTGTGCGAGGTGTGCATCTCGTGGGCTCCGTAGGGCCTGCACAAGGCTCTGAACGGATCACTACGGTGCGATATGGTTGATTACCGAGAGTGGTCACTGGGCTGGGGGTCAAGGGGTCGCAGGTTCAAATCCTGTCGTCCCGACCAGCGTTTTCGCAGGTCGGAGGCCGTTTCCGTGGGTAGCGGAGGCGGCCTTAGCCGTTTCCGGGCTGGGAGCAAGTGGGAGCCCTTTGGGAGCCCTCGTGCTCCCAACTCGCAGACGTGTCAACGGTGTCCGATTCGTCCGTCACCCGATCAGGTAGACCTACAGCGCCATACCGCGCCGCCACGCGCCGTCGTCAACCACAGGCCGCCGACGTCACCCCATCGATTCGGATGCTCTTCGCATCGAGAGGCATAAGGACCCCTTGTCGGCTCTCGAGCACCTTTCGAGGTGGGAGCACGGTGTCGTGCTCCCCATGCGACAGGGGAGGGGAGACCGTCGATGCCCTCTGTGGGCAGGTTTCCGCAGGCAGTCCGCACATGGGGCTCTCCGCCGCCGTGGACGACGTATGCCAAGGGGCGGCAAAGCCCCTTGACGTCCGCCGACAGATGGGGCACTCCCAGGGCGTGAGTGCCGTACCGGCTCTGGGGCGCCGTATCGAGACAGCCTTGCGGGGCCTTGTCGGAATAAATAGTGTGCCAAGCGAGCGGAAGTGATGGCGCCGATGAGTGCATGAGCGCAAGCGCTGGGACTGGGCCTCGGCACCGACGAGGACGGGCCGGGATACGCGGCGGAGGCATGGCAGCTGGCCGTCGACACCGGGCTGATCGAGGTCCAGGAGGAGACCGGGGCCGAGGCGGCAGTGGTCAGAGACCGCATGCCGGCACTGTCACGTTATTGGGGCGTGGGTGTCTGACGGCGTGTCGGGGCCCTTGGTGGGCTTGGATGCCGGCCTGTGCTCAGGCCGCGGTGGGCCGATCGGCGACGCCAGTGACCTGCTCCCCGATGGCGAGGCGAATGCCCATCTCGGTCCGGTGGTCGGGGGCGGTCATGAGACGCTGGCGGGGCCGGAAGTGGGGTGAGATGCCGCTGAAGGCGGACGGGGACCGCTGGTTCAGGTACTTCGACCGTCGGTGCTCCACGGAGGCTATGCCCTCGCGGTGAGCGGCGCCGTAGGAGCGGAACTTGTCCGTGACGACCACCCGCGACACCGCACCGGTCCTCTTGAGGAGCCTGCGGAAGAAACGCCTGGCCGCGGCCTTGTTCCGGGGTCTGCGCGAGACGCGGGACGTGCTCATTGAGTTGGGCCACCCCGACCCACTGTCATACGAGCTGCACGTCCCCATGCCCGTCCAGAAGTCCGGCATGCTCGCCGCCCTGGAGATCGCCCGGCACCTGGACGTGGTCCACAAGCGGACGCTGTACGGCAACCTCGCTGGCCTCGGTGGTGATCAGACCGGGGACGTCAAGATCCTCCACCGCGCCCCCTGCAGCTGCAAGAGCGACTGCTCATGCACGGAGCTCTGCGAGGTCTGCCTTCCCGGTCTCGTGCATGACGTCGTCTCGGTCGACATCGACGGGAAGACTCTGCCGCCGGAGGTCTACCGGGTCGACGCACCGGGGAGGCTCGTGCGTGTCGATGGCGGCTTGTAGGTGCCAAGAACTACGTCCGTGCTGGTCACGCAGCATGTCGGTACTCGTGCAGGAGGCCGCCGAGGCGATCGCGTCGATGGACGTGGAGATGGGTGAGCTGGTCGGGGGCGGTGATCGGTTCGGGTAGGGGGTGGAGTGGCGCGGCGCCTGCGAGAGTGCGGTGAGGTCTGTGCTCGTTGTAGAACGCCTCGTACTCGCGCAGTGTGTGGAGGAGATGGCTCTGGTTGCAGATGAGGGTGCGGTCGAGGAGTTCGGTTCGGCATGACCGCACCCAACGCTCCATGATCGCGTTCATGCGCGGCATCCGGACGCCGGTCTGGACGACCTCGATACCCTCGGCTTGTAGGACAGTGTCGAAGGATGTCGGGTAGCGAACGTCCCGGTCCCGGATCAAAAACTTCACTTCGGTGCCTGCGTCTTGGAGGTCCATGGCCATGTTCCGGGCGAGCTGAGTGACCCAGGCGGCGGTCGGATGTGCCGTCGCGCCGAGGATCCGCACGCGGCGGGTGGCATGTTCGATCATTGCGAGGACGTACAGCGTCGCTCCGGTCAGAGTCTTGGTCTCGAAGAAGTCGGCGGCGAGGATGGACTGGGCCTGGGAGCGCAGGAACGACGCCCAGGTGGTGCGGTCGCGTTCGGGTGTGGGGTCTATGCCGTGCTCCTTGAGGATGTTCCACACGGTGCTGGCGGCGAGCTTGATGCCGAGGGCTGCGAGTTCGCTGTGGATGCGCCGGTAGCCCCAGCTGGAATTTTCTCGTGCCAGCCGTAGCACCAGGGCGCGGATGGATCGTATGTTATGGACAGGGTTTCAGCCTGTCCGGTGTCCAGACTCAGGCCCTGCTTGAGTCTGGACACGACGGCGGCCTCACCGCGGTCGCCCTATCTCACCGGTCGCTGGTTCTGTTCCGGAGGGTTCAGCAGCGGGCCAGGGCGGGGCCTGGAAGGACTGAGTCATCCACGCGACCAGGCGGCGCCAGGCGTCCGGGGCGGCATCGGCCATGGCGTCGATCAGCCGCCAGCAGAACGGTCCGGCTGAGGCTCATGAATTCCAGGTACGCGAGCCTCATCTCCTGTAAATGGAGCCTCGAGACTCGCGATGGGGTCGGGGGCGTCGCGCTACGTTGTGTGGTTGCGTCGGTACGCGTCGAGTGTGCGCGGGCCGAAGGCGTCAGGCAGTACTTGTTCGATCGTCTTGATGCCGCTGATGGTGTCGAGGAGCATTCCGGGTGCTGAGTGTTCGAAGAGGAGCTGCCTGCAGCGCCCGCACGGCATGAGGCGCTCACCGTCGCCGTCGACGCATGCAAACGCCGTCAGCTTGCCTCCGCCGGTCATGACGAGGTTGGAGATCAGGGAACACTCGGCGCACAGGCCCACTCCGTGGGAAGCGTTCTCGATGTTCGCGCCGGTTACGATGCGCCCGTCATCGGTCAGCGCGGCGACCCCGACGGGGAAGTGGGAGTAGGGGACGTATGCCTTCCGCATCGCTTCGGTCGCGTGTTCCTTCAGCGATTGCCACTGGTCTGCGCTGATGTCGGTCATGGGTCCATCCTTTGGCCAGGTGGTGGGGGTTGCGGAGCGGACGTGGATGCGCGTCAGCGATCCGAGATGACAAGGACGTCACGGCGTTGCGTGCCCGGGGCGCGAATCGGCTGTCGGACTGTCGTGATCGGCGGGTTGTCATCCTTAGCAGCCACCCCAGCGACAAGGTCAAGACGGCGTGTCGATGATCTGCAAGCCCTTGGGGGGACGGCGTGGCCCCCGGGGTGATGGGCACCCAACCCATCGCCCCGGGGGCCTCCTGATCTCCACCCTCACTGGTTGACATGCGACCAGCCGGTGCGTTGGTCAGGATCGTGCGGCCTTGCGGTGCTGCACGATCTCGTTCAGGCGGGCGGTCTGCGCGTCGATGGAGTGCGGTCCGTTGCCGGTCAGGACACCGTGGTTCTCGTCCCAGACGACCAGGACCTCGGCCATGTTCTCGGTCGTGTCGACCTTGTATCCGGCGTCCTTGAGCACCACGTCGACGAAGAATTCCAGGCGGGTCTCCTCGCCGGGGATTTTCGGGTAGCCGCCGTCGAGCATCTGCAGCTCGCCGTGGTCGGGGACGGTGGTGATGTGGGCGCCCTTGAACGCGTGGTCCTCGTTGACGCTGACCTTGCCGTCGGCGTCGACACGATACTTGGCGGCGGTCATCGCGACGGGCGCGTGGCAGATAAGTGAGATCGGGACGTCGTTCTCCCGCAGCTGGTGGAGCAGCTCGCCGATGAGCGGGTTGTCGTGGAAGTCGATCATCGGTGCGTGGCCGCCCGGGGCGTGCATGAAGTCGAAGCCGGCGAGCGAGAAGTCGTCGGTTGCGTCGCGGTGCCGGGTGAGCAGGTCCTCGATGGAGTACCACTTGTGCTCCGGCAGGGCCTGAAGGCTGGCGACGAGGTCCTCACGGATGGTGCGAACCTCCTTGTCGGTGTTCGGCAGGATCGGGGAGACCGGCATCCGACCGAGGTGGCGACGCAGAAGTGCGAGCTCGCTCTCACGGCGGGCGAGCAGCTCGGGGTTCTTCTCGCGTACCTCTTCGGCGCTGTACTGCTCGTTCTCCATGGCGATGCGCATGAGGTCCGAGCCGAGGTTGGCGCCGCCGTGCATGGCGAGCGCCATGCCGTTGATGTCGAGCGTGGGGAGACTGCCGTCCGGCGTGGCGAGGACGAAGTCGTGGGTGTCCTCGTACTGGGCGAGAACAGCGGCCAGCTCGACGAGGAACCAGCCGATGGTGATGCTGCGGCCGCCTTCCGGCTTGGTCAGCGGCAGTTCTGATCCCGCCGAGACGACGATGAGTGCCTTGGGGCGGGTGCTGTTGTTGGTCATGAGGGGGTCTTCCTTGCATCCGTTTGGTGCGGGGCGTGTTGTGTGGAAGTTTTCGGGGATCTGTGGTCCGGCCGGCGCACCGCAGGCGCGCTTGATGAGGGCGTCGAAGACCCGGCCGGGCAGGGGGCGGCTGGACAGAGCAGCGGCGAGGCGCGCCGCTGACCTGCTGTGACGGGTGTGCCCTGGCGCTGAGGGTATGGCCAGGCACGTACCGCCGCTCGTTCAGGCCGGGTTGCCCTGAGACAGGGCGGAGACGTCGGCCCAGTCCTGCCAGGTCTTGAGGCGCTCGGCGTACACGGGGGGAAGCAGCTCCAGTCCCGCGGTGCCGAAGAAGACGCGCAGGGGCGGGGTGTCGGCGTCGACGATCTGCAGAAGCGCCGGTCCGGCCGCGGCGGGGTCGCCGATCTTCATGTCACGCCAGCCCTCGGCCACGGCCGCGCGCACCCCGTCGTAGACGGGCAGCTGCTCGGCGAAGCTCGCGGAGGCGCCGGACCAGTCGGTGGCGAAGCCGCCGGGCTCGACCAGGGTGACCTTGATCCCGAACGCGGCGACCTCCTTGGCCAGGGATTCGGTCAGTCCTTCCAGGGCCCACTTGGAGGCGTGGTAGCCACCGAGGTTGGGGAAGGTGGTCACGCCGCCGATGGTGGAGATCTGCACGATGTGGCCGCTGCCCTGCTCGCGCAGGAGCGGCAGGGCTGCCTGGGTCACCCACAGGGCGCCGAAGAAGTTGGTCTCCATCTGGTCGCGGACCTGCTGCTCGGTCAGTTCCTCGACAGCGCCGAACAGGCCGTAGCCGGCGTTGTTGACGACGACGTCCAGGCCACCGAAGTGCGCGTGCGCCTGCTGGACGGCCGCGGTGGCGGCGGCCTTGTCGGTGACGTCGAGGGTCAGCGGAAGGATCGCCTCGCCGTGCGCGGCGACCAGGTCCTTGAGGGAGTCGGTGTTGCGGGCGGTGGCCGCGACCTTGTCGCCACGCTCGAGCGCGGCCTCGGCGAACTGGCGGCCGAAACCGCGCGAGGAACCGGTGATGAACCAGATCTTGCTCATGGAAAACACTCCTGCTCGAAACGAGGGGTTATGGAGAGACCGTACACCCGTATGAGACTGCGTATCAAGTTGAGCTGTCGTGTATTCTTGAGGCATGACTGACTCCTCCGGCACTCACACCCGCTCCACAGCCAAGCCCGGCCTGCGCGAGCGCATGCGCGCCACGATCCGGGCGGAAGTGACCGAGGTGGCGCTCAGGCTCTTCATGGAGCAGGGCTTTGACCGCACGACCGTCGACCAGATCGCCGCCGAGGCCGGGCTCTCGCGCGCCAGCCTGTTCAGGCACTTCGGCACCAAGGAGGACATCGTCCTGGTCGACCTGGAGGAGATCGGCCGCCAAATCGCGGACACGCTCGCCGCCCGGCCCGACGAGGAACGGCCCTGGGAAGCGCTGCGCCGCGCGTTCGACGTGATGACGGAGATGAACGAGGCGGCACCCGAGCGCACCCTGAACTATCTGCGGATGCTCCAGGAGACCCCGTCCCTGCGGGCCCGGCACTACGAGAAGCAGCTGGGCTGGCAGGAGATGATGGTCCCGGAAATCGCCCGCCGGCTAGGGACCGGCCCCGACCAGCCGGAGGATCCCCGGCCGACCGCCCTGGTCGCGGCCGCCCTCGCCTGCGCGGACGCGGCATCGACCGGCTGGGTCGCCTGTGAAGGCAAGGTCCCCCTGGCGGTGCTGCTCGACCGCGCCATGGGCGCATTCACCGACTGAGCCTGTCCTATAAACGATCTCCGCCCTGATGCGGCGCTGATGGTCGAGGGTCGGACCTGCCGGCCCGTAAGTCCGGGCGGAGGGCGCCGTTCGATGCATCCCGAGATCCACCCGGTTGTTCCTGACCATCGAGCATCACCTCTGCCGCACGGCGAAGGGCCGGCTCCGCACGCGCGCAACCGCCCGTTCGACAGTGAGGGTTCAGGTGCGCACGGGCGTCGTCTGCAGGAACAGCTCGAGCAGTGCCAGCAGCGTCTCGGGCACGTCCTCGGTCGGGAAGTGGCCGGCGCCCGGAATCTCGACCACGGGGGCGTCGGGGTAGCTGAGCCTGAACGACGGGATCACGTACTCGGGCAGCAGTGCGGTGTCCCGCATCCCGACCGCCAGCATCGCCGGCACGGCGCGCAGCGCGGCGACGGCTTCCATGGGCGGCGGGCCAGGCGGGGGGCCCTGCGGGCCCTCCAGGACCTGCCGGGGGAAGGCGATGACACCGCGGCACTCCGCCGGGGTCGAAAAGGGGCTGGAGTAGGCGCGGATCCAGGTCGGCGTGGCGATCTCGGGCCGGGCGACATGCTGCAGGTCGATCATCAGGTGGGCGATGGTGTGACCCGCGTTTCCGAGGATCTGCTCGAAGGAGCCGTCCGACAGCGCCGAGTGGGCCCACTGGAACCAGCGGCTGTCGGCGCCGTTGGCCTTCATGAGAGGGGCGATGTCGTCTGCGAGCGGCAGCACGGTGTTTGTGGCGAAGATCCGGGAGATGCGGTCGGGGTGACGCAGCGCGAACCCGGTGCCGATGGGGCCGCCCCAGTCACGGAGCACCAGGGTGATGTCGGTGAGGTCGAGCGTGTCGACGAGCAGCGATTCGAGATTGTGGATGTGTTCGCTCGCGTCGTATGTGCGGTCCGGCGGTGTCTCGCTCTTGCCGAAGCCCATGTGGTCGGGAACGACCACGCGATGGTGGCGCGACAACGGGCCGATCAGGTGGCGCCACTCGTAGCCCCAGGTGGGCTCGCCATGCAGCATGACGATGGTCTGGTCGGGCCGTGAGGGGCCCTCGTCGACGTAGTGCTGACGGAAGCCGGCCGCCTGGTTGAAGCGGGCGGGATACGGCCATGTGCCGTCGAACGTCTCTTCAGCAGCAATCACGGGATCTCGTGCCTTCCGGTGCGGTGGGGTTGTGAAGCAGCTTTCCTCGGCCGGCTCGCTCTGAGGCCGTCGGCCAGGGGGACGGTGAACCGCAGGTCCCTGTCCGCCGACGGGGCGGCGGGCTCGGCCGTGGCCTCCTGCCTTTCCCGGTCAGGCGTGGTTCGGTCAGCCCCTCGGGTTCTGGGTGTGTGGCAGGGGGTCAGCTGTTCAGGAAGCCGAGGATGTGGTCGGCCACCGTCTTGGGCTGCTCCAGGTGCAGGAAGTGCCCTGCGCCGGGTATGACGATGCGTTCGAAGCCGTTCGTGAACAGGTCATCCATGCCGTCGCTCAATTCGACGGAAAAGCAGTTGTCGTCGGTCCCGTGGAGGTACAGCGACGGGACGGTGATGGCACCGAACGCCCGGGCTTCCAGGGCTTGGGCCGCCTCGTCCGCTGGCGGCGGCGTGAACAATTGACGGTAATAGCCCAGGATCTCGGTCAGGACTCCGGGAGCACCCAGGGTTTTCTTGAGCGCGGCCCGCTCCGCGTCCGGCAGCTCATAGCCGGGCGACCACTCCCGCCAGAGCCGGTCGATGAAGGCGAAGTTGTCGAGTTCGACAGCCGCCTCAGCAAGGGCTGTCTGGAAGAAGAACATGTACCAGCTGCGTCGCTGCTGGTCACCGTCGGTGACCAATGCGTTCAGCGTTTGACGGCCATGGGGACCCGCCATGGTGACCAGCTTGCGGACACGCCTGGCGTCGAGGCTCGCTGCCGCGTACGCCGCCGCGGCGCCGAAGTCGTGGCCGATGAGATCCGCCTGCTCACGACCGAGCGCTTCGATCAGGGTCAGGACGTCCTGGCCGATCGAGGCAATGCGGTAGGAGCCGTCGGGGGCCGCGCCGCCGGGCCAGTATCCGCGCTGTGCGGGCGCGACCGCCCAGTACCCTTCCTGCGCAAGGCGGTCGATGATCCCTGCCCAGCTGGCGGCATGGTCGGGAAAGCCGTGGAGGCACACAACGAGCGGCCCGCTGCCGGCCTCAAGGATCGGAACCTCCAGCCCGCCTGCCTGAACCGTCCGATGACGGACGCGGTCGCTCCCCTGGGACCCCCTGGCCGGGGAGTCCTCGCCAAACGCCGGTGGCTGGGTCACCTGTGTCATGAGTTCAACTCCAAGCCGCCTTCGCGGCGTCGCGGTCCGGCGAGCCCGGACCAAGTAGCAAGTACGGCTGTCTGAAGCCGGGGCCAGTGCCGGTGAGCGGTCACGACGCTGGCTGTTCACCGAGTGGAGAGTCCGGCTCCGGTTTGCTTGGGACGTTCGTGATGTACAGATCCAGTACGGTGATGAAACTCGCCGCCGTACTGGATCGCGAGGATCAGACCGGGCCTTGCGGGCCCTGGAAGGCGTCGCAACGCCGGGCGGCGCGGGGGAGTTCAAGGGCTGGGGTTGCCCTCGATCGCACCAGGTGTGCACGCAGCCTGTCCGGTGAGTTCCGGACGGTTGTGTACTGAATAGTCAGGAACCTAGGCGGTTCTGTACTGAGTTGTCAAGCGGTCGGCCTGATGTCGCATCCTTCTGCGTTGGAAGGATGCGTGTCATGCCGCAGAAGGTGGGTCCCGGGCCGAGGGCCCGAGCCGTCCGGCTGGTGCTGTAGCACCGTGCCGAGTGCCCGACTAAATACCGCGGCGGTGCCGCCGGTGCCCAAGCAGGGGGGCAGGCAGAAGTCGATGTGGCGCTGGGTCGCCCAGGGCGAGATTGACGGCGGCGAGGCGCCCGGGGGCGCGAACGAGGAGATCGGCCGGCTGCGGGCGGAGAACCGTCGGCTGCGTGAGGACGTGGCAATCCTGAAGGCGACCGCAGTCTTCTTCGTCGGGGGCTCGACCCCCACAACGGCTGACCGTGCAGTTCAGGCCCGGCGACACCGCGCATGTCGTGGAGCAACTCGACTGGATGCGGGCGCAGTTCTTCGCCGACCGCCCAGCGGCGCGTGCCTACGGGCCGTGCCTGCGCGGCGTCGAAGTGGCCGGCCGCATCAGACGCCTGGGCAGCAGGGCTGGCCGCGCCCTTGTCAGGGGTGGCGTGGGCGGGGCAGCAAGGCGAACGCGCTCTCCGCGATCGAGGTCAGGCGGTCGGGGCTGTGGCCGTACGCGCCGACGACATCGCTTCCGCGGATGATGGTCAGCAGGAGGTAGGCGAGGTCGTCGGGGTCCGCGTCGGGGTCGATGTCGCCGTTGCGCTGCGCCGCTCGCACACACTCGGCCACCGCCGTCGCGACCACGGAGAAGCAGTCGTTGGCCAGGCGTTTCACCTCGGGGTCGGAGGCGCCGATCTCCAGGGCCATCTTGGCGGCGAAGCAGGCCGCTGCCGCCCGGTCATCGGCGGGGGGCACGTCGGCGGCGAGTGGCACTCCGTGGACGGCGCGGAGCAAGTACTGGTGCAGTCGTTCCAGGGCGCCTTCGTCCGGTCCGTCGAGCATCTTCCGCGGACCCTGCGCCAGCCGGGCGAAGTAGCCGGTCATGGCCTCCAGCAGCACGCCGTGCTTGCCGTCGAACGCGGCGTAGAGGCTGCCGCGGCCCAGGCCGGTGGCGGCGCTGATGTCGTCGACGCTCGTGCCGTTGTAGCCCGAGGTGCGGAACTGCCGCTCGGCGGCATGCAGGACGTGGTCGGGGTCGAAGCTTCGTGGTCTTGCCATACATCGAAGGTACGGCCGACCCACCCTTCTTGACAACTCGGTACAGAACTTCTAGGTTTCTGACTGTCCAGTACACAACCGTCCTCCCGCACCTCCTTCGGGATCGGGCGATCACCGACACGACCCTCGCGGGCCTCTGGCGAACCCTGATCAACTTTGCAAGTCAACGAAATATAGAGAATGCCCGTATTGCGGCACGCTCCTCGCCTGAAAGGACAGAACCATGGAACGCAACGAGTCTCCCGACGCGACGTACGCGAGAACCTGGAGCAACGGCCGCGGCGATGTGCGGTTCTTCACCCGAGCCGATGGCTCGCGGCTGCGCTACTACACAGTGGGCACCGGCCCCGCCCTCGTTCTGATGCACACCGTGCGCGGCCAGCTCGACTACTTCCAGCGGGTGATTCCGCAGTTGTGGGACCACTACACGGTCTACGCGCTGGATCTGCCCGGGATGGGATGGTCCGACATCGTCCCCGGCGCACAGTACGAGGAGCCGCAACTGCGGGCCGCAGTCGTCGAATTCGTCCGAGGACTGGACCTCCACGACGTCACCCTGTCGGGCGAATCACTCGGGGGCGCCCTGGCCCTGTCGGCATCGATCGACCTCAAGGACCGCGTCAGCCGGGTCGTGGCGTTCAACAGCTACGACTACCCCCAGGGAGGCGAACGCGGAAACTGGATCGCCCGCCTCATCATCTCCAGCGTGCGGATGCCCGTGCTGGGCCCCCTCTTCGCCCCCCTCGAGCCGCGGCCCATCTTCCGGGCCATTCTGCAGGGCGGCTACGTCGACAAGACCCGGCTGCCCGAGGACTTCATCACCGAGCTACTGAGAAGCGGCCGCCGCAAGGGCTACGCCAAGGTGTCCCGAGGGATCTTCCGCAGCCTCAAGGGATTCGACCGGGCCCGCGAGCGCTACCCGCGCGTGTCGGCACCCGTCACCCTCGTCTACAGCGAAAACGACTGGTCCAAGCCCGCCGAACGAGACTGCGTGGCCAACGCCCTGGCGGACGTCCACCGCATCACCCTGCCCCGCACCGGACACTTCTCCGCCTTGGAGCGCCCCGACGAGATGGCGCGGATCCTGCTCGACGCGGCCTGACCCCAAACGACCGGCACCCCCCCGCCCATCCCCGTCCAGACACGAGGAAGCGCCATGACTCAGGCAGTCCCCCACCTCGTCAACCGCCTTGTCATCGACACCCAGGACTCCTTCGACGACGTCCGCCGGCGCTACGAATCGCTGGTACCCGCCATCGACTTCGCCGAACTGGCCGAAGTGATCGCAACAGGTGACCTCGCACGGGTGCAGGCCTACACCGCCGACCGCACACCCCATTCGTTCGCCGCCTTCTGGACCCTGGACCCGATGCCGGTTATGCGGCTTTCGGGACATCAACACCGCGCCGTCACCTACATGATGGGAAACAACGTCATCGCGGAAACCATGTTCCGGCACGACCCCGGCATCATCCTGTACGCCCCGCTGCGCACCGCGATCTACGAGACCGCCTCCGGCCGCGTGCAGTTCAGCATCGACCAGCCGTCGAGCAAATTCGCCAGCTTCGGCGATCCCCGCATCGCCGAGGTCGGAGCGCAACTCGACGCCAAAGTCGCTGAACTGCTCCGCCTCATGACACTGCCGGTACCACCGGAGCTGATCACGGCCTGACCCTTGGCACTCCAGTACCGTTTCGCTGTCTGACCTGGTCAGAGGCATCATCGGGAGTGTAGCGGGCTGATGGCCCATCAGATACGGCATCAAACCGGCCCCTACCTGGTCCACGCTGAGTCTCGATCAGAGCGTGGCACTGCGGTCTTCTGCTGTTCGCCTCGGCGAGGATTTCGCCGGCATCCACGGGCCCGCAACCATCGAGCGGTTCGGGCTGCCCGGCGGCATGCTCACCGAAGGGCGTCGTGGCGGTGGGTGATGTACGTGAACGCCGCCCTCGCAGCCCCGCCCTGATCGGCGCATTGCTGGCCAAGCCCGCGATCATACCAAGAATACCAAACTCGACATTCCGGGAATCGTCGTGGTGAGCGAGGGTCGACCTGCCGTACTTGACAGACCAGTACAGAACCGCCTAGGTTTTTGGCTGTTCAGTACATAACTGTCCGGAGCTCACTGGACAGGCTGCGTGCACACCTGGCGCGATCGGGGGCAACCCATGCCTTTGAACTCCTCCGCGCCGCCCGGCGTTGCGACGCCTTCCAGGGCCCGCAAGGCCCGGTCTGATCCTCACGATCCTGGCGACGGCGATTTTGATCGCCGTACTGGATCTGTACATCACGAGCGTCCCAAGCAAACCGGGGCCGGACTCTCCACAACCGCCCAGACGGTCGACGACCACATCCTGGGCCTGCTGAACAGCTGCCCCCCTGCAACCACCCGGAATTCGAAGGGCTGACCGAACCATGACCGACAAGGAAAGGCAGGAGGCCACGGCTGTGACGACTCCTTTGTACGCGAGCGACGCGCTGGATGAGGGGACCGTCGACGCGGTGGTGATCGGCGGGGGCGCCGCGGGGCTGAACGGTGCACTGATCCTCGCCCGTTCCCGCCGCTCGGTCGTCGTGATCGACAGCGGCTCCCCGCGCAACGCGCCCGCGGAGGCCGTGCACGGCCTCCTCGCCCTGGACGGTACCCCGCCGTCCGAGATCCTTCGACGGGGCCGGGAGCAGGTGCGCCAGTACGGCGGACGCGTCGTGTTCGGCGAGGTGGTTGCGGCCGAGCCTGCCGCCCCGTCGGCGGACGGGGACCTGCGGTTCACCGTCACCCTGGCCGACGGCCGCCACGTCACCGCCCGCCGCGTCCTGGTGGCGACCGGCCTGAAGGATGTGCTGCCGGAGGTGCCCGGGCTCGCCGGGCACTGGGGGCACAGTGTGGTGCACTGCCCGTACTGCCACGGCTGGGAGGTGCGCGATGAGCCCATCGGCATCCTCGCCACCGGCCCGGCCTCCATCGGCCACGCGCTCCTGTTCCGTCAGCTGACCGAGGACCTGGCCTACTTCACCCACGGCACCGACCTGGACGAGGACAGCCGCGCCCGCTTCGCCGCCCGCGGCATCCGCGTCATCGACACCCCGGTCACCGAGGTCGTCAACGACGAGGACGGTGCCCTCGCCGGGGTGCGCCTGGCCGACGGCCAGGTCGTGGCCCGCCGCGTCCTCGCGGTCGGCCCGAACATGCAGGCCCGCACCCAGGGTCTGGAAGGTCTGGGCCTGCCGGTCCAGGACCTGCCGACGGGCCGCGGTTTCGCCTCCGGCCCGGCCGGTACCACCGAGGTACCGGGCGTGTGGGTGGCCGGCAACGCCACCGATCCGGTCGCCCAGGTCGGGGCCTCCGCAGCCGCCGGCGCACTGGCCGGCGCCGACATCAACAAGACGCTGGCCATCGCCGACACCGACGCGGCCCTCCAGACGATCAACGAGGCAAGCCCCACAGCGGCCACACGATGATCTCCAAGCCCTGAGAGCCCAGCCCGTCACCCACTCGCCTCACGGGCAATCAAGTGATTCCGCTCGTCCGCCCCGTCCCCCTCAGGAGCTACTGATGTCCTTTCTTGCGCATACCCCCGTGGAGAAAATGACCGGGCCGTACTCGCGGCGCTGGTGGGCGCTGCTCGTGCTGTGCCTGAGCCTGCTGATCACGGTGATGGCGAATACGTCGCTGATCGTCGCCGCCCCCGACATGACCACCG
>NZ_JARAXF010000147.1:0-512 GCF_033793745.1 Streptomyces sp. ME19-01-6 | reverse complement strand
ATTTCAGGTTCCCGGGGGCGTATCTGGGGCACTCCGACGATGATCTCGCTGCGGCCCTGGCCGGGTTCGAGGAGTTCATCGCGGATGTCACGCCGGCGGATGCCCGGATGGTTGTCGAGGATCTGCGGGCGGGTCCTGTCGTGTGGGTGGACGGTCGAGCGGAGCTGGGCCCGAGGGCCTTGGGGCACCGCTCGATCCTGGCGGATCCGCGAACGGTCGAATCCAAGGACGAACTGAACCGGATCAAGCAGCGGGAATGGTGGCGTCCTGTCGCTCCCATGATTCGTGAGGAGGATTTCGGCGATTGGTTCGAGGCGCCCCGGACATCGCCGTACATGCTGGAGACGTTTTTGGTTCGCCGTGATCGGGCGGAGCTTGTGCCGGCCATCGCGCACCTGGACCGTTCGGCCAGGGTCCAGACGGTGAACCGAGAGCAGAACCCGTTCATCCACGATGTGCTGTCCGCTTTCGTCGAAGCGACGGGTGTGCCGATCCTGTGCAACACCTCCCTG
>NZ_JARAXF010000146.1:0-525 GCF_033793745.1 Streptomyces sp. ME19-01-6 | reverse complement strand
ACAGGACGGTCACGGGTCGCATCCACCCAGCCCCCGACAGGTGTCAGGGGGCCGGTGCGGGTGCGGTGACAAACACCCACGCCGGGCGTGCGCGATCGCGCACGTTGACCCCGGCGACGACATCGGCCGGGCCAGCGAGCCCGCACCGACGACAGCGGAAATGGTCCCGGTCGGACCGGTTGGCCCGCTCGGTATGCCCGCAGCGCGGACAGCGCTGCGAGGTGTAGGCCGCATCCACCTCCAGGAACGGCACCCCGGCCCTGCGGGCCTTGTAGGCCAGGTGCTGACCAAGCTGGTGGAAGGGCCAGGAGGAGAGGGCGCCCCGCTGGTCGCGGCGTAGCCGTACCCGCTCGCGGATCCCGCCGAGTGCCTCGACGGCGATGCCGCGACCGGTGCTCCCCCAGCCTTCGGCCGGGGGCGCCCCCCCGCGCGAGAACCGGACACGATCTCCTTGCTGATGCGGTGGTTCACATGCGTGGCATGACGCTGTTCCCTTCGCTTGCGGCGGGCAAGCCGCCGCCGGGC
>NZ_JARAXF010000145.1:0-550 GCF_033793745.1 Streptomyces sp. ME19-01-6 | reverse complement strand
AACGGGAGATCCTTCGCCGGGCGGCCCAGTGTTTCGCCAAGGAGATGAAGTGAGGTCGCGCCGCTGGGGCTTCATCTCCCCATACGCCGACGAGTTCGGCGTCCAGCGGCTGTGCCGGGTGCTTGGAATCTCCCGCTCGGGCTACTACCGGTGGCTGGCCGGCGCGGATGCCCGGGCCGCCCGACAGGCGGCGGACGACGCCCTGGCGGCCGGGATCCGCGAGATCCACACCGAATCCGGCCAGTCATACGGGGCCTTGCGGGTCCACGCCGGCCTGCAAGGATCCGGGCACCACGTGAATCGCAAGCGGGTGGCGCGGCTGATGCGCGAGCACGGCATCGTCGGCCGCCACCTGCGCAGGAAGAAGAGGACCACGGTCCCCGACCCCGCCGCACCGCCGGCGCCGGACCTGCTGCAGCGGGACTTCACCGCCTCCCGGCTCGATGAGCGGGGTTGCGGTGACATCACGTATATCCAGGTCGGTGGGCGGTGGCTGTTTCTCGCCTGCGTGATCGACATCTGCTCGCGCCGGGTGCTCGGCTGGTCGATG
>NZ_JARAXF010000144.1:0-553 GCF_033793745.1 Streptomyces sp. ME19-01-6 | reverse complement strand
ATCCCCACCCACCCACACACCCCCGCGCGTCACACACCACAACCGCCCACCAAACCCCACCTCACCCACCACCTGAACCAACCCCACCGTCCCCACCAAGCCCACCGACACCCCGGCAAAGCCCGGGTGGGCAGCCTCCTCCAGCCCCAGCAGGCTCACCACGCCCACCACGTCCGACCAGCCATCCGTCCGGCGCAGCCGGTCCGCCAGCGCGTGACGCGTCTGCTCCTCCACACCCAGCACCCAGGTCTCGCTCTGCGCCCCGGCACCCTCCAGCGCCCGAACGACCACCTCCACCGCTGGGTCCTCCGCCTTCCCCTCCGGCACCACCACCACCCACCGGCCACCCAACCCAGGCCGCGCATCCAACCCCGACACCGCAGACCACGCCGTCCGATAACGCCACCCGTCCACGCCAGCGCTCGTCCGTGCGGCCAGCGCGGCGCTCCCGTTCAGCCAGTAGTGCTCGCGTTGGAAGGCGTAGGTCGGCAGATCGAGCACGGACGGCCGCGCGTCCGAACCCCCGACCCCGAACCACGCCGTCCACTCCACC
>NZ_JARAXF010000143.1:0-554 GCF_033793745.1 Streptomyces sp. ME19-01-6 | reverse complement strand
CAGGGCACCCAACGCCCCCGCATGGGACACGAGCTCTACCACACCTTCCCCCTCTTCGCCCAAGCCCTCGACGAAGCCTGCACACACCTCGACCCACACCTCGACCAGCCCCTGCGGGATGTCATGTTCGCCGAACCGGACACCGATACCGCACAGTTGCTGGATCAGACGCGCTACGCCCAGCCCGCCCTGTTCGCCCTCCAGACCGCCCTGCACCGCCTGGTCACCGAACAATATGGGCTGAAGCCCCACTACTACGCCGGGCACTCCCTCGGTGAGATCACCGCAGCCCACCTCGCCGGGATCCTCACCCTCCCCGACGCCGCCCGCCTGATCACCACCCGCGCCCGCCTCATGCACACCCTCCCCACCACCGGGGCCATGACCACCCTCCAAGCCGACCCACACGAACTCCACGAACACCTGGCAGGACGCGAAGGGCAGGTGTCACTGGCGGCCGTCAACGCGCCCGCATCCGTGGTCATCAGCGGTGACCGCCACGAGGTGGACGCCATCGCCGAAATCTTCCGCGCCATGGGACGCAAAGTCACCCC
>NZ_JARAXF010000142.1:0-560 GCF_033793745.1 Streptomyces sp. ME19-01-6 | reverse complement strand
ACGCCGACGGCACGGTGTGGCGCCACGCCTACGACGAGCGCGGAAACCGCACCGCCACCACGGACCCCGCCGGCCACACCACCCGCTACACCTACGACGAGCGCTCCGCCCTGACCTCGGTGATCGACCCCCTCGGCGGGACCACCCGGGTCCGCTGCGACACGGCGGGCCTGCCACTGGAGATCACCGACCCGCTCGGCGCCGTCACCACCTACCACCGCGACGCCTTCGGCCGTCCGACCGCCGTCACCGACCCGCTGGGCGCCACCACCCGCCTGGAGTGGACGGTCGAGGGCAGGCTCGCCGCCCACACCGACCCAGGCGGCGCCCGGCAGACCTGGCGCTACGACGGCGAGGGCAACTGCGTCGCGCACACCGACGCCCTGGGCCGGGTCACCTCGTACGAGTACACCCACTTCGACCTGGTGGCCGCCCGCACCGGGCCCGACGGCGCCCGCGTCGAGTACACCTACGACACCCGGCTGCGCCTCACCCGGGTGACCGACCCCCAGGGCCTCACCTGGACCTATACGTACGACCCGGCGGGCCGCCCGCTCAGC
>NZ_JARAXF010000141.1:0-569 GCF_033793745.1 Streptomyces sp. ME19-01-6 | reverse complement strand
CCGTCCCCGGCGGCGTGGGCCCGATGACCATCGCCATGCTCCTGGCCAACACACTCATTGCCGCGCGAGCACAGCAGGCGGATCGGTGTGGCCATCCTGGGGTCAGCTCCCTGCGCGGCCGGCGAGCGGCCGTCCTCGGCGACGGCGCCGGCACGACGCCGTGACGAGATGGCGCGACGGGACGGCCGCGGCCACGAGACGGGCCGTGGGGTCACCGCCGACAGCGCCACCGTCCTCGCCGGGTACGATCACCCGTACTTCGGCCGGTGGCCTGCCGCCACCACGCGCCAGGTCGACGCAGGTCGCCTCGGGAGCGGGCCCTCGTCCGGTTGCCCGCAGCACTGAGGGGCATCGCCGGCTCTGGGCGGTACGCGGCTGGGGACGAGCTGGAACTGCACCGCTGGGACGTGCGGGTGCTCGCCGAGGGCGCGGCCGTCACCCTGGGTGAGGTGACGGTGTCCCGGCACCCGACGGCCCGGTCCTCGCCTCCTCAGCCCAGCCGCGGGTCGACATGGACCTTGGGCCCGGCCCGGCGTCGGCCGGACGTTCACCGGCGAGCACGGGACCGG
>NZ_JARAXF010000140.1:0-581 GCF_033793745.1 Streptomyces sp. ME19-01-6 | reverse complement strand
CGGCCGGCCGGGTCCCAGACCTGCGCGAGCGTGGCACCGGCGCCGATGCGGCGGGAGGTCTCGCGGCCGGCCTCGTCGTACACGGAGGCGATGGTGTGCCCGCCGGCCTTCAGGGTGGTGCGGTGGCCCGCGGCGTCGTACGAGAAGGAGGACAGCGCACCGGAGGGGGTGACGCGCCGGACGGGCCGGCCCAGCGCGTCGTAGGTGTGCGCCAGGACCCGCCCGCCGGACAGCTCCGACTTGACCCGGCCCATCAGGTCGCGGTGGAAGACGAGCCCGGCGTCCGGGCCTTCGGCCGAGGCCAGCCGTCCTGCCGGGTCCCAGGCGAAGGTGGTGACCCGGCCGTCCGCCTCCTTGCGCACGATCCGGCCCATGGCGTCCCGGGTGAAAACGACCGTCTGGCCCAGGGCATTGGTGCGGGAGACGAGCCGGCCGGCGGCGTCGTGGCGGTAGGTGGACGTACGGCCGTCGAAGTCGGTCTCGCTGAGCGGGCGGCCCGCCGGGTCGTACGTATAGGTCCAGGTGAGGCCCTGGGGGTCGGTCACCCGGGTGAGGCGCAGCCGGGTGTCGTAGGTGTACTC
>NZ_JARAXF010000139.1:0-589 GCF_033793745.1 Streptomyces sp. ME19-01-6 | reverse complement strand
CCGGCTGCCCGCCCGAGACCCTGGCGCGATAAGCCTCTCCGAGATCCCGCAACAGCGGCCCCACCGACCAGCCGTCACTGGCGATGTGATGCAACAACACCAACAGCACCCGCTCGCCCGATGACACGTCCTGGAACAGCCAGGCCCGGACCGGTACCTCCGACGCGAGATCGAAGCAGTATCCCTCCGCCTCGCTCACCGCCCCCTCAAGCCCACCCTCCGCCACCTCCACCACCGACAGCCCGGCCGCCGCCTGGTCTATCTGCTGATACGGCTCACCCGCGAAGACCGGATACCGGGTCCGCAACACCTCGTGCCGACCCATCACATCCGCCAGCGCACCCCGCAGCGCCCCCACATCCACCGCACCGTCCCACCGCATCCGCAACGGAGTGTTATACGTCGAACTCGGCCCCTCCAACTCCCGCAAAAACCACATCCGCCGCTGCGCGAACGACAACGGCAACCGCTCAGGACGCACCCGACCCCCCACCACCGGACGCCCACCCGAAACCCCCACACCATCCGTCCCGGAATCGATCAGCGCGGCCAGCCCGGCAACCGTCGGTGTGTTGAACAGTGCGCGGAT
>NZ_JARAXF010000014.1:0-244773 GCF_033793745.1 Streptomyces sp. ME19-01-6 | reverse complement strand
ACCCCGCCTGGCTGCACACCTACAATCACCACCGCGGACACACCGCACTGAAGGGCCAGCCACCCGCCAGCCGCGTCCCCAACCTCACGGGTCAGTACAACTAGACTGCTGTTCAGCCATCGGGAAGGTCCTGACTTCCTGGGTGGTGAGGCCCTCGTTCGGGATGGCAGTCCCGGCCGGGGGCCGTCGTCTGTTTTGGGGTTGTGTTGCGGCGAGCGTAACCCGTTCGCGGACACATTCGCGCCCAAGTCACCCGATGGGGTGAGTGGTTGGGGAGGTGGGTGGGAGTTCTCTACCAGGTTCTTTGGTAGGGCACCGCCCCACCGGATGCCTGCCCAATGACACCTGGCACCACCTGACCGGGGTCCAGCCGCTCGGCATCCGGGGCGACCTGCGGCGATGGCGCCGCAGCCCGCTCAGACGCTCAGCGGTAGCCCGTAGCTACAGGAGTGTTTGGGCGCCCGCGAAGCCGCGCCACAGGACGCGCAGGAGCTGCCGTGCGTGATCCGCGCCGCTGCCGGCAAGAGCCGCCGCGCTCGTCAGCGCGAGCATGTCGTCCACCGTCAGGTCCGTGCCAACGGCACCGTCATGCTGGGCTCTGGTGAGCAGCTTCTGTGCGGTCGATCGCATGGACGCGTGCCAGCGGTCGAACAACGTGGTGCGCCGCCCAGCGCTGTCCGCGGTCCCGGCCATCGCCAAGGCGCGTTTTGTGGCGACGTGGACGACGAAGCTGTCCAGCCAGGTGAACAGCCCCTCAGCCGCCGACTCGGATTCAAGCAGGTCGGCGCCCTGCGCACAGAGGATCGTCACTTCGTCCGCGTACACCGCCACGATCAGGTCCTGGCGGGTGGGGAAATGGCGGTAGAGCGTCGCATTGCCGACGCCCGCCCGGCGCGCCACCTCGTCCAGCGCGATGTCGGGGCCGTGCTCGTCGAAGAGCTTCTTCGCCGCGGCGAGCAGCGACTGGACGCTCCTTGCCGCGTCTGCCCTGCGCGGTCGCGGGGCACCCAACGGATCCGGATGCGTCATTGTCGTGCTCCCTGGTTGCGATACGGGGACGTCCCCGATTACGGTATCGCGCAATGAACCGGGGAACTCCCCGTATTGCCGCCCCAAGGATAGCCAATGACTCTCACCTGCGAAGATCGCTGCGTCATCACCGAGCTGATCGCGATGCACGGGCATCTGTGCGACAGCGGAGAGCTCGATCGCCTGGACGAGGTGTTCACCACCGACGTCACCTACGACGTCACGGATTTCGGTTACGAAATCCTGAGGGGGGTGGAGACCTGCGCCGAGGCCGGGCGCGCCCTGGGCGAGCTGAACCCGGTCGGACACCATGTCACGAACATCGTCCTGAGCGAGCAGGCCGACGGCCGGGTGCATGCGCGCGCCAAGGGGATCGGTATCCGTGCCGACGGCACGAGCGGGAGCCTGACGTACGAGGACATCATTGTGCGCGTGGACCAGGGCTGGCGGATCAGCCACCGAAAGGTGCTCGCGCGACGAGTTCCCCTGGGCGGGTGATGACCGGCCTTCGGCCGACCTGAGGTCAGACCGGCGCAGCTCGCTCAGAGCCGCATCAGACCCGCCGCGGTGGGCCGGAATCCGCACTGCCCGTAGAAGGACTCAAGGTGCGGCTCGTAGTCGACATGCAGCCACTGCGCACCCCGCACCTTGGCTTCGTCCGCCGCCGCACGCACCAACCGCACCCCGAGCCCCTGCCGTCGTTCGTCGGGGTGCACGGTGGTGTCCAGGATGAAGGCGTGCAGACCCCCGTCGCCGACGACGTTGACGAACCCGACGAGCCGGCCGCCCCGGCTCGCGGCGATCCACGCCAAGCTGCGGGCCAGCATTGGCGCGAAGGCGGTCGGGCTGTGATGGGGCCATGAGGCACTGAACAGTTCGTTGAGGTCTGCGTCGGTGAGCTCGGGGCGCACCGCCAGCACCGTATCGCCGTCGTGCGCGGAACCATTGACCACCATGTAGGCCGCCATTCTACCTTGTCGCTTCCTCGGTTACTCCTGCCAACCCGCCGTCGCGACCGCACGCTCCTGCCACAGCGACACACCCGGACCATTCGGCTCCCAGCGATGGCAGAACTCCCGCAGGGACGCGCATCTGGCCAGCATGGCGTCCTGGCGGATCGGCCACGGCGGCACCGCATCCCCGCCATAGGCGCGGAAGAAGCCGTCGAGGGCACGGCGGTGCTCGGGATGGTGCATCCGTACGATCCACTCGCACCAGGCCAGATCCTCGACCGGATCCCCGAGGTGGGCGAACTCCCAGTCGACCACGGCGGTGACCTGGAAGGTGACGGGGTCGAGCAGCACGTTGTTGGGCCCGAAGTCGCCGTGCACCCACACCTTGCCCCCGTCGTCGGAGCCCACTCCATGGATGCGGCGCAGCAGCTCCCCGCACGACTCCAGGACCTCTGCGGCGTGACCGGAGTCGAGCAGTTCCTGACCGGGCGCGCCGGGCATGAAGCCGAGCGTGAGGGTGCCGTTGCCTGCCTCGTGTAGGGGTGGCACGGGGAGCCGTCCCTGGAGCCGGGTCAACAGCGTGCGCTCGCGCGCGAGCCTGAGCTCGGCATCCGGACCTTCGTAGGTCTTCCGCACGACGGCTCCGTCGCCGAGGGTGCGGTTCGTATAGCCGTGCTTCAGCGGACGCATCCCCCGATGATCGGCGACGGGCTGGCACGTCGCTACCCGGATGCGGAGCCGCCACGCGTACCGGATGTCGGTTCGTGGTGAGTATGAGACAGCGACACGCCGACGTGACGGCGTGTCGCTGTCCTGTTCTCACCGCGGATACCGCGTCGCGGCTGGCAGAGTCATCCCCATGTTGACCTCGACGCGTGAGCGGCACAGACACTTCGCCGCAGCCGCTCTCCTCCTGGGCGCCGCCATATCCCTGACCGCCTGCGGTGAACAGCGCGGCACGGACCCGGCGGCCGGCGCCCCGGCACCGCCCCCGCCCCCGAGCTCCAGCCCGGCTTTCTCCGGCGCCTCCCCCTATGTGGAGCCCGGAGCGGGCGACGGCGCCCCGCACTACAACGAAAACAACGCCGGCCGCCGCCCCCGCGAGATGTCCGTCGACAGCGCGGAGGACGCGCGGAAGGAGGCCGACCGCATCCTGCCCGTGCTCAGGCAACTCTGGAAAGACAGGAAGTGGGACGTCAAGAGCGTGCGCGCGGCGATGCTGAAGCTCGGCTACGAGGAGGAGCGGACCGGGGCCGGGGGCAAGCGGCTCGGCGGGTCGCTCACCGTGAAGGGGATGGAACCACGCTTCGAGACCGACCACTACGTGACGCCCGAGGGCGCCCGGGTCGGCCTGCGCGTCCATGACGACGCCTGCGTCAAGGCCTTCGTGCAGAAGACCAACTACGAGGTGCGGACGAACGGCCCGTACCTGGAGACCGGCTGCTTCGAGCCGCCCTTCGCCCACTGACACTGATCGTCATGCGGGCCAGCCGGTCATGTGCCGCGACCCGACTCGCTGTGATGTCCGCGGACAAACCGCATTGTCCGCCCTTCGACCTGCGGCTTCGCAGTCGGAATGGGGCGGACAAACAGATCTGCGGAGAGCGTGACCACACCAGTCGTCATCGACCGACGGAGGTTGTGTGGTGCGCGTTTCACTCTCCCGTGTCTGCCGCGTCGCGGCAGTCCCCCTGCTCTCCGCCCTCTTGCTGACGGGCAGTGGCACGGCCACCGCTGCCGAGGCACCGGATCTGCCGGAGCGGGTCTCCGCCCTGACCTGGAACCTGTGCGGCGGCTACCAGGGGTGCGTCGAATGGGGCAAGCCGCAAGAGAAGGTCGACTGGGTCGTCAAGGCCGTCGAGGACGACCCGGGCGTGGCGGTCATCATGCTTCAGGAGGTCTGCCTGGGCCTGCACACCGAACCGCTCCAGGAGCGTCTCGGGGACCAGTGGCAGGTCCAGTTCCGTGCCGCCCCCAACACCAGCACGCCGCAGGACCCGAACGATCTCACCCCTTGTTCCGCGGACACCCGGGCCCTGCCTCCGGGCGATGCCCCCAGCCCCCTGCTCGGCGACGACGAGCAGGGCCACGATCAGCGGGTCCAGGCCGGCGGCAGGCGGGACCTGGCCGGGGTTCTCGTCGCGATGAAGAAGCTCCCCGGTAGCGAACTGCACCCGGTGAACATGACATTCGTCCAGGATCCGCAGCAGGGCGCGGCGTGCATCAAGGACACCGGCAACCTGCTCTTCGCATGCAGCAGCCACTTCATGAACAAGAACGCGGACCCCGACGGCACGAGCCGGGTCACCAGCGGACACAACTTCCGGGACCAGACCGTGCATCTCCAGGCCCAGGGGTACCGGACCATCATCGGCGGCGACCTGAACGCCACACCGGACAGCGAGCCCCTCCAGCCCCTGTACGACGGCAACTTCGAGGCCGACGTCAACATGAAGCGGCCGACCTTCTCGGGGCAGAAGCTCGATCACATCCTCTTCGGCGACTACGGATGGGACCTGCTCGGCGCGAGTGTGCACTTCGCCGGTGAGATGCAGGGCATGTCCAGCATCGAGACGTACTTCGGGCGGAAGCTGAGCGACCACTGGATGCTCAAGGGCTCCGTCACCCCGACCGCCTGATGGTGAGGAAAACGATGCGAACGCATATGCGAAGGATGTCGGCCCTCGTCGTCCTCCTGCTCGCCCCCCTCGCGGCCGCCCCGGCATCCGCCGGCGCTCAGGACCCGGCGGAGTACCAGATCGGTACGTTCAACATGGCGGGCGGCAACGACGAGCACGGCGTCAAGGGGGTGGAGGCACCTGAGGCGCTGGTGCGCAGCATTCAGGACCGCCGCCCGGCCTTCGTCGCGGTTCAAGAGGGCTGCGCGGACTGGAGCGCGACGCTCCGCGACCGACTGGCCGGCGCGAACGGCCAGGACGGAGAGTACGCCGTCTTCTTCGACGCGGTGAAGCGCGGCGACCCCGACCAGAACAAGCCCACCGACCAACTCGCCGACGCCACCTGCAAGCACGGGGGAGTGCCGTTCGGCAACGGCCTTGTCGTGCGCAAGGACATCTTCGGAACAGCCCCGGACCAGCCGGTCGAGTCCTACCCGCTCACGCGCTACGTGATCGACGACCGTCAACGCATGGGCGACCTGGAACAGGCGCGGAAGTACGCGGAGAAAGAACGGCGCGAAATGCTGTGCGTCCGCTCCGAGGCCAGGCGACTGGTCGCCTGCTCGGTACATCTGACCTACGACGACCGTGACCTGCGCATCGCCGAGGCGTCCAAGGCACGCGAGATCCTTCAGGGCGCCTACCCCGGATACACCAAGCTCCTCGGGGGCGACTTCAACGACGATCCGCTCTCCGCGGCGGCCGATCACTTCTACGCCCCGGGCTATCAGCGCGGCGCTGAGGGAGAATTCAAGGAGGCCAACAGCCCCTGTGGCAACGAGATCGAGGAATCCACCCTGGCCCCGGGCCCGGCCGGCTGGCCGGCGTTCACCTACTGCCGCTCCGGTGAGGCGACCCACAACAGCGGCATGAAGATGGACGCGCTGTTTGTGTCGCCCACGGTCGAGGTGAAGTGGTCCGACGCCACCAAGGCCCTGCACTCCGACCATGTGCCTCTGTGGGCGGGCGTGATTTTGTGAACGTGATTCCTTGAACGGAGCGGGGCGCGGCCGACCACCGGCCGCGCCCCGCTCTCTCGTACGTCACGTACGTCACGTACGGCGGGCAAGAAGGTACGCCCGGCGGGTCTCGACCTCGTGAGCGTAGTGAGTGCGCTCCATGCGCATCTCCACGGTGAACCCGGCCGCCTCGAGCAGTCCGGCGATGTGCGCGGGTTCGAGGAAGCGGAAGTCGACATCCACGTCATGCCCCCACCACTCGTCCAGGTGCCGGATCTCCTCACCGATGTGGAAGGAGAGGAGGAGAAGCCCGGCAGGGCGCAGCACCCGCCATGCCTCCTCAAAGGCGCGCCGCAGATCGCCGGGATTGAGGTGGATGATCGTGTAGAAGGCGACGGCGGAGCCGAATTCGCCGTTTCCGGCGGGAAGTCCCAGCAGGTCGCCTTCTCTGAATTCCACCTGTCCGAACCGGCGGCGGCCGGCCTCGATCATGCCCGCGGACAGATCAATCCCGACCGTACGCGCGCCCTTCTCGGCGAGCCAAGCCGCCACATGACCGGGGCCACAGCCGAGGTCGGCGATCGCGGCCCCTGGTTCCGTCTGTTCCAGAAGGCAGGTGAGGAGTGCCCGGTCGAGCGGCTTCCCCGCGAGCTCGTCGTGCAGCCGGGAGGCGTATTCCTCGGCCACGGTGTCATAGCTACGGCGTACTGAGTCGTGATGCGCGTGATCAGCCATATGGATGAGCGTGCCACGAGGCCGGCTCATGCGACGAGCCTCGGTGCGCGTCCGCGCCGGGGCCCATGGGGACGGTCCCAAAGGGGGTTCGCGGACCGGCTTCGGCCCGTCCGAGCAGGGCCTGTCGGGGTTGCTACCGGAGGTCCGGCAGCCGGTCGAAGTGCCCGCCTTTCACTTCGAGCACGAAGGCGCGGAGCGCGGTTCGGTTGGTGGTCAGGATGGCGTCGGGGTCGGTGCTTTCGCGTATCGCTATGGTGCTGCCGTCGGCGGCGACCTCTATGCAGTTGTTGCCGCCGCCGCCGCAGAACGATGACCGCTGCCAGGTGGACTCGTACACCGATGGCTCCTCTCACATATCGCGGGCGATGGACCGGATGAGCTTCTGCGACTCGTCGGGAGGGAGCGCTGAGTCTTCCATCAGGTCCAGCAGAGCACGATAGTTGGCGAGCGGAGTCGGGGCATCAGCGAAGTGGGAGCCGTACGCCGTGTCCAGTTGGACGGTGTCGAGCTGGGGTACGGGCCCGTGCGCGTACAGGATTGACTGGCCGGCGCCGGGGAAGCTTCCCGCGCTGAACGGGATGACCAGCAGGGTGATGTTGTCGCGGTCGGCGGAGTCGGCCAGGTATTCAAGCTGCGCCCGGGCTACTTCCCTTCCGCCGAACTGCATGCGTAGTGCGGCTTCGTGAATGATGGCGACGTAGGGGGTCGGCTCCTCCCGGGCAAAGATGCCCTGGCGCCCCAGACGGTGCGCGACACGCAGCTCGACTTGCAGGCGTGGCAATTTCGGAACCACGAGATCGAAGAGTGCGCGGGCATGTTCCTCGGTCTGCAGCAGGCCCGGCAGGTGCACGGTCTGAGCAGTACGGATCCGGGTGGCGTGATGCTCGATTTCGGAGATGTCCAGGAAGCCGTCAGGCAGCTTGCCTCGGTACTCCATCCACCAGTCCTGGTTCCGGCGACTGCCGGTCATGGCCGCCAGCGCATTGATCAGTGCCTCGTCCGCGCATCCGTAGTTGCACGCGAGCTGACGGACGCGATCCTCGCTCAGCCTCGTCCGAGCGGCCTCGACGTTGGAGATCATCGTTCGGTCGGCGCAGAGCATCGCGGCCGCCTGTTGGATGGAAACCCCAGCCTGTTCGCGCATGCGCCGTAGTTCCACGGCGAGGCGGCGCTGACGGCCTGTGGGGGTGCTTCTTGGTGCCATGAGTCCTCTCTTGCTGCCCGTCCAAGAAGTCTGGCAGGGCGTCAAGTGGCCGTCTACTGAGCCAAGTTTCGGTTCACTCGTTCGTGTTTTTGCGACTCATAAGTTACTCAGAATGCTTTAGCTTGTGACCGCGAACACAACGCCCACCGGAGGTGCCACGTGACCCCGCATCCACCACCGCTGCTGTTCACCGAGCCCTGGGAGTACGAACTCCGCTTCCCCCGAGACCCCCGTGGTCCGGGCATTGTCCGGGCCACCCTGCGGGCCGTGCTGACCGCTCACGGGCTGCGCGAACTGGTCGACCCGGCCTCTCTGCTCACCTCCGAGCTGGCCACCAACTCCGTCCGCTACTCCGACGACTGCGCGTCCGTACGCCTGCTCTGGGCACACCCCGTGCTCCGTGTCAGCGTCACCGACACCAACCCCGAGCTCCCGGAACCGTTCAAGCCCTCCGACGACCTCGACGGCGGCAGGGGGCTGTTCATCCTCGATGTCCTGGCCGACCGGTGGGGCGGCTGTGCCATCGGGGAGGAGCCGTTCGGGCTCGGTGGGAAGACGGTGTGGTTCGAGCTGGCCTGGGGTGGGACCCCGCCGACACCCACGGCCGCGCTCGCGGCCTGAGCCAGTCGTAAACCGGTCGTACGCGAATCCGGGGGGCTGTCGGACCCGGGCCGTAGGGTGGCGGGCATGAATATCTGCGTCTTCTGTTCCGCCGCCGACCTGGACGATCGCTACACCGCCCCCGCCCGCGAATTCGCCGAGCTGATCGGCAAGCGTGGCCACACGCTCGTGTGGGGCGGCTCGGACGTCGGGTTGATGAAGGTGATGGCGGACGGGGTGCAGGAGAACGGCGGACGGCTGGTGGGGATATCGGTGGAGTTCCTCTCCGCGAAGGCCAGGGAGAACGCCGACGAGATGGTGATCGCCAAGGATCTCGCCGAGCGGAAGGCGCAGCTGCTCGCCCGGGCGGACGCGGTTGTGATCATGGTGGGCGGCACGGGGACGCTGGACGAGGCCACCGAGATCCTGGAGCTGAAGAAGCACGGTCTGCACATCAAGCCCGTGGTGCTGCTCAACACGGCGGGCTTCTACGACGGGCTGAAGCAGCAGTTCCAGCGGATGGAGGAGGAGGGCTTCCTGCCCGTGCCGCTGAGCGAGCTGGTCCTCTTCGCGGAGAGCGGCGCGGACGCGCTGGCGCACCTGGAGCAGTGAGAGCCGTGAGCGTGGCTCCGCCGGGGCGGAGCCACGCCTGGGGTGCGTCGCGGCTCAGCGGCCCACCACGTACACGCGGCGCTTTCGCGAGTACTCGCCGAGCCCCCAGCTGCCGTTCCGGTCCCCGTCGTAGCTGAGGGCCTCGGGGCCGATCGAGAGGTACCCGTGCCACATGGGCGTGTTTCTGCCGCGTCGGGACCGGTCCGCCTTCCCCGCCAACAGCGGTCCTGAGGCGGGGGACTTGGATGCCCGTCCGGTCTCGTGAGGGCGGACGCGCGGGCGTGAACTCCCGTGTTCCGGGGAAAGATGAGGCATTTGGCACGCACCGGGGCCCCGGACTCCCGTATCCGCCGAGTGGGTCCACTGGATACCGGTTTCCTGCAACCATCGTGGCGCGGGACGGCGTGATCGCTCTCGGACGCGCGGCGGGGTCCGCAGGGCGGTGCCGCGGGTACGGGTGGGCCGGCCCAACAGGCCGCAGGGCGCGGGAGAAGGGGCGTACCGAGGTGGAATCGGGTGCGGTGGTCAGCGGGCGGTACCGGCTGGACCGGTGCCTGGGGCGCGGGGGCATGGGCGAGGTGTGGGCCGCCGAGGACAGCGATCTGGGGCGCTCGGTCGCGATCAAGATCGTGCTCGCCGACCTGGCCGCCGACCCGGACCTGATCGTCCGGCTGCGCCGTGAGGCGCGCACCGCGGCCGCACTCCAGCACCCGGGTATCACCGTGGTGCACGACATCGGCGAGCACGACGGCCGCCCCTACTTCGTGATGGAACTGCTCGACGGCCAGGACTTCAACGCCCTGCTGACCGAGCACCCCGACGGTGTGCCCCTCGCCCTCGCGGTGGACCTGATGGCCCAGGTCGCCGAGGCGCTCGACCACGCACACAGCCGTGGTGTGGTGCACCGCGACATGAAGCCCGCCAACCTGATGCGCCTGCCTGGCGGCGGGGTGAAGATCTGCGACTTCGGCATCGCGCGCTACGCCGAGGCCACCACCCACCTCACCGCGACCGGCAGCGTGCTCGGCACCCCCGCGTTCATGGCCCCCGAACAGTGGCTCGGCGAGCAGCTCACCGCGGCGACCGACCTGTACGCCTTCGGCGTCACCCTGCACACCCTCCTGACCGGTACGCCGCCCTTTCCCGGGCCGACCGCCGCCGCGCTGCTGTACCAGCACCTCAACAGCGCCCCGTCCCACGTGAGCGAAGTACGCCCGGACGTCCCCTCCGAACTCGACGATCTGCTCCAGCAGTTGCTGGCCAAGGCGCCCGCCGAACGGCCTGCCACGGCGGCCCGGGCGCGGGAGGTCCTGCAGGCCGTCGCCGACCGTTCTGCCCGGGCGTCGTTGTCCGCCTCCGTCACCGTCCCGCAGGCCAACTCCCCGGTCGCGCCGACGCTGGAGCTGGAGGAGGAGCGGGAGCACGAGCCGGAGCGGCCGTCGCGACGGGACGGGGTCCCGAGGCTGGAGGACAGGAAGAAGCGGGAGGACAAGGGACGGCGGGAGGAATGGGAGCAGGATGCGGCGCCGCCCACAGTTCCGTCCGGCGGCGGTACGACGATCACCAACAGCAGGTGGTTCCGGACCAGGACCGCAGGGGGAACCGGTGCCCAGATCCTCTCCGTGGCTTTCGCCGTGCTCGGCGTGCTCTTCGCGGTGACCGGCAACGCGGACCAGATCATCTCGGGTGTCCCGGGGAGCGAGACCACGGGCGGGAAGATCATGGCGGTCGCCGTGATCGGAGCCCTCGGAGGTGGGTTCTTCGGCGGCCTGATCGGTTTCCTCGGCACTCCCGACAGCATCACGGTGGACGGCGAGAAGCTCATCGTCATCCGCAACAAGGTGGACGGCTTCACGATCCGCTGGGACACCCTCGAAGGCATCGCGGTGGAGGAGGACGGCAGTAAGGCCGCGCTCGTCGCCCGGTTCCGCTCCTCGCGTACGCCCGCCGCGAAGTGGCGGACCAGGCACGGCGTCGAGCTACGGGCGGACGGCAGCCACGTCATCTACGGCCCCGCGAAGGGAGATTCGCAGGAGGTGGACCCGGCACGGCTCCGTGCGGCACTGGAGCGGTACGCCGGGGGACTGTACGACAACCCGGACGACGTACCGGATCCGTGATCCGGTCGGAACTTGATCCAGCCGGACTCAGACCAGCGGTGACCGGTGCGAGCACGACGCTCAACAGCTCGGCCGTCCAGGTCAACACCTCGATCACCACGCTCAACAGCAGCCTCGTGGTCGGGAACGATCCCGACAACTGCACCGGCAGCTCCCCGGCGGTCGCAGGCTGCACCGGCTGAGCCGCGCGCGCCGCCTCACCCGCGGGGGGCCCGGCCCGGTGCGGCATGCTGGGGGCATGGGAACGCATCTGATCACTGGAGCAGGCTCGGGCATCGGCGAGGCGGTCACCGAGCGGCTGGCCGAGCGGGGCGAGGAAGTGTGGCTGCTGGCCCGCGACGCCGGGCGGGCGCGGGAGTTGGAGGGGCGCTTCCCCGGGGCCCGTACGGTCGTCGGTGACCTGGCGGACCCGGACAAGCTGTCCTGGGCGCTGGGGCATCAGGCGCTGCCCGAGCGGCTCGACTCGCTGCTGCACATCGCCGGCGTGGTGGACCTCGGCGAGGTCGGCGAGCTGACCCCCAAGCTGTGGACCCGCCAGCTCGCCGTCAACCTGGTCTCGCCCGCCGAGCTGACCCGGCTGCTGCTGCCGCAGCTGCGGGTGGCCCAGGGGCATGTGGTCTTCGTCAACTCCGGCGCCGGGCTGCGGGCCGGCGCCCAGTGGGGCGCGTACGCGGCGAGCAAGCACGGGCTCAAGGCGCTGGCCGACGCGCTGCGCTGGGAGGAGAGTGGCCACGGGGTGCGGGTGACCACGGTCTATCCGGGGCGTACGGCCACGCCCATGCAGCTCAAGGTGCATCAGCAGGAGGGCAAGGAGTACGACCCGGAGCGCTGGATGACGGCCGGGTCCGTCGCGACCACGGTGCTCGCGGCCCTCGATCTGCCGCGCGACGCGGAGATCACCGATCTGTCGGTGCGGCCGCTCGCCTGACGGTTTCCTCCCCGCGGCGGGGCCCCGACGCGTCGGCGGCGAACCGCGCCCGCCGACGTACGCTGACGAGGTGAGCAGCGAAGCCGAAGCGAGAGCGACCGCCGCGCAGGCGGGGTGCGGGGTCAGGGAGATCCGGGGGCTCGTCACGGAGCTGTCCCGGCGGATGGACGCGCACCGGCGCAGCCGGATCGCCGAGTTCGGCCTCACCCCCACCCAGGCGAAGGCCTTGGAGGAGCTGGGGGAGCCGAAGACGGCGCGGGAGCTGGCCGCGGTGCTGTGCTGTGAGCCGCCGAACGTGACGTATGTGATGGACAAGATGGAGAAGCAGGGGCTGGTCGTGCGGCAGCCGCACCCCACGGACCGCAGGGCCAAGCAGCTGGTCCTGACCGACGCGGGGCGGGAGCTGCGGCTGGATCTGCTGCGGCGGATGGGGAAGGACTCGCCGCTGGACCATCTGACCGAGGAGGGGCGTCATGAGCTGCGGACGCAGCTGCTGAAGGCGCTCGACCGGGCGGGGTAGCCGGCGCGGGAGCCCCCGGGAGCACCGTGAGAACTCAAGCGGTGTGGGCCCCGGGGGCTTTCGTATGCCGTCAGTAAAGTTATAGCTGTATCTATTGCAGCTGTAATGGATACAGCTATAAGTTCCTGCCCATGATCACTCGCACTCGTACGAAGAGAGCACGGCAGGGCGTGCAACTGCTCGCGCTGGCTCTCGGGTTCGTCATGGCGACCCTGGACGTGACGATCATCAACGTCGCGGGGCCCCAGCTGCGGACCGGCCTGGACCTGACCCTCTCCGGCCTCACCTGGGTCGTCGACGGCTACGTCCTCGTGTTCGCGTCCCTGTTGCTGCTCGCAGGGTCGTTGGCGGGCCGCTTCGGGGCGCGGCGGATCTATCTGGCCGGGCTCGGGCTGTTCACCGTGGCCTCGCTGGTGTGCGCGGTGGCCCCGGTCGCCGGGGTGCTGGTGGCCGGGCGGCTGGCGCAGGGGGCCGGGGCCGCGCTCTTCATGCCGAGCTCGCTCACCCTCCTCATGAACGCCTTCCCGGACGGCCCGGAGCGCGCCCGGGTCCTGGGCCTGTGGTCCGCGATCGTCTCGACGGCGGCCGGAGTGGGGCCCGCGGTCGGCGGGCTGCTGGTCGGCGGCCTGGGCTGGCGCAGCATCTTCCTGATCAACCTGCCCGTCGGGCTCGCCGCCCTGGTGCTCGCGCGCCGGTACGTCGCGCCGCTGCCCGGCCGCCCCACGCCGTTGGGCGCGGGCGGGCACGCGCTCGGTCTGGTCGCGCTCGCGGCGCTCGCGTACGGCCTCATCCAGGGGCCGGAGACGGGGTGGGGCGCGGCGCCGGTACTCGCCGCGTTCGCGGTCGCGCTGCTGGCCGGGGCCGCCTTCGCGGTACGGGAGCGGGCCGCGGGGACGAGGGCCCGGGTGCTGCCCGGCGAACTCTTCGCAGGCGCGCACTTCTCGACCGCCAACGCCGTCGGCTTCCTCTTCAACCTCGGCTGCTACGGCGCGATGTTCATGCTCGGGCTCTTCCTGCAGAACGCGCGCGGCGCGAGCCCCATGGAGGCGGGCCTGCAACTGCTCCCCACCCAAATGGTGTTCCTGCTCGGCAACGTCCTGTACGCCAAGGTGGGGAACCGGGTGGGCAACCGGGCCGCGCTCGCCGGGTCGCTGCTGTACTCGGCGGCCGGGACGGTCGCCCTCGCGCTCGTCGTCTCCCCGGGGCTGCCCTATTGGGTCCTCGCCGTGGTCCTGGGCGCCTTCAACACCGGCCTCGGCGTGGCCTCCCCGGCGATGACCGGCGCCCTCATGGACGCCGCCGGACGCGAGCACGCGAGCATCGCCTCCGCCACGCTCAACGCGAACCGGCAGATCGGCACGCTGGTCGGCATCGCCGTCATGGGCGCGGTACTCGCGGGCGCGGACGGCTGGTACGGAGGCGCCGCGGCCTGCTTCGCACTGGCCGGCGGGGCGTACGCGGGCGCGGCGCTGCTGGCGTGGTTCGGGCTGCGGGCCCGGGGGAGCCGAGCGGAACGCAACGCCGGAGCCCGTGGTTCTGTGAGGGCTGCTACATGAAGGTGGTCACGTAGACCACGAGGAGGCCGCCGACCATGAGGAGCGGGAGGCAGAGGAAGGCGAGCGCGCACCCCGTCCCGAACCGCACCCTCCTGTCGCCGGGCTCGAGCGCCGTCGCCTGCTGCGGGCGGTCCGGGAGGTAGTAGACGGTGACGATGTCGCCCTCGACCCGCGTGCCGGGGCCGCCGATCTCCTCGAACCGCACCGGGCGGCCGTCCCACGCCAGGAACTCGTAGACGTGGTGGAGCCTGGTCGTCGTCGTGCTGTTGTTGTTGCTGTTGCGGTGCACGGTCGTGTACATACGCAGGCACCGTGCCTGGGCGGTGAATCCCGACGCCCACATGGCGCGGGTCAGCCGCGCCCTCTTGGCCACTTTGACCATCGCGTACACAGTGCCCCAGCCCAGCAGGACGGGTATGGCCAGGAAGAAGACGTGGCCCATGGATCGCCTCCGGGGACGGGTCGAGGATCGGAGCGGGTCGGAAGCGGAGACGGCTGACCTTCGTCTCGGGTTCCCGCCCCGCGCCGCCGGGCTCGTACCCTTCCTCAGGTGAGCGAGAAGAACACCGCGGACAACGCGAACAAGCCGCGCTGGGGCGCAGGGGCCGCGACCGGCGTCGGGTCGATGCCGGGCGGCGACGCGCGGGAGGCCGCCAAGACCGTCACCGGGTCGCTGGAGGCCTTGCCGTACCTGCCGGAACTGCCCGCGCGCGGGCCCGGCGCGGACATGATCGGGCGGACCGCCGGGATGCTGGTCGAGGTGTACGCGCATGTGGAGCCGAGCGGCTGGCGGATCAGCGACCGACCCGGGCGTGACACTAGGCGGGCGCGCTCCTGGCTGAGGGAGGACCTGGACGCCCTGGAGGAGTTCACTCAGGGCTACCAGGGCGCGCTCAAGGTGTCGGCCGTCGGGCCCTGGACCCTGGCCGCCGGGCTCGAACTGCGGGGCGGAGAGGCCGCGCTGAACGACGCGGGCGCCTGCCGGGACCTGACGGCCTCACTCGTGGAGGGGCTGCGCGCCCATCTGGAGGAGGTGCGGCGCAGGGTGCCCGGGGCCGAGGTGGTGCTGCAGCTCGACGAGCCGGGCCTGATGGCGGTGGCGCGCGGGCGGGTCCGTACGGCCAGCGGCTACCGCACTTACGCCGCGGTGGACCGGGGCGTGCTGGAAGGAGCGCTGCGGGATGTGATCGCGGTGGCGGACGGGCCGGTGGTCGTCCACTCCTGCGCGCCCGGCGTGCCCTTCGGGCTGCTGCGGAGGGCCGGGGCCGCCGGGGTGTCCTTCGACTTCTCCTTGCTCACGGAGAGTGAGGAGGAGGCGATCGGGGAGGCCGTCGAGGGCGGCACCTCGCTGTTCGTCGGCGCGGTGCCGGGCACCGACACCCCATTGTCAGACCCTGCGGGTAGCGTCATGGGTGTCAGGACGCTGTGGCGCAGGCTGGGGCTGTCACCGGGGACTCTCGCCGAGTCGGTGGTGGTCACCCCGGCATGCGGCCTCGCGGGCGCCTCGCCGGCGTACGCGCGCGCCGCGCTGGCCCACTGCGTCCGGGCGGCGAGATCACTCGCGGACAACCCTGAGTAACGGGAGGACGACACGGTGGCCGGCGAACAGCAGTCGACAGTGCCCGCCGAGGCACGGGACAAGCACGCCAAGCTCGCTGAGCAGGTCGAGGAGCACCGCTTCCGGTACTACGTCAAGGACGCCCCGATCATCAGCGACGCCCAATTCGACCTCCTGCTGCGCGAGCTGGAGGCGCTGGAGGAGGAATACCCGGAGCTCAGGACGCCCGACTCGCCGACCCAGAAGGTCGCGGGGGCGTACGAGACCGAGTTCACGGAAGTCCAGCACCGCGAGCGCATGCTCAGCCTGGACAACGCCTTCGACGGCGAGGAGCTGGCCGCCTGGGCCGAGCGCATCGCCAAGGAGTTGGGGACCACCCCGTATCACTTCCTGTGCGAGCTCAAGGTGGACGGCCTCGCGGTCAATCTGACGTATGAGCGGGGACGGCTGACCCGTGCCGCCACCCGCGGTGACGGCCGCACCGGCGAGGACATCACGCCCAATGTGCGGACGATCTCGGTGATCCCCGACCGCCTCAAGGGCGACCGCATCCCTGAGCTGGTGGAGGTCCGCGGCGAGGTCTACTTCCCCGGGGAGCGCTTCGAGGAGCTGAACGCGCGGCTGGTGGAGGCCGGAAAGCCGCCGTTCGCCAATCCGAGGAACGCGGCGGCGGGCTCGCTGCGCCAGAAGGACCCCAAGGTCACCGCGAGCCGTCCGCTGCGCATGGTGGTCCATGGCATCGGCGCGCGCGCGGGCCTCGCCATCGACCGGCAGTCGCAGGCGTACGAGTTGCTGCACGAGTGGGGGCTGCCGACCGCCGCTCACTACAAGGTCCTGGATTCGCTCGACGGCGTGCGCGAGTACATCGCGTACTACGGGGACCCCAAGCGGCGGCATTCGCTGGAGCACGAGATCGACGGCGTCGTCGTCAAGCTCGACGAGATCCCCCTGCAGGGGCGGCTCGGCTCCACCTCGCGGGCGCCGCGCTGGGCCATCGCCTGGAAGTTCCCGCCGGAGGAGGTCAACACCAAGCTGGTCGACATCCGGGTCGGCGTCGGGCGCACCGGGCGGGTCACGCCGTTCGCCGTGGTCGAGCCGGTCACGGTGGCGGGCTCGGAAGTCGAATTCGCGACCCTGCACAATCAGGACGTCGTCAAGGCCAAAGGCGTGCTGATCGGCGACACCGTGGTGCTGCGTAAAGCGGGCGATGTCATTCCGGAAATTGTGGGGCCGGTCGTCGATCTGCGGGACGGCGGCGAGCGGGAGTTCGTGATGCCCGCCGAGTGCCCGGAGTGCGGCACTCCGCTGCAGCCGATGAAGGAGGGCGATGTCGATCTGCGCTGCCCCAACGCCCGATACTGCCAGGCCCAGATCCGCGAGCGGGTCTACTACCTCGCGGGCCGCAAGTGCCTGGACATCGAGAATTTCGGCTATGTCGCCGCCGGGGCGCTCACCCAGCCGCTGGACCCCGCCGAACCGCCGCTGAGGGACGAGGGTGATCTGTTCGATCTGAAGGTCGAACAGCTGCTGCCCATCACGTCGTACGTACTGGACCCGGACAGCGGACTGCCCAAGCGCGACCCCAAGACCGGCGAGGAGAAAGTCGTCACCTTCTTCGCCAACCAGAAGGGCGAGCCGAAGAAGAACACCCTCGCCATGCTGGCCAACATCGAGGCGGCCAAGCAGCGCCCGCTGGCCCGTATCATCACCGGCCTTTCGATCCGTCATGTCGGACCGGTCGCGGCGGCAGCGCTGGCCCGTGAGTTCCGCTCGCTGGACCGGATCGCCGAGGCGAGTGAGGAGGCACTGGCCGCGGTGGAGGGCGTGGGGCCCACCATCGCGGCCTCGGTCAAGCAGTGGTTCGCCGAGGACTGGCACCGCGAGATCGTGGAGAAGTGGCGCCGGGCCGGGGTGCTGCTGGAGGAGGAGGCGGCCGAGGACGAGGGGCCGCGGCCGCTCGAAGGGCTCACCGTCGTGGTCACGGGCACTCTGCAATCGCACACGCGGGACGGGGCGAAGGAGGCGCTGCAGAACCGTGGTGCCAAAGTCGCGGGTTCCGTTTCGAAGAAGACCGATTTTGTTGTTGTCGGCGACAATCCAGGATCGAAGTACGACAAAGCCATGCAGTTGAAGGTTCCCGTGCTCGCTGAGGATGGATTTGCGGTCCTGCTCGAACAGGGGCCCGAGGCCGCGAGAGAGGCCGCGATGACGCCTGCTGAGTAGTGACGCCTGCTGAGTAGTACGGAGTCAACGGAGTCAACGGCGGTCATCCGGATGACTCCTCATCACCCGTCCAGCCGAACTGTCCGGTGGAGTACCGAGCGGGTTCCGGTCCAACCTGGCCGGAATACGACCGGGAGCACTTCCCGGGCATAGCGAGCGGGCATCACCCTTACAGCGCATACCAGATGGTTATGGATCGTCGGGCGGCATTCGGGCAACCGTCGCCGATCGCCGCCCGGCAAAGCCATCTGCCGCCTACTGTTGATGGTGTGCGCCTGCCGTGGCGCTGGCACCGCCGGCTGTGAGAGGGACGGGTATGAAACCGACCGAAAGCGCCGCCCCGGCGTCGCGGCTGCGCCGGCTCGTACTGCCCGCGCTGCCCGCCGCGGCGGTCGCGATGGCCGCTTTCGCACTCGGCATCGGGGTATTCCGGGTGCTCGACGCGGGCCATGCGCTCTTTCCCGACGGCACGGTGGGCTGGTCCCTCGCCGCGCTCACCGGAATCATCGTCGGCCATCTGGTCGCCCTGGGCCGCGACCGCTGGTGGGGCGGCACCGGATCCGGCGCCGCGTTAACCCTGGCCGCGCTGCTGCTGTTCGGCTGGCTCCCGGCCGGGCTGGTCAGCCTCGCCGTCGTCGTCCTGGTCGGCGCCGCCCGGCGGCACCGCTGGCGGCAGGCGGCGCTGCACGGCGCGGTCGACATCCTCGGCGTCGGCACGGCCGCCCTGACCCTCGCCGCCTTCGGCACCGTCCCCACCGTCGAGAGCCCCTGGCGGCCGGCCAGCTGGGAGATGTCCGCCATCCCCCAGACGGCCCTGGCCGCCTTCGGCTATCTCGCGGTGACCCGTGCCCTGCTCTGGTACTCCCTCGCCCCGCCCGGCGCCGGACTGCCCACCCTCGCCCGCACCGCCCTCGTCCGGCAGGCCCTCGTCGGCATCGCGCTGCTCGGCATCGCCCCGCTCATCGTCGTCGTCGCCGACGAGATGCCCCTGCTGCTCCCGCTGTTCGCTGTGCCGCTGATCGCCCTCGACTCCACGCTGTGGATCGCCCGGGTGCGCGCCGAGGAGCAGCTGCGCGACCCGCTCACCGGACTGCCCAACCGCCAGTGGCTGCTCGAGCGCACCTGGACCGCGCTGGACGAGGCCGAGCGGAGCGGCACGCGCAGCGCCCTGGTCCTGCTCGACCTCGACCGCTTCCGCTCGGTCAACGACACCCTGGGCCATCTGGCGGGCGACCGGCTGCTGCTGCAGATCGCGGACCGGCTGCGGCTCGCGCTGCCGCGCGGGGCGGAGGTGGCGCGGCTCGGCGGCGACGAGTTCGCGGTGTTGCTGCCCACCACCGACTCGCTGACCAGCGCCCAGCGGGCGGCCCGCAGCCTGGTCGGCGACCTCGGCTCGCCGCTGGACCTGGACGGGCTCACCCTGGTCCTGGAGGCCAGTGCCGGCGTCGCCGTCTACCCCGACCACGCGCTCGACGCGGAGGGGCTGCTGCGCCGCGCGGACGTCGCCATGTACCAGGCCAAGCGCGACCGCAGCGGCGTCGAGCTGTACGAGGCCCGGCGCGACGGCAACACCCCCGACCGGCTCGGCCTGCTCGGCGATCTGCGGCGGGCGCTGGACGCGGGCGACGTCGAGCTCCACTACCAGCCCAAGGTCGGCTTCGACGGACATGTCGCCGGCCTGGAGGCGCTCGTCCGATGGGTCCATCCCGACCGGGGGCGGGTGCCCCCGGACGAGTTCATCTCCATGGCCGAGAGCTCCGGGCTGATGCCCCGGCTGACCGAGTACGTCCTGGAGACCGCGCTCGGCCAGGTCGCCCGATGGCGCGCCGGCGGCCTGGACGTACCCGTCGCGGTCAACGTCTCGCCGCGCGATGTGCACACCCCCGGCTTCGCCGGCGCGGTCGCCGGCCGGCTGGCCCGCCACGGCGTCCCGGCGGGCGCGCTCCAGCTGGAGATCACCGAGCACGTCCTGCTGGAGGACCCGCAGCGGGCCGCCGACACGCTGGCCAGCCTCACGGGGCACGGCGTGCGAATGTCCCTCGACGACTTCGGCACGGGCTACTCCTCGCTGGTCCACCTGCGGCGGCTGCCGGTGAGCGAGCTCAAGATCGACCGGTCGTTCGTGGCCCGGCTGGCCGTGGACAACGAGGACGCGGAGATCGTCCGCTGCACGGTCGACCTCGCCCACTCGCTGGGGCTGCTGGTGGTGGCGGAGGGCGTCGAGGACGACGAGACGTGGGAGCGGCTGCGGGACCTGGGCTGCGACGCGGTGCAGGGCTGGCTGGTCGCGGCGGCGATGCCGCCCGACGAGACGACGGCGTGGCTCCGGGCCCGCGGCGAACGCGGCTGGCACCGCGAGGACCCCGCCCCGGCACCCACCACAACCCCCGCCCCGCCCCCCGCCCCGACCCCGGCCGCCGCCACGGCCGCCCCGGCCACCGCCACAGCCGCCCCGGCCGAAGAGGACGCGGACCAACCGGTCACCTAGCCGGGCCGGAATTCCTCGGGGGCGCACCTCCGCGACGGGCTGGGGAAAGCGTTTCGCCCGCAGCGTGGCCGGAGCCATAGGATTGGGGCGAAAACTCTCCACACTGAACTCACCCTGAGGATCGCTGCATGCCTGGCATCACGCGCGAGGAGGTCGCCCACCTCGCCCGGCTGGCGCGTCTGGAGCTGAAGGACGAAGAGCTCGAGCACTTCGCCGGACAGCTCGACGACATCATTGGCGCGGTCGCCCGCGTCTCCGAGGTCGCCGACCAAGACGTACCGCCGACCTCCCACCCGCTGCCGCTGACCAATGTCATGCGCCCGGACGTGGTCCGTCCGTCGCTGACCCCGCAGGAGGCGCTGTCCGGCGCCCCCGCCCAGGAGCAGCAGCGATTCAAGGTGCCGCAGATCCTGGGGGAGGAGTGACCCGCATGGCTGACCTGACCAAGCTCACCGCCTCCGGCATCGCCGGGAAGATCGCCGCCGGCGAGGTCACCGCCGTCGAGGTGACCGAGGCGCACCTGGCCCGTATCGAGGCCGTCGACGAGAAGGTGCACGCCTTCCTGCACGTGGACCGCGAGGGCGCGCTGGCGCAGGCCCGCGCCGTGGACGACAAGCGCGCCCGCGGCGAGGAGCTCGGCCCGCTGGCCGGCGTTCCGCTCGCGCTGAAGGACATCTTCACCACCAAGGGGATCCCGACCACGGTCGGTTCCAAGATCCTCGAAGGGTGGATCCCGCCCTACGACGCGACGCTGGTCACCCGCCTGAAGGACGCGGACGTGGTGATCCTCGGCAAGACCAACATGGACGAGTTCGCCATGGGGTCGTCGACGGAGAACAGCGCGTTCGGCCCCACCAACAACCCCTGGGACCTCACCCGCATCCCCGGCGGCTCCGGCGGCGGTTCCTCCGCCTCGCTGGCCTCCTTCCAGGCCGCGCTCGCGATCGGTACCGACACCGGCGGCTCGATCCGCCAGCCCGCCGCCGTGACCGGCACGGTCGGCGTCAAGCCGACCTACGGCGGGGTGTCGCGCTACGGCATGGTGGCCTTCTCCTCGTCCCTGGACCAGGGCGGCCCGTGCGCCAGGACCGTGCTGGACGCGGCGCTGCTGCACGAGGTCATCGCCGGGCACGACCCGCTGGACTCCACCTCCATCGACGCCCCGGTCCCGTCGGTCGTCGAGGCCGCCCGCAACGGCAGCGTGCGCGGCATGCGCATCGGTGTGGTGAAGGAGTTCGGCGGCGAGGGCTACCAGGCCGGCGTCGTGCAGCGCTTCAACGAGTCGGTGGAGCTGCTGCGCGAGCTCGGCGCCGAGGTCGTGGAGCTGTCCTGCCCGTCCTTCGACAAGGCCCTGGCCGCGTACTACCTGATCGCGCCGTCCGAGTGCTCGTCCAACCTGGCCCGCTTCGACGGTCTGCGCTACGGCCTGCGGGCCGGCGACGACGGCTCGAGGTCCGCCGAGGAGGTCACCGCGCTCACCCGCGCGGAAGGCTTCGGCGCCGAGGTCAAGCGCCGGATCATGCTGGGCACCTACGCGCTCAGCTCCGGCTACTACGACGCGTACTACGGCTCCGCGCAGAAGGTCCGGACCCTGATCACCCAGGACTTCCAGCGCGCCTTCGAGCAGGTGGACGTGTTGGTCTCGCCGACCACCCCGACCACCGCCTTCCCGATCGGCGAGCGCGCAGACGACCCGATGGCGATGTATCTGGCCGACCTGTGCACGATTCCGGCGAACCTCGCGGGGAACGCGGCCATGTCCCTGCCCTGCGGCCTGGCGCCGGAGGACGGTCTGCCGGTCGGCCTGCAGATCATCGCTCCCGCCATGGCCGACGACCGGCTCTACAAGGTCGGTGCCGCGGTCGAGGCCGCGTTCGTCGACAGGTGGGGCCACCCGCTGCTTGAGGAGGCACAGTCACTATGAGCGCTTTGAAGAAGGCCAAGAGCTTCAAGAAGTCCAAGCCCGGCACCTACCTGTCCATCGGCTCCGCGCTCTTCGGCGCGGTGAGCGTGGCCAAGCAGGTCAAGAAGGCCCGATCCGAGAACGACAAGCTGCAGCTGGTCGACGCGGTGGTCTCGGCCGCCGCGATCGTCACCACCGTCGCTCTGCTCGTCCGAGAGCTCAAGCGCATGGGCGACGACGACGTCCTGGCGGACTGAGAGGTTAGTTTTCTGTGACCGTCACTGAACTGGTGTCGTACGAGGACGCCCTCGCCGCCTACGACCCCGTGATGGGGCTCGAGGTCCACGTCGAGCTCGGCACCACGACCAAGATGTTCTGCGGCTGCTCCACGGCGCTGGGCGCCGAGACCAACGCGCAGACCTGCCCCACCTGCCTCGGCCTGCCCGGCTCGCTCCCGGTCGTCAACGAGACCGGCGTCGAGTCCGCCATCAAGATCGGACTCGCGCTGAACTGCGAGATCGCCGAATGGTGCCGCTTCGCCCGGAAGAACTACTTCTATCCGGACATGCCGAAGAACTTCCAGACCTCGCAGTACGACGAGCCGATCGCCTTCAACGGCTATCTGGACGTCGAGATCGACGGCGGCGAGGTCTTCCGGGTCGAGATCGAGCGCGCCCACATGGAGGAGGACACCGGCAAGTCCACCCACGTGGGCGGCGCGACGGGCCGTATCCACGGCGCCCAGCACTCCCTCCTCGACTACAACCGGGCCGGCATCCCGCTCATCGAGATCGTCACCAAGCCGATCGTGGGAGCCGGGGACCGGGCCCCGGAGGTCGCCAAGGCGTACGTCGCGGAGCTGCGCGAGCTCATCAAGGCGCTCGGGGTCTCCGAGGCACGCATGGAGATGGGCCAGATGCGCTGCGATGTGAACCTGTCGCTGCGGCCGCACGGCGTCGAAAAGTTCGGCACCCGCTCCGAGACCAAGAACGTCAACTCGCTGCGCTCCGTCGAGCGCGCGGCCCGCTTCGAGATCCAGCGCCAGGCCGCTGTGCTCGGCGACGGCGGCACCGTGATCCAGGAGACCCGTCACTTCCACGAGGAGGACGGCTCCACGACGCCCGGCCGGGTCAAGGAGGAGGCGGAGGACTACCGCTACTTCCCCGAGCCGGACCTGGTGCCGGTCGCCCCGTCCCGCGAGTGGGTGGAGAAGCTGCGGGCCGGGCTGCCGGAGCTGCCGCGGGTGCGCCGCAACCGGCTGCGCGAGGAGTGGGGCATCTCCGGACACGAGATGCGGTCCGTTCTCAACGCGGGCGCGATCGACCTGATCACCGCCACGATCGACGCGGGCGCGGACGCCGCGTCGGCGCGCAAGTGGTGGATGGGCGAGCTGGCCCGCCGGGCCAACGAGGACGGCGTGGACCTCGCGTCCCTGCCGATCACCCCGGCCCAGGTCGCGCGCGTATGCGCGCTGGTCGCCGAGGGCTCGCTCAACGACAAGCTGGCGCGCCAGGTCATCGAGGGCGTGCTGGCGGGCGAGGGCGACCCGGACGCGGTCGTCCAGGCCCGCGGCCTGCAGATCGTCTCGGACGAGGGCGCCCTCGGCGCCGCCGTCGACGAGGCCATCGCGGGCAACGCGGCCATCGCCGACAAGATCCGCGGCGGCAAGGTCGCGGCGGCGGGCGCGCTGGTGGGCGCGGTCATGAAGGCCACCCGCGGCCAGGCCGACGCGGCGCGCGTGCGCGAGCTGATCCTGGAGAAGCTGGGCGTCCAGGGCTGAGCCCGGGGCCGAGCGGTTCGCGACGGACGCACGCGGCGGGGTGCCAGGCGCATCCCGCCGCGTGCGTTTCGCGTGACCGGCGCGGCTACAGCAGCTCCGGCGTGAGGTCCGGGGCCGGCATGTCCGGGTCGAAGGGGAACAGTGGGCGGTCCACCCGGTGGTGGCCCAGGCGTGGCAGGTCCTGGTCGACGCCGCCCGGGGTGAGGGCCAGGCGCCAGTCGGCCGCCAGGTCGTACAACTCCGGCTCCGGACAGCCCGCCTTCACGACGAGCAGGTCGTATGCGCGCGGGTCCAGCTCGCCGAAGTCCGCGCGGGTACGGAACGGCTTGCGGCGGCTGACCAGGACCGCGGTCACCCCGCCGCGGCGCACGGCGGCCACGTCGCCGCCGACCTCGTCGGCCTCGCGGAGGGCCACGACATCACCGGTGAACTCGTACGGCTCGTCCGGGTCGTACGGAGCGCCGTGCCCCGCGGCGCGCGGGCCGTACGTGCCACCGACCGACAGCCGCACCGTCGCGCCGACGCCCGCGGCGAAGCATCGCGCGACGGCCGCCGGATCGGTGATGCCGGGGTGCAGCGCGGTGGCGCGGCCGGTGGCCAGGTCCTCGTTGGCCAGCAGCCGCCGCAGCATGTACGGGAGGTTCCCCGTGCCGCCCGCCGCCGGGTTGTCGCCGGAGTCGCTGATGAGGAAGGGGCGGGCGGCGGAGGCGACGGCTGCCTGGATGCACGTGTCGGCGTCGCCGGCGGGGGCGGCGAAGACGAAGTCGCGGCGCAGGTCCCAGTACTCCTTGGCCAGCGAGCGGGCCTGTTCGACGGCGAGGACGGGGTCGTCGCCGGTGACGACGACGGCCGCCTTGCAGCGCGGCTCGTCGGCCCAGGGGCAGCCGGCCCAGACCGCCGCGTCCACGATGCCGTCCAGCTCCTCGATGGAGCCCAGCCGCCCGTACAGCGACGTGGCGGGCTCCAGGCGGGGGCTGGTCCGCTCGCCGGGCAGCAGGACGGGCACCTGCACCCAGGCCAGGTGCGGGCGGCCCTTGCCCGCGACGAGGCGTTCGACGAGCTTGCGGGCGGCGCGCTCGCGGGTCTGACCGGCGTCCTGGCGCGGGGCGAGGCGGTGCGCGGTGATCAGGTCCAGCCGGCCGGCGAGCCGGCGCGAGACGTTGCCGTGCGGGTCCATCGCGGCGGAGATCAGCGCGCCGGGGCCGAGGGCCTCCCGTACCGCGTCGGTCAGATCGGCCTCGGCGTCGTCCAGGCCGACCACGCTCATCGCGCCGTGGATGTCGTAGACGAGGCCGTCGAGGGGGCCCGCCTGCCGCGCGCGGTCCACCAGCTCGGTCTTGAGGCGGCGGTACGCCTCCGGCTCGACCGGCCCGCCCGGCGGGGCGTCGGCGTGGAGCAGCGGCACCCACTCCACCAGGCCGCTCAGCTCGCCGTCCGGCCGGGCCCAGAAACAACAGTCCCGCAGCTCGACGCCGCGAAGGACGCGGAAGTCGTCGTATCGGGTGCGGTGCGGGCTGAAGGTGCTGGAGGGGGCGGAAACGCCGCCGATGCCGATGCGCGGGCGGCGGCCGACGGGGGAGGGCGTGCTCATGCGTGTGCGGGTTCCTTTCCCGGCGCGCGTGGCGCGGCTGCGGTCAACGGGCTCCTTTCCCGTTTCCTACCGGTCGTATGGCGCGGGCACCTTGTTCGGGCATCTCGTTCGCGAATCCTATTCGGGCATCAAGTGATTTCCGCGTAGCAATCGCCTCTTGCTGAATGCGCCATTCCGGCGCCAGCACCGACCAGACCTCCATGTCGCGGCGTACGCCCCGGTGCGGATAGCTCTGCCGCAGCACTCCGTCCCGCACCATCCCGAGCCGCTCGGCGACCTTGATGCTCGCGGTGTTCGTGGCGGCCGCGATCCACTCCACGCGGTGGATCCCGCGCACCTCGACCGCCCAGTCGATGAGCACCCGGATCGCGCGCGTGATCAGCCCACGTCCGACGACCGCCTGCTCCAGCCAGCAGCCGACCTCGCAGGTGCCGAAACGCGCGTCGAAGGACTTGAAGAGGACACCGCCGACGAGCGTGCCGTCGAGCCAGATGCCGTAGAGGCGCCCGCTGTCGGCGGCCGCCTTGTCGGCGTACGACTGGAGGAAGGCCCGCGCGGACGTCAGGTCGGTGGCGCGGTCGGGCAGCGCGACGTAGGGGCTGATGTACTCGCGGCTCCGGTCGATATGGGCGAGGTATTCCTCGGCGTTCCACGGCTCCAGCGGCCGCAGTTCGGCACCGTCGTCACCCAGAGATATCGCGAACATGTTGCTCCTTCACAAGGGGGCGGGAATCGGGATGCGGGGGAAGGCCCGCCTGTTGTGGCAGTTCCCGGCGAGTGCGCACCGGGGAGAGGAAGACGGGCAGAAAGGCGAGCGCCAGCAGGCAGCCGCCCACCCACAGCGCGGGGCGCACTCCGGCGAACTGACCGATCAGACCCGCCGCGGCGGAGCCGACGGCGATCGCCCCGGTGAGCATGAAACGGAAGGTGGCGTTCATGCGGCCGAGGAGCGGGTCGGGTGTCAGGCGCTGGCGCAGGCTGACGCCCAGGACGTTGTCGAGGCCGATCTTGAACGTGGCCAGCAGCCATCCCGCCCCGGCCGTCCAGATCCAGGGGCCCCGGCCGATGAGCGGGATGAGCAGCGCGGTGGGCGCCAGGCAGACGCCGGCCAGGGAGAGGGCGCGACCGTAGCCCAGCCGCCGGGCGGCAGGACGGGCACAGCGCGCGCCGAGGAGGATGCCGACGCCGCCCACCGCCCAGTACCCGCCCAGCACACCGGCGGACAGGCCGAGTTCGCGGGTGAACAGAACCGGGAGCAGGGTGTTGATGATCTGCGTGCCGAGGTTGGTGAGGGACGCGGTGAGCGCGAGGGCGCGCAGTTCCCGGTCGCGCAGGACGTGACCCAGCCCCTCGGCGATCCGCGCCCCCAGCCGGGCGGGCCGCCGGCCGGGGCCGGTTGACGGCGTCGGCGCACGCCGGATGCCGGTGAGCCGGAGCGCCGAGGCGAGGTAGCACGCCCCCACGCTCACCACGGCCAGCGGCGCCGTGAGCAGCTGTACGAGCGCGCCGCCCGCGCCTCTGCCCGCCACATTGCCCGCTGCCTGGAGGCTCACCACCGCGGCGTTCGCCTCCACCAGCCCGTCGCGGCCGACCAGCCGCGGCAGAAAACTCTGCGAACCCACGTCGAAGAAGACCGTGGCGCAGCCGTTCAACAGAACGACGGCGTACAGCTGGCGGAGCGTGAGGGCGTCCATCGACCAGGCCACCGGCACGGACGCGAACAGAACGGCCCGCGTCAGATCCGCGGCGATCAGCACACCGCGGTGGCGCATCCGGTCCACCCAGGCCCCGGCGGGCAGGCCGATGACGAGGAACGCGACGGTGCTCAGCGTGGCCAAGAGCCCGACCTGGCCGGGGCTCGCGTCGAGGGCGGACACCGCGATCAGCGGGATGGCGACATAGCCGATGTTGGTGCCGAGCTGGCTGAGCGCCGTGGCTGTGAACAGCGTCCGGAAGTCGCGCAGCCGCCAGGGGGATTCCGTGGGCATGACCGGTACGGTGCCGGGCGCCGCCGCTTGTGTACCAATGATTTAGCCTGGGCTGAATGAGGCACGAGCCGCGGGCCGCGGGCGACACGCTGGAGATCGAGTTCTCGGCCGAGGACGTGGCCCGTACCCGCTTCGCCGTCTCCCCGCTGTGGGAGGTGGTGGCCAGCGTGCGTGTCCTCAAGGGCGCCGATGAGCACGGTATGCACCGGCGGTGGACCGAACAGGTACGACCGCTGCTCGCGGCCGCGAAGCTGGACCTGGCGCCGCTGTCCCGCCTGATCGCCGTGCCCACCGCGGGCGTCCCCGCCTTCCTCGTGCCGCCGCCCACCACTCCGCAGCCCTCGCTCGAGGTGGAACTGGCGGCGTTGCGTGCCACGCCGACCGACCTGCTGGTGACCACGACACCGGGGGCGCGGGCGGGTGTCGCCGCGCTCCGCGAGGACCCGAGGCGCGGTCTCGACCGGCTGGCGGAGGTGATCGCCGCGTACTGGGAGGTGGCGCTCGCGCCGTACTGGCCGCGCATCCTCACCCTGTTCGAGAGCGACATCCTGCACCGGGCCAAGCACTTCGCGGAAGGCGGCGCCCGGCGCCTCTTCGCGGACCTGGACCCGCAGCTCACCTGGGACTCGGGCACCTTGCAGATGGCCCATCGCTGCGTTGGCGGGGTACGGCGGCTGGACGGACGGGGCCTGCTGCTCGTCCCCTCGGCGTTCGTCTGGCCGCGGATCTTCTCCACCCTCGGCAGCGACGACTGGCAGCCCAATCTGCGCTATCCGCCGCGCGGCATCGGCACCCTGTGGGAGCAGCGTCCCCAGCCGTGCTCCGACGCCCTGGCCGGCGTGCTCGGCCGCACCCGCGCCCTGCTGCTGGCCGAACTGGCCGCCCCCGCCTCCACCACGGACCTCGCCCGCCGCATCGGCCTTTCGCCGGGCGGCGTCTCCCAGCACCTGACGGCGCTGCGCGCGGCGGGCCTGGTGAACGCGCACCGCACCGGGCGGGTGGTGCTCTACGCGCGCACGAGCGTGGGCGAGGCGCTGGTCAGCGGCCGCTGAATCACGCGGAAGCGGTGTGGGGAAGTCCACAAAGGGGACAAAGGATCTCTTTCGGCTGTCAGAGTGCAGGGGGAGTCTTCGCCGCCGGTCCAGGTCCAGGACGTGTGGCGGTCCCTCACACGTTCATCAGTGCGTGCGCCGCCACGGGCCCGGCCGTTCCCCCCGCCCCGAGCCCGGCGCGATATGTGGAAAGCAGGCCATGGCCGCACTCGCCCGGTGGTGCCTCAGGTGCCGCTTCGTCGTCATCGCGCTGTGGCTGGCCGCCTTCGCGGGCGTATCCGTCGCGGCCGCGGTCACCGGGTCCGCGTACTCGAACGACTACGGCATCCCGGGTACGGACTCGGCGCGGGTCTCCGCGCTGCTGGAGCGGGAGTTCCCGGCCCAGGCCGGGGACAGCGACACGATCGTCTGGCACACGGCGCGCGGCGCGGGAACGGTACGCGCGGTGGACGTACGGCAGCGCATGACGGCGGCGCTCGAGCGGGTGGGGAAGCTGCCCGGCGTCGTCTCCGTCGCCGGACCGTACCGCGCCGACAACACGGCCACCGCCCCGGACACGACCCGGATCAGCGCCGACGGGCACACCGCCTACGCCACCGTCGTCTTCGACCGGCCCGCCTCCGAACTCGGCGCGGCCCAGGTGCGCGAGGTGGTCGACACCGCCCGCGCCGCGGCGGCCGACGGGCTCGAGGTGGAGATGGGCGGCGCGGGCATCGGCGCGGCCCAGGGGAGGGGCCCGGCCCACCTCAGCGAGGTCATCGGGGTCGCCGCGGCCGCCGTCGTCCTGTTCCTCGCCTTCGGCTCGCTCGCGGCGGCGCTGCTGCCGATCGCCACGGCGGTGGTCGGCGTGGGCACCGCGTACGCGGGCGTCGGGCTGCTCGGCCACGCCATGACCGTCGCCGACTTCGCGCCCATGCTCGGCACGCTGATCGGGCTCGGCGTGGGCATCGACTACGCGCTGTTCATCGTCACCCGGCACCGCCGGGGGCTCAAGGAGGGGCTGCCGGTCGAGGTGGCCGCCCGGCGCGCGGTGGCCACCTCGGGGCGCGCGGTGATCTTCGCCGGGGCGACCGTGTGCGTGGCGCTGCTGGGGATGCTGGTGCTGCGGCTGAGCTTCCTGAACGGGGTGGCGGTCGCGGCCGCGCTGACCGTCCTGCTCACCGTCGCCGCCTCGGTCACCCTGCTGCCCGCGCTGCTCGGGCTGATCGGCACCCGCGCCCTGAGTCGGTGCGAGCGGCGCCGGCTGGCGGAGCACGGGCCGCGGACCAGGGTCCGCGGGGGGTTCGCGGCCCGCTGGTCGGCCCTGGTCGAACGGCGCCCGAAGCTGCTCGGCGCCCTCGCGGTCATGCTGATGCTGGTCCTCGCGCTGCCCACGCTCTCGCTCCGCCTGGGCACCTCCGACCAGGGCAACGACCCGGCCTCCGCGACGACCCGGCGCGCCTACGACCTGCTCGCCGAGGGCTTCGGGCCGGGTTTCAACGGTCCGCTGACGCTCGTCGGCCGGATCGACGGCGCCGCCGACCGGCTCGCCTTCGGCAAGCTCCCCGAGACCCTGCGCGGCATCGAGGGCGTCGCCTCGGTGAGCGGGTCCGACCTGAGCACCAGCGGCCACACGGCGCTGATCACGGTGGTTCCCAAGACCGCCCCGCAGTCGCGCGCCACCTCCGAGCTGGTGGCCCGGCTGCGCCACACGGTGCTGCCGAGGGCCGCGGAGGCCACCTCGCTCAGGGTGTACGTCGGCGGGCTGACCGCGGGCTACGACGACTTCGCGACGGTGATCGTCGGAAAGCTGCCGCTGTTCGTGGGGGTGGTCGTGGGCCTCGGCAGCGTCCTCCTGCTGCTCGCGTTCCGCAGCATCGGCATCCCGGCCAAGGCGGCGGTCATGAACGTGGCCGCCGTCGCCGCGTCCTTCGGGGTCGTCGTCGCCGTCTTCCAATGGGGCTGGGGGAGCGAGCTGCTGGGGCTCGGCCGAGCCGGTCCGATCGAGCCGTTCCTGCCGGTGATCATGGTGTCGGTGCTCTTCGGGCTGTCCATGGACTATCAGGTCTTCCTGGTCAGCCGGATGTACGAGGAGTGGCGGCGCACCCGCGACAACCGCGTCGCGGTGCGGGTCGGCCTCGCCGAGACCAGCCGGGTCATCAACTCCGCCGCCGTCATCATGATCGCCGTCTTCTCGGCCTTCGTGCTGAGCGGCGACCGGATCATCGCGATGTTCGGTATCGGCCTGGCCGCCGCCGTCGCCCTGGACGCCTTCGTCCTCCGTACGCTTCTGGTGCCCGCCCTCATGCACCTGCTGGGCGGGGCCAACTGGTGGCTGCCGCGCCGGCTGGACCGGTGGCTGCCGAGGATCAGCATCGAGGCGCCGCGCGAGCGCGCGGCGGGCGGACCGGCCGTGCTGCCCGGGCAGTACACGCCCGAGGACGCGGAAGCCGTACGGGCGCCCGCACGCTGAGGCCACCCTCCTTTTGCGCCTCTTGCTGCTTTTGCTGCTTTTGCTGCTTTTGTGGTTCACCCGCCCTTCGCCTGGGCGGCCGTCACCAGCACCTCGCCCGCGGCCGCCCGGTAGTAGAGCACGGACCGCCCGGCGCGCCGCCGCCGCACCAGGCGGGCATCGAGCAGGATCTTGAGATGGCGGCCCACCGACCCCAGCCCCTGGCCGGTCAGCGCGACGAGTTGGGTCGTGCTCTTCGGGGTGTCGAGCAGGACGAGGACGGCCGCCCGGGCCGGGCCGAGCAGCCTGCCCAGGGACTCGGGCACCGAGGCCCGGTCCGCCTCGGCCAGCGCGCCCGAACAGGGGTAGACCACCGCGTATCGATGCGGAGCGTCCCAGGAGACCCAGCCGTGGTACGGGGTCACCGGGACGAACAGCAGCCGCGCCCCCGCGATCTCCCGCGGCGGATGGTCGTACGGGTTGATCTGCAGTCGGCTCTCCCCGAGCCACCGCATCCCCGGCCGCATGGCGTTCAGCACGGCGGCCCAGCCGCCCTGGCTCAGCCGCGCCGTACGCGCCACCACATCCGCCTCGAGGATCCGCCGACGCCGGGGCCAGGTGGGCAGCACCGTCTCGGTCCACACCCACTCCAGGACATCGGCGGTGCGCTCGGCGAGATCGGAGCGGTGCAGCGGGCCGGGGAGCGGACCGCGCAGCGACACGGTCAGGTCGGCGCGGGCGGTTTCCGGCGGGGTCTCGCGGACCCGCGCCAGCTCCTCCTCGAAGCCCGGCTCGCCCTCGCCGGCGGGCGTGGGGGTGAGGAAGTCCGCGATCCAGCGGCGCCCCAGAGCGGCCCGTACGGTCAGCGCGGTGAGCGGGTCGCCGGCCAGCCGCGCCCGGTAGGCGGGCAGATGGGCGTCGAGCCAGGCGCGCTCGCCCGGGTGCTCGGCCACGCCCCGCTCCAGGGAGATCAGGCCCGCGGTGGCCTCGGCGAGCGGCGAGACGACGAACCGGCTCCCGGCGAGCGTGTCCGCGTTGACCAGCCACCAGCCCATCGTCAGCCCATCGTTTCGCGTCCGCGCGAAACTGTAACGCCCCCGGGCGGGGACCGTTGAGACTCCCGGCCATGCGCACCTACCGAGAGATCTTCGCCGTACCGGAGTTCACGCCGCTCTTCCTCGCCGGCACCCTGCAGGTGGCCGCCTCGACGGTGAGCGGACTGGCCCTGGGCACGCTGGTCTACGCGGCGACCGGCTCGCCGCTGCTCTCCGCCCTCAGCATGTTCGGCCCCAGCCTGGCCCAGGTGCTCGGCGCGGCGGTGCTGCTGTCGGCCGCCGACCGGCTGCCGCCGCGCGCGGCGATATGCGGCCTGTCGCTGTTCTTCGCCCTGGGCACTGCCGTCCAGGCCGTCCCCGGCCTGCCGGTGCCGGCCGTCTTCGCGGTCCTCCTGGTCCTCGGGGTGATGGCCTCGCTGGGCGGCGGGGTGCGTTCCGGGCTGCTCAACGAGATCCTGACGCGGGAGGGCTACCTGCTCGGCCGCTCCGTGCTCAACATGTCCGTGGGCACCACGCAGATCTTCGGATACGCGGTCGGCGGCGTGCTGGTGGCGGCCCTGTCGCCGCGCGGCACCCTGCTCACCGCCGCCGCTCTCCACCTCGCCGCCGCGGCCGTCGCCCGCCTCGGGCTCAGCCGGCGGGCGCCGCGCGCCGCCGGGCGGCCGTCCATCGCCGCGACCTGGCGCGACAACGCCCGGCTGTGGTCCTCCGTGCCGCGCCGCTACGTCTATCTCGCACTGTGGGTGCCCAACGGGCTGATCGTCGGCTGCGAGTCCCTCTTCGTCCCCTACGCGCCCCGGCACGCAGGGCTGCTGCTGGCCTGCGCCTCCCTCGGCATGCTCGTCGGCGACATCCTGACCGGCCGGTTCGTACCGCCCCGGTGGCGGGAGCGGCTCGGCGCCCCGCTGCGTCTGCTGCTCGCCGCCCCGTACCTGGTCTTCGCCCTGCACCCGGCGCTGCCGCTCGCGGCGGCGGCGGTCACCCTCGCCTCGGTCGGCTTCGCGGCGAGCCTGCTGCTCCAGGAGCGGCTGATGGCCCTGACCCCCGAGGAGCTGAGCGGGCACGCGCTCGGGCTGCACTTCTCGGGCATGCTCACCATGCAGGGCGTCGGAGCCGCCTGCGCGGGCGCCGTCGCCCAGCACACCTCGCCCGCGACCGCGATGGCCGTCATGGCGGCGGCGTCCGTCGCGGTCACACTGGCGCTGGCCCCGGGCCTAAGGCCCGAGCGCCGTTCTAAGGCCCCTGCGGCGGGCGGGGCCCAGGAGGCCTAAGGCCCCGGTGCGGGCGGAGATCGGGCACTCTCCCGATGTGGTGGATCCCCCTTGCGGACGAGAGTGGAGGGACGTTGAAAACCCCGTCACCGGCGGGAACCCGCCACCGAGGAGAACACGATGTTCCACCACGAGCTCTACAAGATCCGCGAGGCCGAGGCGCTGAGCGAGGCCGCCGCGTACCGGCTGGCCCGCCAGGCCCGGCGCGAGGGCAGGGACCGATCCGCTGTCGACGAACCCGGGAGGCGGGTGAAGACCACGAACCGGCGGGACGGCGGCCGCCGTTCGTCGCGGGTGTACGGCACCGCGGCCTGACAGCCGGGCCGCGCCGTGCTGCCCGTATCGCACACCGCGGGGGTTCGCGACATCGTCCACGTCGTGGGCACCGCTCAGGAACAGGTCACAGCTCACGCCCGTATCCCGCTGTCGGACCCCTGTGCGATCCTCGACGGCGTGCACCACACGTCAGTCAGCCCGGTGTTCGTCGGCCGTGCCGAGGAACTGTCCACTCTCACCGACGCGCTCGCCCGCGCCACCGCGGGCGAGCCGCAGGTGTTGCTCGTCGGAGGGGAGGCGGGGGTCGGCAAGAGCCGGCTCGTGGACGAGTTCCTGACCGGGGCCGGCGCCGCCGGGGTCGTCGCCGCGGTCGGCGGGTGTGTGGAAATCGGCGTCGACGGCCTGCCGTTCGCCCCCGTGTCCACCGTGCTGCGCTCGCTGCGCCGCAAGCTGGGGGACGAGCTGGACCGGGCTGTCGCCGGGCAGGAGGGCGAGCTGGCCCGGCTGCTGCCCGAACTCGGCGAGACGGCCCGCGAGTCGCGCGAGGAGGACAGCCGCGCCCGGCTCTTCGAGCTCACCGTCCGACTGCTGGAGCGGCTGGCCGCCGACCGGACGCTGGTCGTCGTGGTCGAGGACCTGCACTGGGCCGACCGCTCCACCCGCGAGCTGCTCGGCTATCTCTTCCGCTCCCTGATCAGCGCCCGGCTGCTGGTCGTCGTCACCTACCGCTCCGACGACATCCACCGCCGCCACCCGCTGCGCCCCTTCCTCGCAGAGATCGACCGGATGCGGGCGGTGCGCCGCATCGAGCTGCCCCGCTTCAACCGCTCCGAGGTCCGCGCCCAGATAGCGGGGATCTACGGCGCCCGGCCCGACCGGGCGCTGGTCGACCGCATCTTCGAGCGCAGCGACGGAAACGCCTTCTTCGTCGAGGAGATCGCCCGCAGCATCAGCGAGGGCTGTGCCACGGGGCTCAGCGAATCACTGCGCGACCTGCTGCTGGTGCGGGTCGAGGCGCTGCCCGAGGACGCCCAGCGGGTGGTGCGCATCCTCGCCGAGGGCGGCTCCACCGTGGAGTACGAACTGCTGCGCGCGGTTGCCCGGCTCGGCGAGGACGACCTCATCGACGCCCTGCGCGCCGCCGTCGGCGCCAACATCCTGCGGCCCAGCGGCGACGACAGCGGCTATCGCTTCCGCCACGCCCTCGTCCGCGAGGCGGTGGCCGACGATCTGCTGCCCGGCGAGCGCTCCCGCATCAACCGGCGCTACGCGGAGGCGCTGGAGGCCGAGCCCGCGCTGGTGCGGGCCGATGAGCGCGCCGCCCGGCTGGCCAGCTACTGGTACCACGCGCACGACCCCGGCAAGGCCCTGCCCGCCGTGTTGCGGGCCTCCGTCGAGGCCCGCCGGCGGTACGCGCACGCGGAGCAGCTGCGGCTGCTGGAGCGCGCCATGGAGCTGTGGGAGGACGTCCCCGAGGAGATACGCCGGGCGCAGCGCCCCCTCGACTACGCCGAGGCGTACCCGGCGTGCAACTGCGACGACGAGGCGCTGCGCCATCTGGACCTGCTGGCCGAGGTGGTGGTGGCGGCGAGCAGGTCCGGGCAGCGGGAGCGGGCGCTGGCCGTCACCCGGCGGGCGCTGCGCGCGCTGGACGAGAGCGGCGACCCGCTGCGGGCCGCCTGGTTCTGGACCCAGAGTTCCAAGCTGGTGGGGTCTTTGGGGCGGGGCGACGGCTGGGCCGAGCTCAGCCGGGCCCAGGAACTGGTGCGCGGCCTGCCGCCGTCCGCCGTGCACGCCGATGTGCTGGCCCAGGCGGCCGGCTGGAACATGGTCCGCCGTCCGGGGCCGGAAGGCTTCGCCGTGGCCGAGCGGGCCGTGGAGCTGGCCCGGCTGGTCGGCGCCCGCAGCACCGAGCTGCACGCGCGGCTCACGCTGGGCTACTTCATGGCCGAGTCCGGGGACGTGGAGGCCGGCCTCGCCCAGATGCGGGAGGTCTGCGAAGTCGCCATCGAGATGGACGACGTCAGCATCGTGGGGCGCTGCTTCGTGAATCTGACCTCCGGGCTCGAGGGTCTTGGCCGGTCGGCCGAGGCGGTCGAGGTCGCGGAGAAGGGTCTGCGGATGCTGGACCACTTCGGGCTGACCGACTCCCTGGCCTGGGTGTTCGGCAACATGGCCGAGTCGCTGTTGTCGCTGGGCCGCTGGGCCGAGGCGGCGGAGGCCGCGGCCGCCACCCGGCGCCTGGCGATCGGCAACAAGGCGAGCCGCATGGCGGTGAACCGGTTCTCCCGGCTGGCGCTGGCCCGGGGCGACTGGGATACCGCGGAGCGCGAGCTGGCGGTGGCCAAGGAGCAGCAGAAGCTCATCGGCGAGCCCCAGTTCACCATCCCGCTGGCCCACCTCTTGCTCGACCTCGCGGCGGCCCGCGGCCGGATCCTGGAGGTCCGCGCGCTTCTCGGCCAGGCCCTGGTGGACGGCTTCCGGGCCGGTATGCAGCGCTACACCTGGCCGCTGCTGGTGGCCGCCGCCACGGCCGAGGCGGACGCCCGCGGCCTGCCCGCGGCCGAGCCAGGCCGGGCCGAGACCCTGGCCCGGATCCGGGCGGCCGCCAAGCGGGTGGCGCAGCCGGTGCCGGTGTGGCAGGCCTACGGCCTGCTGCTGGACGCCGAACTGGCGCGCGCCGAGGGCCACGACGACGCCGACCGTTGGGCGGCCGCTGTGGCCGCCCTCCAGCGGCTGGACCGCCCGCACCCCCTGGCCTGGGCCCGCTTCCGCTGGGCGGAGGCGCTGCTGAGCTCCGGCGCGGCCCGCGAGCGGGTCGCCGAGCCGCTGGCGGCGGCACACACCACGGCGGCCCGGCTGGAGGCGCGCCCGCTGCGCGAGGGGATCGAACTTCTGGCCCGCCGCGCCCGGCTGTCGCTGACCCCCGACCCCACGCCCACCCCGCTCGCCGCCCACCGCACCAGCCGTCCCCCGAATCCCGCCGCCGAGCCCACCGACCCTGCCGAGGCCCTGGGGCTCACCCCTCGTGAGCGCGATGTGCTGCGGCTGGTGGCCCTGGGGCGCAGCAACCGCCAGATCGCCGAGGAACTGTTCATCTCACCGAAGACGGCGAGCGTGCATGTCTCCAACATCCTGGCCAAGCTGGAGGTGTCGGGCCGTGGCGAGGCGGCGGCGGTGGCACACCGGTTGCGGCTGGTGGACGACCTGGCGGACGAGGTGATGGCACGCTGAGCCTGTCGGGCGCCGACCCGCTCCCGGGGGAGGGTGCCGGGGGTGGCGGCTGAGCTCTGGCCGGGCTCAGGCCGGGGCCGGGATCAGGTCCAGCGGGGGCTGAGGTCAGCCCTGGCGGGGCTGTGGTCAGGCCTGGGGGAGGCGGAGTCAGCCCTGGCGGGGTCGGACGACCACCCGGCCGGAGTCCAGATCGATCGGCCCCCGCCACGGCTTGTCGCCGTCGCCCACGTCGTCCACGGTCAACTCCAGCCGGTTGCGCTCTTCCTCGGTGTTCCTACGGCCCGGCGAGAACAGTTCCTCGATGATGTTGAACACGGCGACCCCCAAGGGCTAGCGACTCCCGCCAGTCTAAGCGCCGCCCCAGTGATCTCCCCGGGCCCGTCAGGAGACCACCTCCCCGTCAGCGGAGCACCTTCCCGTCAGTGGACCTTCCCGTCAGGAGATCTCCAGCTTCAGAATCCGGTCGTCCTCCTTCCCCGGCTTCCCGCGCCCGTCCGTGTTGCTGGTCGTCACCCACAGCCCGCCGTCGTCCGTCGCCACCACCGACCGCAGCCGCCCGTACTTCCCGTCCAAGAACGACTGCGGTTTCCCCGCGGGCCGAGTGCCGTCCAGGGGGATGCGCCACAGCCGCTCCCCGCGCAGCCCCGCCATCCAGATCGAGCCCTTGGCGTACGCGATGCCGCTGGGCGAGGCGTCCTTAGGCTTCCACTGCTCGACCGGGTCGACGAACCCCTCCTTGCCGGCCTTGCCCTCGGCCTCGGGCCAGCCGTAGTTCTTGCCGGGCCGGATCAAATTGAGCTCGTCCCAGGTGTCCTGCCCGAACTCGGAGGCCCACAGCCGCTTGTCCATGTCCCAGGCAAGGCCCTGCACATTGCGGTGGCCATAGGAATAGACCACCGAGTCGGCCTGGGGATTGCCATGTGCGGGCTCGCCCTCCGGGGTCATCCGCAGAACCTTGCCTCCGAGCGAGTCCAGGTCCTGGGCGAGCCCGCGGTCGCCGCTCTCGCCCGTGCCCGCATAGAGCATCTTGTCGGGGCCGAAGGCGATCCGGCCGCCGTTGTGAATCGCGCCCTTGGGGATGCCCTTGAAGACCGTGTCCGGGGCGCCGAGCTGGGAGCCGGTGGGGCGCTTGTCGTCGTACGACATGCGGGCGATGCGGTTGTCCGACGCGGTGGTGAAGTACGCGTACACCATCGGATTCGCCCCGTAGTCGGGGGAGAGCGCCAGGCCCAGCAGCCCGCCCTCGCCGCCGGGGGAGACGCCCGGGACCGAGCCCACCTCCGTCTTCTGCCCGCTGGCCGCGTCGACCTTGAAGATCTTGCCCGTGTCCCGTGAGGAGACCAGCAGGTTTCCGTCGGGCAGCGTGGCCAGCCCCCATGGCGAGTCCAACTTGGTGGTGAGCGTGCGCACCACCTTCGCCGTGCCCTTGCTGGGGGCGGCCGGGGCAGAGGAAGAGGGAGAGGAGGAAGGCTTCCCCGAGGACGGGGAATCGCCGTCGGACCCGGGTTTTGTGGGGCCGGACGCGCGTGTGGGGCGATCGAAGGGGCTCGCCCCGCCATCACCGGACGAGCAGCCCGCCGCGAGCAGCAACGCGGCAGCGGAGGCGAGCACAGGGGTCACACCAGGACGTCGCACCTTCGGTTCCTCTCCGTGGGCACATGTGCCTTGGCACGGCACTGATTCTTATACACCGCAGCCCCGCCGCCGGTTCCCGCCACCAAAGTCCCCGTCACACGAGCCGCCACCCCTGGTCCCAACACCTTTGGTCCCAACACGCCTGGTCCCACCACCCTTAGTCCCACGACCCCTGGGCCGGCGGCAGCGCCGCTATCTCCGCGAAGTCCTCGTCGGTCAGCCGCAGTTCGGCGGCCGCGCAGTTCTCCGCCGCCCACCGCTCCCGCTTGGTACCCGGCACCGGCACCACATGCCGCCCCTGCCCCAGCAGCCACGCGAGCGCGACCTGCGCCGCCGTGACCGAGTCCCCGTACCGCCGCGCCACCCGGCGCAGCCCGGCCACGATCGGCTGGTTCGCCGCCATCATCTCCGCCGTGAAGCGGGGATGTCTGGCCCGTACGTCGTCCGGCTCGAAGCCCTGCCCCGGTGTCAGGGTCCCGCTCAGAAAACCGTTCCCCAGCGGCATCGCGGCCAGGAACCCCACCCCGCGCGAGGCGCACCACGGCACCAGCGCTTCCAGCGCCTCCGGCGACCACACCGACAGCTCCGCCTGCACACAGCTGATCGGAAAGACCTGTTGCACCCGCTCCAGCTGGCGCACCGTGGCGTCGTGCATCCCGGCGCCGGCCCGCCGCTGTGCCCGCGCCCCCAGCGCGCACAGCCCCAGCGCCCGCACCTTTCCCGCCGCGACCAGCTCCGCCATCGCGCCCCAGGTCTCCTCTATCGGCACCTCCGGGTCGGCCCGGTGCAGCTGGTACAGGTCGATGACGTCGGTCTGCAGCCGGCGCAGCGAGGCGTCGCAGGCCCGCTTCACATATCCGGGGCGGCCGTTGGCGACGATGTGTGCCTCGCCCACCAGCAGCCCGCACTTGGTGGACACGAAGGCGTCCTGGCGCCGCTCCTTGAGTACCCGCCCCACCAGCCGCTCGTTGGTGAACGGCCCGTACATGTCGGCGGTGTCCAGCAGGCTCGCGCCCGCGTCGAGCGCGGCGTGTACGGCGCGCACCGAGCCCTCGCCGCTGCGCTGCGAAGCGGTGTACGCCCAGCTCATGGGCATGCACCCGAGGCCTATCGCGCCCACCTCGAGCGCCCCCGCTCCAATTCTCCTGCGCTCCACCTGGCCTGACCCCTCCCGTTTCCCGCACCAAACTAACGTCTGAGTGCGCGCCGTGATCGCATAGCCTCCAGGCATGAGCGCAGATCACAGCGACAACCCCGACAACCCGCTCCTCAACACCCCGCTCTCCGACACCCCGCGCCCCCTCGCGTGGCTGCCCTTCCCCGCGGACGAGATCGAAGGGCTCCCCCACGGCCTGGAATACGCGCAGTGGGACGGCGAGTCCGACTACCCCACCGACCCCGCCCGCTGCGCGTTCTACTGCCTGCCGTACATGAAGAACAAGGAGGGCGTGCGGCCGCTGCCCGCCATGACGAACCTGCGCGTCGTGCAGACCCTGACCGCCGGCATAGACCATGTGCAACCCGTGCTCGCGGATATGCCCCCCGGCGTGCGGCTGTGCAACGCGCGCGGGGTGCACGACGCAAGCACCGCCGAGCTGGCACTGACCCTCATACTCGCCTCGCTGCGCGGCATCCCCGGCTTTGTGCGCGCCCAGGACGCCGGGCGGTGGAGCCAGGGCTTCCGTCCCGCGCTCGCGGACAAGTCCGTACTGATCGTCGGCTACGGGTCCATCGGCAGTGCGATCGAGGACCGGCTTGTGCCCTTTGAGTGCGAGCGGGTGCTACGCGTCGCGCGCTCCCCGCGCACGACCGAGCGCGGTCCGGTGCACCCGATCGACGACCTGCCCCGACTGCTTCCGGAAGCAGATGTGGTGGTGCTCGTCATGCCGCTCACCCCTGTCACTCGCGGCCTGGCCGGGGCAGACTTCCTGGCCCGGATGAAGGACGGCGCGCTGCTGGTGAACGTCGCGCGCGGTCCGGTGGTGGACACCAAGGCGCTGCTCGCGGAGTTGGAGACGGGCCGGCTGCGGGCCGCGCTGGATGTGACCGACCCCGAACCGCTGCCCGCCGGGCATCCGCTGTGGCACGCTCCAGGAGTGCTCATCACCCCGCACGTGGGCGGTCCGTCGTCGGCCTTCCTGCCCCGCGCGAAGCGGCTGCTGCGCGACCAGCTGCGCCGTTTCGCGGCCGGTGAACCGCTCAGTCATATCGTCACAACGACCGGATGAATTGCCCGTGGCGCCACATACAGACACGGTATGACTGCACTCCGTATATACAACGCCGTTGTCGGTTACGGTGTGTAGATGGCCTATGTCCCTGAGTGACCAGTCTGGTGTATCGTCCCGAGCGGGGGCTGCGCCACTGACCTAACGGCGTCAGCGATGGACCGGAACTCAAGGGGGGCGACGGGCGATGTATGGCCAATGGACCGACAACCCGACGCGACTCAGGCGTCGACAGCTAGCTTCCCGCGCCCTCGCGCGGCACTCGAAGGCCGTCCGGTGAGCGCCACCGGAGCGGTGCTCGCCCGGCCGTCGGTGTCCGGCGGCCGGGCGGGGCTGCTGCCTCAGGTCCTGCTCGCCCTGATGTGCGGCGGGTACGCGGCGGGCGCGGCGCTCGGCTGGGGCTCACCCGAACTGGCCTTGTTCATGGGCGACTTCGGCCTGAGCGCCGCCGCCCTGGCCGCCGCCGTGTCCTGCCTGTGGCACGGGCGTACGCGCTCCGGGCGGCTGCGCCCCGCCTGGCTGCTGTTCGCGGCGTCCTCCTTCATGGCCGCGCTGGGCAATGGCGTATGGGGTTGGTACGAGGTGGTGCTCGGCCGCTCCGTGCCCAGCCCCTCGCCCGCCGACTTCTGCTTCCTGCTCTTCGCCCCGCCCGCCATCGTCGGCATGCTGGTGCTCGCCAAGCGCCCGGTGACCCGTGCCGGCTGGATCTGTCTGGCCCTGGACGCCTGGCTGATCGCCGGGTCGCTGCTGACCCTGTCCTGGAGCCTGGCGCTCGCGCATGTCGCCCAGTTCGGCGGAGGCGGCGAGCCCGTGGCGCGCAGGGCCTTCTCGCTGGCCTATCCGCTGCTGGACATCGTGCTGATCAGCATGGTCGTCGCGGTGCACTTCCGGCGCTCCTCGGCCAACCGCTCCGCGATCAACACCGCGATCGCCGCCTTCGCGCTGACCGTGCTGTGCGACGCGCTCTTCACCTCGCCGCTGCTGCGCGAGCACTACCGCTCCGGACAGATCCTTGACGCCGGGTGGTTCGCGGGCTCCATACTGCTCGCGTACGCCCCCTGGGTGGCCCGGCGCGAGGCCGCTCAGGCCCCGCCTGCCGCCGCGCTCCGCCGCCCCGCGCAGACCAGCCGCGCCAGCGGCTCGCTCGCCGCCCTCGCGCCGTACCTCGCCGCCGCTGTCTGCACCCTGGGGATCCTCTACAACGTGATGGACGGCCGACCGATCGACGGGGTGATGCTCTTCACCGCCTGCGCGGTCGTGCTCGCTCTCGTCGTGCGCCAGGCCATCATGCTGCTCGACAACATCACGCTCACCCAGGAGCTCGCGGAGAAGGAGAACCACTTCCGCTCCCTGGTGCAGAGCTCCAGCGACGTCATCATGATCGCCGCTCCCACCGGCATCCTGCGCTATGTCAGCCCGGCCGCCTCCGGGGTCTACGGCCGCGACGCGGACGAGCTGGTCGGCTCCGAGCTGGCCTCCCTCATCCACCCCGAGGACCTGGGCTCGGTCGTCCACGAGGTCCGCCGCTTCCTGGCCGCCTCGCCGGGGGAGGAGCCCACCACCCGCATCGAGTGCCGCTTCCGCTCCGGCTCCGGCGACTGGCTCAACGTGGAGTCGACGATCAACCGCCACCACGGCGGCCTCATCTTCAACAGCCGGGACGTCACCGAGCGGGTGCGCCTGCAGGCCCAGCTCCAGCACAGCGCCGAGCACGACCCGCTCACCGACCTGCCCAACCGCTCCCTGTTCACCAAGCAGGTCCGCCACGCGCTGGCCGGGCGGCGCCGCACCGACGCGGGCACCGCCGTGCTCTTCATCGACCTCGACGGCTTCAAGGCCGTCAACGACACCGTCGGCCACCAGGCGGGCGACGAGCTGCTGGTCCAGGCGGCCCGCCGGCTCCAGGAGTCCGTGCGCCATGGGTCCGGCGACTGCGCGGCCCGGCTCGGGGGCGACGAGTTCGCCGCGCTGATCCTCGGCGACGGCGACCGGGACGCCGCCGCCCGCGAATGCCGCATCCTGGAGATCGCCGACCGGCTGCGCGCCCGGCTCTCCCAGCCCTACCAGGTCGTGGGCGGCACCGAGGTCCGGGTGGCCGCCAGCATCGGCGTCGCCTTCGCCGAGCCCGGCATCGGCCCCGGAGAGCTCATGCGCAACGCCGACCTGGCGATGTACCGCGCCAAGTCCGCGGGCAAGAACCGGGTCGAGCTGTACGCGCCGCAGATGCAGGCCGACGTGACGCGCCGCGCCGAGTTCGCCACCCGGCTGCGCACCGCCCTGCACGACGGCGAGTTCGTCCTGCTGCACCAGCCCGTCGTCGAGCTCGCCGGCGGCCGGATCACCGCCGTCGGCGCCCAGCCCCGCTGGCGTTCGGCGCAGGGCATCCTCTTCACCCCGGCCGAGTTCCTGCGGGTCGCCGACAGCGGGCGTGACAGCGGCCGCGGCGGGAGCCGGAGCGGCGAGGACGCGGCCCGCACCGCCGAGCTGGCCCGCTGGACGCTGGAGGCGGCCGTCGAGCAGGCCGCGGAGCGCCGCCGCGACGGATTCCCGGTCCCGGTGTGCGTACGGCTCCCCGCGAGCCGTCTGGTGGACAAGTCCATGCCGCCGAAGAGCGTCGAGACCCTGCTGGCCCGGCACGGCCTGCCCTCCGGCGCGCTGATTCTGGAGCTGACCGACAGCGACCCGAGGGTGCCGATCGACGAGCTGGAGCACCGGCTGGGCGCGCTGCGGCGCCTGGGTGTGCGCATCGCCCTCGACGGCTTCGGCAGCGGCTATGCCGCTATCCGGGCGTTGCGCAGGCTCCCCATCGACATGCTCAAGCTGGACAGGGGGCTGGTCGAGGGTGTCGTCGAGTCCTCCCGACTGCACAAGATCACCTCGGGGCTGCTGCGGATCGCGGGTGACCTGGGCATGCAGTCCCTCGCGGAGGGGGTCGACCTGCCCGAGCAGATCGTCGCCCTGCGGGCCATGGGGTGCACCCACGCCCAGGGGACAGCCTTCTCCGGGCCGCTCGACGAGCACCGGCTGCGCCGTGCGCTGAACCGCGGCTCGTATCCTGTGCCACGCTCGGACAGCCCCGTACTGGTCGGCGGCGCGCTGCCGACCCGGCACCTCGGCCACATCACCGTGCATGGGGCCGGCCACCCAGCGGGACATGGTGCCGGGCACGGCGCGGGCCATGGGCCGCGGCGGGCGGAGTCTCACACACATCCGCCATCTCGCTCAAATACTGAGACGCCCGTCCCACCCACTTGACACCCGATGCGCGCCGGGGGGAGGGTCGGAGCCATGCGCACCCGAATTCTCGTACTTGGAAAGCGCGTCGGCTGAGCAGGGCTCTCTCAGAAGCCCTGCGGACCCCACCGGCGCGCTCCCCTCGCTTGCCTCACGGCACGAGGGGTTTTTTGTTGCACTGACACATGTCGTACCGCTCTCCCACTCCCCGCACAGATCCTCATCCGAGAAGAGAATGCCGATGACCGAGCAGGCCACCGGGGCCCACCATCCCCAGCCGCGGCCCCGTAACGGCGGTTCCCACTCCGCCCCCGTCGAGCACGTCACGGGCGCGCAGTCCCTCATCCGCTCGCTCGAAGAGGTCGGCGCCGACACCGTCTTCGGCATCCCCGGCGGCGCGATCCTCCCCGCGTACGACCCGATGATGGACTCCACCAAGGTCCGGCACGTGCTCGTCCGCCACGAGCAGGGCGCGGGCCACGCCGCCACCGGCTACGCCCAGGCCACCGGCAAGGTCGGCGTCTGTATGGCCACCTCGGGCCCCGGCGCCACCAACCTGGTCACCCCGATCGCCGACGCGCACATGGACTCGGTCCCCATCGTCGCGATCACCGGCCAGGTCGCCTCCAAGGCCATCGGCACGGACGCCTTCCAGGAGGCGGACATCTGCGGCATCACCATGCCGATCACCAAGCACAACTTCCTGGTCACCAAGGCCGAGGACATCCCGCGGACGATCGCCGAGGCGTTCCACATCGCCGCGACCGGCCGCCCCGGCCCGGTCCTGGTCGACATCGCCAAGGATGCCCTGCAGGCGCGGACCACCTTCTCCTGGCCGCCGCAGACCGACCTGCCCGGCTACCGCCCGGTCACCAAGCCGCACGCCAAGCAGATCCGCGAGGCCGCCCGCCTGATCACCCAGGCCGAGCGCCCGGTTCTGTACGTGGGCGGCGGCGTCATCAAGGCCGGCGCCACCGCCGAGCTGAAGGTCCTGGCCGAGCTGACCGGCGCGCCCGTCACCACCACCCTCATGGCGCTGGGCGCTTTCCCCGACACCCACCGGCTCCACCTGGGCATGCCGGGCATGCACGGCACCGTCGCCGCCGTCACCGCCCTGCAGAAGGCCGACCTGATCATCGCCCTCGGCGCGCGCTTCGACGACCGGGTCACCGGCAAGCTCGACTCCTTCGCCCCGCACGCCAAGGTGGTCCACGCCGACATCGACCCGGCCGAGATCGGCAAGAACCGCACCGCCGACGTGCCGATCGTCGGCGACGCCCGCGAGGTCATCGCGGACCTGGTCGTCGCGGTCCAGGCCGAGCACGACGCGGGCCACGCCGGCGACTACTCCGGCTGGTGGGAGGACCTGAACCGCTGGCGGGAGACCTACCCCCTGGGCTATGAGCAGCCCCAGGACGGCAGTCTGTCCCCGCAGCAGGTCATCCAGCGGATCGGGCAGCTGGCGCCGGAGGACACGATCTTCGCCGCCGGCGTCGGCCAGCACCAGATGTGGGCCGCCCACTTCATCGACTACGAGAAGCCGGCGACCTGGCTGAACTCCGGCGGCGCCGGGACCATGGGCTACGCCGTCCCGGCCGCGATGGGCGCCAAGGCCGGCGCCCCGGGCCGTACGGTCTGGGCGATCGACGGCGACGGCTGCTTCCAGATGACCAACCAGGAGCTGGTCACCTGCGCGCTGAACAACATCCCGGTCAAGGTCGCGATCATCAACAACGGCGCGCTGGGCATGGTCCGCCAGTGGCAGACGCTGTTCTACAACCAGCGCTACTCCAACACCGTGCTGCACTCGGGCCCGGACGCTCCCGCCCAGACCAACGCCGGCACCCGCGTCCCCGACTTCGTCAAGCTCGCCGAGGCCATGGGCTGCATCGGCATCCGCTGCGAGGACCCGTCCGACCTCGACGCCGTCATCGAAAAGGCCAACTCGATCAACGACCGGCCGGTGGTCGTGGACTTCATCGTCCACGAGGACGCCATGGTCTGGCCGATGGTCGCGGCCGGCACCTCCAACGACGAGATCCAGGCGGCGCGCGGCGTCCGCCCGGACTTCGGCGACAACGAAGACGACTGAGGCCGAGGACTCAGAGGACTCAAGGGACTCAGAGAAAAGAGAGACTTCAGCCCATGTCCACCAAGCACACGCTCTCCGTCCTGGTGGAGAACACCCCCGGCATCCTGGCCCGGATCGCCGCGCTGTTCTCCCGCCGCGGCTTCAACATCGACTCGCTCGCGGTCGGCGTCACCGAGCACCCCGACATCTCCCGGATCACCATCGTGGTCAATGTCGACGAGCTCCCGCTGGAGCAGGTCACCAAGCAGCTCAACAAGCTCGTCAACGTTCTGAAGATCGTCGAGCTGGAGGGCAGCCAGGCCATTCAGCGAGAACTCGTCCTGGTGAAGGTCCGCGCCGACAACGAGACCCGCTCCCAGATCGTCGAGATCGTCCAGCTGTTCCGCGCCAAGACCGTGGACGTCTCCCCGGAGGCCGTGACCATCGAGGCCACCGGCAGCAGCGACAAGCTCGAGGCCATGCTCAAGATGCTGGAACCGTACGGCATCAAGGAGCTGGTCCAGTCCGGCACCATCGCCATAGGGCGCGGTGCGCGCTCCATCACCGACCGGAGCCTGCGCGCGCTCGACCGGACCGCCTGACCAGCGGTACCGGGCCTCAGACAGCGTGCACCGGGCGGCCGGTCGTGGCCGGCCGGAGGCCCGTATGGCGAGACCCCGAAACCTTCACCCGTCCGCCCGTCATACGGTGGGACGCACAATCCGAAAACGCTAGGAGAATCCCGAAGTGGCCGAGCTGTTCTACGACGACGACGCCGACCTGTCCATCATCCAGGGCCGCAAGGTCGCGGTCCTCGGTTACGGCAGCCAGGGCCACGCCCACGCGCTGTCGCTGCGCGACTCGGGCGTCGACGTCCGGGTCGGCCTGCACGAGGGCTCCAAGTCCAAGGCCAAGGCCGAGGAGCAGGGGCTGCGCGTGGTCACCCCGGCCGAGGCGGCCGCCGAGGCCGACGTGATCATGATCCTGGTCCCGGACCCGATCCAGGCCAAGGTCTACGAGGAGTCGGTGAAGGCCAACCTGAAGGACGGCGACGCGCTGTTCTTCGGCCACGGCTTCAACATCCGCTTCGGCTTCATCGAGCCCCCGGCCGGTGTGGACGTCTGCATGGTCGCCCCCAAGGGCCCGGGCCACCTGGTCCGCCGCCAGTACGAGGAGGGCCGCGGCGTGCCGTGTATCGCGGCCGTCGAGCAGGACGCCAGCGGCAGCGCCTTCGCGCTCGCCCTGTCGTACGCCAAGGGCATCGGCGGCACCCGCGCCGGCGTCATCAAGACCACCTTCACCGAGGAGACCGAGACCGACCTCTTCGGTGAGCAGGCGGTGCTGTGCGGTGGCACCTCCGCGCTGGTCAAGGCCGCGTTCGAGACCCTGGTCGAGGCCGGCTACCAGCCGGAGATCGCGTACTTCGAGTGCCTCCACGAGCTGAAGCTGATCGTGGACCTGATGTACGAGGGCGGCCTGGAGAAGATGCGCTGGTCGATCTCCGAGACCGCCGAGTGGGGCGACTACGTCACCGGCCCGCGGATCATCACCGACCAGACCAAGGCCGAGATGAAGAAGGTCCTCGCCGAGATCCAGGACGGCAGCTTCGCCAAGAACTGGATGGACGAGTACCACGCCGGCCTGCCGAAGTACAACGAGTACAAGAAGGCCGACGGCGACCACCTGCTGGAGACCACCGGCAAGGAGCTGCGCAAGCTGATGAGCTGGGTCGACGACGAGGCCTGAGCCTCAGGGACCCCGGCCCCCCGAGCCCGCACCTCGGGGGGCCGGGCCCCCGACTTGTCCATCATGCAAGACCACGTGCGGGTGATCCCGCCGCTATGGCGCAAAACGCCTCCGGGGCGCCACTACACTGCAGGGAACAAGCGCGTCAGGGCTCACAGCGTCGTGCGTCTTTCACGCGGCTGCCCCCCTTCACGCCTGCGGCCGTCGGGACGGCCGTCCGCATAGGACTAGTGAGGACTGAAGACCACGTGAGCACTGCTTCCACGGGTAAACCCGTCGTACTCATCGCTGAAGAGCTCTCGCCCGCCACGGTGGACGCCCTGGGCCCGGACTTCGAGATCCGCAGCTGCAACGGTGCGGACCGAGCCGAGCTGCTGCCCGCCATCGCCGACGTGGACGCGATCCTCGTGCGCAGCGCCACCAAGGTCGACGCCGAGGCCATCGCCGCGGCGAAGCACCTCAAGGTGGTCGCCCGCGCGGGTGTCGGCCTGGACAATGTGGACGTCTCCGCCGCCACCAAGGCCGGCGTCATGGTCGTCAACGCCCCGACGTCCAACATCGTCACCGCCGCCGAGCTGGCCTGCGGCCTGCTGGTCGCCACGGCCCGCAACATCCCGCAGGCGAACGCGGCGCTGAAGAACGGCGAGTGGAAGCGCAGCAAGTACACGGGCGTGGAGCTGAGCGAGAAGACCCTCGGCGTCGTCGGCCTCGGCCGCATCGGCGTGCTGGTCGCCCAGCGGATGTCCGCCTTCGGCATGAAGATCGTCGCGTACGACCCCTACGTCCAGCCCGCGCGCGCCGCCCAGATGGGCGTCAAGCTGCTGTCGCTCGACGAGCTGCTCGAGGTCTCCGACTTCATCACGGTCCACCTCCCCAAGACCCCCGAGACCGTCGGCCTGATCGGCGACGAGGCGCTGCACAAGGTCAAGCCCGAGGTCCGCATCGTCAACGCCGCGCGCGGCGGGATCGTCGACGAGGCGGCACTGGCGGCGGCCCTCAAGGAGGGCCGGGTCGCGGCGGCCGGCCTGGACGTGTTCTCCAAGGAGCCGTGCACGGACTCCCCGCTCTTCGATTTCGACAACGTGGTCGTCACCCCGCACCTGGGCGCCTCCACCGGCGAGGCCCAGGAGAAGGCGGGCATCGCGGTCGCCCGCTCGGTGCGCCTCGCCCTGGCGGGCGAGCTGGTCCCGGACGCGGTGAACGTCCAGGGCGGCGTCATCGCCGAGGAGGTGCGCCCCGGGCTGCCGCTGGCCGAGAAGCTGGGGCGGATCTTCACCGCGCTCGCGGGCGAGGTCGCGGTCCGGCTGGATGTCGAGGTGTACGGCGAGATCACCCAGCACGACGTCAAGGTGCTCGAACTCTCCGCGCTCAAGGGCGTGTTCGAGGACGTCGTCGACGAGACCGTGTCGTATGTGAACGCCCCGCTGTTCGCACAGGAGCGCGGTGTCGAGGTGCGCCTGACCACCAGCTCGGAGTCCTCGGAGCACCGCAACGTGGTGACCGTGCGCGGCACCCTCTCCGGCGGCGACGAGGTCTCGATCTCCGGCACGCTGGCCGGCCCCAAGCACCAGCAGAAGATCGTCGCGGTCGGCGAGTACGACGTCGACCTCGCGCTCGCCGACCACATGGCCTTCCTGCGCTACACCGACCGCCCGGGTGTGGTCGGCACGCTCGGCCGCATCCTCGGCGAGGCGGGGATCAACATCGCCGGTATGCAGGTCTCGCGTGCGGTGGCGGGCGGGGCGGCGCTGGTGGCGCTGACCGTGGACGACACGATCCCGCAGTCGGTCCTCACCGAGATCGCCGAGGAGATCGGGGCGACGTCGGCCCGCTCGGTGAACCTGGTGGACTGAGCGCGAGGAGCGTTCTCGCAGCAGCACAGCAAGCAGCACAGGGCCCGGCCCCCGCTTCGGCGGGGGCCGGGCTTCGTCGTGTGTGCGTCCGGGTGTGCGTTCGGGACCCGCCCGAGTTTTTTCATCACGTGTTGAATAATCCGGTCGTGCTGGCTACGCTGAAACAGCTAAGCGGAGAAAAACTCTCCACCTGGATCCGTGCCGTGCTCTGCTGTGCCGCTCTTGGGAGGTCCGCCGTGTCCACCACCCCCGACGCCGCCGACGGGCCCCGGGTGCCGCAGTCGCGCCCGATGCCCCGGATGCGGGCCGATGCCCGGCGCAACCGCGAGCAGATCCTGCGCGCCGCCCGCGCGGCCTTCGTCGAGCAGGGCCCCGACGCCCCCCTCGATGAGATCGCCCGCCGGGCGGGGGTCGGCATCGCCACCCTCTACCGGCGGTTTCCCGAGCGCGCCGACCTGATCCGCGCGGTGGCGATCGACGTCTTCACCGCCCTGTTCGAGGCCGCGCGCGAGGCGACCGAGGAGGGACGCGGCCCGCTGGACGCGCTGCGCCGCTTCATGCACGCGGCCCTCGACCTTAAGATCAGCTCGGTGATGCCCGCCCTCGTCGGCCGGGTCACCGTCGACGAGATCCTGGAGGCCGTCCGACAGGACGCCGTCGACCCTGTGGACGAACTCCTCCGCCGGGCCCGTGAGGCCGGGCTGATCCGCCCCGACGTCGTCTTCGGTGACATCACCGTGATGATCATCCGGCTGTCCCGCCCACTACCCGCCGGCTTCATCCCGGACGACGAGGCGCTCGCGCACCGCCACCTGGACGTCTACATCGACGGCCTGCGCCCCGCCGGCAGCATCCGGGCCGACGCCCGGCTGCCCGGCCCGGCCCTGGACGCCGCCGCGTTCAAGCGCCTCAGGGGACGGGTGATGGACGCCGGGTCCGGCTGACGGCTGACCCGTCCGGCCGCTTCCGGAGGAATCCCCCTGCCTGGCGAACCCGGGCGGGGAAAGCTTCTCAAAGCCCGAAATCTTCAGATAAGCCTCAGAAAGGCACCGTCATGGCCCAGCCCCTCGACACGCAGCCCGCGGTCAACCCCCGGCGCTGGTTGGCACTGCTCTTCATCGGCCTGGCCCAGCTGATGATCGTCCTCGATATCACCGTCGTGAACATCGCCCTGCCCTCGGCCCAGCAGGACCTCGGGATCTCCGACGGCGACCGGCAGTGGGTCATCACCGCCTACACCCTGGCGTTCGGCAGCCTGCTGCTCCTCGGCGGCCGGATCGCCGACTACACCGGCCGCCGGCGCTCCTTCCTCATCGGTCTGATCGGCTTCGCCGCGGCCTCCGCTCTCGGCGGCGCGGCCTCCGGATTCGGCATGCTTCTCGCGGCCCGCGTGCTGCAGGGCGCCTTCGCCGCGCTGCTCGCCCCGGCGGCGCTGTCCCTGCTCGCGGTGAGCTTCACCGAGGCGCGCGAGCGCGCCAAGGCATTCGGCATCTTCGGCGCCATCGCGGCGGGCGGCGGCGCGATCGGGCTGGTCCTCGGCGGGCTGCTCACCGAATACCTGAACTGGCGCTGGTGCCTGTACGTGAACGTCCCCGTCGCCGTCGTCGCCGTCTTCAGCTGGTACGTCCTGCCCGCCGACGAGCGCGCCGAGGGCGGCCGCGCCCGCTTCGACCTGCCCGGCGTGCTGCTCGCCGTGTCCGGGCTGGTCGCGGTGGTGTACGGGTGCAGCGAGGCGGAGTCCAAGGGGTGGGACTCGCTGACCGTGACCGGGCTGCTGACCCTGGGCGTGGTCCTGCTGACGGCGTTCATCCTGACCGAGCGCAGCGTCGCACGCCCGCTGCTGCCCCTGCGGGTGATCGCGGACCGCACGCGCGGCAGCGCCTACCTCGCGGTCGGGCTGTCGGTGGTCGGCATGTTCGCGATGTTCCTCTTCCTCACCTACTACATGCAGCGCGTCAAGGGTTACTCGGCACTGGTCAGCGGCGTGGCCTTCCTCCCGATGACCGCGGCCGTGCTGGCCGCGGCCGCCGGCGTCGGCGCCCGCCTGCTCCCCAAGCTTCCGCCCCGCGCCCTCGTGACGCCGGGCATGCTCATCGCGGCCGCCGGTGTCGCGCTGCTGGTCCCCCTGGAGCCGGGCAGCTCGTACGCGGCGGGCGTCCTGCCCTCCGAACTCCTCGTCGGTTTCGGCATGGGGCTGGTGATGGCCCCGGCGATGAACTACGCCACCCACGGCGTCCAGCCCCAGGACGCGGGCATCGCCTCCGCCACGGTCAACACCGCCCAGCAGATCGGTGGCTCGATCGGCACGGCGATGCTCAACACGATCGCCACCAGCACCACCAACGACTACCTGGCCCCGGCGGTCCGCGCCCATGAGGTGACCCCGCAGCTGGCCAAGGAGGGGCTGGTCGAGGGCTTCTCGGAGGCGTTCGTCTGGTCCTCGGTGATCCTCGCGGCGGCGGCGGTCATCGTGGGCCTGCTGATGAACACCCCGCGGCCGAGCCGCCAGCCCGGCGCGAAGCAGACGGCGCCGCTCCCGGCGCACATGGGGTAGGACGCTTTGCCCGTCAACGTCGGAGCTGCGCCTCACTCGTGTGAGGGGCAGCTCCGACGTTCTGGCCCGATACGCTGGTGACGCGGCCAGAATCCCGTCCATGGGAGGAACCATGACTGCTGAACCGCTGCCGGCCTGGGCCTTTCCGCCCCCGGGCGGATTCACCGCGGACGACCTCGACCGCATCCCGGATCTCCCGCCGCACACTGAGCTGATCGACGGGAGCCTCGTTTTCGTGAGCCCGCAGAAGTATTTCCACATGACGGTCCTGTACCTGCTGGAGCATGCTCTGCGTACGTTGGCGCCGAAGTCGATGCGAGTGTGCCGCGAGATGATCGTCACCCTTGGTCAGGACAACTGTCCTGAACCGGATCTTTCGGTGGTACGTGCCGGAGCGGCGCGGATTGGCGCGAACAGCACGAGATTTGACGCCGCCGACGTCGTGCTTGCGGTGGAGGTGGTGTCGCCGGAATCAAGGACACGGGACCGCAAGCGCAAGCCGCAGCTCTACGCGGAGGCGGGAATCCCGCACTTCTGGCTGGTCGAGCACGGTGAGGACGACCGCCCGGTTGTCCACGTCTTCGAGCTTGACCCGGTGACGCGCACGTATGTGCCGTCCGGCATCCACCACGACCGGCTCAAGCTCCCGGTGCCGTTCACCATCGACATCGACCTCACCGAGATCGACGGGCTGTAATACCGGACCCCGTGAGCACGCGGTAGGCCTCCCGCCAGATACCGCTCTCGTCGAACCGGGGAACAACCCAGGTCGTCGCGTTGGCCTCACCGCGTGAACGGTACTTGCGCATGATCGCGACGTGCTCCGGCAGACCCACGAATCCGTGCAGGGCCTCCTCACCCGTCCACACGGACACCGCGCCGCAGCGCCGGGCCCGCGGTGCCGTCCACAGCCACAGGCCGACCGCCCCGTCGAGCGTCGGCCAGGCGCGCCGCAGCCCGACGGCCGCGCGGGCGATGCCGGGCAGGTCCATGCGCCTGGCGAAGGTGAAGTCGGTGACGCTGACGAGCACCGGACCGTCCGTGTCCGCCTCCGGCCCTGGGCGCCAGCCCGATCTCAGCATGGTCCACCGGCCCAGTGCGGGTCACGGCCGAGCAGGCTGAGCAGCCGGTGGTGCGGTGGTGCGTCGTCCGGGTGTGGGACGCGCCGGTCGAAGGCGGCGCCGGGGCCGCGGCCCTCGTCCGGGACCCGCTCGGCGACTCGCAGCGCGGCGGCGGACAGCTCGTCATCGGGTTCCCATGGGACGCCGATCGTCGCCGCGACGTCCCAGGCGTGGACGACGCAGTCGACGAAGTGGAAGCTGATCGCGAGGGGCGCGGGGAAGGCGCCGCCGTTGCGGACCTCCGGGAGGGCGAACGCCCGGTCGAGCACGCCGTCTTGCGCGAACGCATCGTCGACCAGCATCGCCGACGCCTCGAACGCGGCGCGGGCATCGGCGCCGAGGTCGCCGCCGCGCCAGTCGGACAGCGATTCGCCCGCGCCGCGCGCCGCCGCGGCGAACCCCTCGTTCTGGCTGACGAGATGGCGGAGCAGGCCGTGCAATGTCCAGTCCGGGCACGGCGTCGGGAGATGTAGCTGATCGTCCTTCAGCTGGGCGACGACCCCGCCCAACAACGCCAGGGACCGGCGGTCGAGCTCTTGGACGTCCAGCTCTCGAATATCCATGATCTGGAGCCTAGAAACGGGCAATGGTCCAATGCCAGGTCCAATATCCCCGCATATGATTGAGCCAATTATCATCCAGTCAATATGGACGTCCACGTCAGCCTCGACGGGCATCGCGACCTGTCCGGCCAGATCTACCGACAAGTCCGTGCCGCCGTCCTCGACGGGCGGCTGCGCCCAGGCGATCCGCTGCCGCCGACCCGGGAGATGGCCCGGCGGCTCGCGGTCGCCCGCAACACGGTCGGTGTCGCCTACGACCGGCTGGCGAGCGAGGGCTATCTGGACAGCCGGGTCGGCGCGGGCACGTTCGTGCGGGCGGTCGGTCGTACGCTGGGTGCCGCGAGCAGCCGCTCCGCCCTGAAACCGCGCCCCGTCTGGGACGGGGTGGTCACCCCGTGGCTCGGCCCGATCGACGCCGAGCTGACCTCCGTCACATACGACCTGCGGGTGGGTCTGCCGGATGCCCGGCTGTTCCCGTACGAGACGTGGCGGCGGCTGGTCGCCCGCGAACTGCGCCCGTCGGCCGCGCTCGGCCGAGGCTCCGGCCATCCGGCGGGCCATGGCGGACTGCGCGCGGCGATCGCGCGCCATATCGGCCTGTCCAGGGGGGTGCGGGCCGCCGCCGACGACGTGGTCGTGACCAACGGCATCCAGCAGGCCCTCGATCTGATCTGCCGGGTGATGATCGAGCCGGGCGACGGCGTCGCGGTCGAGGACCCCGGCTATCCACCCGCCCGGATGCTCTTCCGCTCGCTGGGCGCCACGGTCGTGGATGTCCCGGTGGACGACGAGGGCCTGTGTGTGGACGCCCTCCCGGATCACGTCCGCGTCGTCTATGTGACGCCTTCCCACCAGTTCCCGCTGGGGATGCCGATGTCGCTGCGGCGCCGGATGGCCCTCGTCGAGTGGGCGGAACGGCACGGTGCCGTCGTGATCGAGGACGACTACGACAGCGAGTTCCGCTTCGGCGGGCGGCCGATCGACCCCCTGCAGAGCGTCGACCGGGCCGGACATGTGATCTATGTGGGCTCGTTCTCCAAGGTCATGCTCCCCTCGCTGAGGATCGGCTTCCTCGTCGCGCCCGCCCCGCTGCGGGACGCGCTGCGCGCGGCCAAGTACGTCACCGACTGGAGCACTTCCTTCCCCACCCAGGCGGCGCTGGCCCGGTTCATCGACGACGGCCTGCTCGCCCGCCACATCCGCCGGATGCGACAGGAGTACGCGGCCCGGCACGAGCTGATCACGACCGGGCTCGCCGAGCGTTTCGCGGGGCGACTCGACGTCGTCCCGTCCTCGGCTGGTCTGCATGTGACCGCCTACGCCACCGGCGACCTCGACGAACTGGCCACCAGGGCCCGCACCTCGGGCGTGGCGCTCTACACCCTGCCCGAGGTCGCCATGAGCCGGTCCGTACGCCCGGGTCTCGTCTTCGGCTACGGCGCGATCGCAGCGCCGGACATCGGTCCGGCGCTGCGGCGGCTGGCGGTTGTCTGATCAGTCGTCGCCTGATCAGTCGGAGGCGGGGATGTCGAGGGCCGTTCCGTACAGGCGGGACACCCGGATCCTGATCACCACGCGCCGGTCCGCCACCGCCTGCTCCAGGAAGGCCGCCTCCTCCCGCGAGTCGTCGAAGCCGGGCGTCAGCGAGAGAAGTTCCCGCCCCACCGCGTCACCGGGCTCGGTCGTCACCTCGGAGATCTCCGCCTCGCCCTCGGCCACGGCGAACGACCAGACATCCGGACCGTTGACGTGCAGGGCGACATGCGGGTCGCGGCGCAGTTGGCGCACCTTGAGGCGGTCGGCCGTGGTGGAGATCCGCACCACGCGCTCCTCAGGGCTCCAGTTGTGGAGCACGGTCGACAGGTGGGGGTGACCGCTGCGCTTGACCGTGGCGAGCACCGCGAACTGCTGCTCCCGCAGCAGTCGGGACAGCTCGTCGTCCGTGAGTGCCCGGGGCGCGGGCCCGGCGCCCGGCTTCTGCTCTTCTTCGTGCGCGACGTTGGTGCTCATGGGGTCGGGCCTTTCGCTGGTGGTGGAGGAAGTCAGGCGGCGGTGGCGTGCGAGGTGGCCTGGTCGGCGTTCTTCCGTACGGCGGCGGTGGGTTTGGGAGCGGGCGGGGTGAGAACGGTGAACGCGACCACGAAGGTGGCGACGAGGAGCCCCGTGCCGACGGTGAAGGCCAGGTGGTAGCCGCCGGTCAGCGCCTCGGCCTGGCTCTTGCCCTGCGCGAGCAGGCCGTCGCTTCGGGAGGCCGCGAGGGTGGAGAGCACCGCGACGCCCAGGCTCATGCCGATCTGCTGGGTGGTGTTGAACAGTCCGGAGGCCAGCCCGGCGTCGTCCTCCTTCGCGCCGGACATGCCGAGGGTGGTCAGCGCCGGGAGCGCGAGGCCGAAGCCGGCGGCGAGCAGCATCACGGGAAGGAGGTCGGTGAGGTAGTTCGCGTGCACGGGCACGCGGGTGAGCAGCCCGAGGGTGCCGATCAGGAGAGTGATTCCCGTGAGCAGAACCTTGCGCTCGCCGAAGCGGGCGTTGAGCCGGGCGGAGACGCCGAGGGAAACCGCGCCGATGACGGCGGCGGCCGGGAGCATGGCCAGGCCGGTCTCGGCGGCGCCGTATCCCAGCACCTTCTGCAGGTAGAGGGCGACCAGGATCTGGAAGGAGAACAGGGCGGCCACCATGAGGACCTGGATGAGGTTGGCCCCCGCGACGCTGCGCGACCGGAAGATCCGCAGCGGCATCAGCGGCGTACGGGCGGTCGCCTGGCGGACGACGAACGCGGCGAGCAGGAGGAGCGAGAGGGCGCCGAGGCCGAGGGTGTGCGCCCCGGTCCAGCCGTATTCCTCGACCTTGACGACGGTGTAGATGCCCAGCATCAGCCCCGCCGTGACGAGGAGGGCGCCGATGACGTCGGCTCCGGCAGTCAGGCCGAGCCCCCGGTCGGCGGGCAGGACGGGTACGGCGATCGCGAGGGCCGCAAGCCCGATCGGGAGGTTGATGAAGAAGATCCAGTGCCAGTTGAGAGCGTCGGTGAGGACACCGCCGAGCACCTGGCCGATCGACGCGCCGGCCGCCCCGGTGAAGCTGAACACGGCGATCGCCCTGGCGCGCTCCCTGGGCTCGGTGAACAGCGTCACCAGAATGCCCAGGCTGACCGCGGAGGCCATGGCGCTGCCGATTCCTTGCAGGAACCGGGCGGCGATCAGGACCGCGGGGGAGGTGGCGGCGGCCGCGAGCAGCGAGGCGGCGGTGAACACCGCGACGCCGGCCAGGAACACGCGCTTGCGGCCGATCAGGTCGCCGAGCCGTCCCGCGAGGAGGAGCAGGCTGCCGAACGCGATCAGGTAGGCGTTGACGACCCAGCTGAGGCCGACGGAGGAGAAGCCAAGGTCGTCCTGGATGGCCGGCATGGCCACGGTCACGATGCTGCCGTCCAGGACGACCATCAGCATCCCCGTGGCGATCACTCCTAGGGCCAGCCAACGTGAGCGGGAAATCGCGGGTTCGGAACTGGCTATGACGGACATACGGGCTCTCCTGTCGGGTGGCCTCGGGTGATGGCGACAGGAGAGACCGTAGCAGATAGTTCCGTTGTAGACGATCTATTCCGGTTCTACTTCGTCTACTGGCGCGCCCGCCGGGCCGGCCGGGGGCCCTCCTTCGGTGTGCTCAGATGCTCTTCGGCCAGCTGGTTCAAGGCCCGCAGCAGGGTGGCCCGGTCGGGCTCGGGGAGTGACGCCAGCGCCTCCCGGTGCACCCGGTCGACGATCTCCTGGCTCTGTTCGGCGACCCGGGCGCCCTCCTCGGTGACCGCGATGATCCGCGCTCGCCGGTCCCGGCTGGAGGGGCGGCGCTCGGCGAGGCCGGCCGCCTCCAGGGCGTCCACCGTCACCACCATCGTCGTCTTGTCCATATCTCCGAGCTCGGCGAGCTGGGCCTGGGTGCGCTCCTCCTCCAGGGCGTGGACCAGCACGCAGTGCATGCGCGCCGTCAGCCCGATCTCGGCGAGCGCCGCCGACATCTGGGTCCGCAGGACGTGGCTCGTGTGATCGAGCAGGAATGACAGGTCCGGTTCGTTGCGTGTGGGTGCCATGGCGGTCATGTCTGCCAGGATAAACAATTTCGATCCGTGGCGGATTATCCAGAAGGGGACTTTCCGGGGATGGATCACGGTGCGCCAGGGCTGCTGGGCGAAAAATTCTGATGCCGCGGCCAGAACTCGACCGATACCGTCACGGCCATGACTGACCGTGGTCCCACCCCCGAGTGGCTGCGACTCAACCGCGAGAACTGGGACGACCGCGTGGGCGTCCACGCCGTCAGCGACTTCTACGATCTCCCCGCGTTCCGGGCCGGGGGATCAACGCTGCGGTCATTTGAACACGACGAGGTCGGCGACGTGACCGGCCGCAAACTGCTTCATCTGCAGTGCCACATGGGCCAGGACACCCTCTCCTGGGCCCGGCTCGGTGCTGAAACCACAGGCGTGGACTTCTCCGAGCCGGCCATCCGCACCGCCCGCACGCTCGCCGAGGACATCCAGCTGAGCGATCGCGCCCGCTTCGTCGTCTCGGACGTCTACGGGGCCGAGGCGGCCTTGCGGGGACAGCGCTTCGACATCGTCTATACCGGCCTCGGCTCGCTGGTGTGGCTACCCGACCTCGACCGCTGGGCGAAGATCGTCGCCTCACTGCTGAACCCGGGAGGATTTCTCTACCTTGCGGAATTCCACCCGTTCGCCGACACCCTCGGCGACGACGGCCGCACCGTCGAGCAGGACTACTTCGACCTACGCGCTCAGGAGCTCGAATACCCCTACACCTACACCGGCGGCCCGGCGCTCACCCACGCGCGCCAGGTGCAATGGCACCACCCGCTCGGCGAGGTGATCACCGCGCTGGCCCGCGCTGATCTGCGGTTGGACTTCCTGCATGAGCGCGACGTCACGCTGTTCCCACGCTTCCCGGTGCTGGAACGCTCCGGCGGCGAGTACCGCTTCCCCACGGGCCGTCCGCGGGTGCCGCTCATGTACTCGCTGCGAGCCACCCACGCACCGTCGTAGCGGCGACGGAACCTGCTGCTTGTCCGGCTTGAGCGCGATGGCTTCCATCCGGACCAAGAGTGTGCGGTATTTGCTCAGCTGGGCCTCGGCATCGAGCAGCGCGGTGCCGCTGCCACGAAGGGGACGACCGTGACGCTGACGTTGTCGCGCTCGCTCATATCCAGGATGTGCTGAAGCTGCGCCCGTGTTGTCGCCCGGCCCCCGAACTGCATGCGCAGCGCCGCCTCGTGAATGATGGCGGACGACGAGGACTGCGGCCGGGGCCTGGCGCTCGTCCAGCTGTGTGCCGACGCGTGGGACGGCTACGCGCTCGGCGAGGAACTGTGCGGGATCGGCGGGAAGTTGATCTGGTTCGAGATGGTGGGGCCCGCCTCGCGCAGCACCGTGCGTTTGACGGCCGCCGCCGAGCGCAGCGGGCGGTAGCGGTAGACGTCGGCGGGGGACCAGCCGACATCCGTGCTGAAGGTGCGGGTTGACCATTCGGGGGGCTGGGTGCCCGATGACTGGGCCTCGTCCCGGGCCTTGGCCGCGGCGGTCTCGAAGGTGCGCCGGGCGAGGGCGTTCACATCGAGCGGGCGGCTGCGGTACCAGGAGCCCGTATCCGTGAACTGGTGGCCGTGGAAGTTGGCCACCGCGATGTCCGGGGAGGCGCCGGGGCCGGTGTGGTCGAAGGCGTTGTACTCGGAGACGAGCTTGGATTCGAGGCCCACGCCGAGGAAGTACGCGCTGCCGCCCAGCGCCTGGCCGCGCATGGGGTAGTCGGGGTCGTCGGTGGAGCCGCGGAAGTAGTTGTTGTACGTGTGGACCTGGCCGAAGCGCACGCGCGGGGAGCGCTGGGCGGCGTCGGCGAAGAGGTTGTGGTGGAAGGTGATCCGCAGATGGCCGCGGTCGCGGTCGCCCTTGCCGTCGCCGGAGCCGATGAGGACGGTCTTCTCGTGGTCGGTGAAGCGGCTGTAGGAGACGGTGACGAAGTCGGTGGCGTCCTCCATGTCGAGCAGTCCGTCATGGCGCTCGACGGGCTTGCCGTGGAAGCCGGTGGGGGCCTGGCTGTTGGGGTAGCGGCCGTCGCTGAAGGCGCAGTGGTCGATCCAGAGGTTGCGGCCGGTGACCACCGACATGGCGTCGAAGCGCGCGTTCCAGGCGCCTTGGTCGCCGTCGCTTGGGTCCCAGCCGGGGAAGTGGTCGATGGGCGCCTCGAAGCGGAGGTTGCGGACGACGATGTTCTGGCCGGTGTTGACGGTGAGGTCGACGCCGAGGAGCGCCGCGTCGTCACCGGCGCCGAGGACCGTGGTGTTGCTGGGGACGGTCAGCTGGATCTGCTGCTTCTGGGCGTTCGAGCCGGTGGTCCGGAGCGTGCGCATGCGCTTGCACCACTCGTAGCGGTCGTCGCTCCAGGCCGTGCCGTCGGGGCCGAAGCAGTCCATGTAGTGCTCCAGGTCCCAGCCGGGGGCGTAGTCCTGGGCGCCGAGGAGGCGGCCGTCGTCGGTCTGGTTGCCGTGGACGGTGCCGCGAATGGTGATGATCTTGGGTGCGGTGGGCTCGCCGTGGTTGGCCAGGGCGGCCTTGAGCTCGGCCCGGGTGCGGATGACATACGTGCTGTCGGGCGCGGCGCCCGCACCCCCGGTGGTGCCGGGGCCCGCCGTGGCCCAGCCTGTGGGCCGCCCTTGGGGCAGGTCCTGCGGAGCGGCGGCGGCCCCGCCGGGTGTGGCCAGGAGCCCGCCCAGCAGTGCCGCCGCCACGGCGTACGACGTGCGTTTGAGCACGGCTAACCCGCCAGCTCGTACGCGTAGTCCGGCGAGAAGCTGCCCGCGGCGCCCGCGCAGCCGTCCAGCTCGCCCGGCAGCTTGATCCACAGGTAGGCGTCGATGGCCGGGTCGCCGGTGTTCGCGGTCGGGTTCTCGCCCAGCTTGCGGCCGCGCGGGTCGCACCAGGCGTTGTCGGGGGCGGGGCCGTTGCCGTTGCGGCTGGTGTCGATGACCGCGGTCAGGCCCGAGCCGCCGAGCTGGCTGAGCACGCTCTTGGCAAAGGCGACCTCGTTGGCGGTGCGGTTGTAGTTGGAGACATTGCTGTAGATGCCGTCGCCGCTGGTCAGCACGCCCGCCGAGCGCAGCCGCGCGGCCTGTACGGAGGCGCTGTTCCACGCGGAGTGCCCGGCGTCGAAGTAGACCCGGGCCTTGGGGTTCGCGGCGTGGATGGCGGAGGCTGCCCGGGCGAGCGAGGCGTAGCGGGCGCTCAGCTCGCTGGACGACAGGCAGCTGATGAGCGCGATCGAGTCCGGTTCGAGGATGACGATCGAGGACCCGCTGCCCAGCCCGGCGGCGAAGTTGCGGGCCCAGGCGTCGTAGGCGGCGAGGTTGGGGGCGCCGCCCGCGGAGGCGCCGCCGCAGTCGCGGTTGGGGATCATGTAGGCGACGAGGACGGGGACCTGGCCCTTCCCGGCAGCCGCGGAGGTCACCCGGCGGACGTCCGAGGTGACGGTGGAGGGGGAGTAGCGGGCGAACCAGACGGCCTGCGGCTGACTGGCTATGCGCGATGCTATGCGCGGCTGGCGCGAGTCGTTGGGGTTGGCGGCGACCCACTTGTTGACCTGGGATTCGGAGTCGGTGAAGAACTTGGTGTCGCCGGGCAGTTCACCCGCGACGGCTTGGGGCGCATGGCCCGCGCCCACCAGCAACGCGGTGGCGAGAGCGGCGGTCACTAACGCTCGGGTGAGGCGCACGGTGCATCAGTCCTCTCGGGGATTTAGGGGACTTTGGGGATTTCTGGGGCGCCAGATGGCCGTGTGAAACGAGTGGCGCCCTGTGCTTCTGGTTGCCGCCGGGCGAAGGAAGGTTGCCGTCGGATTCGATGAGAGTTCGAGTCAAGTTCCAGGGGCCTTGCGGTCGTTGGCGACGCCCGGCATGACGCGACCCCGCCCGGGACACCCCTGGGCGGGGTCGCGTCAATGAGGAGCGCGGGGTCGGTCAGCGGCTCGCCAGCGGCTCCGGCCGGCGTTCGCCCGGTGCCGTCCCCGGCTCGGCACCGATCCCGCGCGCGCCGGCGGTCGGCTCAGCGCCCGGCTCGGCGTCCGGCTTCGCATCCGCGCCGGACCCTTCCGCCGTGGGGGCCGCGACCCGTACGTGGCGCAGGGCGACGGCCGCCAGGGCCGCGGCCGCGACCAGGACCAGCGCCCCGGCGACGGCGGCCACCTGCATGCCGTGGGTGAACGCCTCGCGCGCCGCGCCCAGCACCTCGCCCCCGGCCCGTCCGCCCAGCCGGCCCGCTACCGCCGCCGCGCCGCCCAGCGTCTCGCGCGCCGCGTCCAGCGCTTCGGACGGCAGGCCGGACGGCAGGTCGGCGGGCAGTCGGTCCGCCATGTCATGGCGGTAGACGGCGTTGCCGACGACGCCGAGCAGCGCCATTCCGAGCGCCCCGCCGAACTCCTGGCCGGTCTCCAGCAGGGACGATGCGGAACCGGCCTTCTCTGCGGGCGCGGTGCCCATCGCCATGTCGGTGACCAGCGACATCACGGTGACGATGCCGGAGGCGAGGACGCCCGCCGCGATCAGCACGAGCCACAGCGAGTCCGTGTCGGCGAGGGCCAGCAGCCCGAAGCCGGCGGCCGCGACGAGGAATCCGCTGCCGATGACGTACGCGCGGTTCACCTTCTGCGCGATCGCGGCCGAAGCGGGGCCGGCGGCGCCCACCATGACGGAGGGGAGCAGGCTCCACAGCGCGGCTTCCAGTGGGCCCTTGCCGAGCACCGACTGCAGGTACTGGGTGGTGAAGAGGGAGGAGCCCATCATGGCGAACGAGGCCATGAGGTTGAGCCCGATCGAGGATCCGAAGCCGCGGCGGCGGAAGAGGCCGGGACTGATCATGGGGTGCGCGTGGGTGCGCTGGCGGTGGACGAAGACGAGGCCGATCAGCAGCCCGGCGGCGATCCACAGCGCGCGCGGCCCGCTGAACCCGTGAGCCGCCGCCTCCTTCAGGCCGTAGATCACCGGCAGCACCGCACCCATGGACAGTGGAACGCTCAGCAGGTCGAACCGTCCGGGGGCCGGGTCCTTGAACTCGGGCACCAGGACCGGAGCGAGGATCAGCAGCAGCACCATCACCGGGGTGTTGATCAGGAAGACCGAGCCCCACCAGAAGTGGGACAGCATCAGACCGCTCAGCACCGAGCCGAGCGCCACCCCGCCGGCCATGGCGCCGGACCAGATGCCGATCGCGGTCGCGCGCTGCTTCGGGTCCTGGAACAGATTGCGGCTGAGCGCCATCGTCGAGGGCATCAGGGTCGCGCCGCCGACGCCGAGCAGCGCACGGGCCGCGATCAGCATCTCGGCGCTGTCCGCGTACGCGGCGGCGACCGAGGCGGCGCCGAAGGCCGCGGCGCCCATCATCAGCAGCTTCCGGCGCCCGATCCGGTCGCCGAGCGACCCCATCGTGATGAGCAGCCCGGCGAGGGCGAAGCCGTAGATGTCGAAGATCCACAGCTGCTGGGGGGCGCTGGGGTGCAGCCGTGCACTGATCTCCGGGAGCGCGAAGTACAGCACCGAGACGTCCATGGAGACCAGGAGCAGCGGAAGCATCAGGACCGCGAAGGCGGTCCATTCCCTGCGGCCGGCCCGGGAATTGACGGGAGACGAAGTCATGCCGAGGACTATACGAACGTCTTAAACGCTTGTCTAGTACGAGCGTATGAGACGTGCGTCTGGGACGTTTGTCTTGAACGGTTGTATGGGTGTCGGGATAGGGTGACGCCATGGGACATCGAGAGGATCTGCTGGCGGGAGCCAAGCGCTGCCTGTTGGAAAAGGGCTGGTCGCGCACCACCGCGCGGGACATCGTGGCCGCCTCGGGCGCCAATCTGGCGTCCATCGGCTACCACTACGGTTCCAAGGACGCCCTGATGAGGGAGGCCCTGTTCGCGACCATGAGCGACTGGGCCGATGACGTCGAGCGGTCCCTGAAGGGGGAGGGCCCGGACGCGGGCGGCTCGGCGACGGGGTTCGAGGCGGGATGGTCCCGGGTGCTCGCGCTCTTCAGCAAGCATCAGGCGGTGTGGCGGGCCCAGTTCGAGGCGATCCTGCAGGTCGAGGGCAACCCCGAGTTGCGCGAGGCGTTCGGGCGGGCGCAGCCGGAGGGGCGCGCCGGGCTGGTGGCCCTCTTCCACGGGATCCCGGAGGAGGAGGTCGACGAGGAGACCTCGCGGATCGTGGGCTCGTTCTATATGACCCTGATGGCGGGGATGGCCGTCCAGATGGCCATCGACCCCGCCCTCACCCCCAGCGCCCAGGACCTGACGGAGGCGATGCGCCGGGTCCTGGCCGGGCCGCGCCCCGGTCCGGCGGCCGACCCCGCGTCACCCGCGGGCGGCGGCCCCGTCGCGTGACAGCTCCGTCAGTTTCTCCAGCGTGGGGACCAGGTCGTTGGGGGTCGGCGCGGCGAGCATCTCCTGTCGCAGCCGCGCGGCCGACGCCCGGTAGGACGGCTGCTCCAGCAGCCGGACGAGCCCCGCGCGCAGCGTCTCGGCCGTCACCTCGGAGGCGTGCAGATACGCCCCGCCGCCCTGGGCGTCGAGCAAGGTGGCCTTGGCCCACCAGTCCGAGAACCGGATCGGGAGCAGGAACTGCGGCACACCGTGCAGCAGCGCCGCCGACCAGCCACCGAAGCCGCCGTGGTGGATGACCGCGGAACAGCTCGGCACGAGCGTGTGCAAGGGCACGAAGTCGACGACCCGGGTGTTGGCCGGCACCCGCCGCAGGGCGCCGGCCTCCTGGGCGGGGATCGAGGCGATGAACTCGATGTCCAGGCCGTCCACGGCGTCCAGGATCTCGTGCACGGGCAGATGCGAGGCGCCGATGACCGAGGCCGAGGAGGACCCCGGAGTGAAGCACACCCGGGGCCGGTCGGGGGCGCGCCGCACCCAGTCGGGCTCCACCGACGGGCCGTTGTAGGGCGCGTAGCGCACGGCCACGCGCGTCAGGTCCAGCGGGAGCTGGAGGCTCGCCGGCCCCTGGTCGATCGTCCACTGACCGGTCGTGGCCTCCTCCGCGAAGTCGCTGCCGTGGCGCCGGAGATGGCCGGTCAGCCACTCGGCGAGGGGATCCTCGCGCCGCTCCGCGGGCTGTTGCCCCGCCAGTTCGAGGAACACACCGCGCATCGCCGGGTAGATGTCCACGTTCCACAGCAGCCGGGCGTGGGCGGCGCCCACCACCCGGGCCGCCACCGGCGCCGCGTACGTGAGCGGCGACCAGATCACCAGGTCGGGCCGCCAGGCGCGGGCCAGCTCCACCAGGTCGTCGACCATGCCGTCGTTGTACACGCGGTACATGCCCTCGACGTTGACCTGGTACTTCCGCAGCACGCTCGCCCAGGTCTCGCGTTCCGCGCTGGGCTCGTTCCAGTCCGTCGCCTCGTTCTCCAGCAGGGCGTGCAGGCTCCGGTACAGGGCGCCGGCCCCGTCGCGGTCGCCCCGCTTGCGGGCGTCGATGATCCGCGCGGCCAGATCCTGGTACGGGGCGAAGGCCTCGCGCATCCGATGATCGGTGCCGACGGGCGTCGCGGTGAGACCGGAGCCTGTGATGGCGTCGGTGAGCGCCGGATTGGCGGCGACCCGCACCTCGTGCCCCGCCGTGGTCAGGGCCCAGGCCAGCGGAACCATGGTGTACAGATGTGACTTCTCGGAAACCGTCGCGAACAGCACACGCATCGGTGGAGTTCCTTCTCTCGTGAGCGCGGCCCGTGCGCCGGCGCCGCGGGGCGGGCGCCGGCCGGCGGTCCGGCCGACGCCCACCCGGTCAGCTGCTGCGGTGCGTGGCGAGGTCCACCAGCGACCGCAGACCGTGGGCGGCCCCCGGGTCGAGGGTGGCCTCGGCCAGCCGGTCCAGGGCCATGGACCGCTGCCGGGCCGCCTCCGCCAGGGCCCAGCCGCGCCCGCCGGCCTGCTCGACCAGTGCGGTCGCGCGGGCGACGCCGGTGGGCTTCAGGGGACGTTCGTCGTGGTACAGCTCGGCCAGCCGCCGTCCGGCGGGCGTACCGCTGCGCAAGGCCGCGACGACCGGCAGGGACTTCTTGCGCCGGTGCAGATCGGCCCCGACCGGCTTCCCGGTCGTCCGGGTGTCCCCCCAGATGCCCAGCAGGTCGTCCACGAGCTGGAAGGCCAGGCCCAGGTGGTGTCCGAAGCCGCGGAGCGCCTCCACCTGGGCGGGACCGCCGTGGGCGGCGAGCGCGCCCAGGCCGCAGGCCCCGGCGAACAGGGCGGCCGTCTTGCCGGCGGCCATGGCCAGGCACTCCTCGAGCTTCACGTCGGCGCGTTCCTCGAAGGCGAGGTCGGCGCTCTGGCCGGCGACCAGGTCCAGCAGCGCGCGGCAGAGCTCATGGGTGCCCGCGGAGTGCCGCACGGGGGACGGAGCGGAGGCCAGCTCCTCCATGGCCAGGACCAGCATGGCGTCGCCGGCCAGCAGCGCTTGGGCGGATCCGAACACGGTCCAGGCCGTGGGCCGGCCGCGGCGGGTGGCGTCCTGGTCCATGACGTCGTCGTGGAGCACCGAGAAGTTGTGCACCAGCTCCACCGCGGCCGCGGCGCCCAGCGCCTGCCCGGCCGCGGCGCCCAGGGCCCGCGCACCGCCGAGCACCAGCGCGCCCCGCAGGCGGTGGATTGGCGCGGTCTCAGGCGTGTGGCGCGGTGTCTCCGGCGGCCCGGTCGCCGGGGGAGAGCCCGGTGTCGGGGATCGCGTGCAGGAGCTCACCCCATTCCGGATACGTCTCCACCTTCTTCAGGAAGATCTCCGTGACCTTGCCACTCAGTCCGGGGTCCATGTCGTCCGAGAGCCGGACCGCCGAAAGCCTCTCCGCCGCCGAGACGCGGGAGGTGGCGAACGCGGCGGTGGACACCTTCCTGCGGGCGTACGCGGCGGAGGCCGCCGGGGCCGGCTGACCCCGGGCGGGCCGCCTCAGAACTTGCCGCCCTGCTCCTTCATACGGTGCCCCAACCGCCTGGAGAACTCCGTGAGGAAGGCGGCCTCGAGCGGCGGCCACCCCCAGAAGTCGAACGCGAGCGCCCCGAGATCGAAGCCGGAGCCGAACCGCCACTCGGTGACCGGGACGGCCGCTCCGCACGCGGAACAGGCCGCGCTTCCCCCGCCCGTCTCCTTCCAGGCGGCGATGGCGTCCCGGTACGGCCGCCAGACCTCCTCGTCCGCCTCGAACTCCTCCGGATAGTCGATGATCACGGTCTTGGCGTCGCAGCGCGGGCAGATCGCGGAGTCCGCCTCGTCCTCGCCCTGCCCCCCGACGTAGTAGTCCCGCCCGGCCATGACCGCCACCGGGCCGGGCTGCCACGTCGTCTCCGCGGAACCCGCCACGGCCCGGTCCCAACGGGGGCCCGGCACATATCCCTGGTCCGCGGTCTGGCTGTACACCCCTTCGCCGGACGTCTCGCGGGTGATCACACCTTCCGAGACCAGCCAGTCGACCATCCGCTCGGCGAGCGGCCCGGCCTCCTCCTCGGCCGCCTCCACATCGACGATCCGCTGAAAATAGTCACCCATGGCCCGGCCCCCGTCGCCTTCACTCGTCGTCCTCCGGTTTCCCGGCCGCCTTCGCGATCGGTGCTGCCACTGTGCCACTGGCCACCGACAACAGGCCGAGCCCAGGGCTCAGGCGCCGCTCACAGCCGCGCGGACTTCAACGCCATGTGCAGCAGCAGCCGGTCCTCGCCCGCGGCCAGGTCGAGGCCGGTCAGCTGCTCGACGCGGGAGAGCCGGTAGTAGAGCGTCTGCCGGTGGATGCCGAGCGCCTGGGCGGTACGGCCGGCCTGACCCGCGCAGTCCAGGAACGCCTCCGCGGTGCGGGCCAGTTCGGCGTGCGAGGGCTCCAACAGGGCTTGTACGACGGGGTCCGGGCCGGCCGCCGGGGGCAGCGCGGCCAACAGGCGGTACGGGCCGATGGCGGACCACTCCGCGACCGGGCCCAGCCGCGCGTCCGCCCGGGCGGCCCGCGCGGCGGCCAGCGCCTCGGGCCAGGCGGCGGGCAGATCGTCCAGCCCGCGGCGCGGCGCGCTGACGCCCGCGAACCCCTCTTCCCGCTCAGTCCCGGGGCGCTCCGACGCGCGGGCTTCCCTCGTCACTGCTCGCTCCTCCGTCGCTGCGCGGCTCCTCAGTCCAGCCCCCGCAGCGCCCCGGGACACGCTCACCGCGCCGGAGCCGGCGCCGCCCGCGGCCGGGGCGGTCGCGCCCGAGGAGCGCAGCAGATGTTCGGCCGCGGTACGGGCCGGGTCAAGGGCCGTCGAGGCGCGCAGCCGGACCAGCGCGGCCAGGGCCACCGCCGGGGAGCGCCCCACGGCCGGGCCCGCCGCGAGGGCCGGGCCGGGCGGCGCCGGGAGTACGCAGACGGCGGCCACCCCGGGCGGGCTGGGCAGCCGGGCGGAGTGGTAATCCTCGGCGTTCGCGGCGTCCGCGTCGTCCTCAGGGACCCACGGGGCCACCGCGACGAGCGCCAGCGGCCCGTCGGCCGCCCCGCGCAGCGCGGCGCGCAGGGCCGTGCGCGCGGTGTCGCGGCCGCCCGGGGGCCCGGTCAACAGGTCGCGCAGCTGCCTGCCGAGCTCCTCGTCGGCCCGGGCCTCCGCCGCCAGCAGCGCCCCGATCCTGGCCGCTGTCTCCATGGCGCGGGCGAGCCGGGGGTCCGGCGGGCCGGTCGGTCCGCCGAGTTCCAGGTCGGACAGATGGCCGTCGTCGAGCAGCCACACATAGCCGTGCACCACGCCCCGGTGGCGCACCGGCAGACAGATCCGGCCCATGAAGACCCCCGCCGCCGGGTCCGGCGGGATCCGCAGCGGGGCCTGGGCCCGCGCGATACCGAACCCCTCGAACCAGGCCCGCACCGCCGCCGTGGACCGGCGCCGCACGATGGAGCGGGTACGCACCGGGTCGAGCGCCGGCTCGTCGGCCTCGTCGGAGTCTCTGCCGCTGTCATGAGCGCCGAAGGCGATCAGCTCGAAGTCGCGGTTCTCGAGCGTCGCGGGCGCGCCGAGGGCCGCCGAGATCTCGTCCACGAGCTGCTGATAGTCGTCGAGCACCGGCCTCCCGCCTTCCTTCCACAGCCTCGGGTTCCGGCCGTGCTTCCATTCTCATACATATGTCTGAGATCTCGGACACGGATGCGTGACAGCTGTCGATGGCCGGGGATCCGCGCGATCCTTAAGTTTCACGGTGAGTCAACGAAGCCGTCCGACGGCCGTCATCGTGGAGGTGCCCCGTGCTGGGTCCCGTGCTGCTCGCCGCTTCCCGTAGTGCCGCCATCCGCCGCATCGTCTCGGCCGCACCGGTGACCCGCCCGACGGTGGACCGGTTCGTCGCCGGCGAGCGCCTGGCCGAGGCCGTCCCGGTCGTCCGCACCCTGGCGGAGCGTGGCCTGGAGGTGACGCTCGACCACCTCGGTGAGGACATCACCGACCCGGCGGAGGCGCTGCGCAACCGGGACGCCTATCTCGCGCTGACCGAGGCGCTGGCCGCCGAGGGCCTGGCCGGGCGCGCAGAGATGTCGGTGAAGCTGTCCGCCTTCGGGCAGGCGCTGCCCGGCGGCCACGACCTGGCCCTGGCCCATGTGATCCCCGTGGTGGAGGCGGCGGACGCGGCGGGCACCACCGTCACCCTCGACATGGAGGACCACACCACCGTGGACTCCACCCTCGCGATCCTCGCCGAGCTGCGCCGGCGGTTCCCGAAGACCGGCGCGGTCCTCCAGTCGTACCTCTTCCGCACGGAGGACGACTGCCGGGCGCTGGCCGGGGAAGGCTCGCGGGTGCGGCTGGTGAAGGGCGCGTACAAGGAGCCGGCGAGCGTCGCGCACCAGGACAAGCGCGAGGTCGACCTGGCCTATGTGCGCTGCCTGAAGATCCTCATGGCGGGCGAGGGCTACCCGATGATCGGCTCCCACGACCCGCGCATGGTCGCCATCGCCCAGGAGCTGGCGCGCCGCTTCGGCCGCAAGCTCGACGAGTACGAGTTCCAGATGTTGTACGGGATCCGCCCGGCCGAGCAGGAGCGGCTCGCTGCCGAGGGGCATCGTATGCGGGTTTATGTCCCGTATGGAACAGACTGGTATGGGTACTTCATGCGGCGCCTCGCGGAGCGCCCCGCGAACCTGGCGTTCTTCCTGCGCTCGCTGGTCGGCCGCGGCTGACCAGCCGGAACGCTCCCCCCACCCCCTCGCGTACACGACGATCGACCCCGACGCTCGAAGGAGATACGGCCACTATGGACGCCGTGACCCAGGTCCCCGTGCCGGTGAACGAGCCGGTGCACACCTACGCCCCCGGCACCCCGGAGCGCGCCCGCCTCGAGACCAAGCTCAAGGAGCTCGCCCAGAGCCCCATCGACCTGCCGATGACCATCGGCGGCGAGAAGCGGATGGGCGCGGGGACGCGCTTCGACGTCGTGCAGCCGCACAACCACGCGGCTCGCCTGGGCACCTACGCCAACGCCACCCAGGCCGACGCGCAGGACGCGATCGACGCCGCCCTGGCCGCCGCCCCGGCGTGGCGCGCGCTCAGCTTCGACGACCGGGCCGCGATCATCCTCAAGGCCGCCGAGCTGCTGTCCGGCCCGTGGCGGGAGACCCTGGCCGCCTCGACCATGCTCGGCCAGTCCAAGACCGCGCAGCAGGCCGAGATCGACACCCCCTGTGAGCTGATCGACTTCTGGCGCTTCAATGTCCACTTCGCCCGCCAGATCCTGGCCGAGCAGCCGGTGACCAACTCCCCGGGGGTCTGGAACCGCAGCGACCACCGGCCGCTGGAGGGCTTCGTCTACGCGATCACGCCCTTCAACTTCACCGCCATCGCGGGCAACCTCCCGACCGCCCCCGCCCTGATGGGCAACGTGGTCGTCTGGAAGCCGTCCCCGACGCAGACCCACGCCGCCGTGCTGCTGATGGAGCTGCTGGAGGAGGCGGGGCTGCCCAAGGGGGTGATCAACCTGGTCACGGGCGACGGCAAGGACGTCTCCGAGGTGGCCCTGGCCCACCCGGACCTCGCGGGCATCCACTTCACCGGCTCGACCCGCACCTTCCAGTACCTGTGGAAGACGGTCGGCGCCAACATCGAGACGTACAAGACCTACCCGCGTCTGGTCGGCGAGACCGGCGGCAAGGACTTCATCGTCGCCCACCCGTCGGCCGACCCCAAGGTGCTGAAGACGGCGATGACCCGCGGCGCCTTCGAGTACCAGGGCCAGAAGTGCTCCGCCGCCTCGCGCGCCTACGTCCCGCGCTCGCTGTGGGAGAGCGGCTTCAAGGAGGAGTTCGCCGCCGAGGTGGAGAGCCTGGCGATGGGTGATGTGACCGACCTGTCCAACTTCCTCGGCGCCGTCATCGACGAGCGGGCCTTCGCCAAGTCCAAGGCGGCCATCGACCGGGCGAAGTCCGACCCGACCATCGAGATCGTGGCCGGCGGCACCTACGACGACAGCGAGGGCTACTTCGTCCGCCCGACGGTCCTCGTCTCCACCGACGCGGACGACGAGATCTTCAAGGACGAGTACTTCGGCCCGATCCTCGGGGTGTTCGTCTACGAGGACGCCGAGTACGACGCGGTGCTGGAGCAGATGGAGTCGGCGTCGCCGTACGGCCTCACCGGCTGCGTCATCGCCCGGGACCGCGCCGCGGCCGCCGCCACGTGCGAGGCGCTGCGCTTCGCGGCCGGCAACTTCTACATCAACGACAAGCCCACCGGGGCCGTCGTCGGGCAGCAGCCCTTCGGCGGCGGGCGGGCCTCCGGCACCAACGACAAGGCGGGCGCCAAGCAGAACCTGATGCGCTGGACCTCCACCCGCTCCATCAAGGAGACCCTGGCCCCGCCGACCGACTACCGCTACCCGCACATGGGCTGAACCCCCGGCCGCGCCCCGGGCCGAACCCCCGGCGGCCGCCGCCCGCGCCTTCGCGCCGGCGGCGGCCGTCGTCGTATGCGGGGCGGTGTGACAAGCCGAAAAGTCGTGGACGGCGGAGGCGCGGCGGTGCTAGCGTCTGACAGCCAAGTAGCCGTTATTCACGGCAGTTTACGAAGCTAACCAACGAGTAAGCACCTTCTGAACGGCGCGAATACTGGTTGGTCGAGGCCGAACGGGGGTTGGCCTCGACCAGCCCATACGCGTTTCTGCGTCTCAGATAGTAGGACGTCCGAGTAATTGTGCGGACAGTCCGCCTCCGAGGCCTTATTTTTGTGGAAGCCGAACGTCTCGCTCCATCGAGCGACGGTGGCCACGGCCGGTGCGCATGCGCAGGTGACCCCTGCCGCACCCGGACCCCGCCCCTCCGGCATCTTCCGCAGCACCTTCTCGGGACACAGGGAGACGCGATCATGGCTGAGACGGTTGTCCGCAGGACCCGCCGCAAGACCGACAACACCGACCGCAAGAACGCCGCCGCCGCGCTGCAGCGCGCCCTCGACCGTCGCGACAACGGCGGCGCCACCGGCCACTGACCGACGTCACCCCAGGGGTGACGTCGCCCCGGGCCCGACGTCGCCTCCGGGGCCGGCATCACTTCTGGGGCGTACGCACCACCTCGAAGTGGTCCACGCGCTCGCCCGATTCGGCCAGCGTCGTGACCTTCAGCTTCGGGCTCGGGCCCGGCCGCACCTCCACCGCGAGGAATGAGAAGCCGGTGTAGCGCACCCGCGACCACTCCGCCGTGTCCTCGTTCTTCGACCCGTCCTTCGCCCAGTGGAAGGTCTTCACCTCGTCGAGGTCCTTCACATGGCCTTCGTAGCTGTCGGGCACCGGGAACCGGTACAGGCGCGCCCCGGCCCCGCCCGCCGTCGCGTAGACGATGCCGTCGCGCACCGCGTCGGCGCTGCCGCCGATCGGGACCCGCTTGGCGGCCCGGCCGCCCCGGATGGCGTCGGTGCGCTCGTAGACATGGTTGTGGCCGTTGATGACCAGGTCCACCTGGTGCTTCTCGAACAGCGGCACCCAGGCGTCGCGCACCCCGCCGTCCGAGGCGTGGGCGCTGGTGGTCGAGAAGGCGCAGTGGTGGAAGAAGACCACGATGAAGTCGATGCCGGGCTGGGCGCGCAGCTGCCCCAGCCGCCGGTCCAGCCAGCGCGTCTGCTCCCCGCCGGTGTACCCGGTGTTGGCGGTGATCTCGTAGCTGACGTCGTTGGCGTCCAGCGCGACGATCCCCACATTGGCGTAGGTGAAGGAGTAGACACCGGGCGCCTTGCGCGGATCGGGGCCGTTGTCGGGGAGGGACCAGCGGGCCAGCTGGCCGCCGTAGCCGTCGGGGGAGTACCAGGCCTCCATGTCGTGGTTGCCGGTGGTCACCATCCAGGGCACGCTCGCCGCGACCGAGGCGGTCTGGGCGAGGAAGGAGTCCCACACCCGGGCGTCGAAGGCGTCCGTCTTCTGGCCGTGGCCGGTGGTGTCCGCGTAGCACAGGTCCCCGGCGTGCAGATGGAAGGCGGGGTTCTGGCCGAGCAGCAGCTGGTCGTTGGCGAGCGCGTCGTAGCTGACGCCCTGGTCGCCGAAGGCGGTGAAGACGAAGGACTCGGCCTCTTCGGGAGCCGTGCGGAACGTCCCCAGGGCGGAGAAGTGGCGCGGGTCGGCCGGGTCGAAGCCGTCGTGGCCGACGCCGTAGTAATAGGTGACGCCGGGGCGCAGCCCGTCGAGCGCGGCATGGAGGTAGTACTGGTCGACGGCCGGGAGCTTGTCGCTGAGCGCGGGCGTGTGCAGGGAGCGGACCTCGGCCTCGATCTTCCGGCTCAGGTCCCAGGGCTGGAGGCCGATCCGTACGTACGGCGCCTTGACGGCGAAGGGGACCTGCCAGGAGATCCGCATCCGGGTCCTGGGGTCGGCGCCGAAGGCGAGGTGGCGGCCGAAGGGCGCGACCAGCGAGCCGTCGACTTTCCGCGACGCCGGGGCGGTGAGCAGGGGCGGCTGCGGGCCCGCCTCCACGGCGCTCGCCGAACCGGTGAGCAGGCCCGCCCCCGCCACCGTCCCCGCCCCCGCCACGCCGCCGCGCAGCACCCCGCGCCGGGAGAGCTTCGCCCGCAGATACTCGTGCTGCTCGGCCATCGTCATCCGGCGGGCCAGGCGTTCGGGGATGCCGACCCGTGGGACATCGGAGGAGGTGCGGGGCGTGCCCCGGGAGAAGTCAGCCATGTGCCGGAATCTGCCCCGGAAAGGCGACCTCAGCCCGTACGCGGGGTGAACGTGAGCCATCCGGATGAGCGCCCGTCCACATAGCGGACGGGCGATGTCATGCAGTGGGACGAGGGGTAGGGTCCCGGTATGTCTCGCAGCATTCGCCTCGCAGTGATCCCCGGTGACGGTATCGGACAGGAAGTCGTGGCTCAGGGCCTCAAGGTCCTCACGGCCGTCCTTCCGCAGGACGTGAAGCTGGAGACCCAGGACTACGACCTCGGCGCCCAGCGCTGGCACGCGACCGGCGAGACCCTGCCGGACGCGGAGCTCGAGGCGCTGAAGAACCACGACGCGATCCTGCTCGGCGCCATCGGTGACCCGTCCGTGCCGTCGGGCGTGCTGGAGCGCGGGCTGCTGCTCAAGCTGCGCTTCGCCTTCGACCACTACGTCAATCTGCGTCCGTCGAAGCTGTTCCCGAACACCGCCACCCCGCTGGCCGGCCGCCCCGACATCGACTTCGTCGTCGTCCGCGAGGGCACCGAGGGCCCCTATGTGGGCAACGGCGGCTCGCTGCGCACCGGCACCCCGGCCGAGGTGGCCACCGAGGTCAGCCTGAACACCGCGTACGGCGTCGAGCGCGTGGTACGCGACGCGTACGCCCGGGCCGCCGCCCGGCCGCGCAAGAAGCTCACCCTCGTGCACAAGAACAACGTCCTGGTGCACGCGGGCCACCTGTGGAAGAACATCTTCGACAAGGTCGGCGCGGAGTACCCCGAGGTCACCACCGACTATCTGCACGTCGACGCCGCGACGATCTTCTTCGTCACCCAGCCCGAGCGGTTCGACGTCATCGTCACCGACAACCTCTTCGGCGACATCCTCACGGACCTGGCCGCCGCCGTCACCGGCGGCATCGGGCTCGCCGCGAGCGGCAACATCAACCCCTCCGGCACCTTCCCGTCGATGTTCGAGCCGGTCCACGGCTCCGCGCCGGACATCGCGGGCACCGGCAAGGCCGACCCGACCGCGACCGTGCTGTCGGTGGCCCTGCTGCTCCGCCACCTCGGATACGAGGCCGAGGCGGCCCGTATCGAGACCGCCGTCGCCGAGGACCTCGCCGAGCGCACCGGCGACACGCCGCGCACCACCGACGAGATCGGCGACGCGCTGGCCGCGCGAGTATCCGGCTGACCCCAGCCTGTGCCGAAGCGCGGCTGGGTGCGACCATCGACCTGGGCCGCGCAGACGCACGCACGCATCTCTACCCCGGCCCCACACCGAGCGATAATCGGACGTGGGGCCGTCGTGTGAGAGGAAGCTCGGACGTCCTAGTACCCCTGGGGGTCGGGACGGTGCGGGCGCGGTCCGCTACAACCAACGGTGAAGGACTACCACTCATGACGACGCCCACGATCGAGCTCAAGCCCTCCGCGCATCCCCTCTCCGACGAGGAGCGGGAGCGGATCCTGGCCAACCCCGGCTTCGGCCGCCACTTCACCGACCACATGGTGACCATCAAGTGGACCGAGGGGCGCGGTTGGCACGACGCCCAGCTCGTGCCGTACGCGCCCCTGTCGCTCGACCCGGCGAACATGACCCTCCATTACGCTCAGACGATCTTCGAGGGGCTCAAGGCGTACCGGCAGCCCGACGGCGGCGTGGCCACCTTCCGCCCCGAGGAGAACGCCGAGCGCTTCCGCGCCTCCGCGCGCCGCATGAGCATGCCCGAGCTGCCGGTCGAGACCTTCATCGCGGCCTGCGACGCGCTGGTCACCCAGGACAAGGCGTGGGTGCCCGGCAGCGGTGAGGAGTCCCTCTACCTGCGGCCCTTCATGTTCGCGACCGAGGTCGGACTGGGCGTGCGGCCCGCGAACGAGTACCTCTTCGCCGTCATCGCCTCCCCGGCCGGCGCCTACTTCCCCGGCGGGGTCAAGCCGGTCTCCGTGTGGCTCTCCGAAGAGTACGTGCGCGCCGCCCCCGGCGGCACCGGCGCCGCCAAGACGGGCGGCAACTACGCCGCTTCGCTGGTCGCCCAGGCGCAGGCCGCCGAGCAGGGCTGCGACCAGGTGGTCTGGCTGGACGCGATCGAGCGCCGCTGGATCGAGGAGATGGGCGGCATGAACCTGTACTTCGTGTACGGGGACCGCATCGTGACCCCCGAGCTGTCCGGCTCGCTGCTGCCGGGCATCACCCGCGCCTCGCTGCTGCGGATCGCCTCCGACCTGGGCCATGAGGTCTCCGAGGGCCGTATCTGCGTCGACGACTGGCGGGAGGGCAACGCGGACGGCAGCCTCACCGAGGTCTTCGCCTGTGGCACCGCCGCCGTCATCACCCCGGTCGGCTCGGTCAAGTCCGCCCGCGCCGGCTGGACCGTGGCGGACGGGCAGCCGGGCGAGGTGACGATGAAGCTGCGCAAGGCGCTGCTGGACATCCAGACGGGCGCCGCCCCGGACACCCACGGTTGGATGCACCGCCTGGGCTGACGCCGGGCGGGCGGCCGGCGAGTCGATATGACCCACGCCGGTCGCCCCTCCGAACGTGACTCCGATATCGATCCGTGCGGCGGTTCGCATTCTGAGACGGACGGGAGCGCGGGGGCGGAATGTGCTTGACTGCCTCCGTGCTCTCGTTCGCCATGATTATTGGCAGCAGGCGCGCCGGTCCGCAGTGACCGCCCCGTACGACCCGGTACGGCGCGGACATCGTGCCCCCAGACCCGCGCGCAGACCTCTCGCACCCGCGAGGGGTCTTTTCGTTTTCCGGACCACCCCGCCGGACGCGGAGCGCGAGGGATCATAGGAGGGCGCGGAACCGGTTATTCCGGTAGACCGAGATCGATCCCACAGGAGCCAGACAACCATGAAGGACCTACCCGACGACAGCTTCCACGTCTTCGACACCACGCTGCGCGACGGCGCGCAGCGCGAGGGCATCAACCTCACCGTCGCGGACAAGCTGACCATCGCCCGTCACCTCGACGACTTCGGCGTGGGCTTCATCGAGGGCGGCTGGCCCGGCGCCAACCCGCGCGACACGGAGTTCTTCGCCCGGGCCCGCGCCGAGATCGACTTCAGGCACGCACAGCTGGTCGCGTTCGGCGCCACCCGCAAGGCGGGCGTACGGGCCGCGGACGACCCCCAGGTCCAGGCGCTCCTCGACTCCGGGGCCCCGGTGATCACGCTGGTGGCCAAGTCCCACGACCGCCATGTGGAACTCGCCCTGCGCACCACGCTGGAGGAGAACCTGGAGATGGTCCGGGACACCGTCTCCCATCTGCGCGCCCAGGGCCGCCGGGTGTTCGTCGACTGCGAGCACTTCTTCGACGGCTACCGCGCCAACCCCGGCTACGCCAAGCAGGTCGTCAGCGCCGCCCACCAGGCGGGCGCGGACGTGGTCGTGCTCTGCGACACCAACGGCGGCATGCTCCCGGCCCAGATCGACGCGGTGGTCCGTACGGTCCTCGCCGACACCGGGGCCCGGCTGGGCATCCACGCCCAGGACGACACCGGCTGTGCCGTCGCCAACACCCTGGCCGCCGTGGACGCGGGCGCCACCCATGTCCAGTGCACCGCCAATGGCTACGGGGAGCGGGTCGGCAACGCCAACCTCTTCCCGGTGGCCGCCGCCCTGGAGCTCAAGTACGGCCGTACGGTCCTGCCCTCCGGCGCGCTCGCCGAGATGACCCGCATCTCGCACGCCATCGCCGAGGTGGTCAACCTCACCCCCTCGACCCACCAGCCCTATGTCGGCCTCTCGGCCTTCGCGCACAAGGCCGGGCTGCACGCCTCCGCGATCAAGGTGGACCCCGACCTCTACCAGCACATCGACCCCGAGCTGGTCGGCAACACCATGCGCATGCTGGTGTCCGACATGGCGGGCCGGGCCTCGATCGAGCTCAAGGGCAAGGAGCTGGGCGTCGACCTCGGAGGCGACCGGGAGCTGGTCGGCCGCGTCGTCGAGCGGGTCAAGGAGCGCGAGCTGGCGGGCTACACCTACGAGGCCGCCGACGCGTCCTTCGAACTGCTGCTGCGCGAGGAGGTCGAGGGGCGGCCCCGCCGCTACTTCCGCGTCGAGTCCTGGCGGGCCATCGTCGAGGACCGCCCCGACGGCACCCACGCCAACGAGGCGACGGTCAAGCTCTGGGCCAAGGGCGAGCGCATCGTCTCCACGGCGGAGGGCAACGGCCCGGTCAACGCCCTGGACCGCGCGCTGCGCGTGGGCCTGGAGCGCATCTACCCGCAGCTGGCCACGATGGAGCTGGTGGACTACAAGGTGCGCATCCTGGAGGGCAAGCACGGCACCGAGTCCACGACGCGGGTGCTGGTCTCGACGGCGGACAGCAAGGGCGAGTGGTCGACGGTGGGTGTCGGGGAGAACGTGATCGCGGCCTCGTGGCAGGCGCTGGACGACGCGTACGCCTACGGGCTGCTGCGGGCCGGCGTGGAGCCGCAGGAGTAGGCCGGGCCGCTCGGTGCTCGGAGGGGGCACCTCCCGGCGGTAGCGGGGGGAGCGGCTGGTGACCATGGCCCCGGCGGAGCCTTGGGGGTGTAGCTCTGCCGGGGCTGGTCCGTTGAAGTTATGTTGAATCTTCAACGTCACCCACTTTAACCCCATTCCCCGCGTACCCAAAATCTCGGGACAATCGCCCCGAGCGTTCACTGGAGAGGGCGGCAACCGACGGTCCCGTCGGCCGGGCCATGGCCCCGGCCGGGCGCGCCCATACGGGTGGTCATGTCCGCCGCTCCGGGGCGCGCCACGTCGGGGTTTGTGGAGTGCCGACAGCGCCGATCGGCCGGTGGCCCTTACGGTGGCGAGAAATCCGCTGTCCAGTTCTGTTCCGCCTACCCACCAAAACGCGCCCGACGTTGTATGGAATTGACATGCGTCTCGGGGGGTCCGGGAACGTACCGTCATTGCATGACCAATCTCGAAGGTGCGCCCGATGAGGCGAGCGACGTCCGCGGGCGTGTCGCCGAGCTGCACGCGATCCGCGAGCAGGCTCGGCGCGGCCCGAGCGAGCGGGCGACCGAGGCTCAGAAGGCCAAGGGGAAGCTGACGGCCCGCGAACGGATCGATCTGCTCCTGGACGAGGGGTCCTTCAACGAGGTCGAGCCGCTGCGGCGGCACCGCGCGAGCGGGTTCGGGCTCGAGGCGAAGAGGCCCTACACCGACGGTGTCGTCACCGGCTGGGGGACCGTACACGGGCGGACCGTGTTCGTGTACGCACACGACTTCCGGATCTTCGGCGGGGCGCTCGGGGAAGCCCACGCCACGAAGATCCACAAGATCATGGACATGGCCATCTCGGCCGGGGCGCCGCTGGTGTCCCTCAACGACGGTGCCGGCGCCCGCATTCAGGAGGGCGTCTCGGCGCTCGCCGGCTACGGCGGCATCTTCCAGCGCAACACCAAGGCGTCCGGCGTCATCCCGCAGATCAGCGTGATGCTCGGCCCGTGCGCGGGCGGCGCCGCCTACTCCCCGGCGCTCACCGACTTCGTCTTCATGGTCCGCGAGACCTCGCAGATGTTCATCACCGGGCCGGACGTGGTCCAGGCGGTGACCGGCGAGAAGGTCACCCAGAACGGACTGGGCGGCGCGGATGTGCATGCCGAGACCTCGGGCGTGTGCCACTTCGCGTACGACGACGAGGAGAGCTGCCTGGAGGAGGTGCGCTACCTCCTGTCGCTGCTGCCGCAGAACAACCGCGAGAACCCGCCGGTCGTCGAGTCCGACGACCCGGCCGAGCGGCGCGGCGAGGCGCTGCTCGACCTCGTCCCGGCCGACGGCAACCGCCCGTACGACATGCGCAAGGTCATCGAGGAGATCGTCGACGACGGCGACTACCTGGAGGTCCACGAGCGCTGGGCGACCAACATCATCTGTGCCCTGACCCGGATGGACGGCCAGGTGGTGGGCATCATCGCCAACCAGCCGCAGTCGCTGGCCGGGGTGCTGGACATCGAGGCGTCGGAGAAGTCCGCCCGCTTCATCCAGATGTGCGACGCCTTCAACATCCCGCTGATCACGCTGCTGGACGTGCCCGGCTTCCTGCCCGGCGTGGACCAGGAGCACGGCGGGATCATCCGGCACGGCGCCAAGATGCTGTACGCGTACTGCAACGCCACCGTGCCGCGGATTTCGGTCATCCTGCGCAAGGCGTACGGCGGCGCCTACATCGTCATGGACTCCCAGTCCATCGGCGCCGACCTGACCTACGCCTGGCCGACGAACGAGATCGCGGTGATGGGCGCCGAGGGCGCCGCCAACGTGATCTTCCGCCGGCAGATCGCCGGGGCCGACGACCCCGAGGCCATGCGCGCCCGCATGGTCAAGGAGTACAAGTCCGAGCTCATGCACCCGTACTACGCCGCCGAGCGCGGCCTGGTCGACGACGTCATCGACCCCGTGGAGACCCGCGAGGTCCTCATCCGGTCCCTGGCGATGCTCCGCAACAAGCACGCCGACCTGCCGTCCCGCAAGCACGGCAACCCGCCGCAGTAACGCGAGCATTGGAGACGAAGCCACCGTGAACACCGCACAGGACATCGCCGACAACCCCGCCGATACCGCGGCTGACGCCGCCGTCGGCGCCGCCACTCTCGTCCGCGTCGAGAAGGGTCACGCCGACGCCGAGGAACTGGCCGCGGTCACCGCGGTCCTCCTGGCCCGCGCGGCCGCGGGCGCCGTCCACCGGCGCTCCTCGGGCCGCGCCGGCCGCAGCGCGGCGGGCTGGCGCCGCCTGGAGCGCCAGCGGGGCTTCCGTGCCCCGCACAGCTGGCAGGGCTGAGGCCGCGGCGAACAGCGACTGCGGTCCGAAGCGCACAAATCCCCCGCTCTCCCGGAGAGCGGGGGATTTGTGCGTTCGGCGGCGGGTGCCGCCGACGCTGTCCGTCTCTATCGCAAACGCGCCATCAGGGCGTGCTCCACCAGCGTGATGAGCGCGCTCTTGGCCTCGCTGCGGTGGCGGGCGTCGGTGATGATGATGGGCGCGTCCGGGCCGATCTGGAGTGCTTCCCGGACTTCTTCGGGGGTGTAGGGCTGGTGTCCGTCGAAGCCGTTGAGGGCGATGACGAAGGGCAGTCCGGAGTTCTCGAAGTAGTCGACGGCGGGGAAGCAGTCGGCGAGGCGGCGGGTGTCGACGAGGACGACGGCACCGATGGCGCCGCGGACCAGGTCGTCCCACATGAACCAGAACCGGTCCTGGCCGGGCGTGCCGAACAGGTACAGGATCAGGTCCTGGTCGAGCGTGATGCGGCCGAAGTCCATGGCCACCGTGGTGGTGGTCTTGTCCGGCGCGTGGGTGAGATCGTCGATCCCCGCGGAGGCGGAGGTCATCACGGCTTCGGTACGCAGCGGGTTGATCTCCGAGACCGCGCCGACAAACGTGGTCTTGCCCACGCCGAAGCCGCCCGCCACCACGATTTTCGCGGAGGTGGTGGAGCGGGCTGCACCGCTAGAGCTTGCGAAGTCCACTGAGCACCCTTTCGAGCAGTGTCACGTCAGGCTGGCCGCCGGCGGTTTCGTCGCCGCCGGGCTGATGGATGGCGACGAGCCCGGCCTCGGCCAGGTCGGCTACGAGGATCCGGGCGACGCCGAGGGGAATGGTCAGGAGTGCGGAGATCTCGGCGACCGACTTGATCTCACGGCACAGGTGGCAGATCCGCTGGTGCTCGGGCAGCTGGCCCTGGAGCTGGGCGGGGTCCGCCGTGGTGGAGACCAGCGCCTCGATGGCGAGCTGGTAGCGGGGCCGGGTCCGGCCTCCGGTCATGGCGTACGGGCGCACCAGCGGGTTGTGGCCGGTGGCCGGGGAGGACGGCTCCGGCGTGTGCCGCACGGGCGGCGGGGCGGGCCGGCTGGGCGGCGTCGGCTCGGACGACAGCCCCGCCTGGCCGTGCGGCGGCGCGTAGGAGGGCGTGTACGGCTGCTGGAGGGGCTGCGGATGCGGGGGCGGGGGCAGAGCCTCATGAGACTGCTGAACGGGCTCCTGAGGCGCCACAGGGGGCTGCTGTGCCGTGCGGGCCTGGCGGCTTGGCGCGGAGGGGAAGTTGAAGCGCTTCAACGGGGCATCTCCGTGCGGCTCGGCCTGCTGCCCATGGCCGTACGGGTATCCACTGGGGGGCGTTGCCACGTTTCCTCCTCCAACTTGCCTGTCTGCCGGTCGCGCCACCGCACCCTAACGGCGCGGTGGCGCGAAACGCATCTTTGTGTTTGCTAGTTGAGAAGACTGCCTTGCAGTTCGGCGCGGAGGTCCGGGGTGAGGACGCTGCCCGCGCGGTCGACCAGCAGGGCCATCTCGTAGCCGACGAGGCCGATGTCGCATTCGGGGTGGGCGAGTACGGCCAGGGAGGAGCCGTCGGAGACGGACATGATGAACAGGAAGCCTCGTTCCATCTCCACGACGGTCTGGTTGACCGCGCCGCCTTCGAAGATGCGGGAGGCTCCGGCGGTGAGCGAGGTCAGGCCGGAGGCGACCGCCGCCAGCTGGTCGGCTCGGTCACGGGGGAAGCCTTCGGACATCGCCAGAAGAAGTCCGTCGGCGGAGACCACCACCGTGTGCGACACCCCGGGGGTGTTGTCCACGAAATTGGTGATCAACCAGTTCAGGTTCTGCGCCGCCTGGCTCATCGGGCTCACACTAACGCTCCTGATCGTAGGTGCTGCCGGGGCCGTAGCCCTGTTGGTCATGCTGGTCACGCTGTTGGCGCCCCTGCTGGACGCCGCGGCGCAGGTTGCTCAACCTGCCGCGGATGTCCTCCGGCGCCCGGGAGACCTGGGGGCCGCCCGCTCCGGTCGACTCCGCGGAGCCCTCGACCAGGTTGGCCTTGGGCACTCGCCGGGGCAGGCCGGAAGAGGTGACCCCGCCGGCCTTCGGCTCACGCAGCTGCTCGGCCCGGTGCCAGCGCTGGTCGTTCTCCGGGTGCCACGCGAAGGTATCCGGGAAAGCGTGCTCCCCCGAGCCCTGACCGGGCCGCTCCGGCGCCGCGGGCGCCGCCGGTTCCACGGTCGGCTGCTGGGCCCCTGAGTCCTCCGACGGCTGCCACAGCTTGTCGCGGCGGGGGAGACCGGCGTCGGTCAGGGAATGGGTGCTGCTCGGGGCGGGCCCCGGACGGTGGAACTCTACGCTTTCCTCGGCAACTTCGGGAGCGCTTGGCATAGATTCCGCTTGCGCTGCGTAGCCTGGCCCGAACGGCGACTCAAACGAACCGGTGTCGCTCCAATTTCCCTGCTGGGAAGGGGAAGTGAAGTCGGCGTACGGCGGTGGTCCGGATTCCGTGGCGCCGGTCACGCTCCGGTATTCCGATTCCGGTTCGGCATACGGTGCGGAAGTCGGGAACGGCATGGCCGGTCCGGTCGGCGTCACGGGGGCGGATGCCCCGGTTTGTTCCGTGGGCCTGATCGGTGGAGTCGGCCCGAACAGCGGATCGGCGCCGTATGCCGAGTCGTCGAAGCCGAAGTCGGCGGCCGTGCGCGGCGCGGCGGCCTCCTGGGCGCCCTGCGGCGCCTGCGGCACCATGGGGGCCTGAGGGGCCTGAGGGGCCTGAGGGGCCTGGGGGGCGGCCTGCGGCGGCTGCTGGGCCTGTGGGACCTGCTGGGCCTGTTCGGGGACGATCCGGGAGACCGTGAAGTCCTGGTCCCCGGGGAGCTCCTCGCCGCCTCCGCCGTGCGTGATCGCGTCCGGGAGCATGACCAGCGAGGTGGTGCCCGCCTGCTCGCCCGACGGGCGCAGCTGGCACCGGATGTGGTGCCGGTCGGCGAGGCGGCCGACCACGTACAGGCCCATGCGCTGGGAGACCGCGACGTCGACGGTGGGCGGATTGGCCAGCCTGTGGTTGATGTCCGCGAAGTCCTCGGCGGTGAGGCCGATGCCCTTGTCATGGATCTCGATCATGACACGGCCGTCGGGCAGCCGGGTGGCGGTCACCCGCACCTTGGTGTGCGGGGAGGAGAAGGTGGTGGCGTTCTCCAGCAGCTCCGCGAGCAGATGCACCAGGTCGGTCACGGCGTTGCCGTGGATCTCGGTCTCCGGGACGCCCGCCAGCTCGATCCGCTCGTACGACTCCACCTCCGAGGAGGCGGCGCGCAACACGTCGATCAGCGGCACCGGCTGGTTCCAGCGGCGGCCCGGCTCCTCGCCCGCGAGGATCAGGAGGTTCTCGCCGTTGCGCCGCATACGGGTCGCCAGGTGGTCCAGCCGGAAGAGGTGCTCGAGCTGGTCCGGGTCGGCCTCGCGGTTCTCCAGCTCGGAGATCAGGGAGAGCTGGCGCTCGATGAGGCCTTGGTTGCGGCTGGAAAGGTTGGTGAAGATCGCGTTGACGTTGCCGCGCAGCATCGCCTGCTCCGCGGCGAGCCGGATCGCCTCGCGGTGCACCTGGTCGAAGGCGCGGGCCACCTCGCCGATCTCGTCCCGCGTGGTGATCGGGATCGGGGTCACCCGGGTGTCGATCCGGCCCGGATCGGCCCGGGACAGCTGGTCGACCAGCATCGGCAGTCGCTGCTCGGCGACGTCGAAGGCGGTGTTGCGCAGCTGCCGCATGCTGCGGCTCATGGAGCGGGCCATCCGGCCCGCCACGACGAAGGCCAAGAGGAGGGCGAGCAGCACGATGGCGGAGTTCACAAACGCGTCGCGCTTTGCGTCCGCAGAGATTTGCGCGGCCTCGTTCACCGCCTTGTCGACGAGGTCCTTCTCGACCTCGCGGTAGGCGTCGAACTTGGCCGTGGAGGCGGCGAACCACGACGCCGGGGTGATGCCGCGCTCCTTGAGGTCCGCCGGTTTTTCGCCGTCGCCGATGGCCGTGATCATCTGCTCCATCGACGGCGGGACCACGAACTGCCGGTCCTCGGCGGCGGCCTTCCGCCGGGCGTCTTTGACCTGTGCCTCGGCCTTCTTCTGCCCCGCGGCCATGGCCTGCTTCAGCCGGGTCACGTCCTCGGGGAGGCCGGCCGACTGGAACTCGGTGAGCGCGATCTTCTCGAGGTAGACGTACGAGCCGAAGGCGGTGAGCTGGGTCTTGCGGTCGGCGGCCGAGGGGCCGGGTTTGACCAGCAGATGGCTGCCGATGGAGCGCTGGAGCGACTCGGCTCCCTTGGCCAGCGAGACCGCGTAGACGGTGCGGCCGTAGGAGGTGATGTTGCCGGTGCCCAGACCCAGTTCGTTTGCGAACTCCAACAGTGAGTGCTCGACCGCGACATAGCCCTCTTCGGTCTTCACCCCGTTCAGCCGGTCGGTGTACGCGTAGCGGCGCAGACTGGCCAGCTGCGGCTCCACGGCCCGGAACGCCTTGAGGCGGCGCTCGAGGCTCGCGGTGTTCGGCATGTTCTCGGCGTACTTGTCGAACTCGGCCTTCGCCGCGTCGGTCGCCGCCCGCGCCTTCTTGACCTCGTCCTCGGCAGAACCGGTGAGCAGTGGAACGGCGGTGCGGTCCCGCTCGTCGACCAGGGCGTGGCTGTAGGCCGCCGCCGCGCGGACCAGCCGGGCGGTGCGCTCGGCGTCCTCGGCCTCCTTCCAGGTGGAAACGGAGGACTCGACGCGGAAGCCGCCGAACACCAGGGCGACCAGGACGGGGATGAGCAGGATCGCGTTCAGGCGGGCCGGCACCCGCCAGTTCCGCGGCGACAGGCGCCCGCCGGCCGCGACGGGGGGTTCCGTCACGTCGGAGGGTGACGCCGCTGTGCGCGGCGGCGGGGTGAAGTTCCCCCGCACCTGTTTCGCGGAGTCCGGCATGCTTCGCCTCACTCGACCAACAACCTCTCGGCGTCGGCACCTGTGTCGTGCCGTTCCCAGCTGAGCCCGTACCGCCCAGTTCAGCGAATTCCAGCATGCTGCGTCGGTGCTTTCCAAACAGTCAGCAAAGCACCCGACCAGTTGTCTGGACCAGAGATAAAACGGGCGTTACGGATGAGGCGTGTCAAACCGCAAACTAATTGAGCGCGCAACGGAGCTGTCCGAACGCGCTGCGTATTGAATCCCGTGTTTTTCTCTGTCGAAACGTTATGAACGTCCGAGCGGGCCGTGTCATAGGACACAGCCCGCTCCGGTCATCGGATTTCGGACAACTTCCGGGATGTTACGCCTACTTCAGTCGAGCCATCAGCGCGTGCTCCACGAGTGTGATAAGCGCGCTCTTGGCCTCGCTGCGGTGGCGGGCGTCGGTGGTGATGATCGGGGTGTCCGGGCCGATCTGGAGTGCTTCCCGCACCTCTTCGGGGGTGTAGGGCTGGTGTCCCTCGAAGCCGTTGAGGGCGATGACGAAGGGCAGCCCGGAGTTCTCGAAGTAGTCGACGGCGGGGAAGCAGTCGGAGAGACGGCGGGTGTCGACGAGGACGACGGCACCGATGGCGCCGCGGACCAGGTCGTCCCACATGAACCAGAACCGGTCCTGACCCGGCGTGCCGAACAGGTACAGGATCAGGTCGTCGTCCAGCGTGATGCGGCCGAAGTCCATCGCCACGGTCGTCGTGGTCTTGTCCTGCACATGGCTCAGATCGTCGATCCCCGCGGAGGCGGAGGTCATCACGGCTTCGGTGCGCAGCGGGTTGATCTCCGAGACCGCGCCGACGAACGTGGTCTTGCCCACACCGAAGCCACCGGCCACCACGATCTTGGCCGAGGTGGTCGCGCGGGCCGGCGGAGCGCCGCCGCTAGAGCTTGCGAAGTCCACTGAGCACCCTTTCGAGCAGTGTCACATCCGGGGTACCGCCCGCGTCCGCGTTGCCGCCCGGCTGATGGATCGCCACCATGCCCGCCTCGGCCAGGTCGGCCACCAGGATCCGGGCCACCCCCAGCGGCATGTTGAGCAGCGCGGACACCTCGGCGACCGACTTGACCTCCCGGCACAGGTGGCAGATCCGCTGATGCTCGGGGAGCAGCCCCTGCAGATGCGCGGGGTCCGCCGTGGTGGAGACCAGCGCCTCGATGGCGAGCTGGTAGCGGGGCCGGGTCCGGCCACCGGTCATCGCATACGGGCGCACCAACGGCTGGTCGCCTTCGGCCCCGTACGGCGAATGATGATGGCCGCCGTACGGGCCGGGCGAGGCAGGGGGCGGGGTCATGGGTCCTCCGGTCGGGACAGGAAGGTGACGGTGTTGCCGTCGGTCGGTGCCGTTTGGGGGGCGTTCGGCCTGTCAGCCGAGCGGGTGGGCGGCGGGTGGGTCGGTCAGTTCAGGAGGCTGCCTTGCAGTTCGGCGCGGAGGTCCGGGGTGAGGACGCTGCCCGCGCGGTCGACCAGCAGGGCCATCTCGTAGCCGACGAGGCCGATGTCGCATTCGGGATGGGCGAGTACGGCCAGGGAGGAGCCGTCGGAGACGGACATGATGAACAGGAAGCCTCGCTCCATCTCCACGACGGTCTGGTTGACCATGCCGCCTTCGAAGATGCGGGAGGCTCCGGCGGTGAGCGAGGTCAGGCCGGAGGCGACCGCCGCCAGCTGGTCGGCTCGGTCACGGGGGAAGCCTTCGGACATCGCCAGAAGAAGTCCGTCGGCGGAGACCACCACCGTGTGGGACACCCCGGGGGTGTTGTCCACGAAGTTCGTGATCAACCAGTTCAGATTCTGCGCCGCCTGGCTCATCGGGCTCAACTAACGCTCCTGCTGGTAAGTCGGGCCTACGCCGCGATCGTGATTGCCGTCCAGGCCGGTTCCGGCCCGGCGGCCCTGCTGGATCCCCCGGCGGAGGTTGGTCAGTCTCCCGCGCACATCATCGGGCGCGCGCGAAACCTGCGGTCCGGACGGACGGGACTGCTGTTGCTGTGCGGCGCCTTCCACGAGATTCGCGCGAGGCACGCGGCGTGGCAACCCGGAAGACGTCACACCGCCCGCCGCGGGTCCCTCGCGAAGCTGCTCCGCGCGGCGCCAGCGCTCGTCGTTCGGCGAGGTACGCCAGTTGGACGCCGGACCGCTGCCGTTCGCCCCGGCGCCAAAGCCATTCGTACCCGGTCCCGAGCCGTTCGTTCCGAGACCGGATCCGTTCGTGCTGGGTCCGTTTGAGCCGGAGACGTTCGTACCGGAGACGTTCGTACCCGGTCCGGTGCCGACTCCGGGGCCCTCGCCGGTGCTCCGGGGCGTCGGCCGCGGCTCGCGGCGCGGGGCGGGGGGCACGGCGGACGCCGGGCGGCCGGATCCCGGCGGCTCGGTCGTGAGCCGCCGGCCGCCGCCCAGGGTCCCGTCGTCCTGCGAGCGGAACCAGTCCGATTCGATCGTGTCGAAGATCGGTGTCCGGCCGTCGCCGGGTCCCGCGGGCGGGAGCATGCCGGGCTCCGCGGCACCGCCGCCACCCGGGCCCGGCGGCAGCGGGAACTCCCCGGTGCCGGAGTTCTGGTCGCGCCCGACGCCCGGGCCGCCCTGGCGGTAGGAGCCGGTGTCGGCCTCCGGCCGCGGTGCGTTGAAGTCGGGCCGGGCGAACTCGGCGGTGTCACCGGGCCCGCGGCCGCCCTGCCCGGCGGGCTCGCCGAACCGGGGTTGGGCGTACTCGCCGGTGTCGCCGGGGCCTTGGCCCAGCTCGGGCCGGGCGAACTGGCCGGTGTCGCCGGGGCCGCGGCCCGCCAGCGGGTCACGGCCGCCGTTGTCCGCACGGCCGGGCAGGGCGTACTCGCCGGTGTCGCCGGGGCCTTGGCCCAGCTCGGGCCGGGCGAACTGGCCGGTGTCGCCGGGGCCGCGGCCCGCCAGCGGGTCACGGCCGCCGCCGTCGCTCTGGCCCGGCAACGCGAACTCGCCCGTGTCACCGGGGCCGCGCCGTGGCTCGAACATGCTCGGCGCCTGGCCCAGCTGGGGCCGGGCGAACGGGCCGGTGGTGTCGTTCTCCTCGTGCCCGCGCGGCGCGTCCATCGACTCGCGCGTGGTCGGCCAGTCGTCCTCGCCCGACCGGCGCGCGCCCCAGCTGGTACCGGGCTGCTGAGGGGCGGGGAGCTCGGGCGCCGCGCCGCGGGTCGGCAGCTGAGGCCGGCCGCCCTGGTCGCCGGGGGAGTCCGCGCGCATCGGAGCACCGGTAGGCGGGGCCACCGTCGGGCCCTCGCCACGGCCGTCGGTGCGCGCGTCGCCGCGCGAGGGGAGCGGGGGACGCCCGGCGAAGTCGCCGGGCGGGCCCGCCGGAGCGTTCCTCTGGTTCGAGGGCCGGTTGCCGCCCTCGAAGAAGCTCGGGCCGGAGGGGGCACTGCCCGAAGCGCCCGCGCCCGCGCCGACGGGGCGGCTGGGCAGCCCACTGCCGGGCAGCGCGGCTCGCGAGCCGGAGCCCGGGACCTGCCGCCGCGACGGCAGGGAGCCCAGCATTCCGGCCGAGCCACCACCGGGGGCACCGGGCCCGCCCGGACCACCCTGGCCCGCGTTGCCCGGCGTCGGAACGCCCGGCTTACGGCCGCCCTGGGCGACGTCCACCGGCAGCATGACCAGCGCCGTGGTGCCGCCCGAGTCGGACGGCCGCAGCTGGATGCGGATGCCGTGGCGCAGCGACAGCCGGCCGACCACGAACAGGCCCATGCGCCGGGAGACCGACACATCGACCGTGGGCGGGCTGGCCAGCCGCTCGTTGATCGCCGCCAGGTCCTCGGGCGAGAGCCCGATGCCGGTGTCGTGGATCTCGACCAGCACCCGGCCGTCGGGCAGGGCGTGGCCGGTGACCTTGACCTTGGTCTGCGGCGAGGAGAACGAGGTGGCGTTCTCCAGCAGCTCGGCGAGCAGGTGCACCAGGTCGTTGACGACCCGGCCGGCCACCTCGTTGGTGGGGACGGAGCTGAGCTCGATGCGCTCGTACTGCTCCACCTCGGAGGCCGCCGCGCGCAACACGTCGACCAGCGGGACCGGCCGGGTCCACCGGCGGCCGGGCTCCTCGCCCGCGAGGACCAGCAGGTTCTCGCCGTTACGGCGCATACGGGTCGCGAGGTGGTCCAGCTTGAAGAGCGAGGACAGCTGGTCCGGGTCGGCCTCGCGGCTCTCCAGCTCGGAGATCAGCGAGAGCTGGCGCTGGATGAGACCCTGGCTGCGGCGGGAGAGGTTGGTGAACATCGCGTTGACGTTGCCCCGCAGCAGCGCCTGTTCGGCGGCCAGCCGGACCGCCTCGCGGTGCACGTCGTCGAAGGCCGTGGCCACCTTGCCGATCTCGTCCCGGCTGTGCACACCGACGGACTCCACGGAGGTGTCCACGTCCTGCGGGTCGGACTCGGACAGCTGCTTGACCAGCTCCGGCAGCCGCTTCTGGGCGACTTCCTGGGCGGTGTCCTGCAGCCGGCGCAGCGAGCGGACCATGGACCGGGCGACGACGAACGCGCCGACCAGCGTGACGCCGAGGACCAGCAGGATCAGGGCGCCGTTGAGGATCGCGTCCTGCTGGGCTTCCGCGCGTAGATCGCGCGCCTTCTGCTTCATCTCGCCCAGGAGCGTCTGCTCGATCCGGGCCATCTCATTGATCTTGATGCTGTCCTGGTCGTACCAGTCGATGGCCGAGCGCTTCTCGGCCTGGAGCCCTCTGGGGTCGCGCACCGCGCGGTCGGCGTACAGCGTCGCCGACTTGATGTCCGCGCGGCTGTCCAGCGGCTCCAGCAGGTCCTCGGAGTTGCCGTCACGGATCTGGTTGAACCGCCGCAGCGCCTCCTCCTCCTTGTCCACCGCGGTCCTGGCGTAGCGGCGGTCGTTGGCGGAGAACTCGGCACCCTTGGGATCGGCGAGCGCGGCGCTGATGAGCGCGCGCTGGATCGAGGCGTACTCCTTGGCGGAGGAGAAAGTGGCCAGCGCACGAGTATTGTTGATCATGTCGCTGTTGCTGGTGGCCTGGGCCATGTCCTGGGACAGCAGCAGCAGTGAGTTGATCAGCTCGTTGTAGTCCTGGGCGGTCAGCGAGTAGTACTGATCGTCCTGGTAGGCGGAGTCGCGGATCTGCCCGATATTGCCGAGCTGTTTGCTGATGTCGACGAGCGTGGACTGCACGCCCGCCAGCGACTTGTCCCCCGGATCGAGGTCCTGGGTGGCCCGGTTGAACGCCGCCACCTCGCGGTCGGTCTTCTCGCGGGTCGCGACGACGCGGTCGTCCTTGGCGTTGCCCTTGCCCGCCAGCGGCGCCGCCGACTTGTCGCGCTCCTCCTGGAGGGCGCTCGCCAGCTGGGTGGCCTGCTGGGTCATCTCGGTCAGCAGCTTCATGCGGTCGAGCTGCTCGATGTTGTCCAGCGAGCTGTTGATACGCAGCGCGCCCAGGGTGGTCGCGGCGACCACGGGGAGTGCCAGCAGGGAGACCAGCCGGGTGCTGATGCGCCAGTTGCGCAGGGCGAGCCTGGTGCCCGGTCCGCTGGGGCTCTTCGACTTGGGCCGGCCGGCCGGTGCGGCACCGCCGGCCTGCGGAGCGGACTCCGGGCTCTGGTGGTCTGCCGGGGCCTGTCCGGTGACTTGGGCACGCGGGGGCGAGGAACCGCGGTCGGTCCCGCCGCGCGGCTCCGGGTCCGCCGAAGCTTCCCCTCGGCCCTGGCTGGCCGGGGGAGACCCCTTACCTTCCCTCTTGAAACGTCCCTGCACTAGTGTCGCAACCTCTGGACCAGGCGCTTCACCGGGTGTGCGGTGAAGCGGTGTCGAGTCGTGGGGGACGGTCAGGCCCCCCTGGCGGTCGTGAGTGACCGGCGCGCTTCCTTTCGTAGTCGAGAAGAGGAGCCACCGCCGCTCGGCGTCTCCCTCTCCTTGCACCCCCTGCGCGCCGGCTGTGTCCGCGGCGGTCCCGGGAATTCCAGCACAGTGCCGGATGCTGCAACAAGGGCAAGCGAAAAGGCTGTGACGGGCGTGACGCTCAGTACGGGATTTATTACCGGACGTAGAAAGTCATCTCGGCGATAACGGACTTTTTCCGGCGAGTTGCCCGCAAACAGCGCGTGTCCGGGTGGCGATGATCAAGATCGGAACGTCAGCTTCGGGGCGGCAATGTCCGTTTCGGGGACTTGGGGTGAGTGCCTTTAATGCGGCATTTGCCCAGGGAGTCGTGAGGAAACTCACAGAACGATCGCGACTTCTTTCCCCGATCGGTGGGCAAAGGGGCCTCTAGCCTGACGCTTTACACAGCCGGTCAAAACGACAACTACACGAGGCATGACTCACGTGAAGACGACGATGATGTTCCGCACCATAGCCAACCCGCAGCGCACCACCCTGGCACACCTGAAGGACGCCGACGAATTGCAGACTGCGGCTGAGGAGCGCCCGGAGCACCCCGTCGACCTCCCGACGCAGACCGCGAACCCGAAGCGCACCATCCTGACCAAGGCGCCCAACAGCTGAGCCGGCAGCCGCTCGCGTATATGGGCAGGGGGGCGCGGGACGCGGAGCGATAGCCTGGAGCGTCAGTCTCCAGCGACTCCAGTGAAGAGGCAGCAGCTTCCCGTGCGCATTGCCAGGTTCTCCATCGACGGCAGCGTCGCCTTCGGCGTGGTCGAGGACGGGCCGTCCGCCCAGGACGGTCCTGTGATCGACATCATCAAGGGTCACCCTTTCGCCGAATTCGAGCGTTCGGGCCGGACGATCCCGCTGAGCGAGGTCCGGCTGCTGCCGCCCGTCCTGCCCAACAAGATCGTCGCGATCGGCCGCAACTACGCCGAGCACGCCGCCGAGCTGGGCAATGAGGTCCCCGACGTCCCGGTCGCCTTCTTCAAGCCGTCCACCTCCGTGATCGGCCCGGGCGACCCGATCGTCTACCCCTCCTTCTCCCAGGAGGTGCACCACGAGGCCGAGCTGGCCGTGGTCATCGGCCGGATGTGCAAGGAGGTGCCGAAGGACCGCGTCAAGGACGTGATCCTCGGCTACACCTGCGCCAACGACGTCACCGCGCGCGATGTCCAAAAGCGCGAGAAGCAGTGGGCCCGGGCCAAGGGCTTCGACACCTCCTGCCCGCTCGGCCCCTGGGTGGAGACCGGCATCGACCCCGCCGACGTCAGCGCGGGCCTGGGCATCGGCTGCACCGTCAACGGCCAGCAGCGCCAGCTCGGCCGCACGAGTGAGATGGTGCGCCCGATCGAGGACCTGATCGTGCACATCACCGAGGCGATGACGCTGCTCCCCGGCGACGTCGTCCTCACCGGCACCCCGGCGGGCGTCGGACCGCTCAGCGTCGGCGACGAGGTCGCCGTCACCATCGAAGGCATCGGCACTCTCACCAACAAGGTGATCAAGCGTGGCTAGCGCAACCCCCTCCGCTCCCGTGCGGGTACGTTTCTGTCCCTCGCCGACCGGCAACCCCCATGTCGGCCTGGTCCGCACCGCCCTGTTCAACTGGGCCTTCGCCCGTCACCACGGCGGCACCCTGGTCTTCCGTATCGAGGACACCGACGCCGCCCGCGACTCCGAGGAGTCCTACCAGCAGCTCCTGGACGCGATGCGCTGGCTGGGCCTCGACTGGGACGAGGGCCCCGAGGTCGGCGGCGGGCACGCCCCGTACCGCCAATCGCAGCGCATGGACCTCTACCGGGACGTCGCGGACCGGCTGCTGGCGAGCGGCCACGCCTACCGCTGCTACTGCACCGCCGAGGAGCTGGAGGAGCGCCGCGAGGAGGCCCGAGCGGCCGGCCGGCCCTCCGGCTACGACGGCAAGTGCCGCACCCTGACCGCCGAGCAGCGCGCCGCCTACGAGGCCGAGGGCCGCTCGTCCATCGTGCGCTTCCGGATGCCCGACGAGCCGATCACCTTCACCGACCTGGTGCGCGGCGAGCTCACCTTCACGCCGGAGAACGTGACGGACTACGGGATCGTGCGGGCCAACGGCGCCCCCCTCTACACGCTCGTCAACCCGGTGGACGACGCGCTGATGGAGATCACCCATGTGCTGCGCGGCGAGGACCTGCTGTCCTCCACCCCGCGCCAGATCGCGCTCTACCGCGCCCTCGCCGAGATCGGCGTCGGCGGCGGCACCGTGCCCTCCTTCGGCCACCTGCCGTATGTGATGGGCGAGGGCAACAAGAAGCTCTCCAAGCGCGACCCGCAGTCCTCGCTGAACCTCTACCGGGAGCGCGGCTTCCTCCCCGAGGGCCTGCTCAACTACCTCTCCCTGCTGGGCTGGTCGCTGGCGCCGGACCGGGACGTCTTCTCGCTCGAGGAGATGGTCGAGGCGTTCGACATCGCCGAGGTCAACGCCAACCCGGCGCGCTTCGACCTCAAGAAGGCCGAGGCGATCAACGCCGACCACGTCCGGCGGCTGGATGTGAAGACCTTCATCGAGGCATGCGAGCCCTGGCTGAAGGCGCCGCACGCGCCCTGGGCCCCGGATGCCTTCGACCCGGCCGCCTTCGAGGCGCTGGCCCCGCTGGCCCAGACCCGGCTGACGGTCCTGTCGGACATCACCGCGAACGTGGACTTCCTCTTCCTCGACGCGCCGGTGGAGGACGAGGCGTCCTGGACGAAGGCGATGAAGCCGGGCGCTGACGCGCTGCTCGCCTCGGTCCGTACCCGGCTCGCCGAGGCCGAGTGGAACGCCGAGACCCTGAAGGCGGCGGTCCTGGCGGCCGGCGAGGAGCACGGCCTCAAGCTGGGCAAGGCCCAGGCGCCGGTGCGCGTCGCCGTCACCGGCCGCACGGTCGGCCTGCCGCTGTTCGAGTCCCTGGAGGTCCTGGGTCGCGAGCGTGTGCTCGCCCGTATCGACGCGGCGCTGGCGAAGCTGACGGCGTAGGCGCTCTTCACGCGCGCATGGGGGCGGTCGCCGGGTCCCGGTGGCCGCCTCTGCCGTCTGTGGCACGGCGATACTCGTTTTGGTGGCCCGTCCACCATCGGGTAATGTTCTTCCTGCGCCGCCCGGGCAGGCCGAGAGGCCGGGCCGGGGCGCAAGCCAGACAAAACCCCCAAAAGGGTGGCGTTTTGGTGGGGTATGGTGTAATTGGCAGCACGAGTGATTCTGGTTCACTTAGTCTAGGTTCGAGTCCTGGTACCCCAGCAAGGGATTCTTTCGGTTTCCCGGAAATCCCTTGACCAGCAGGATCAAGCCCCCGTTGTGTAGCGGCCTAGCACGCTGCCCTCTCAAGGCAGTAGCGCCGGTTCGAATCCGGTCGGGGGTACGGATCTCTTCAATCTTTTCGGAGATGGAGATCGCTAGGGCCCCCGTTGTGTAGCGGCCTAGCACGCCGCCCTCTCAAGGCGGTAGCGCCGGTTCGAATCCGGTCGGGGGTACTGGTCTATACCATGGGCTATGGTGTAATTGGCAGCACGAGTGATTCTGGTTCATTTAGTCTAGGTTCGAGTCCTGGTAGCCCAGCGCAGTACTCAAGCCCCCGTTGTGTAGCGGCCTAGCACGCCGCCCTCTCAAGGCGGTAGCGCCGGTTCGAATCCGGTCGGGGGTACATTTCGGAAAGCCCTCCGTGTTTTTCACGGGGGGCTTTCTGCCGTCCAAGATCAATCATTGAAGCGGCGACCGGACTCCTCGGTCTCCGCGAGCCGCCGCAGGGCCAGCAGCACCGGCTCGTACAGCACCGTCAGCGCGACGACCGCCTCGATCCGCTCCGTGGGGGAGCCGCCGTACTTCTCGACCAGATCCAGGTCCGCGACGGCCAGTTCGGCGGCCAGGCGGGCGTGCAGCTGCAGATGGTCGATGTCGTGCGGATAGCCCAGGCGGGCCAGCGAGGCGATGGCCGCCACCAGCATCCCGTACGCGGGGGAGGTGTCGCCGAGTTCCTGGCCGTACGTCCAGCCGAGCCGCTCCAGCAGGGCGTCGACCTGGCGGCGGGCGTCCGCCGTCTCGGGGTCGTCCTCGGCGGGCTCGGGGCCGTGCGGCAGCGCCCAGACCGCGACCCCCATCCGGGTGTTCTGGGACAGCGACTCGTCCTCGGCGGTCTCCAGCACCTCGCGGGCGGTGGCCACCGGCACCCGGCCCACCTGGATCAGCGCCCGCACCAGCCGCAGTCTGCGCAGATGTGCCTCGCCGTACTCGGCCTGGGTGGCGCTGACCCGCTCGCCCGGCGGCAGCAGCCGCTCGCGCAGGTAGTACTTGATCGTCGCGGTGGACACCCCGCTGCGCTCGCTCAGCTCCTTGAGACGCATCCACTTGCCTTCCTGATTGGATAGTGTCACTATCCAATCATTGGATAGTGTCACTATCCGAGACTATCGCCTTGCGAGGGATGAGGGGATCACCATGGGTGCGAAGCCGATAGCCGGACGCATGACTGCCGACGCCGAGGGCGGGGTGACCGTCTTCATGATCGGCATGCGCATCAACCGCTTCTGGGCACTGCGCAGCTGGGTGCCGGTGTTCCGGTCGATGCCGCGGATGCTGCGCGAGCTGTCGCGGGACAAGGACGGCGGCATGCTCGGCTACCACTTGCTGTTCGGTCCGCCCCGGGTGATCTACCTGGTCCAGTACTGGGAGTCGCACGAGAAGCTGCTGGCGTACGCCGCGGACCAGGACAAGGGGCACCGGCCCGCCTGGGCCGCGTTCAACCGGCGGCTGCGGGAGGGGCGGGGCAAGGTCGGCTTCTGGCACGAGACCTTCGTCGTCCCGGCCGGTGCGCACGAGTCCGTCTACATCAACATGCCGCAGTTCGGCCTGGCCAAGGCCGCCGGGGTGATCCCGGTCGGCCGCCGCGGTGACCGGGCGGCTGACCGCCTGAGCCTGAAGAGCGCGTGACCGGCCTTCAAAAGAGGGGTGGCTTCAGTCGCCGCGGCGGAGGGCGTCCGTCAGGCGCGCGGCCGCGTCGATGACCGCCTGGGCGTGCATCCGGCCCGGGTGCCGGGTCAGCCGCTCGATCGGGCCGGACACCGAGACCGCGGCGACGACGCGGTTGGAGGGGCCTCGTACGGGCGCGGAGACCGAGGCGACGCCGGGCTCCCGCTCGCCGATCGACTGGGCCCACCCGCGCCGCCGTACGCCCGACAGCGCGGTCGCCGTGAAGCGGGCCCCCTGCAGCCCGCGGTGCAGCCGCTCCGGCTCCTCCCAGGCCATCAGGATCTGGGCCGCGGAGCCGGCCTTCATGGGCAGCGTCGAGCCCACGGGCACGGTGTCCCGCAGTCCGGACAGCCGTTCCGCCGCCGCGACGCAGATGCGCATGTCGCCCTGGCGCCGGTAGAGCTGCGCGCTCTCCCCGGTCACGTCCCGCAGGTGGGTGAGGACCGGGCCCGCGGTGGCGAGCAGGCGGTCCTCGCCCGCCGAGGCGGCCAGCTCGGCCAGGCGGGGGCCGAGGATGAAGCGTCCCTGCATGTCACGCGCCACCATCCGGTGGTGCTCGAGTGCTACCGCGAGCCGGTGCGCCGTGGGGCGCGCGAGACCGGTCGCCCCGACCAGCCCGGCGAGGGTGGCCGGACCGGACTCCAGAGCGCTCAGTACCAGAGCCGCCTTGTCGAGAACGCCGACGCCACTAGAGTTGTCCATGAAACGATATTCGCGTCTCACACTGTGAAACGCAAGTTCAATTTACGAGGCGACGCGCCACTCTGTAATGACGGGCCCGCAGACAAGGGCGCGCAGCACACACGAGCAGGGTCGGCGACGTTGCCGGCCGGAGGGAAAGCGATGGGACGGACACTCGCGGAGAAGGTCTGGGACGACCATGTCGTCCGGCGCGCCGAGGGCGAGCCCGACCTCCTCTTCATCGATCTGCACCTGCTGCACGAGGTGACCAGCCCGCAGGCCTTCGACGGCCTCCGCAAGGCCGACCGCCAGGTCCGTCGCACCGACCTCACCATCGCGACCGAGGACCACAACACTCCCACCCTCGACATCGACAAGCCGATCGCCGACCCCGTCTCCCGGGCCCAGTTGGAGACGCTGCGCAAGAACTGCGCGGAGTTCGGCGTACGGCTGCACCCGCTCGGCGACGTCGAGCAGGGCGTCGTCCACGTGGTCGGCCCCCAGCTGGGGCTGACCCAGCCCGGCACCACCGTCGTCTGTGGTGACAGTCACACCTCCACCCACGGTGCCTTCGGCGCGCTCGCGTTCGGCATCGGCACCAGCCAGGTCGAGCATGTGCTGGCCACCCAGACGCTGCCGCTCGCGCCCTTCAAGACCATGGCGATCACGGTCGAGGGCGAGCTGCCCGAGGACGTCACGGCCAAGGACCTGATCCTGGCGATCATCGCGAAGATCGGCACCGGCGGCGGTCAGGGCTATGTGATCGAGTACCGCGGCTCGGCCATCGAGAAGCTGTCGATGGAAGCCCGGATGACCGTCTGCAACATGTCCATCGAGGCCGGCGCCCGGGCGGGCATGATCGCCCCGGACGAGACCACCTTCGCGTACCTCAAGGGCCGCGCCCACGCCCCTCAGGGCGCCGACTGGGACGCCGCCGTGGAGTACTGGCGCACGCTGCGCACCGACGACGACGCGGTCTTCGACCGCGAGGTGGTCATCGACGCCGCCGGGCTCGCACCGTTCGTCACCTGGGGCACCAACCCGGGCCAGGGCGCGCCGCTGTCGGCCAGCGTCCCCGACCCCGCCGCCTTCGAGGACGCCAGCGAGCAGTTCGCCGCCGAGAAGGCCCTGGAGTACATGGGTCTGACGGCCGGTCAGGCGCTGCGGGACATCAAGGTCGACACCGTCTTCGTCGGCTCCTGCACCAACGGCCGCATCGAGGACCTGCGCTCCGCCGCCTCGGTCCTGTCCGGCCGTTCGGTGGCCGACGGGGTGCGGATGCTGGTCGTCCCGGGCTCCGTACGGGTCGCCCTGCAGGCCGTGGAGGAGGGGCTGGACAAGGTGTTCACCGCGGCCGGCGCCGAGTGGCGGCACGCGGGCTGCTCGATGTGTCTGGGCATGAACCCGGATCAGCTGGCGCCCGGCGAGCGGTCGGCCTCCACCTCCAACCGCAACTTCGAGGGCCGGCAGGGCAAGGGCGGCCGCACCCACCTGGTCTCCCCGCAGGTGGCCGCCGCCACCGCGGTCCTCGGCCATCTGGCCTCGCCCGCCGACCTGTCCGACGCCGACGCAACCGTTCCCGTGGGGGCCTGAGCAGTCATGGAAGCATTCACCACGCACACCGGCCGGGCCGTCCCGCTGCGCCGCAGCAACGTCGACACCGACCAGATCATTCCCGCGCACTGGCTCAAGAAGGTCACCCGCGACGGCTTCGAGGACGGGCTGTTCGAGGCATGGCGCAAGGACGCGGACTTCGTGCTCAACCGGCCCGAGCACAAGGGCGCGACCGTGCTGGTCGCCGGCCCCGACTTCGGGACCGGGTCCTCGCGTGAACACGCGGTGTGGGCGCTGCAGAACTACGGCTTCAAGGCCGTCATCTCCTCGCGCTTCGCTGACATCTTCCGCGGCAACTCCCTCAAGAACGGCCTGCTGACGGTGGTGCTGCCGCAGGAGACCGTGGATCGGCTGTGGAAGCTGGTCGAGACCGACCCGTCGGCGGAGATCACCGTGGACCTCGTCGACCGCCAGGTTCGAGCCGAGGGCATCACGGCTGATTTTGAACTTGACGAGAACGCCCGATGGCGGCTTCTGGAGGGGCTGGACGACATCAGTCTCACCCTCCGGCAGGAGGCCGACATCGCCGCGTACGAGGCGCGGCGGCCGACCTTCAAGCCGACCACCGTTGAGGTCTGAGCCCCCCGGGTCTTCCCTGTACAGAGCATGTTTGACACGATGCGTCGCCAGTCCTCGGACCGGCGGCGCATCGGCATGTTGAGGCCCCCTGAAGCGACAACTCGCCTCAGATGGCACAATCAGTGCATGGAACGCGACGGCCAACTCGAGCTCTACGGGCTTGTCGCGGACCGGCTCAAGGAAGCGCACACAAGGGTGCGCTCACTGCAAGTCCCGGAGGGCGTACGGATGGCGCTGTCCCGGAAGCTGCTGGTCATCACGGCCGCGGCGAAACACGATCTCGCGGACGCGGCAAGGCGTCTGGAGCGGTTGATGAACGACCTCGACGAGGGACGTTTCCCCCAAGATCCTGACTCCGACGGCAGTCCATGACATCCGAGTGCGTTGCGGCACAAGGGTGATAAGCCCGTTTCGTGTTTGATTTGCGGTATATATCTGCCTAACGTGCGAAAAAGCTTGAACACATTCGTTCTGGCAATGTCTCCGAAGGGGAAGACGTGAACAAGGCGCAGCTCGTAGAAGCGATTGCCGACAAGCTCGGCGGCCGCCAGCAGGCCGCCGAAGCGGTCGACGCGGTACTGGACGCGATGGTCCGTGCGGTCGTCGCCGGGGAGCGAGTTTCGGTCACCGGATTCGGCTCGTTCGAGAAGGTCGAGCGTCCGGCCCGCTACGCCCGCAACCCGCAGACCGGGGAGCGCGTCCGGGTCAAGAAGACCTCGGTGCCCCGCTTCCGCGCCGGCCAGGGGTTCAAGGACCTGGTGAGCGGCTCGAAGAAGCTCCCGCGGGGCGGCGAGGTGGCCGTGAAGAAGGCCCCCAAGGGCAGCCTCCAGGCCGCGGCGAAGAAGGCGGCGGCCAAGAAGGCCACGGCGAAGAAGGCGGCCCCCGCCGCGAAGAAGGCGGCCCCCGCCAAGAAGGCCCCCGCGAAGGCGGCGGCCGCGAAGAAGGCCCCCGCGAAGAAGACCACGGCCAAGAAGGCGGCCCCCACCAAGAAGGCGGCGGCGAAGAAGGCTCCGGCGAAGAAGGCTTCCGCGCGCAAGACCACCGCCAAGAAGACCGCCGCCCGCAAGCGCTGACCGGCCGGTCGGCGGCTTTTAGCGACGGTGTCACGCGTCGGGCCGGGCTCCCTTGAGGAGCCCGGCCCGCGGTGCGTTCAGAAGGTCTGCAGGGTCACCAGCACGACGCGGCGCCCCTCGGGGGGTCCTTCGAGACCTTCCACCTCGATCCGCACCCGCTGCCCGGGCCGCAGCAGCCGCAGCCCCCCGGCGTCGAAGGCCGCCGCGTCGAAGGGCAACGGGGTCCCGTCGTCGAGCAGCACACTGCCGGCGCGGGTCTCGGAGTCGTATGTGTACGCGGTCGCCTGCATAGGGGCAGCCTAATTCAGGGCTCGGTTCTCCCCCGGCTACCGCTGGCGGGGGCGCCCCCGCCGGGGCGCCAGAGCCCCCTGCGCAGGCTCATTCGCCGGGCCGGCCCCGGGGCGACGGCACGGGTGGCCGGGCCACGCCGGGGAACGGGAACGGGTGGCGCGCCGTATGGGGGCCCACGCCGAGGGCCAGCGCGGCGCGCAGGTCCTCGCCCGTATCCACGTCGCGCCGCACCGAATCGACCCCCCGCAGCCGTATCTCCCGCGCCCCCGACGCCCGGTGCCGGGCCCGGGAGGGCCCGCCGAACGCGGGGGACAGCTCCACCCCGGGCGCCGCCGCGAGCAGCGTCGTGCCCACCCCCGCCGCATCCGCCAGAAAGGCCCGTGGGAAGGCGGAGGCGGCCTGGAGCACCTGCTCGAGCTCCGCCGGCCGCAGGGCCGGGAGATCGGCGTTCAGGGCCGCCACGGCGGCCGTGGGGAGCTGCTGCCGCACGGCCAGGGCGCCCTGCGCCAGCGCCGCGTTCAGACCGCCGCCCGGCGGGTCCGGGAGGATCCGGGCGCCGAGGGCCGACAGCTCCCGCGCCGCGAGCGGGTCGTCCGTGACGACCGTCACGCCGCGCACGGCCCGGCACGCCAGCGCGGCACCCACCGTGTCCTGCGCGAACGCGAGGGCGAGCCCCGGCCGCAGCTTGTCCCCCGCGGCGTCGGCGAGCCTGCTCTTGGCCCGGGACAGGGGCTTCAGCGGCACCACCAGCGTCCACGCCACACGGGCTCCATCGCTTCCCACGAACCTCATTCTCGCCTGCTGCCCAAGCCGCCGGGGACGGGCGGGGTTACGGTGTCCTCGACAGACCGGGTACCTGGGGCGACACTTGTGCGGCTGCCAGGACGGCAGCAAAGCCAGCAGGTCAGCGGGTCCAAGAGGAGGATGTTCCGAGTGTCCGGCCGCAGAATCGGCTTCTGGTACCGCATGGCGGCGGTCCTGGTGAAACCGCCGCTCGTGGTCCTCTTCAAGCGGGACTGGCGCGGAATGGAGCACATTCCCGCCGACGGCGGATTTATCACCGCCATCAACCACAACTCACATCTCGATCCCTTCTCGTACGCCCATTTCCAGTACAACACCGGGCGCATGCCGCGCTTCCTCATCAAGGCGGGCGTCTTCAAGGGCGGCTTCGTGGGGGCCTTCCTGCGCGGGACCGCGCAGATCCCCGTCTACCGGGACTCCACCAACGCGGCCAACGCCTTCCGGGCCGCCGTGGACGCGGTCAACAAGGGCGAGTGCGTGGCCTTCTACCCCGAGGGCACCCTCACCCGCGACCCCGCCCTGTGGCCCATGCGCGGCAAGACCGGCGCGGCGCGCGTCGCGCTGCTCACCAAGGCGCCGGTGATCCCCGTCGCGCAGTGGGGCGCCAACCAGGCGCTGCCGCCCTACACCAAGCGGCCCCGGTTCTTCCCCCGCAAGACGCTCACGGTGCACGCGGGCCCGCCCGTGGACCTGTCCGCGTACTACGGCAAGGAGCCCACCGCCGAGGTGCTGCGGGCGGCCACCGACGACATCATGGCGGCGGTCGCCGAACTCCTCTCCGAGGTGCGCGGGGAGCCCGCGCCCGCCGAGCGCTACGAGTACCGCCCCGGCACGTCCCTCGCCGCCGAGGAACCCCCCGCGGCCGATGAGGAGAGCAAGTGACGCGCTGCGCCGTCTACGGCACCGGCTCCTGGGGCACCGCCTTCGCGATGGTGCTCGCCGACGCGGGCTGCGAGGTGACGCTGTGGGGCCGCCGGCCCGGCCCGGTCGACGCCATCAACACCACCCGCGCCAACCCCGACTACCTGCCGGGGACCGAGCTCCCGCGGTCGGTGCGGGCCACCACCGACCCGGCGGAGGCGGCCCGCGGCGCGGAGTTCACCGTGCTCGCCGTGCCCTCCCAGACGCTGCGCGGAAACCTCGCCGAGTGGGCGCCGCTGCTGCCCGCCGACACCGTGCTCGTCTCGCTGATGAAGGGCGTGGAACTGGGCACCGCCAAGCGGATGAGCGAGGTGATCGAGGAGGTCGCCAAGGCGTCCGCGGAGCGGGTCGCCGTGCTCACCGGGCCCAACCTGGCCAAGGAGATCGCCGCCCGACAGCCCGCCGCCTCGGTCGTCGCCTGCCGCGACGAGGACGTGGCGCGCCGCCTCCAGGCCGCCTGCCACACCCCGTACTTCCGCCCGTACACCAACACCGACGTGGTCGGCTGCGAGCTCGGCGGCGCCGTCAAGAACGTCATCGCGCTGGCCGTGGGCATCGCCGACGGCATGGGGCTCGGCGACAACGCCAAGGCGTCGCTGATCACCCGGGGCCTGGCCGAAACGACCCGGCTGGGGCTGGCCATGGGCGCCGACGCGCACACCTTCGCGGGCCTGGCGGGCATGGGCGACCTGGTCGCCACCTGCTCCTCGCCGCTGTCCCGCAACCACACCTTCGGCACCAACCTCGGCCGCGGCATGACGTTGGAGGAGACCATCGCGGTCACCAAGCAGACCGCGGAGGGCGTCAAGTCGTGTGAGTCCGTGCTCGATCTCGCCCGGCGGCACGACGTCGACATGCCGATCACCGAGACGGTGGTGAGCGTCGTGCACGACGGCAAACCACCGCTGGTGGCGCTGAAAGAGCTGATGTCGCGCAGCGCCAAGCCCGAGCGGCACTGACGGGCCGCGGACCGCAAGGTAACCTCAACGCGTTATGAGCAGCCAGAGCCCCGTTCCCAGCCCTGTCCCGCCCTCCTCCGGAGGGGAGCCGCGGAAGCTGCGGGTCGCCGTTGTCTTCGGCGGCCGCAGCTCCGAACACACCATCTCGGTGGTCACCGCCGGCGCCGTGCTGCGCGCCATCGACCGCGAGAAGTACGACGTGCTGCCGATCGGGATCACGGGGGACGGGCGTTGGGCGCTGACCGCCGACGAGCCCGACCGGATGGCCATCGCGGACCGGGTGCTGCCCAGCGTCGAGGGCCTCGCCGAGTCCGAGGAGGGCTCCGTCCTGCTCCCGGTCGAACAGGGCAACCGCGAGGTCGTCTACGCCGAGCCGGGCGCGGTGCCCAAGGCGCTCGGCGAGGTCGACGTGGTCTTCCCCATGCTGCACGGCCCCTACGGCGAGGACGGCACCCTCCAGGGGCTGCTCGAGCTGTCCGGCGTGCCCTATGTGGGCGCGGGGGTGCTCGCCTCCGCCGTCGGCATGGACAAGGAGTACATGAAGCGGGTGTTCGTCTCCTTCGGGCTGCCGGTCGGCCCGTACGAGGTGATCCGCCCCCGGGAGTGGGAGAAGGACCCGGCCGCCGCGCGGAAGAAGATCGTCGACTTCGCCGGCGAGCACGGCTGGCCCGTCTTCGTGAAGCCCGCGCGCGCGGGCTCGTCCATCGGCATCTCCAAGGTCGACGACATCTCCGGCCTGGAAGAGGCGATCGAGGAGGCGCGGCGCCACGACCCGAAGATCGTCGTCGAGGCGCTGCTGCGCGGCCGCGAGATCGAATGCGGTGTGCTGGAGTTCGAGGACGGCCCGCGGGCCAGCGTGCCCGCCGAGATCCCGCCGGTCTCCACCCACGACTTCTACGACTTCGAGGCGAAGTACATCGACTCGGCCGACGGCGTGGTGCCCGCGCCCCTCACCGAGGAGCAGACCGAGCGGGTGCGGGAGCTGGCGGTGCGGGCGTTCGAGGCGACGTCCTGCGAGGGCCTGGTCCGTGCGGACTTCTTCCTGCTGGACAGCGGCGAATTCGTGATCAACGAAATCAACACCATGCCCGGCTTCACGCCCATCTCGATGTATCCGCGGATGTGGGAAGCGAGCGGGGTGAGCTACCCCGAGCTGGTGGACCGGCTCATCCAGGCCGCCCTGAGCCGCCCGACGGGGCTGCGCTAGACGGCGATGCCAGGGCCCCGGGCGGCGCGCCCGGGGCCCGGCCGGGGGCACCTCCCAGCGGTAGCTGGGGGAGAACCGAGCCGCAAAAAGAGGCCCCTCAGACCACGCCTTCCGGCACGCTCTTCTTGACGGCGCTCGCCAGATCGACGAGCGGGTTGACCTCCGGCGCGTACTTCCCGGGTACCGTCACCTCGACGTACGCCCTGCGCAACACGGTCGTGAAGCGGTAGCCGTCGTCCAGCTGCTCGGGAAACCACTGCACGCCGTTGACATCGGCCGAGGCGGCATAGGGGTCGTAATGCTCGGTGCCGGGCGTGAGACCGGCGGGCTTGGCGACCCCGCAGCGCAGCTTCACGGCGGGGTCGCCCCAGGCGGCGGTGAGGTCCGAAGCGGGCTTGGGGGTGCGCCGCTTCAGCCCCTCCACGGTTTTGGGAAGTTCCTTGTGCAGCGCCCGGCACAGCGTGGCCATCTCCGCCGTCGGCTTGGGAACCGTGAGCGACAGTGAACCGTCGGATCCTCCGGTGAAGGAGCACCCGGCCGCCGACAGCACGATCAGCGCCGCGGCGGCGGACGTGGAGACGACCCTGCGGGTGGGGCTACGGTGTGCGGAATTCACGGGCAGAGCATACGGGGGGTCACAGATGGACGACGGGGCAGGTCAGAGTGCGGGTGATGCCGTCCACTTGCTGGACCTTCGCGACCACCATGCGGCCGAGTTCATCGACCGTCTCGGCCTGAGCGCGCACGATGACGTCGTACGGGCCGGTCACGTCCTCGGCCTGTATCACTCCGGGGATCTTGGCGATGACGTCGGCCACGGTCGACGCCTTGCCGACCTCGGTTTGGATCAGGATGTACGCCTGTACCACGGAACCTCCAGGGCGGCTACGAGGATCATGTGGGGAGAAGGGACGCCACGGTACCGCGTCGCCGAGCGACGCGGGGAGACCCGCGCGGCATGCGCGGCGCGGCGGGCAGAGAGCGACAAGTGCGAAGGGGCAATGGGATGAAGGGCACCGTGGGCGAGTTGGGGGAGTTCGGGCTCATCAGAGAGCTCACCTCCCGGCTCACCACCACCCCGGCGGTGCGGCTCGGGCCCGGCGATGACGCCGCGGTCGTCGCCGCGCCGGACCGGCGGGTCGTGGCCAGTACGGACCTACTGCTGGAGGGTCGGCACTTCCGCCGCGACTGGTCCACCGCCTATGACGTCGGCCGCAAGGCCGCGGCCCAGAACCTCGCGGACATCGCGGCGATGGGCGCGGTGCCGACCGCGCTCCTGCTGGGCCTGGTGGTGCCCGCCGAACTCCCGGTGACCTGGCCCGCCGAGCTGATGGACGGCATCCGCGACGAGTGCCAGGTGGCGGGCGCGGCCGTGGTGGGCGGCGATGTGGTGCGCGGCGAGACCATCACCGTGGCGATCACCGCCCTGGGCGATCTGCGCAACCATGAACCGGTCACCCGATCCGGGGCCCAGCCGGGCGACGTGGTCGCGGTCACGGGCTGGCTCGGCTGGTCGGCGGCCGGCCACGCGGTGCTCTCCCGCGGCTTCCGCTCGCCGCGCGCCTTCGTCGAGGCGCACCGCCGGCCGGAGCCGCCCTACCACGCCGGGCCGGCGGCCGCCGGGCTCGGCGCGACCGCGATGACCGACGTCAGCGACGGGCTGGTCGCCGACCTCGGGCATATCGCGGAGGCCAGCAAGGTCCGCATCGACCTGCGCTCGGCGGACATCGACGTCCCCTCCCAGATGTCCGACATCGGGCAGGCGGTGGGCGTCGATCCGCTGCAGTGGGTGCTCAACGGGGGCGAGGACCACGCGATCGTGGCCACCTTCCCGCCCGACGCGAAGCTGCCCGCCCGCTGGAAGGTGATCGGCGAGGTGCTCAACCCCTCGGCGCTGCCGCAGGTGACCGTGGACGGCGCGCCCTGGCCGCACGCGGGCTGGGACCACTTCGGCAAGGACAAGAGCGCCGACTAGCCGACCGGAAGCGCCGGCTGGAAGCGCCGGGTGGACCACCGAGTAGATTCGGCGACATGGCGACTTCCCCCGCATCTCCGCCCAGCGCATCGCCCCGCGCGCCCGTGGCCCCGCCGCGCGTGCTCACCGTCGCCGGATCCGACTCCGGCGGCGGTGCCGGAGTCCAGGCCGACCTGAAGGCGATGCTGGCCCTCGGTGTGCACGGCATGAGCGTGATCACGGCCGTGACGGCACAGAACTCGCTGGGCGTGAGCGGTGCGTGGGAGCTGCCCGCCGAAGCCGTACGGGCCCAGTTCCGCAGCGTCGTCGACGACATCGGGGTGCAGGCGGTCAAAACCGGGATGCTGGCGTCCGCCGAGCTCGTCGAGACCGTCGCCGGGCTGCTCGCGGACGTCTCCGCCCCGGTCGTGGTCGACCCGGTCGGGGTCTCCAAGCACGGCGACGCCCTGCTGGCCGAGGAGGCCCTCGGCTCGGTCCGTACCCGGCTGCTGCCGGTCGCGACGGTGGCCACGCCCAACCTGGACGAGGTCGCCCAGCTGACGGGCGTGGAGGTGGCGGCGGAGCGGGACCTGCGGCGGGCCGCCGACGCGATCCTGGAATTCGGCCCGCGGTGGGCGCTGATCAAGGGCGGCCATCTGGACGGCGACGCGGTCGATCTGCTCACCGACGGCACCGAGGAGCACTGGCTGCGGGCCGCCCGGCACGACAACCGCCATACGCACGGCACGGGCTGCACCCTCGCCGGCGCCATCGCCTCGTATCTGGCGCTCGGGGCGGAGGTGCCGCGGGCCGTCGCGGCGGCCAAGGAGTACGTCACGGGCGCGATCGCGGCCGGGTTTCCGCTGGGACGGGGGATCGGCCCTGTGGATCACGGCTGGCGGTGGCGCTGAAGAAGCGGCGATCAAGAAGCGGCGCTGAGAACGCCTGCGGCGGAGGGGTGGGTCTCAGCGCTGAGGGGATGCGAAAAGCCGGCCCACCTCTAGGTGGACCGGCTCGGCAACCGGAAGGGTCGCACTCGACGCGCGAGCGGGGTCGCCCCCGATCGCGCGGGAAGTCAGCGCGAGACCTTGCCGGCCTTGATGCACGAGGTGCAGACATTGAGCCGCTTCGGGGTCCGACCGACCACAGCGCGCACCGTCTGGATGTTGGGGTTCCAACGACGGCGGGTGCGGCGGTGCGAGTGCGAGATGTTGTTGCCGAAGCCCGGCCCCTTGCCGCAGACGTCGCAGTTGGCAGCCACGGGTTACTCCAAAGACGGGTCAACCCCGCTTGCGCGAGGAGACAGACACTTACGGTGAACCCCGACGCGCCGGGATCGTGAACGATCGGCGGTGCCGGGGGGAATGGCCCGATTCGCATCGGGCAACCGGAGCAGCATACAACGGCCACTCCGCTACCTCGAAATTACCACGGCCCCCCGGGCCCGTGCCGCGGGTGGCGACTACCCTGCGATGACGGTCCCGCCCCCTGCCCTCCCGAGGAGGACGTACGTGCCGCACCCGCTCGACGCCGATGCGGTACGCACCTGGTGCGGCCTGGCGCTGGACGCGCTCGGCCGGGCCCGCGAGGAGATCGACGCGATCAACGTCTACCCGGTCGCGGACGCGGACACCGGAACCAACCTCTACCTGACCGTCGAGTCCGCCGCCCAGGCCGTGACCGCCGCCTTCGACGGCCACGCCGCCGCCCCGGGGCCCGCCGCCCACCCGAGCCTGCGCGAGGCGGTGCGCGCCATGGCCCATGGCGCCCTGATCGGCGCGCGCGGCAACTCCGGCACGATCCTGGCACAGCTGCTGCGCGGCATGGCGGACGTCCTCGCGGACGGTGACGGCGACGGCGACGACAGGGACGTCAGCAGGGGCAGGGACGTCAGCGGGAACGGGAACGGCGGCGGTGCCGACCCCGCGGGCCCCCATGGCGAGGCGGACGGCCTGCGCCGGGCCCTGCGGCGCGCGGCCGAGCTGGCGTACCGGGGCGTGGCCCACCCGGTCGAGGGCACCGTACTGACCGTCGCGCGGGCCGCGGCCGACGCCGCCGACCGCGCCCAGGGCGACCCGGCCGCGGTGGCCCGCGCCGCGTACGAGGGCGCGCGCACCGCCCTGGAGGCCACCCCCGCCCAGCTCGGGGTGCTCGCCCGCGCGGGCGTCGTCGACGCGGGCGGCTACGGCCTGGTAGTGGTCCTCGGCGCGCTCGCCGAGGCCGTGTCGGGCCGGGCCCCGGCCGACGGGCCCGTCGTGGCCCCCGGGGGCTGTGCGGCCGGGCACGCGGCCACCGCCGACGGCTCCCTCGGCGACGGGCCCGACGGCGGACCCGCCTTCGAGGTGATCTATCTGCTGGAGGCGGACGAGACGGCCGTCGCCCGGCTCCGGGACCGGCTGGACGCGCTCGGTGACTCCCTGGTGGTCGTCGGCGGCGACGGGCTGTGGAATGTGCACGTCCATGTGGACGACGCGGGCGCGGCCGTGGAGGCGGGCATCGAGGCGGGCCGCCCACACCGCATCCGCATCACCCACTTCGGCACGGCCGCCGCCCGCCGCGCCCACGCCGACCAGCCCCATCTCCAGCCGCGTCCCCGGACGGACGACGACACCGGGAAGCGGCCGGACCGACCGGGCGCCCCAGAGCCCCAGGGCGCCCGCGCGGACCGTGCGCCGCGCGCCGTGGTCGTGGTGGTCCCCGGCGAGGGCCTGGCCGCGCTGTGCGCCGAGGCCGGTGCGACCACGATCGCCGCGCGGCTTGGGGAGCGCCTGGCCGCGGGCGAGCTGGCCGAGGCCGTACGCCGGGCCCGCGCCCGGGAAGTCGTCCTGCTGCCGAACGACGCCGAGCTGCGCCATACGGCCGCGGCCGCCGCCGCCCAGGCCCGCGCCGAGGGCGTACGGGTGGCGGTCATCCCCACCCGCTCGCCGGTCCAGGGCCTCGCCGCGCTCGCCGTGCACGAGCCGGGCCGCAGCTTCGACGAGGACGTCGTGGCCATGACCTCCGCGGCGGGCGCCACCCGCTACGCCGAGCTGGCCGTCGCCGAGCGCCAGTCCTGGACCATGGCCGGGGTGTGCCAGGCGGGGGACATGCTGGGGCTCATCGACGGCGATGTGGCGGTGATCGGCGACTCTCTCGCGGACACCGCCGAGACCGTGCTGGACCGGATGCTGGCCGCGGGCGGCGAACTGGTCACGCTGGTACTCGGCGCGGACGTGCCCGACGGCGTCGCCGAGCACCTGGAGCGCCACGTACGGGAGGGGCACTTCGCGGTCGACACGGTGATCTACCACGGCGGCCAGCCGGGCGTGCCGCTGATCATAGGCATCGAATAGATCGAATTGATCGAATAGGTTGCGCGGCCCCGCACATCCCGGAGCGGGGTGGCCCCGCTTGTCAGTGCGGTGGTGTGCAATGGACAGCGTGCCCGCGCTGGATGAACCTCTGAAGAAAGTGCTCGGCGGCAACACCGCGAAGGTGATGGCCGACCACCTCGACCTGCACACGATCGGCGATCTGCTGCACCACTACCCGAGGCGGTACGCCGAGCGCGGCGAGCTGACCCGGCTCTCCGACCTGCCCCTGGACGAGCATGTGACGGTCGTCGCGCAGGTCGCCGACGCGCGCGTGCACAAATTCGACCGCGGCACCAAACAGCGCCTGGAGGTCATCCTCACCGACGGCAGCGGCCGCCTGCAGCTGGTCTTCTTCGGCCGGGGGGTCTACGGGGCGCAGAAGGAGCTGCTCCCCGGCCGCCGGGGCATGTTCGCGGGCAAGGTCGGCGTCTTCCGCAATGTGCGCCAGCTGGCCCACCCCGCGTACGAGATGCTGGGCAAGGAGGACAGCGCGGCGGCCGTGGAGGCGTGGGCCAACCAGCTGCGGCCGCTGTACCCCGCCTGTGCCCAGCTGGAGTCCTGGAAGATCGAGAAGGCCGTCGGGACGCTGCTCGATTCCCTGGAGGCCACCGGCTGGGACGGCCTGGTCGACCCGCTGCCCGAGAGCCTGCGGCTCGACCGCGGGCTGGCCGAGCTCCCCGAGGCGCTGCTGAAGATCCACCGGCCGCGCACCAAGACGGACATCGCGGCGGCCCGGGACCGCCTGAAGTGGGACGAGGCCTTCGTCCTCCAGGTGGCCCTCGCCCGGCGGCGCCACGCCGACGCCCAGCTGCCCGCCGTGCCGCGCGCCCCGGCCGAGGGCGGCCTGCTGGACGCCTTCGACGCGCGGCTGCCGTTCACCCTCACCGATGGCCAGCGGAGCGTCAGCCGCGAGATCTTCGCCGACCTCGCCACCGATCACCCCATGCATCGGCTGCTCCAGGGCGAGGTCGGCTCCGGGAAGACCATGGTGGCGCTGCGGGCGATGCTGGGCGTCGTGGACAGCGGGGGACAGGCCGCGATGCTCGCGCCCACCGAGGTGCTCGCCCAGCAGCACCACCGCTCGATCACCGAGATGATGGGCGACCTGGCCGAGGGCGGCATGCTGGGCGGCTCGGAACAGGGCACCAAGGTCGTGCTGTTGACCGGCTCCATGGGCGCCGCGGCCCGCCGCCAGGCGCTGCTGGACCTGGTCACCGGCGAGGCCGGGATCGTGGTCGGGACCCATGCGCTGATCGAGGACAAGGTCCAGTTCCACGATTTGGGCCTGGTCGTGGTCGACGAGCAGCACCGCTTCGGTGTGGAGCAGCGTGACGCCCTGCGCTCCAAGGGCAAGCAGCCGCCGCACCTGCTGGTGATGACGGCCACCCCCATCCCGCGGACCGTGGCCATGACCGTCTTCGGCGACCTGGAGACCTCCGTCCTGGACCAGCTGCCGGCCGGACGCTCCCCGATCGCCTCCCATGTGGTGCCCGCGAAGGACAAGCCGCACTTCCTGGCGCGGGCGTGGGAGCGGGTGCGCGAGGAGGTGGCGGCCGGCCACCAGGGGTATGTGGTGTGCCCGCGGATCGGCGACGAAATGGGCGAGGAGATCGGCGATGGGGGAGCCGAACCCAAGGGCGCGGCGCGCAAGTCGGCCGCGTCTCCCGCCAAGTCACCGGCCAAGTCTTCCGCCAAGTCTTCTGCCAAGTCCCCCGAGGACGAGGCCGAGAAGCGGCCGCCGCTCGCCGTCCTCGATGTCGCCGAGCAGCTCGCCAAGGGCCCGCTGCGGGAGCTGCGGGTGGAGGTGTTGCACGGCCGGATGCAGCCCGAGGCCAAGGACGAGGTGATGCGCCGCTTCGCCGCGGGCGAGGTGGACGTCCTGGTCGCCACGACGGTCATCGAGGTCGGCGTCAACGTCCCCAACGCCACCGCCATGGTGATCATGGATGCCGACCGCTTCGGCGTCTCGCAGCTGCACCAGCTGCGTGGCCGCGTCGGCCGCGGCTCGGCCGCCGGGCTGTGCCTGCTGGTGAGCGAGATGCCGGAGGGCAGCCCCGCCCGCGCCCGGCTCGGCGCGGTCGCGGCCACGCTGGACGGCTTCGAGCTGTCCCGGATCGACTTGGAGCAGCGGCGCGAGGGCGATGTACTGGGGCAGGCCCAGTCCGGGGCGCGCTCCTCGCTGCGGGTGCTCGCGGTCATCGACGACGAGGAGGTCATCGCGGCGGCCCGGGAGGAGGCGGCGTCGATCGTCGCGGCCGACCCCGAGCTGGCCGGGTACCCGGAGCTGCGTACGGCGCTGGACGCGTTCCTGGACGAGGAGCGCGAGGAGTACCTTGACAAGGGCTGACGGGCTGACAAGGGCACGCGGGCCGGGACGCCATATCGTGGAGGGGCGGCGGCCTCGTACGGCCCGCCGCTGCCCCTCCCACCGCGAAGGACTGCGTCACCGATGACCCGAGTGATCGCCGGAGCCGCCGGCGGCCGCCGCCTGGCAGTGCCGCCGGGAAACGGCACCCGACCGACCTCGGACCGGGCGCGCGAAGGCCTCTTCTCCACCTGGGAGTCGCTGCTGGGCTCGCTGCGCGGGGCCAGGGTGCTCGACCTGTACGGCGGCTCGGGCGCGGTCGGCCTGGAGGCGCTCTCGCGCGGCGCGCACCATGTGCTGCTGGTGGAGTCCGACGCGCGCGCCGCCCGCACCATCCGGGCGAACATCCGGGCGCTCGGCCTGCCCGGCGCCGAACTGCGCACGGGCCGGGCCGAACAGGCCATCGCCGGACCGGCCCCCGCGAGCGGCCCGTACGACGTGGTGTTCCTGGACCCGCCGTACGCGGTGGCCGACGAGGAGCTGCGGGAGATCCTCCTCACACTCGCCGGTAACCGGTGGCTCGCGCCCGACGCGCTGGCCACGGTGGAGCGGAGCACGCGAGGCGGAGATTTCGGATGGCCTGCCGGTTTCGAGGGCTTGCGGGCCCGTCGCTACGGCGAGGGCACGCTTTGGTACGGTCGCGCCGCCTCGACGTGCGACAACCCATGACCGGACCCGAGAGCGAGGAACCACCAGTGCGCCGCGCAGTCTGTCCGGGGTCCTTCGACCCCGTCACCAATGGGCACCTCGACATCATCGCCCGAGCGTCCAAGCTGTACGACGTCGTCCACGTCGCCGTGATGATCAACAAATCCAAACAGGGCCTGTTCACCGTGGACGAGCGGATGGACCTGCTCCGCCAGGTCACCGCCGAGTACGGAAACGTATCGGTGGAGTGCTTCCACGGCCTCCTCGTGGACTTCTGCAAGGAGCGCGAGATCCCCGCCATCGTCAAGGGGCTGCGAGCGGTCAGCGACTTCGACTACGAGCTGCAGATGGCCCAGATGAACAACGGCCTCTCGGGGGTGGAGACGCTGTTCGTGCCCACCAACCCCACCTACAGCTTCCTCTCCTCCAGCCTGGTCAAGGAGGTCGCGGCCTGGGGCGGAGACGTCTCCCATCTGGTACCCCCGCTGGTGCTCCAGGCCCTGACCGAGCGGCTGGGCCGGCGCTGACCCGCTGACGGCCGGGCCGACGGGTGTCGGGTGGGGCCCGCTGGCCGTACAGTCGTCCCCGGTCGTTCCCGCCCGTTGCAGTTCCTTTCGTCAAGTTCCGTCAAGTTCCGTCAAGAGAGAGTGGCGAGCACCCAAGGTGGACGTGCAGAAGAAGCTCGACGAGATCGTCGACACCGTCGGCAGCGCCCGGTCCATGCCCATGTCGGCCTCGTGCGTGATCAACCGCGCCGAGCTGCTCGCCATGCTCGAAGAGGTGCGCGCCGCTCTCCCTGACTCCCTCGCCCAGGCACAGGACGTGATCGGCGGCCGCGACCGGGTGGTCCAGGAGGCCCGCCAGGAGGCCGAGCGGATCATCGAGTCCGCGCACGCCCACCGGGGCTCGCTGGTCTCGGACACCGAGGTGGCCAGGAAGTCCCAGGAGGAGGCCGACCGGATCCTGGAGGAGGCCCGCCGGGAGGCCGAGGAGATCCGCGCCGAGGCCGACGACTACGTCGACAGCAAACTCGCCAACTTCGAGGTCGTGCTGACCAAGACCATCGGGTCCGTCGACCGCGGCCGCGAGAAGCTGCTGGGCCGCGCCGCGGGCGGGGAGCAGGACGGGATGGCGGGGCAGCCGGAGGACGGGCCGGAGCGCAGCGCCGACCCCCAGACGCTGCGGCTGCGCGCCGACGAGTACGTGGACACCAAGCTCGGCGCGGTCTCGGCGGTGCTCACCAAGACGCTGGAGGCGGTCGGCCGGGGCCGGCAGAAGCTCCTCGGGGCCCGGGCGATCGACGAGCTGGGCGCGCACGTGGCCGCCCAGGAAGCCGCCGCCCCGCTCGGCCACGGAACCAGCGACGACGACTACCTGGCGGACCTGGCCCAGTCCCAGGCCCAGATCCCCGCGGCGCGGCCCGAGGCGGCGCCCGACGCCTCGTACTACGCGGCCACGGCCGGCTACCAGCAGCAGGACGCGTACGGCTACCAGCAGCAGGGCTACGTCCAGCAGCAGGACCCGTACGCGGCGGCACAGGGCGGCTATCAGCAGCAGGACGCGTACGGCTGGCAGCAGCAGCCTCAGGGCTACGATCCGAGCGGCTACGCCCCCGAGCAGCCCCAGCAGCAGCCCGAGCACCAGCCGCACCACCAGCACCAGCAGCCGGCCGCGGCCCTCGACGAGACCAGCCTGTTCGACACCAGCATGATCGACCTGGACCAGCTGCGTCAGTACGAGCAGGGCCGCTGAGCCCGGCCGGGCCGAAGCCCCCGCACCGGAGGCGGATTGGGTCTACGGCGACCCGTCCAGTATCCTGGCTCTTCGGTCGCGTGTACGTCCGCGATCTCGGCTGCCCGCTTCGTCGTATTGACGTCGGGTGGCCCGCCGCAGCCGTAGAAAGCAGGAAGCCCTGAACGCCCGCCTCGACCACCGCGCCCCTCTCGTGTTCGACACACGCGAGCTGGGCCGCCGTCCCGGTGCGCTCAAAAGGGTCTCCCGTTCGGTTCCGGCCCCCAAGGACCTCGGTATCGAGGTCATCGGGGTGCGGGAGGGCGTGACCGTCGAGCTCGACCTCCGCCTGGAGTCGGTCATGGAAGGGGTGCTTGTCACAGGCACCGCCCGTGCACCGCTGACAGGGGAGTGCGTAAGGTGTCTGGAGCCGCTGGAGCGGGAGCTCAAAGCGGACTTCCAGGAGATGTACTCCTACCCCGACGCCGATGACCGGAGCCGCTTCGCGGACACCGGCGACGACGCCGAGGAGGAGGACACGCTCTTTCTCGAGGGCGACCTGTTCGACCTCGAACCCGTGCTGCGGGACGCGGTGGTGCTGACACTGCCGCTGCAGCCGGTGTGCCGGGAGGACTGCCCCGGGCTGTGTGCCGAGTGCGGCGCGCGGCTCGAGGAGGACCCCGACCACCATCACGACGCCGTCGACATCCGTTGGGCGGCACTGCAGGGACTCGCCGAGCCCGTTTCGGACGGCGAGAAGGACAACGCACCCCGCGAGCGCGGGGATGACTCACAGGAGAAGTAGCCGTGGCTGTTCCGAAGCGGAAGATGTCGCGCAGCAACACGCGCCACCGCCGGTCGCAGTGGAAGGCTGCGGTCCCCACCCTGGTGGCGTGCGAGCGCTGCCACGAGCCGAAGCAGCAGCACATCGCGTGCCCGAGCTGCGGCACCTACAACCGCCGCCAGGTCCTCGAGGTCTGATCGGCGGGTGACAGGCTCTATGTCGGACGCCAACACGACTCCCCGCAAGCGAGCGGGAGAAGCGGCCCAGGCGGACACGGCCTCGTCCCACACGATCCTGGAAGGGCGGCTCGGGTACCAGCTCGAGTCCGCCCTTCTGGTGCGTGCGCTCACCCACCGCTCCTTCGCGTACGAGAACGGCGGGCTGCCCACCAACGAGCGCCTGGAGTTCCTCGGGGACTCCGTGCTCGGCCTGGTGGTCACCGACACGCTGTACCGCATCCACCCCGACCTGCCCGAGGGCCAGCTGGCCAAGTTGCGGGCCGCCGTGGTCAACTCGCGCGCGCTGGCCGAGGTGGGGCGCGGACTCGATCTCGGCGCCTTCATCCGGCTCGGCCGGGGTGAAGAGGGCACCGGGGGACGGGACAAGGCCTCCATCCTCGCCGACACCCTCGAAGCGGTGATCGGCGCCGTCTACCTCGACAAGGGGCTGGACGCCGCCGCGGAGCTGGTGCACCGGCTCTTCGACCCGCTGATCGAGAAGTCCTCGAACCTGGGCGCCGGCCTGGACTGGAAGACCAGCCTCCAGGAACTGACCGCCACGGAGGGCCTCGGGGTCCCCGAGTATCTGGTCTCCGAGACCGGACCCGACCACGAGAAGACCTTCACGGCTGCCGCCCGCGTCGGTGGTGTCGCGTACGGCACCGGCACCGGCCGCAGCAAGAAGGAGGCCGAGCAGCAGGCGGCGGAGGCCGCCTGGCGCGCGATCCGCGCCGCGGCGGACGAGGCCAAGGCCAAGGCCAAGGCCGAAGCGGCCACGGCCGAGGGCACCGTCGTGGCCTCGGACGGCGAGGCCGCCGACACGGCCTCGACGGCACACTGATCCAACCCTCCTCGCCCTCCTTGTGACCGAGTGCGGCCCCGCCCGCACCGGCCGCCGGGAGGGCGAGGGCTTCGTCGTACAGGGAGGCCCCCGTTGCCCGAGCTGCCCGAGGTCGAGGTGGTCCGGCGCGGCCTGGAGCGCTGGATCAGCGGCCGTACGGTCGCTGAGGTGCAGGTGCTGCACGCGCGCGCGGTGCGCCGCCACCTCGGGGGCGGGGAGGACTTCGCCGCCCGACTGAAGGGCCGCCGCACCGGCGTGGCCCGCCGCCGCGGCAAGTACCTGTGGCTGCCGCTGGAGGAGGCCGACGAGTCGGTGCTGGCGCACCTCGGCATGAGCGGCCAGCTGCTCGTCCAGCCGCACGGCGCCCCGGACGAGAAGCATCTGCGCATCCGGGTGCGCTTCGCCGACTCCACAGGCACCGAGCTGCGCTTCGTCGATCAGCGCACCTTCGGCGGACTCTCGCTGCACGAGGTGGTGCCCGGCGCGGCGGACGGGCTGCCGGCCGCGATCGCGCACATCGCCCGCGACCCGCTGGACCCGGCGTTCGACGAGGCCGCCTTCCACACCGCGCTGCGCCGCCGCCGCACCACCCTCAAACGGGCGCTGCTCGACCAGTCGCTGATCAGCGGGGTCGGGAACATCTACGCCGACGAGGCGCTGTGGCGCGCCCGGCTGCACTACGACCGGCCGACGGCCACCCTCACCCGCCCGCGCAGCGCCGAACTCCTCGGCCACGTGCGCGAGGTCATGAGCGCCGCGCTGGCGGTCGGCGGCACCAGCTTCGACTCCCTGTACGTCAATGTGAACGGCGAGTCGGGCTACTTCGAGCGCTCCCTGGACGCGTACGGCCGGGAGAACGAGCCCTGCCGCCGCTGTGCCACGCCGATGCGCCGCCGCCCGTGGATGAACCGCTCCAGTTACTTCTGCCCGCGCTGTCAGCGTCCGCCGCGCCCGGCGGCCCCGGCCCGCGTGGCCGCTGTGCCCCGTAGCGCGGTGCCGCGCTCCTCGTCGTAGCGCGCCCGGGCGGTCAGCACCTCCGGCATACGCTCTTCGACGAGGCCGATCAGCGCCAGCAGCCGTTCGGCGACGGCGTGGCCCAGCGGGGTCAGTTCGTAGTCCACGCGCGGTGGGTTGGTCGGCTGCGCCTCACGGTGCACCAGGCCGTCGCGCTCCAGCGCGTGCAGTGTCTGGGACAGCATCTTCTCGCTGACGCCGTCGACCCGGCGGCGCAGCTCATTGAAGCGCAGGGTGCCCTCCTCGAGAGCCCCCAGGGTCAGGCCGCCCCACTTGCCGGTGATGTGTTCCAGCGTGCCGCGGGAGGGGCAGGCGCGGGCGAACACGTCGAAGGCCAGGTCGTCTGCCGTTTCGGTGCTCGCCGGTGTGGCACAGTCGCTCTCCATGGCATGACCATACTGCAGCGCAGCGCTGACCAAGGGGTTGCGCTTTCGTTGGGTTAGTGCCGGTGCCAGGGTCGGCTAGTAGCCGAAGTCCTGGGTCCACCAGGGGCCGTCCCCGTCTCCGAAGTTCGCCCCGACGCCCAGGGTCTTGTAGCTGCAGTTGAGGATGTTGGCGCGGTGGCCGGGGCTGTCCATCCAGGAGTCCATCACGGCCTGCGCGTCCTGCTGGCCGCGGGCGATGTTCTCCCCTCCCAGGTTCAGGATGCCGACCTGCTCCGCCCGCTCCCAGGGGGTGTCGCCGTCCGGGTCGAGGTGGTCGAAGAAGCCCCGCAGGGCCATGTCGTCGGTGAAGTCCTGGGCCAGCTGGGTCAGTTTCGGGTCGGCGGTCACGGGCTCGCAGCCGACCTTCGACCGCTCCTGGTTGACCAGGGCCAGGACCTGCCGCGCGGCGGCCTTCTCGGAACTCTCCGGCGTGCTGGGGTCCGCGCTCTGGGCCGGGGGCGTGGTGGGCTTGTGGGACGAGGAGGAGCCCTTGCCGTCCGACCCGCCGTTCTCCTTCCCGCTCCCGTTCCCGCTCCCGGTCGCTTGGCCGGAGCTCGAGGAGCCCGGCTGCTTCGAGGGGGTCGTGGAGGGTGCGGGGGAGGACTTGCCCGGGGTCTTCGAGGGGGTGGTGGACGGCGCGTGTGGCCGGTCGTCGCCGCGGTCCGCGGGGGTCGTACCGCGCTCGACCGGCGATGCCGACGGGGAGCCCTGGGTCTCCAAGGCCGAGCCCGACGGGGCGTCGGCGCGCACGCCTCCGGCCGGGTCGTTGCTTCCGCTAAGGGTTGGACCTCCCGGCAGCAGTCCGGTGGCCATGGCCACCGCGCCCACCGCGACAGCGGCGGAAACGCTCAGCAGTCCGGTCCGCACCGGCGCCAGAGGGCTTCGGCGGGCTCCTCGGTGGCGCCCTGCCCCGGGAGCGGGGGGTGTCGGCGCGGTTCCGGGGGCAGATCGTCGATGGCGGCCCATCTCCTGCCTTCCTTGCAAGATCGGGGTCACAGGCGTCACTCGTACGGGTGAGTATTGCGTTGAGCCGGGACTGTACGCCATCACGGGGGCGGCTGAGGTGTCCGGGGAGCAAATTGCTCGGCTAGCGTGCCACCCATGAACGAGAGAGTGCGCCTTACCGCGTGGGTGCGCGGCCGGGTCCAGGGCGTCGGTTTTCGCTGGTTCACCAGGGCAAACGCGCTGCGCATCGGCGGGCTGTCCGGGTTCGCCTCCAATCTGTCCGACGGCCGGGTCCAGATCGTCGCCGAAGGGGAACGTATGAACTGCGAACAGCTGCTCGACTGGCTGCGAGGCGGCGACACGCCCGGCCGCGTCGACGGTGTGACCGAGATCTGGGACACACCCAAGGGCGGCTACGAGACCTTCGAGATCCGCTGAGCCACCCCGCCGCACCCGTCGCACCCGCCCGCCGCGGCCCCTCGCCGGGCGGGCCTTTCGCACCGCGCGTGAGCGGAAACAAGCTGATGGTTGCCAATGCGGCCGGTCCGTGGAAGGCTGCGGCGTAAGGGATGATCCCCTCGCTTCGGCGGCCTGATCAATGCGGGCTCGGCGCTTCTCGCCACTCGATATGCCCCCGGCCGCGGGGTCCCCGCTGGCCTGTGATCGTGTTGACCCTCAAACCATTTGGTGAGACGCTGGAAGCCCCGCGCACCTTAACTGTTTGCCACTCAGCACGGTAGTTACGGCAGGCATCGCGGGTGCGAAATCCCTCACGACCCACCACCGTTTCGGTCGGTCACTCAGTGTGGAGGACCATCCATCATGGCAAAGGCGCTTCTCGGTTACGTCGGCGGCTCCGACCCCCGAGTCCTCGCCGAGATGCGACGGCTTCAGCAGCGCGTCCAGGACCTCGAATCCGAGCTCATTCGGATCCAGGCCGAGAACGACGCTCTGTCCGCCGCCGCTCACCACGGCGACTCGCTGCTCGACAGCATCGACGTATCCCAGGCGGAGCCTGCGCTCGCCTGACCGGGCTTCCGGGCCGGTCGGGCTGCACCGTCAGCCGCTTGAGAATCTGCAAGGGACGCCGATCGGCGTCCCTTCGTCGTTTCCGCGGCGGCCGGCCGCGCTTCCCTTACCGTCTGATGTGCCCCTCCCCCTGAGCGGTGAAACCGAGAAGAAATCGAGAAAAACCGAGAAGGGGCCGAGGAGAGCGGAGGGCCGCCGCGCGACGCCCCCGCCGAAGGGCGGGGGTGCCGGTGCCGCGGTGGTCGGGTGAGACACGGGAGTTGAAGTTCTCTCCCGGATGTACCCGGGAGATTCTCCCCTGGATCGCTCCGGGGAGTTTGACAGGTCATGCCTGTCCGGCGACGACCCTTCCGGCCGCCGGAGCAAGTACGGGACTCGCTCGGGTTGTCGGAGACTTGAATGTCGCCTCCGATGATGCACTGAGAGTACCAGGTTCATTACGGAGTGATGCGACGGTGCTGCGCATAGGGAGGTAGAGTCCAAAGGCGTGCATCTCAAGAGCCTGACCCTCCGAGGCTTCAAATCCTTCGCCTCCGCCACGACGCTGCGCTTCGAGCCGGGTATCACCTGTGTCGTCGGCCCCAACGGTTCGGGCAAGTCCAATGTCGTGGACGCGCTTTCCTGGGTCATGGGGGAGCAGGGCGCCAAGTCGCTGCGCGGCGGGAAGATGGAGGACGTCATCTTCGCCGGGACGACCGGACGCCCCCCGCTCGGCCGCGCCGAGGTCTCCCTCACCATCGACAACTCGGACGGCGCGCTGCCCATCGAATACGCCGAAGTCACCATTACGCGGATCATGTTCCGCAACGGCGGCAGCGAGTACCAGATCAACGGGGACACCTGCCGCCTCCTGGACATCCAGGAGCTGCTCTCCGACTCCGGCATCGGCCGCGAGATGCATGTCATCGTCGGCCAGGGCCAGCTCGACTCCGTCCTGCACGCCGACCCGACCGGGCGCCGCGCCTTCATCGAGGAGGCCGCGGGCGTGCTCAAGCACCGCAAGCGCAAGGAGAAGGCGCTCCGGAAGCTCGACGCCATGCAGGCCAACCTCGCCCGCGTCCAGGACCTCACCGACGAGCTGCGGCGCCAGCTCAAGCCGCTCGGGCGGCAGGCCGCGGTCGCCCGGCGGGCCGCCGTCATCCAGGCCGACCTGCGGGACGCCCGGCTGCGGCTGCTCGCCGACGACCTGGTGACCATGCGCGAGGCGCTGCGCACCGAGATCGCCGACGAGGCCGCGCTCAAGCAGCGCAAAGAGGCCGCCGAGGCCGAGTTGCGCACCGCGCAGCAGCGGGAGGCGGCCCTGGAGGAGCAGGTACGGCAGCTGGCGCCGCGGCTGCGGGACGCCCAGCAGACCTGGTACGAGCTCTCGCAGCTCGCCGAGCGGGTGCGCGGCACGATCAGCCTGGCCGACGCCCGGGTCAAGAGCGCCACCTCCGCCCCCGGCGAGGAGCGGCGCGGCCGCGACCCGGAGGACATGGAGCGCGAGGCGGCCCGGATCCGCGAGCAGGAGGCGGAGCTGGAGGCCGCGCTGGAGGCGGCGAGCCGGGCGCTGGACGACACCGTCGCGCACCGGGCCGAACTGGAGCGCGAGCTGGCGCTCGAAGAGCGTCGGCTGAAGGACGCGGCCCGCGCCATCGCCGACCGCCGCGAGGGGCTGGCCCGGCTGCAGGGCCAGGTGAACGCCGCCCGGGGCCGGGCGGGTTCGGCCCGGGCCGAGATCGACCGGCTGGCCGTCGCCCGCGACGAGGCCCGGCAGCGGGCGGCCGCCGCGCAGGAGGAGTACGAACAGCTCCAGGCCGAAGTGGACGGACTGGACGCGGGCGACGCGCAATTGGCGGAGCGCCATGAGGCTGCCAAGCGGGAGCTGTCCGAGGCGGAGACCGGGCACCGGGCGGCCCGCGAGGCCCTGACCGCCGCCGAGCGCGAGCGCGCCGCGACCGCCGCCCGCCATGACGCGCTGGCCCTGGGCCTGCGCAGAAAGGACGGCACGGGCGCCCTCCTCGGCTCCGCCGACCGGCTGACCGGCCTCCTCGGCCCGGCCGCCGAACTCCTTGACGTCGCCCCCGGCTTCGAGGTCCCCGTGGCCGCGGCCCTGGGCGCCGCGGCCGACGCGATCGCCGTCGCGGACCCCCGGACCGCGGCGGAGGCGATCCGCCTCCTCCGCAAACAGGACGCGGGCCGCGCGGCGCTCCTGCTCGGCGCCCCGGCGGACGCGCGCGCCGACTCCCTCAGGGCGGCGGACGCGCCTGCCGGACCCGGTATCCCCGGGTCGCCCCTGGTGGGCCCGGCCGCGGTGCCGGCCGCCGGCCGCCCCGTCGAGGCGAACGGCTCGGGAGCGGGCCACGGCAGCCCCGGCGAGCGGCCGCCGGACGACAGCGCGGCCGGGGCCCGCGGCTCGGACATCCCGGGTGTTTCGCCCGCGCCCGGGACGGCGGCGGGTGCTCCCGGTGGCCCGACGGTCGGTCAGCTCGGCTCCGTACGTGTTCCGCACTCTGCCGGAGGCGGCGCGGACGGCCAGGGGGAGCACGCGGACGCCGACACGGCGGCCGGCGGTGCCCCACTCGTCGCCCCGTTTCCCTCGGGGCCACCGTCCGCGCCCGAGCCCGGCGTGGCGGCGGCCGTCCGGGCGGCCGGTTCCCCCGCCGATTCCCCGGCGGGCGGAGCAGCTTCCGCCGACGTGGGCATCACCGTTCCGGGCGCCAGGCCCGGGGAGTCCGGGGCGGAGACGGCGCACGGACCCGCCGCGGAAGCGGCCGGGAGCGCGGTCCCCGGCGACGGCGGCCGGGCGGCGGTGCGGCGGGATGCCGGGGGCCGGGCCGCGTCGGTGGCCGAGGCCGGGCCTGACGGCGAGGCCGGGGCGCGGCGCGCGGCGGAGCTCGTGGGCGGGCCCGCGGGGCTGTTGTCGGCGGTGCGATGGCTGTTGCGGGACGTGGTGGTGGTCGCGACGCTGGAGGACGCCGAGGAACTGGTCGAGCGGCGGCCGGAGTTGACGGCCGTGACCGCCGAGGGCGATCTGCTCGGGGCGCATTTCGCCCAGGGCGGGTCCGCCGGGGCGCCCAGTCTGCTGGAGGTGCAGGCCTCGGTCGACGAGGCGGCGGCGGAGCTGGAGGAGCTCGCCGTGCGGTGCGAGGAGCTCACCGACGCGCAGCGGGCGGCGGCGGAGCGGCGGGCCGAGAGCGCGGCCCGAGTCGAGGAGCTGGCGGCCCGGCGCAGCGCGGCGGACCGCGAGAAGTCGCAGGTCGCCCAGTCGCTGGGGCGGCTGGCCGGGCAGGCGCGGGCCGCGGCGGGCGAGGCCGAGCGGATGACCGCGGCCGCGGCCAAGGCGGAGGAGGCGCTGGCCAGGGCCACCGAGGAGGCCGAGGAGCTGGCCGAGCGGCTGATCGTGGCAGAGGAGGAAGCCACCTTCGGTGAAGGAGGGGCCGAGGAGCCGGACACTTCCGTACGGGACAGACTGGCGGCCGACGGGGCGAACGCCCGGCAGACCGAGATGGAGGCGCGGCTCCAGGTCCGTACGCACGAGGAGCGGGTCAAGGGGCTCGCGGGGCGGGCGGACGCGCTCGACCGGGGGGCGCGCGCCGAGCGCGAGGCGCGGGCGCGTGCGGAGCAGCGCCGGGCGCGGCTGCGGCACGAGGCGAGCGTGGCCTCGGCGGTGGCCTCGGGCGCCCGGCAGCTGCTGGCGCATGTCGAGGTCTCGCTGGTGCGGGCCGAGCAGGAGCGGGACGCGGCCGAGCGGGCGAAGGCCGAGCGGGAGCGTGAGCTGGTCGCCGAGCGCAACCGTGGCCGCGAGCTCAAGAGCGAGCTGGACAAGCTGACCGACTCGGTGCACCGGGGCGAGGTGCTGGGCGCCGAGAAGCGGCTGCGGATCGAGCAGCTGGAGACGAAGGCGCTGGAGGAGCTGGGCGTCGAGCCGGCCGGGCTGGTCGCCGAGTACGGACCGGACCAGCTGGTGCCGCCGTCCCCGCCCGCCGAGGGCGAGGTCTTGCCGGAGGACCCGGAGCATCCGCGCAATCAGCCGGTGCCCTATGCCAGGGCGCAGCAGGAGAAGCGGCTGAGGGCCGCCGAGCGGGCGTATCAGCAGCTGGGCAAGGTCAACCCGCTGGCGCTCGAGGAGTTCGCGGCGCTGGAGGAGCGGCACCAGTTCCTGAGCGAGCAGCTGGAGGACCTGAAGAAGACGCGGGCCGATCTGCTGCAGGTGGTCAAGGAGGTGGACGAGCGCGTCGAGCAGGTGTTCACGGAGGCCTACCGGGACACGGCGCGCGAGTTCGAGGGCGTCTTCTCGCGGCTGTTCCCGGGCGGCGAGGGCCGGCTGGTGCTCACCGATCCGGAGAACATGCTGACCACGGGCGTGGACGTGGAGGCCAGGCCGCCGGGCAAGAAGGTCAAGCGGCTGTCGCTGCTGTCCGGCGGGGAGCGGTCGCTGACCGCCGTGGCGCTGCTAGTGTCGATCTTCAAGGCGCGGCCGAGTCCGTTCTATGTGATGGACGAGGTGGAGGCGGCGCTGGACGACACCAATCTGCAGCGGCTGATCCGGATCATGGAAGAACTCCAGGAGAGCTCCCAGCTGATCGTGATCACACACCAGAAGCGGACGATGGAGGTCGCCGACGCGCTGTACGGGGTCTCCATGCAGGGCGACGGGGTCTCGAAGGTCATCAGCCAGAGGCTACGGTAAGCGCTTCAATACTTGAAGTCATTCGATCGGGCGCGCCCAAGGTCTCCCCATCATCCACCTGTAGTGACTGCTCCGTCACATCCTATTGACTTCGAAACTTGAAGGCATAGTCTCGGTAACGTCGCTTTTACCTTCAAGTGGTGGCCGACCCCTCGGCTGGGCCCCGCTGGAAGGCCCCCCACGTCCGGCAGCGTTGCCGGATGGCCACAGGAGTTCACGTTGACCACCACCGTGCAGGCATCGGGGTCCGCGGGCCGCCAGGCCCAGCCGGCCCCGCTCGGCCGTGTCATCTTCATCACCGCCGCCGCCGCGATGGGCGGCTTCCTCTTCGGCTACGACAGCTCGGTGATCAACGGAGCGGTCGAGGCCATCCGCGGCCGCTATGACATCGGCTCCGCCGCGCTCGCGCAGGTCGTGGCCATCGCCCTGATCGGCTCGGCCATCGGCGCCGCCATCGCCGGCCGGGTGGCCGACCGCATCGGCCGGATCCGCGTCATGCAGATCGCCGCCGTGCTGTTCACCATCAGCGCGGTCGGCTCGGCCCTTCCCTTCGCCCTGTGGGACCTGGCCGTATGGCGGGTGCTCGGCGGCATCGGCATCGGCATGGCCTCCGTGATCGGCCCGGCCTACATAGCCGAGGTGGCCCCGCCCGCGTACCGCGGCCGTCTGGCCTCCTTCCAGCAGGCCGCGATCGTCATCGGCATCGCCCTGTCCCAGCTCGTCAACTGGGGCATCCTCAACCTCGCCGACGGCGACCAGCGCGGCAAGATCGGCGGCATCGAGGCCTGGCAGTGGATGCTCGGCGTGATGGTCGTCCCGGCCGTGGTGTACGGCCTGCTGTCCTTCGCCATCCCCGAGTCGCCCCGCTTCCTGATCTCCGTCGGCAAGGCCGACCGCGCCAAGCAGGTCCTGGCCCAGGTCGAGGGCGAGGGTACTCACCTCGACGCGCGCGTCGCCGAGATCGAACAGGCCATGCGCAGCGAGCACAAGTCCACCTTCAAGGACTTGCTCGGCGGCCGGTTCGGGCTGCTGCCGGTGGTCTGGATCGGCATCGGTCTTTCGGTCTTCCAGCAGCTCGTCGGCATCAACGTGGCGTTCTACTACTCCTCGACGCTGTGGCAGTCCGTCGGCGTCGACCCGAGCGGCTCGTTCTTCTACTCCTTCACCACCTCGATCATCAACATCATCGGCACCGTCATCGCGATGGTCTTCGTCGACAAGATCGGCCGCAAGCCGCTCGCGCTGATCGGCTCGGCCGGTATGGCGGTCTCGCTCGCCCTGGTGGCCTGGGCCTTCTCGGCGCACCTGGTCGACGGCAAGCTTCCGCACGGCCAGGGCGTCCTGGCCCTGATCGCGGCCCACGCCTTCGTCCTCTTCTTCGCCCTCTCCTGGGGCGTGGTGGTCTGGGTACTGCTCGGCGAGATGTTCCCCAACAAGATCCGTGCCGCCGCGCTGGGCGTCGCCGCCTCCGCGCAGTGGATCGCCAACTGGGCCATCACCGCCAGCTTCCCGAGCCTGTCCGACTGGAACCTGTCGGCGACGTACATCATGTACACCGTCTTCGCCGCGCTCTCGATCCCCTTCATCCTCAAGTGGGTGCCGGAGACCAAGGGCAAGGCGTTGGAGGAGATGGGCTAATCCCCCCGCCGGCCCCCTCCTCACCCTTCAAGGTTCTGCCCCGCCTCACTCCTTGAGGCGGGGCAGAACGCGTTCCGCGAACAGCCGCAGCGAGCGCCAGCCCTCCTCCACGGGCATCCCGCCGCACAGCGGATGCAGCACCAGGCTCGCCGCCTCGCCGCCCTCCTCGGCCAGCGCCACGCACTCCTCGGGCGTGACGACGCGGTACACGCCCTCGCCGCGCAGCGCCGCGACGTCCTCGGCGCGGGAGCGGACGGCGGACCGCACGCCCCCGTCCGACTGCCAGGAGTCGTACATCCGCGCCTCGTGCAGCAGATGCGAGCCGAACTCCGCCCAGGCCCGCTCTGCTTGCTCCGGGTTCTCGACCACATGCAGCAGGGACGTCCGCGCGGCGGGCATCACGCACCAGCCCGGTGTCCCGTACTCCGCCCGCCGGGCGTGGTAGTACGCCTCCAGCTCCGGCAGATGGGCGCTGGGGAAGAACGGCAGCCCCAGCCGGGCGGCGCGGCGCGCGGCGGCCTTGGAGCTGCCGCCGACCAGCAGCGTCGGGTGCGGCCGGGTGTACGGGCGCGGGGTGACCAGCACCGTGCGGCCCCGGTACTCGAAGGGCTCGCCGGTCCAGGCCGCGAGCAGCGTCTCCAGCGCCTCGTCCTGGAGCGCGCCGCGCCGCTTCCACTCCCTGCCGAGCCCCGCGTACTCCTCGGGCCGGTAGCCGATGCCCGCCACCGTGACCAGGCGGCCGCCGCTCACCAGGTCGAGCACGGCGATGTCCTCGGCCAGCCGCAGCGGATCGTAGAGCGGGGTGATCAGTGCGGAGACGGTGACCGCGATCCGCCGGGTGGCGCCCAGCACCGCGCCCGCGAAGGTCAGCGGGGAGGGCAGCCAGCCGTTCGCGGCGCCGTGATGCTCCTCGGTCTGAACGGTGTCGATGCCCTGCTCGTCGGCGTAGGCGGCCATCTCGACAGCCGCCCGGTAGCGCCGGGACAGGGACTCGGGAGTGGCGTCGGGATCGACCAGATTGAGCCGTACGACCGTGACGGGCATGGCGGATGTCCCCCTTCTGTCCCCCGGGGCGGTTCTGTCGCCCTGGGCGGTGGGCGGGCGAGAGGGGCACGTTAACTGACGGTCCGTCAAATAAACAGGGAGTGGAGGCCGCCAACGGGCTCCGCCCCGCGCGGCGGAGCCGCACAGGGATACCGCGGGCAGGGCGGGGCGGATGACTCATGTGCCTGGGACACAGGGCGGCTGACGGTAGGGGAAGGCCCGGTGCCCCGGGCGTCGACTTCCCGCCGCCGCGCGGGGACGAAGTCGTGACACAAAGCGGAGGGGCGCGATGACGATCACTACGGGGGAACCGGTCATCACCGGATCCGACATCGACGACCTGGTCATCCGGGTGCGGCGCGCCGCCGGCGACACCGCGGAACTCGCAGCGGCCAAGACGGCCCTTTTCGGCACGGCCGGCGCCGCCCCGGCCGAGGCGCAGCTCATCCGGCAGCGGCTGCTGACCATCGCCCTGCACCACGGCGGCGATCTGCTGGCCAAACTGCTCATCCGGCTCGGGCCGCGCGAGACCGCCATGGTCCGCCGCTACGCCCACCGGCTCGGCTACTTCCTGGAGACCCTCGAGATCTGGTCGGCCAAGCCGATCATGCTGACCCTGATGCGGTTCGGCGTGCCCTACATCGAGGCCGAGGCCATCGCCGTCGCCATCCTGCTGCTGGTGTGGTGAGCGGTGAGACAGCTGACACAAGGGCCGGCGCGAAGGCCGGCGCAAGGGCCGGAACGCGGGTGCGGGTCAGTCACCGGTTCGGGTGGGCTCGGGCCCGCGCACACTTCACCCGCCCCACCGCGGGTAGTGCTCGGACCGGAGAACAAGGAGGTTGTCAGATGACCCCATCCCGGACCCGCCGGACCCACGTGATGACCGCGCTCGCCCTGCTCACCGGCGCCCTCGCGGGGACCGCCCCGGCAGCGCCCGCCGCCGCGGCCCAGGGAGCGGATTGGCGGGAGGCCGGGCACTTCGACACCACCAGCGCCTGCCGCGAGGCGGGCCGGAACGGAGTGGAAGCCCACAAGTGGAGTGAGTACAAATGCCGGCCGGGCCACAGCGACAACTACATCACGCTGTGGGTCAAAGGCCGGGGCAGGAGCCATACCGCCGGCCCGGCCCCGGCTCCGGCCGCGAGCCCGGCCTCGGCCCCTGCCCCTGCCCCGGCCCAGGGCTCCGGGATGGGATGAGGCGCGCGGTCCAGCCCAAGGACCGCGCCGTGCAGGCCGCCGGCGGAGTCTCCGCCCTCTTCGTGGTGGTCCTCGCGGGCTGGCTGGCCGGACTGCTACGGGTGAACGACCAATGGCTGGCCCTGTCCTACCCGCAACCGCGCGGCACCGCCGTGCTGACCCGCGTCGCCGTGGGCATCCCGGTCCTGGGCGTCGGGGTGCTCCTGCTGGCCGAGCGCTCCGCCCGCCGCTACGGCAGCGTCCTGCTGGTCGCCGGGGCGCTGTGGCTGCTGCCCTCGGCCGCCGCCGACCTGCTGGGACTGGCCGACCTGGGGTCGGCGGGCGCGGTCGTTCAGCTGCTGATCTCGGCCGCCGGGATCGCCTGCCGCCCGCTGACCGTCCTGCTGCTGCCGCTGTGGCTGTTCCCGCGCGGCTCGCAGCGGCGGTGGCAGTGGTGGGCGATGAGCGTCGGCGCCTCCGCGTACTGGCTGGGCTACGCCGCCCTCTGGCTGGTCAGCGAGCCGATGGTCGGCTCGGCGCCCAACCCGTTCTTCGCCACCGGCGGCGGCCAATGGGCCTTCGGCCACCTCGAGCACTACGCCGCGGCGGAGGACTGGGTGCTGCACGCCGTGGCCGCCGTGGTGACGGGCGCGCTGTGCTGCCGCGCCGCCGTCGCCCACGGCGCCGAGCGGCGCAACTGGGCGCTGCTCGCCGCCGCCTACCCGGCCTGTGTCTTCCTGCTGCTGTCCGAGTGGGCCGAGGGCATGCCCACCATCGTGGCGCGCACCATCGGCAGCGCCGTGTGGGCGGCCGCGATCTGCCTGGGCGTCGCCCGCACCGGCATATGGCGTCTGGATCGCGTCACCAGCCACCGCCTCGCCCGCGCCTTCGTCCTCACCTCCCTCGCGGCCGTCGTCGTCTGCGCGGTCGTCGCCGTCCAGGCCGGACTGCCCTCCCTGCGCGGCGGGGCGATCAGCACCGCCGTCGGCTGCGCCCTGCTGCTCGGCTGGTCCCTGCGGCCGACCGCGCGCTGGCTGACCCTGCGCGTCGAGCGCGCCTTCTACGGGCCGCGCGCCCGCCCCCACGAGGCCGCCAGTGCCCTGGCCGTACGGCTCCAGCAGGCGCCCCACCCCGGCGAGGTGCCCCAGCAGATCTGCCGCAGCGCCGTCGAGGACCTCGGCGTCTCCGGCGCCGCCGTCAGCGTCGACACCCGCTCCGGGCCCCGGCGGCTGGCCGCGGCCGGGGCGCCGCTCACCGGCCCGGTCCAGGCCTTCGTGCTGCGCCACCACGGCCGTACGGTCGGCCGACTCGAAGTCGCCCGGGACGGCTTCGGCACCCCCGCCGAACGCGACAGCGGCCTGCTCTCCCTGCTCGCCGACCAGGCGGCCCCGGCGCTCGCCGCCCTCCGCCTCGCCGAGGAGGCCCAGGCCGCCCGCGAGCGGCTGGTACTCGCCCGGGAGCAGGAACGCCGCCGGCTGCGGCGGGAGATCCACGACGGCCTCGGCCCCCAGCTCGCCGCCGTACGGCTGCGCCTGGACATCGCGCAGACCACCTGCCCGCCCGGGCACCCGGCCCGCCACCAGCTGCGCGAGGCCGCCGAGACCCTCGCCGAGGCCCTGGTCGAGGTGCGGCGGATCACCTCGGGGCTGGCCCCCGCCGCCCTGGCCGAGCGCGGCCTGGCCAAGGCGGTACGGGACCTGGGGCGGCGGCTGGGCGGCGCCGGGCCCCGGGTGACCGTGGCCACCCGCCCCACCGCGCTGCCGCCGCTGTCGCCCGGCGTGGAGACGGCCGCGTACCGGATCTCCGCCGAGTCGCTGACCAACGCGGTGCGCCACGCGCGGGCCCGGCAGGTCCGGATCGAGCTCACCGCGGGCCCCGACACGCTCGAGGTCAAGGTCATCGACGACGGGAGCGGGCTGCGGCGCGGCGCCGTGCCCGGCGTCGGGCTGGCCTCCGTGGCGGAGCGCGCCGAGGAGATCGGCGGCTCCTGCTCGGTGACGGGATCCGCGACGGGCACGGTGGTGCACGCGATCCTTCCGCTCACCGGGCCGGGGGAGGCCGAGCACTCCGAGGGCGACGCTGTGAACGCCGTCCATGAGGCGGCCGTACCCGTCACACCCGAAGAGCACCGCCGCGAAGGAGGCCGGGACCACGGCGGAGACCACGGCGGAGATCACGGCCGAGACCACGCGGAAGAGGGGCCGGGCCGGTGACAGCAGCCGCGGGAGGACCGCAGTGGCGCGTACTGCTCGTGGACGACCATCCGCTCTTCCGCGAGGGCCTGGCGGCCGCGGTCAACCTGGACGACGCGTTCACCGTGGTCGGCCAGGCCGCGTCCGCGGAGGAGGCGGTCGCCGAGGCCGAGCGCGTCGGGCCCGACCTGGTGGTGATGGACCTCGGGCTGCCCGGCCGGTCCGGAACGGAGGCCACCCGGCGGATCCTGTGCGCCCACCCCGAGGCACGTGTGGTCGTCATGACCATGTCCGAGGACGACGACAGCCTGCTGGCGGCCATGCGCGCCGGGGCCCGCGGCTACCTCCTCAAGGGCGCGGGCCGGGACGAGATCCTGCGCGCCCTGCACACCGTGGCGCGCGGCGGCGCGGTGTTCAGCCCCCGCATGGCGGAGCGGCTCGGCACCCTGCTCGGCTCCTTCGGCACCGCCTCGGCCAAAGAGGCGTTCCCCACCCTCACCGCCCGCGAACGCGAGGTCCTGGAACTGCTCGCGGTCGGGCTCGGCTATCGCCAGATCGCCCAGCGGCTGGTGGTCACGGACAAGACCGTGCGCAACCACGTCGGCTCCATTTTCGCCAAGCTGCAGGTTCGGGACCGTGCCCAGGCGATCGTCCGGGCTCGTGAGGCCGGGCTGGGAGGTGAATGACTCCCCGCACCGCGTTGGCTGATACTGGGTGCGTTATGGAACAAGTCATCCTTGCTGTAGTCATCGCTGTGATCGCGCTCGCCGCGGTCAGCGGGCTCGTGATCGGCAGCCGCAAGAAGAAGCGGCTGCCCCCGGCCCCGCCGAGCAGTCCGTCCGTCACCGCGCCGCCCGCCGAGCCGCACGTCGGCGAGGAGGCGGAAGCCCCGACCGAGGAACCGCGCAGAACCATCCAAGAGGTGGATCTGCCGGTCACCGAGGCGCCGCCCGCACCCACCGTGCCCGCGCAGCCGGAAGCGCCCGCGATCGAGGTGCCCGAGCCGACCGCCGGCCGGCTGGTGCGGCTGCGGGCCCGGCTCTCCCGCTCCCAGACCACGCTGGGCAAGGGGCTGCTCACCCTCCTGTCCCGGGAGCACCTCGACGACGAGACCTGGGAGGAGATCGAGGACACCCTGCTGACCGCCGACGTCGGCGTCATGCCGACGCAGGAACTGGTGGAGCGGCTGCGCGAACGGGTCAGGGTGCTGGGCACCCGTACCCCCGAGGAGCTGCGCGGCCTGCTGCGCGCGGAGCTGCTCCAGCTGATCGGCACCGAGGCCGACCGCATCGTGCACACCGAGAGCGGTGTGGGCACGAACGGCGAGGAGAAGCCGGGCGTCGTCATGGTCGTCGGGGTCAACGGCACCGGCAAGACCACCACCACCGGCAAGCTCGCGCGGGTGCTGGTCGCCGACGGCAAGTCGGTGGTCCTCGGCGCGGCCGACACCTTCCGCGCGGCGGCCGCCGAGCAGCTGCAGACCTGGGGCGAGCGGGTCGGCGCCCGTACCGTCCGGGGCCCCGAGGGCGGCGACCCGGCGTCGGTCGCCTTCGACGCGGTCAAGGAGGGCATCGCCGAGGGCGCGGACGTCGTGCTCGTCGACACCGCGGGACGGCTGCACACCAAGACCGGCCTGATGGACGAGCTGGGCAAGGTGAAGCGGGTCGTGGAGAAGCACGGCGCGGTGGACGAGGTGCTGCTGGTGCTGGACGCCACCACCGGGCAGAACGGCCTGGTGCAGGCACGGGTCTTCGCGGAGGTCGTGGACATCACCGGCATCGTGCTCACCAAGCTGGACGGCACCGCCAAGGGCGGCATCGTGATCGCGGTCCAGCGTGAGCTGGGCGTACCGGTCAAACTGGTGGGCCTGGGCGAGGGCGCGGACGACCTCGCGCCGTTCGAGCCGGAGGCCTTCGTCGACGCGCTGATCGGCGACTGACTGGCCGACCCCTTGATCCACTCCACCCCCTCCGCTCCGGGCGCCCGAGACATCTCGGGCGCCCGGAGCGTTTCTGGCCGGTGTGGCTCTGGACGGTCTCCGGTGCCTCAGCCGCCCGCGCGGTGGGCCGCGTACGCCAGCGTGCCCAGCAGCAGCCGCGCGTGGGGCGGGTGGCCCGCCGTGTCGAGCGTGGGCGGGCGCAGCCAGCGGACGGCGCCGAGCCCGCCGAGGTCGCTGGGCGGGGCGGTGATGTGGTCGCCGGGCCCCAGACAGCGCAGGTCCAGGTCGGCGTCGTCCCAGCCCATGCGGTAGAGCAGCTGCGGCAGCTGCTCGGCGGCGCCCGGGGCGACGAGGAACTGGGCCCGCCCGTGGGGCGTGGCGGTCGCCGGGCCGAGCGGTAACCCCATGCGCTCCAGCCGGACCAGGGCGAGCCGGCCCGCCTGCTCGGCGACCTCCAGGACGTCGAACGACTTGCCCACGGGCAGCAGCACCGCGGCCCCCGGGACCTCCTCCCAGGCCGCCGTCGCGTCGTCGAGGGTGGCGCCCGCGGGGACGGCGGGAGCCAAGGCGAGGGGGTGGGCGCCGGGGGCGGCGCAGTCGGCCGCGCCACATGAACATTCGTTTCTGCTGCCGCCCGCGCCGCGGGCGGCCCGGGCGCCCGGCACCACGTCCCACCCCCATAGGCCGGTGTACTCCGCCACCGTCGTGCACTCGGTTGTACGGCCGCGCCGCCGCGAGCCTGACCGCATGTCCCGGATGCCGCCGATCGTGAAGCCCATGCACCCTCCAACGGGTCGCCCTGCCGATGGTTACGAGCCGAATGACGCAGTGGCGCGAAGCCCTCGCGCTCCGTAGCCGGATGTGGTGCGGCGGCCGCGGTGCGGCGTGGTGCAGAGGGTGGTGAGACGCTGAGCGCGCGCCCCGGTGCGCACCCCTCCACCTGTTTCGGCTGCTTCTGGTCGTCCCGTGTCAAGTGAATCGTGTGGATCGCCGGTGGCGTTCATTCGAAGGGGTGGCGAATGGTGGCGTTTTCCCGAACTTCCTCGCCGGAGGCGTGATCGTAAGATTACTTTCAGTGCATGGGCCCCTGTCTCCCGCGATTGATGCGGCGGATCGCGGGGACAACTGACCGTGACAGACGGCATTCTGGTCGCGGTGCGAGCGGAATCGTGGGATGGGGCGTTCCAGTGGGCGACAACGGCGGCAGTGCTGACAAGCGTCCCAACGCGCAGTTGGGCTCGTGGTTCGTGCGCAGCGGCTGGTCCAAGGGCGAGCTCGCGCGCCAAGTGAACCGCAGAGCACGCCAGTTGGGTGCCCACCACATCAGCACCGACACCTCACGGGTGCGCCGCTGGCTCGACGGCGAGCAGCCGCGCGAGCCGATTCCGCAGATTCTGTCCGAGCTGTTCTCCGACCGCTTCGGCTGTGTGGTCGGAATCGAGGACCTCGGGCTGCGCACGGCCCATCGGTCACCGTCCGTGTCCGGGGTGGACCTGCCCTGGGCCGGTCCGGAGACGGTCGCGCTGATCGGCGAATTCTCGCGCAGCGACCTGATGCTCGCCCGGCGGGGCTTCCTCGGCACCTCGCTCGCCCTGTCGGCGGGCCCGGCCCTCATCGAGCCGATGCAGCGCTGGCTGGTGCCCTCGCCCTCCGGCCGGCCCGACGGCCGGACCCAGCCGGACGCGGGCCGCTCCCGGCGGATCTCCCGGCTCTCAGAGCCGGAGCTGGACCTGCTCGAGTCCACCATCGTGATGTTCCGGAAGTGGGACGCCCAGTGCGGCGGCGGACTGCGCCGCAAGGCGGTGGTCGGCCAGCTCCACGAGGTGACGGACCTGCTGCAGGAGCCGCACCCCGAGCGGGTCTCCAAGCGGCTGTTCAAAGTCGCGGGCGAGCTGGCCGAGCTCGCCGGGTGGATGAGCTATGACATCGGGCTGCAGCCGACCGCGCAGAAGTACTTCGTGCTCGCCCTGCACGCGGCCAAGGAGTCCGGGGACCGGCCGCTGGGCTCGTACATCCTCTCCAGCATGAGCCGCCAGATGATCCATGTGGGGCGCCCCGAGGACGCGCTGGAGCTGATCCACCTCGCCCAGTACGGCAGCCGGGAGAGCGCGACGGCGCGGACCCAGGCCATGCTGTATGCGATGGAGGCCCGGGCGTACGCCAATATGGGCCAGCCCAGCAAGTGCCACCGCGCCGTGAAGATGGCCGAGGACACCTTCGCCGACTGCGCCGCGGGCGACGGAGACCCGGACTGGATCGGCTTTTTCTCCGAGGCCGAGCTCAACGCGGAGAACGCGCACTCGTACCGCGACCTCGCCTATGTCGCGGGCCGCAGCCCCACCTACGCCGAGCTGGCCGACCCCGTGATGCGCCGCGCGGTCGAGCTCTTCGGCCAGGAGGCGGCCGAGGAGGGCGGGCCCAACCGTTCGTATGCGCTGAACCTGATCGGGCTGGCCACCGTCCACCTCCTGCAGAAGGAGCCCGAGCAGTGCGCGGCGGTCGCCGAGAAGGCCCTGCCGCTCGCCCGGCGGGTGCGCTCCGAGCGGGTCAGCAACCGGCTGCGCAAGACCGTGGACACCGCGATCCGCGACTTCGGGAGCGTCCCGGCGGTGGTCCAGCTCGGCGAGCGGCTCGCCGACCATCTGCCCGATTCCTCGGACAGGGCGGAGTCCGTCCGGGCCGTCTGAGCCCCCCGTCCATGGTCGCGACACGATAACAACGCCTTCCGGCCGTCAAGCATCAGTTCATCAGCGCGTAACACTCCCGCGCCCTTCGTCACTGCCGTGAAACATCGGGCGGCATCGACTGAAACGGCGCTGCGTCAACCTCGTGGCGAAAACCGGCCCACCTGAGTACTGCCCGCACGGGCCGTCATTTCGAGGAGACGTCCACATTGAATGGCGCAAATACCGCATTCGTATTGATCAGCGCCGCGCTCGTGATGCTGATGACCCCCGGCCTGGCCTTCTTCTACGGCGGCATGGTCCGGGTGAAGAGCGCCCTGAACATGCTCATGATGTCCTTCATCACCCTGGGCGTCGTCAGCCTCCTGTGGGTGCTGTTCGGCTACTCCCTAACCTTCGGTGACGACATCGGCAGCGGACTGCTGGGCAACCTGGACCACATCGGCTTCAAGGGCATCAATCCCGAGTCGCTGTGGGGCACCAAGCCCGACGCGGTCCCGGTACTCGCCTTCGCCTTCTTCCAGCTGATGTTCGCGGTCATCACCCCCGCGCTGATCAGCGGCGCGGTCGCCGACCGGGTCAAGTTCGGCGCCTGGACGCTGTTCATCACCGTGTGGGTCACCATTGTCTACTTCCCGGTCGCCCACTGGGTCTGGCAGGCCGACGGCTGGCTGTTCAAGCAGGAAGTGATCGACTTCGCGGGCGGTACGGCGGTCCACATCAACGCGGGTGCGGCCGGTCTCGCCTGTGCCCTCGTCCTCGGCAAGCGCATCGGCTTCAAAAAGGACACGATGCGGCCGCACAACCTCCCCCTGGTGATGCTGGGCTCCGGTCTGCTGTGGTTCGGCTGGTTCGGCTTCAACGCCGGTTCCGCGCTCGCCGCCAACGGCACCGCCGCCAACATGGCGTTCAACACCCAGATCGCCACCGGCGTCGCGATGCTCGGCTGGCTCGCCTACGAGCGCATCCGCCACGGCGCCTTCACCACCCTGGGCGCGGCCTCCGGCGCCGTCGCGGGCCTCGTCGCCATCACTCCCTCCGGCGCGGCCGTCAACGCCTGGGGCGCGATCATCATCGGCCTCGTCGCCGGCGTCGTCTGCTCCTGGGCGGTCAGCCTGAAGTACAAGCTGGGCTACGACGACTCGCTCGACGTGGTCGGCGTGCACCTGGTCGGCGGCATCCTGGGCACCCTCCTGGTGGGCCTCCTCGCCACCGACGGCGTCGGCGGCCTGGACCAGCTGGGCAAGCAGGCGCTCGGCGCCTTCACCGTCCTGGCCTACTCGTTCGTCGTCTCCTGGCTGCTCGCCAAGGCGATCGACGTCACCATCGGCTTCCGGGCCGACGAGGACGAAGAGGTCGGCGGCCTCGACCAGGCCTACCACGCCGAGACGGCCTACGACTTCAGCGCCGTCGGCAGCTCGCATGTGGCGCGTCATACGGTGGCCTCCATCCAGGACCAGGCCGGCGCCGATGCGCCGCAGAACAAGAAGGTGGACGCGTGAAGCTCATCACCGCGGTCGTCAAGCCGCACCGGCTGGACGAGATCAAGGAAGCCCTGCAGGCCTTCGGGGTCCACGGCCTGACCGTCACCGAGGCCAGCGGCTACGGCCGCCAGCGCGGCCACACCGAGGTCTACCGGGGCGCCGAGTACACCGTCGACCTGGTGCCGAAGGTCCGCATCGAGGTGCTGGTCGAGGACGACGACGCCGACGACCTCATCGAGGTCGTGGTCAAGGCGGCCCGCACCGGCAAGATCGGGGACGGCAAGGTGTGGAGCGTCCCCGTGGAGACCGCGGTGCGGGTCCGGACCGGCGAGCGCGGACCGGACGCGCTCTGAGGTACCCCACCACACGGACGACGCCCTTCCCTGTGATCAAGGAGCCGAGTTGACGGAAAGCGTCGAGGCGAAGACGGAGACGGCCGACTCGGTGCCCGGTGGCTACGCGGCGGCCCGGCTGCGACTCCTCCAGGAGGAGTCGCGGTCCGGGCCGCCGCGCCGCGCCGCCCTCGCCGAGCTCACCGACCAGTGGCTGGCCGCGCTGCTGGCCGGCGGGGCGGAGACAGCCGGTCTCACCCAGGGCGTCGCCCTCGTGGCGGTCGGCGGATACGGGCGCGGCGAGCTGTCCCCACGCAGCGACCTGGATGTGCTGCTGCTCCACGACGGCTCCGCCGACGCCTCGGCCATCGCCGCCCTCGCCGACCACGTCTGGTACCCGGTGTGGGACATGGGGCTGGCCCTCGACCACTCCGTACGCACCCCCGACCAGGCCCGCAAGACCGCGGGCGAGGACCTGAAAGCACAGCTCGGCCTGTTGGACGCGCGGCACATCGCGGGCGACGCCGCGCTCAGCGCTGGGCTGCGTACGGCGGTGCTCGCCGACTGGCGGGCCCAGGCCCCGAAGCGCCTGCCCGAGCTGCGCGAGCTGGGACAGGACCGCGCCCGGCGCCACGGCGAGCTGCAGTTCCTGCTGGAACCGGACCTCAAGGAGGCGCGCGGCGGGCTGCGCGACGCGACGGCGCTGCGGGCCATCGCGGCTTCCTGGCTCGCCGACGCGCCGCGCGAGGGCCTCGCCGAGGCGCGCCGGCGGCTGCTGGACGTGCGGGACGCGCTGCACCTGACCACCGGGCGGGCCACCGACCGGCTCGCGCTGCAGGAGCAGGACCAGGTCGCGGCCGAGCTCGGCCTGCTGGACGCCGACACCCTGCTTCGCCAGGTGTACGAGTCGGCCCGGACCATGTCGTACGCGAGCGATGTGACCTGGCGCGAGGTCGAACGGGTGCTGCGCGCCCGGTCGGCCCGGCCGCGGCTGCGCGGCCTCCTCGGCGGCCGCGGGCGCGGCGGCTCGGGCGGCGCGGACGCGGCGGGGGAGCGCAGCCCGCTCGCCGAGGGCGTCGTCGAGCAGGACGGCGAGGTGGTGCTGGCGCGCGCCGCGCGCCCCGAGCGCGACCCGGTCCTGCCGCTGCGGGCCGCGGCTGCCGCCGCCCAGGCCGGGCTGCCGCTGTCGCTGCACGCCGTACGGCGCCTGGCCGCCGCCGCACAGCCCCTGCCCGTACCGTGGCCGCCCGAGGCCAGGGAGCAGCTGGTCACGCTGCTCGGCGCGGGCGAGTCCACCGTCGGGGTCTGGGAGGCCCTGGAGGCCGAGGGACTGATCACCCGGCTGCTGCCGGACTGGGAGCGGGTGCGCTGTCGCCCCCAGCGCAACGCCGTGCACCGCTGGACCGTCGACCGCCACCTCGTCGAGACCGCCGTGCGGGCCAGCGCGCTCAGCCGCCGCGTCGGCCGCCCCGACCTGCTGCTGGTCGCCGCGCTGCTGCACGACATCGGCAAGGGCTGGCCCGGCGACCACTCGGTGGCGGGCGAGACCATCGCCCGGGACGTGGCGTCCCGGATCGGCTTCGACCGCGCCGACGTCGCCGTCCTGGCCACACTGGTCCGTCACCACCTGCTGCTCGTCGAGACCGCCACCCGCCGCGACCTGGACGACCCCGCCACCGTGCGCTCGGTCGCCGAGGCCGTCGGCTCCACGGCCACCCTGGAGCTGCTGCACGCCCTCACCGAGGCCGACGCCCTCGCCACCGGCCCCGCGGCCTGGAGCGCCTGGCGCGGCTCGCTCGTCGCCGACCTGGTCAAGCGGGTCACGGCGGTCCTGGCCGGCGAGTCGGCGGCGGACTCCTCCGCGCCCCAGCAGACCACCGCCGAACAGGAGCGGCTGGCCATCGAAGCCTGGCGCACCGGCGGCCCCGTGCTGGCCCTGCACGCGCGCTCGGAGGCGCTGCCGCCGGGCGAGGCGGCGGGGATCCGTACGGGCGGCGCGGCCTCCGGCGCTCCGGACGCCGCCGTGGCCGAGGGGCATGGCGCCGAGTCCGGCGCGGAGTCCATCGGCGTCGAGCTGCTGATCGCCGTCGCCGACCAGCCCGGCGTGCTGCCCGCGGCGGCCGGTGTGCTGGCGCTGCACCGGCTGACCGTACGGGCGGCGGACCTGCGCGCGATCGAGCTGCCCGGGGAACTGGCCGGGGAGCTTGCCGGTGAACTGTCCGGGGCGGGTGCGCCCGACTCCCGCCGGCCGGCTCTTGAGCCGGGGCCCGGCGTGCTGCTGCTGAGCTGGCGGGTGGCCGCCGAGTACGGCTCGCTGCCGCAGGCCGCGCGGCTGCGCAAGGACCTGCTGCGGGCCCTGGACGGGTCGCTCGACATAGCGGCCCGGCTCGCGGAGCGCGAGGCCGCGTACCGCAAATACCCCCGCCGCCGCGGCGTGCACGCCCCGCCCCCGAGGGTCACCGTCGCGTCCGGCAGCTCCCAGCTCGCGACGGTGATCGAGGTGCGTGCCCAGGACGCCCCCGGGCTGCTGCACCGCATCGGCCGCGCGCTGGAGGACGCGGGGGTGACGGTGCGCAGCGCCCACGTCAGCACGCTGGGCGCCAACGCGGTGGACGCCTTCTACGTCACGGACGCCTCAGGCGCCCCGCTGCAGCCCATGCGCGCGGCGCAGGTGGCCAAGGAGGTCGAGCGGGCGCTGAGCGCGTAGCGCCCGCGGCGGCGCCAAGGCTCCGCGGGACGCGGCACCGGGGGCAGACCGTTCGGGCGGCGGGCGGATACCCTTGGAGGCCGACCGCCGACCCGACATCCGACCGAAGGATTCGCGACCACCGTGTTCGATACCCTCTCCGACCGCCTCGCAGCGACTTTCAAGAACCTCCGGGGCAAGGGCCGCCTCTCCGAGGCGGACATCGACGCCACGGCGCGTGAAATCCGTATCGCCCTGCTCGAGGCGGACGTCGCGCTGCCCGTCGTCCGGGCCTTCATCAAGCAGATCAAGGAGAGGGCGCTGGGGGCGGAGGTCTCCCAGGCGCTGAACCCCGCCCAGCAGGTCATCAAGATCGTCAACGAGGAGCTGATCGGCATCCTCGGCGGCGAGACCCGCCGCCTCCGCTTCGCCAAGCAGCCGCCGACCGTGATCATGCTCGCGGGTCTGCAGGGTGCCGGTAAGACGACGCTCGCCGGAAAGCTCGGCCGGTGGCTGAAGGGCCAGGGCCACGCGCCGCTGCTGGTCGCGTGTGACCTGCAGCGCCCCAACGCGGTCAACCAGCTCTCGGTGGTCGCCGAGCGGGCCGGCGTAGCGGTCTACGCCCCGGAGCCGGGCAACGGTGTGGGCGACCCGGTGAAGGTGGCCCAGGACTCGATCGAGTTCGCCAGGACCAAGCAGCACGACGTGGTGATCGTGGACACCGCCGGCCGCCTCGGCATCGACCAGGAGCTGATGCAGCAGGCGGCGGACATCCGCGACGCGGTCAGCCCGGACGAGGTCCTCTTCGTCGTCGACGCGATGATCGGCCAGGACGCGGTGAACACCGCCGAGGCGTTCCGCGACGGCGTCGGCTTCGACGGCGTGGTGCTCTCCAAGCTCGACGGCGACGCGCGCGGCGGTGCCGCGCTGTCCATCGCGCACGTCACCGGCCGTCAGATCATGTTCGCCTCCAACGGTGAGAAGCTGGACGACTTCGACGCGTTCCACCCGGACCGTATGGCGTCCCGCATCCTGGGCATGGGCGACATGCTCAGCCTGATCGAGAAGGCCGAGCAGACCTTCAGCCAGCAAGAGGCCGAGAAGATGGCGGCCAAGCTGGCGAAGGGCCCCAAGGAGTTCACCCTCGACGACTTCCTGTCGCAGATGGAGCAGGTCCGCAAGATGGGCTCCATCTCCAAGCTGCTGGGCATGCTGCCGGGCATGGGCCAGATCAAGGACCAGATCAACAACCTCGACGAGCGGGACGTGGACCGCACCGCCGCGATCATCAAGTCGATGACGCCCGGCGAGCGCCAGGACCCGACCATCATCAACGGCTCGCGCCGCGCCCGTATCGCGCGCGGCTCGGGTGTCGAGGTCAGCGCGGTCAAGAACCTGGTGGAGCGGTTCTTCGAGGCGCGCAAGATGATGTCGAAGATGGCCCAGGGCGGGATGCCCGGCATGCCCGGGATGCCGGGCATGGGCGGTGGCGCCGCCAAGCGCAAGGGCAAGCCGCAGAAGAAGGCCAAGGGGAAGCAGCGCTCCGGCAACCCGATGAAGCGCAAGGCCGATGAGCAGGCCGCCGCGGCCCGTCGCGAGCAGGCGGGGCAGCCGGGTGGCGCGTTCGGCCTGCCCGCCGGGCAGGGTGGTCAGGACTTCGAACTGCCCGACGAGTTCAAGAAGTTCATGGGCTGAGCGGGGTGCGGGGGCCGGGCGGGCCGAGGGGCTCGCGGGCCCTCACACCCGCGCGATCAGATAGCGCATCACGTTCTCCATCCACACCGTGCCGTCCTGACGCCGGTACGGATGAAGGGCCTCCGTGATCTCCTTGCGCACCTGCGTGGGGTCGGTGGCCCGCTCCGCCGCGTCGAACAGCCCGGTCGACAGCAGCCCGCGCACCGCGCTGTCCATGTCGGCGTACCCGAAGGGGCAGGCCACCCGGCCCGAGCCGTCGAGCCGCAGCCCGGCCTGCTGGGCGAGGTGCTCCAGGTCGTCTCTGCCGCACGGCTGCCAGCGCGCGGGCGGGGGCGCCTCCCAGCGGTGACCGGGGGAGCACATCGGGTCGGCCAGCCGTGCGCCCACGCGCAGCACCGTGGAGGTGGCGCACCGCTCCGGCGGGCCCCAGTCGGCCAGGACGACCGGGCTGCCGGGCTCGGCCAGGGCGGCAGCCGCGGCGAGCCGCTCGGACAGGGCGCCACCGGGGCCGGACGGGCCACCGAACCCGAGAGCCGGCAGCGGCTCGAAGGCGGTGACCACGGTGAATCCGGCCCCCGCCGCCATCCCGGCCCCCGCCGTCGTCAGGGCACTCCCCAAGCCGCCGTCCGCGAGGCGGGCGAGGCGTGCGGCGCCCTGCGCCGCGGCCGGGCGTGCGCCGCCCGGCCGCGCTCCGGGGCCCGCGAGCAGCCGCTCGCAGGCGAGCTCCAGGCGCTCCTCGTCCAAGTCCACCCCGCAGACAGCGGCGCCGCGCGCCACCGCCATGAGCAGGGCCAGGCCCGAGCCGCAGCCCAGGCCCAGCAGCCGGGTCCCGGCGCCGACCTCCAGCCGCTCGTACACGGCCTCGTACAGCGGCACCATCATCCGTTCCTGTATCTCCGCCCAGTCGCGGGCGCGGGCGCGGGGTATCGCCGCGCCCGACGTCGCGGGGGAGGAGGGGTACGGGGGAAGGTGCCGCCGTATGAGCGTAGATGTCATCGAAAGCGCCCCAATCCGACGAGAGCAGTGCCGTGAGCAGAAGAGCCTGTTGCCACCGTTGTGCGCCGCGCGATCCACCCCCGTAGGCCAGGGAACTGCGCATTCGTCCGCGCGTCCAGAGCTTTCGCGGCCATGCTTGCGTGCCCCCGTTGTGCGCCCCCCTTTTTTTGAGGGCTCGGTTCGCCTTGATGCCCTTTCCAAACGGATTCACGGTTCGGCGCGCCGTCGCCGTACGATCGGCGCCATGGCGAAGGCTCCCGTTCTCACCCCCCAGGCGGAGGATTTTCCGCGCTGGTACCAGGATCTGATCAACAAGGCCGAGCTGGCCGACAACGGCCCGGTGCGCGGCACCATGGTCATCCGCCCGTACGGCTACGGGCTCTGGGAGCGGATGCAGCAGGACATGGACGCCCGCATCAAGGCCGAGGGTGTCCAGAACGCGTACTTCCCGCTCTTCATCCCGCAGTCGTATCTGACGAAGGAGGCGGAGCACGTCGAGGGGTTCGCCCCCGAGCTCGCCATCGTCACTCACGGCGGCGGTAAGAAGCTCGAGGAGCCCGTGGTCGTCCGGCCCACCTCCGAGACGATCATCAACGAGTACTTCTCGAAGTGGGTGCAGAGCTACCGCGATCTGCCGCTGCTGATCAACCAGTGGGCCAATGTGGTGCGTTGGGAGCTGCGGCCGCGGCTGTTCCTGCGCACCTCCGAGTTCCTGTGGCAGGAGGGCCACACCGCCCACGCCACGTACGAGGACGCGCGCGGCTTCGCCTCCCGCATCCACCGGCACGTCTACGCCGACTTCATGGAGAACGTGCTGGCCATGGACGTCGTCCTGGGCCGCAAGACCGCCAAGGAGCGCTTCGCGGGCGCCATCAACACCCTCACGCTGGAGGGGATGATGGGCGACGGCAAGGCGCTGCAGCTGGGCACCAGCCATGAGCTGGGCCAGAACTTCGCCCGGGCCTTCAACACCCAGTTCCTGTCCAAGGAGGGCAAGCAGGAGCTGGTCTGGCAGACCTCCTGGGGCAGCACCACCCGCATGGTGGGCGCGCTCGTGATGATGCACGGTGACGACAGCGGGCTGCGCGTTCCGCCGCGACTTGCTCCCGTGCAGGCCGTCGTTCTGGCCATCAAGGGTGACGAGGCGGTGCTGGCCAAGGTCCGCGAGATCGGCGACCGGCTGGCGGCGGCCGGGGTGCGGGTCCAGGTCGACGACCGGACCGACACCCCCTTCGGCCGCCGCGCCGTGGACTGGGAGCTCAAGGGCGTTCCGGTGCGTATCGAGGTCGGCCCGCGCGACCTGGAGAGCGGCACCGCGATGGTGGCCCGGCGGATCCCGGGCGGCAAGGAGTCGGTGCGACTGGACCTGCTTCCCGACCTGCTGCCGAAGGTCCTGGAGGAGGACCAGGCGCTGCTGCTGCGTCAGGCGCGGGAGCGGCGCGAGGCCCGTACCTCGGAGGTGCGGACCGTCGAGGAGGCCGCCGAGGCCGCGGTGGCGGGCGGCTGGGCGCGGATCCGGTGGGCGGACCTCGGCCCGGAGGGGGAGGCGGCGCTCGCCGAGCAGGCCGTGTCCGTGCGCTGTCTGGTGGCCGAGGACGGGTCGGTGCCGGACGCCGATGACGCGCCCGGTAACGTCGCCTTTGTCGCGCGCGCTTACTGAGGCGGCTGCTGAGGCCTCGACGGATGTGGCGGTCGGGGCGCGCCGGACCGGGCGGATCCGGGGGGCTGAGGGGGCGGGCGTTACGTACCGCCTTGGTGCGCGGTGGGTGGCTCATCCGCACATCTGCGCACCCGCCCTCCTCGGGGCGCATCAGCGCTGAACTGACTGGTACGTGCAAATTATTTGTGATGCCCCGGAATCGGAACACCGGGCGCTTCCCGCTCGTTATCACGACGTGAGCACGACACCACCTGTACTCGCCGCAGAGCTGGCGCAGGCGTGGGCCGACATTCAACGGCACCACTCCGAGCTGCCGGATCTCGCCGCGCCAGAATCGCTGATCGGAGAGTCGTCGTCCGCATGTGGCGCCGAGCTCTCCTTCGAACGGCTGCTGCACGAGGCAGTCCACGGCATCGCCGCGGCGCGAGGTGTCCGTGACACCTCGCGTGCCGGCCGCTACCACAACCGCCGCTTCCTGGCCATCGCCGAGGAGCTGGGCCTGGACCACTCCGATGAGCCGCACCCGAGCAGCGGCTTCTCTCTGGTCACGCTCAGCCCCGAGGCGAGAAGGCGCTATCGGACCACCATCGACCGGCTGCAGCGCGCCCTCAAGGCGCACACCGTCGCGACCGCCGCCGACACCGCCCGCACCTTCCGCGGGCCGGCCGCCCGGCACGGTTCGTCGGGCGGTGGGGTCCGGGTGAAGGCGGTGTGCGACTGCGGGCGCAATGTCCGCGTCGTCCCGTCGGTGCTGGCCCAGGCGCCGATCATGTGCGGGGGATGCGGGAAGCCGTTCCGTATCCCGGAGGCGGTGGCCGCGGTCGGCTGACCTGTCACGGTGTGGCAGAATGGTCAGCTGTACTCGACAGCCGACCAGGACCCCTCTCTCCTCCGGCTGACGCGTCCATCGGGCACTCGGGTACCGCAACCCCACGCGGCACTTCGCGGTGCTCAATCACGTCAAGACCAGGAGACACCACTCCCGTGGCAGTCAAGATCAAGCTGAAGCGTCTGGGCAAGATCCGTTCGCCTCACTACCGCATCGTCGTCGCCGACTCCCGCACCCGCCGTGACGGCCGGGCCATCGAGGAGATCGGTCTGTACCATCCGGTGCAGAACCCCTCGCGCATCGAGGTCGACTCGGAGCGTGCGCAGTACTGGCTGGGCGTCGGCGCGCAGCCGACCGAGCCGGTGCTCGCCATTCTGAAGGTCACCGGCGACTGGCAGAAGTTCAAGGGCCTGCCCGCCCCGGCCCCGATGCTCGTCGCCGAGCCGAAGGCCGACAAGCGTGCCCTGTTCGAGGCGGCCGCCAAGGACAGCGGTGACGAGCCGAAGGGTGAGGCCATCACCCCGAAGGCGAAGAAGTCCGAGAAGAAGTCGGACGAGGCGGCCGCTGACGCGGCGGCCGAGTCCACCGCGTCGACCGAGGCCTGAGGATGCTCGAGGAGGCCCTCGAGCACCTGGTGAAGGGCATCGTCGACAACCCCGACGACGTGCAGGTCGCCTCGCGCAACCTGCGGCGTGGGCAGGTGCTCGAGGTCCGGGTGCACCCCGACGACCTCGGCAAGGTGATCGGCCGTAACGGCCGCACCGCCCGCGCCCTGCGCACCGTCGTGGGCGCCATCGGCGGCCGTGGGATCCGCGTCGACCTCGTCGACGTGGACCAGGTTCGCTGAGCAGCGTCAAGAAAAGCACCGGCACGGGCCGGGGAGGGCTTCGGGCCGTCCCCGGCCCGTGTGTGTGAAGGGAACAGGGAACAGTGCAGTTGGTTGTGGCGCGCATCGGCCGCGCCCACGGCATCAAGGGCGAGGTCACCGTCGAGGTGCGCACCGACGAGCCGGAGCTGCGGCTCGCCCCGGGTGCCGTCCTGGCCACCGAGCCCGCCTCGGCCGGGCCGCTGACCATCGAGACCGGCCGGGTGCACAGCGGCCGGCTGCTGCTGCGCTTCGCGGGGTTCGCGGACCGTACGGCCGCCGAGGCGCTGCGCGGCACCTTGCTCATCGCGGAGGTCGACTCCGAGGAGACCCCCGAGGACCCCGATGAGTACTACGACCATCAGCTGATCGACCTGGACGTGGTCACGGTCGACGGCACGGAGGTCGGCCGGATCGCGGAGATCTCCCATCTGCCGTACCAGGACCTGCTGATCGTCCGGCGGCCCGACGGCAGCGAGGCGATGGTCCCCTTTGTCTCCGAGGTGGTGCCGGAGATCGACCTCGAGGCGCAGCGCGCCGTCATCGACCCGCCGCCCGGCCTGCTCGACGAGACCCAGGCCGAGGTCGCCCGCGACGAGGGCGGCGCCGAGCCCGGGGGCGCGTGATGCGGCTCGACGTCGTCACGATCTTCCCGGAGTATCTGGAGCCGCTCAACGTCTCGCTGGTCGGCAAGGCGCGCGCCCGCGGACAGCTGGACGTACGCGTCCACGATCTGCGGGCCTGGACGCACGACCGGCACAACACCGTTGACGACACCCCGTACGGGGGCGGGCCCGGCATGGTCATGAAGCCCGAGCCTTGGGGCGAGGCGCTGGACGAGATCATCGAGTCGGGGGTCGGCGAGCCGGGAGACGGTGGGGACGGGGCGGTGAAGCTGCCCGCGCTGGTCGTGCCGACCCCGAGCGGCCGCCCGTTCACCCAGGCCCTCGCCGTCGAACTCGCCGAGCGTCCCTGGCTGGTCTTCGCCCCCGCCCGCTACGAGGGCATCGACCGCCGGGTGATCGACGAGTACGCCGAGCGCCTGGATGTGTACGAGATCTCCATCGGCGACTATGTGCTGGCCGGCGGGGAGGCCGCGGTCCTGGTGATCACGGAGGCCGTGGCCCGGCTGCTGCCCGGCGTGCTGGGCAACGCCGAATCGCACCGCGACGACTCCTTCGCCCCCGGCGCGATGGCCGATCTGCTGGAGGGGCCCGTCTACACCAAGCCGCCGCAGTGGCGCGATCGGGGCATCCCGGAGGTCCTGCTCAGCGGCCACCACGGCAAGATCGCGCGCTGGCGCAGGGACGAGGCGTTCCGCCGCACCAGCCACAACCGGCCGGACCTCATAGAGCGCTGCGACCCGGCGGTGCTGGACAAGTACGACCGCGAGCTCCTGGCCGAACTGGGCTGGGAGGAGCTTCCCGGGGGCCGATTTGGGCGGCCGGGTCCGGCCGTGGAAGAATAGGCCGCTGCTGTACGTCCGGCGTGCGCCCCTGCCACAGGGGGATCGACGCCCGCCCGACCAGACGGCACTCCCAATCATCATCCGATATGCCGCTGATGACCTGTGGCATCAGCGAGGAAAGCAGACGATCATGTCTCACCTGCTCGACACCGTCGACTCCGCGTCGCTGCGCAGCGACATCCCGACCTTCCGCCCCGGTGACACGGTCAACGTCCACGTCCGCGTCATCGAGGGCAACCGCTCCCGTGTCCAGCAGTTCAAGGGCGTCGTCATCCGCCGCCAGGGCTCCGGCGTGCGCGAGAGCTTCACCGTCCGCAAGGTGAGCTTCAGCGTCGGCGTCGAGCGCACCTTCCCGGTGCACACCCCGATCGTCGAGAAGATCGAGGTCGTCACCCGCGGTGACGTCCGCCGCGCCAAGCTGTACTACCTGCGTGACCTCCGCGGCAAGGCCGCGAAGATCAAGGAAAAGCGCGACAACTGAGTTTTTGCGCGACAACTGAGCTACTGCCGGACGGCACAGGCGGGCCGGATAGGCTCTGGCCCGATGGAGACCGACGCACAGCTCTCGGAGCGCGATCGCTCCTCCCGCTCCCAGGAGGGACAGGAGGAGCGATCGCGCTCTTCGCGTACGCGGCGGGGGCTCGGCCTGCTGACCGGGGGCGGCCCCTGGCGCCGGGCCGGTGTGCTCGCGGCGGCCTGTGCCGTCTTCGTCCTTCTGCTGAGCGCCTTCGTCGTGCAGCCTTTCCTGATCCCCAGCGGATCGATGGAGAACACGTTTCGGCCCGGAGACCGGGTCCTGGTGAACAAGCTGGCGTACCGTTTCGGTGATACGCCGCGCCGCGGTGACGTCATCGTGTTCGACGGCACCGGGTCCTTCGTCCAGAAGGAGCCGTCCCAGAATCCGGTGGCGGCGCTGCTGCGCGGCGCGGCCGCGGCGGTCGGGCTGGCCGAACCGGCCGAGACCGATTACATCAAGCGTGTCGTGGGTGTGGGCGGTGACCGGGTCAGGTGCTGCGACAAGCGGGGGAGGATCGAGGTGAACGGGAAGCCGGTGGACGAGGACTACCTGTTTCCGGGGGATGCTCCCTCGCAGGTCCCGTTCGACATCGTGGTGCCCGAGGGAAAGCTGTGGGTCATGGGGGACCACCGCAGTGATTCCAGGGACTCACGGGACCACCTCGGCGAACCGGGCGGGGGTACGGTCCCGGTCGACAAGGTGATCGGACGCGCCGACTGGATCGGCTGGCCGGTCGGCCGCTGGAGCGGAGTGCACCGCCCGGCGGCCTTCGGGCGCGTACCGGACCCGGCCGCGAGCGCGGGCGGCGCACATGGGTAACCGCGGACGGTCCCGGCACGGGACCCGCCGCCCCGGCCGCCCCGGCCTCGGCTCCAGCCCCGGCCTCGAGTCCGGTCCCGGCTCCGGCTCCAGCCCCGGCCTCGGCTCCGGTCCCGGCTCCGGTCCCGCGCACAGCGTGGACGCGCCGCGCACGGGGCCGCGACTGGGCGGGCGCGCGGAGCGGCGCAAGGTCCAGCGCCGTATCAAGCGCAGGCGGCGCCGTTCGGCCATGAAGGAGATCCCGATCCTGATCGGCGTGGCGCTGCTGATCGCCCTGGTGCTCAAGACCTTTCTGGTCCAGGCGTTTGTGATCCCGTCGGGCTCGATGGAGCAAACGATCAAGATCGGCGACCGGGTGTTGGTGGACAAACTCACACCGTGGTTCGGGTCGAAGCCGTCGCGCGGCGATGTGGTGGTGTTCAAGGACCCCGGAGGCTGGCTCGAGGGTGAGCGGAAGCCTCCGAAGGAAGATCCGGTCGTCATCAAGCAGGCCAAACAGTTCCTGACCTGGATCGGACTGCTGCCGTCCTCGAACGAGCAGGATCTGATCAAGCGGGTGGTCGGCGTCGGCGGCGACACGGTGGTCTGCTGTGACCAGAACGGCCGGGTGACGGTCAACGGCACGCCGCTGGACGAGCGGTATCTGCACCCGGGTAATGTGCCCTCGGAGCGCCGGTTCAAGGTGACCGTCCCCCAGGGGCGGCTCTTTGTGATGGGTGACCACCGGGCCAATTCGGCGGACTCCCGGGTCCATCTGGACGAGCCCGGCCAGGGAACCATCTCGGACGACCTCGTCGTCGGCCGGGCCGTGGTGATCGCGTGGCCGTTCGGCCATTGGCGGAGCCTGGAAGAACCTGGGACATATGCCTCAGTGAAGGACGCGCCGAGCGGGGGGACGCAGGCGCGCGGCTCGCCGCATAGGCTGTCCTCGGATCAGCAAGGGTTGGTCCAGCTCCCGACCCCTGCGGAACTCCCGCTCGTTATGGGAGTGGTGGGCCTGCGCCGTTCGTGGCGTGGGCGGCGGTGCGGCGTGAGGAGTGAATGTGGGGGATTTGGCGGTCGGCGCTCGATCCGGTCACGAAGAGCCCGAAAGGCAACCGGGGGGGAGCGAAGAGCCATCCGTGAACGGGGCGCGCGCGGCCGGTGCGCCTACGGGCGGGGCCCCCGAGAGGTTCGAGGCGCCGGGGGGCTCCGGCACCACGGACGCCGCGACCGCCCCGGAGGGCGGTCCACAGGCCGCTCCCGGCTCCCCTGACTCTCCCGTCTCGCTCGGCAAGCCGGGCTCCTCGGCCTCCGCCGGCTCCTCGGACCCTCCCGGCGCCGAAGATTCCTCGGACGCCGAGGGCCGGGCGGGTGACAAGCCCGGCGGGGACAAGGGCGGCGGGGACGAGGACGGCGAGGACGAGGATGGCGGAGACAAGGCCAATGCCAAGAAGCCGCGATCGTTCTGGAGAGAGCTGCCGATCCTCGTCGGCATCGCGCTGCTGCTCGCCCTGCTGATCAAGACCTTCCTGGTCCAGGCGTTCTCCATCCCCTCCGACTCGATGCAGAACACGCTGCAGCGCGGCGACCGGGTGCTGGTGGACAAGCTGACCCCGTGGTTCGGCGCGGAGCCGAAGCGCGGTGAGGTCGTCGTCTTCCACGACCCGGGCGGCTGGCTCGGCGGCGAGACCCAGCAGTCCGACGCGGGCCCGCTCGCCAAGGGCGTCCAGCGGGTGCTCAGCTTTATCGGCCTGATGCCGTCCGCGGAGGAGAAGGACCTGATCAAGCGGGTCATCGCGGTCGGCGGGGACACGGTCGAGTGCCAGAAGGGCGGGCCGGTCAAGGTCAACGGCAAGGCGCTGAAGGAAAAGGACTACATCTTCCCCGGCAACACGCCCTGCGATGACAAGCCGTTCGGCCCGATCAAGGTGCCCAAGGGCCGGATCTGGGTGATGGGCGATCACCGCCAGGACTCGCTGGACTCGCGGTTCCACCAGAATCTGGACAATGGCACGGTCTCGGTGGACAAGGTCGTCGGGCGGGCCATCGTGATCGCCTGGCCGCTCGACCGCTGGTCCACCCTCTCCGTCCCCGGCACCTTCGACCAGCCGGGGCTGAGCGCGGCGGCCTCGACGGCCCCCTCGGCGCTCGGGTTCGCGGGCGCGGTGCCGATCGTGCTGTGGCGCCGCCGGAGGCTCGTCCGCAAGGCGCGCGGGACGGCTGCCTGAGGTCCGTACCACCGGCAGGGGACCCGAGCGCCCGGAGGCAGTCAAGCCTGCAATGCCTCGCCAATCCGCTGCCGTTGGGCCCGCGGGACCTGATCTACGTCTGCTATGTGAGGCAGGAGCACTGGAATGAGCGGAGCCCGGCAGGTCAGAGGGGGCGACAAGGGGCTCGGGAGCGTCCTGTCCGGGGTGGCGGTGGCCGTGGGCTGTGTGCTCTTCCTGGGGTCGTTCGTCTGGGGCGCGCTGCTCTACAAGCCGTACACCGTCCCGACCGACTCGATGGCCCCCACCATCGGCCAGGGGGACCGCGTGATGGCGCAGCGAATAGACGGCGACGAGGTGCGCCGTGGCGACGTGGTCGTCTTCAAGGACTCGCTCTGGGGCGATCTGCCGATGGTGAAGCGGGTCGTCGGCGTCGGCGGCGACACGGTCGCGTGCTGTGACAAAAAGGGCCGGCTGACGCTGAACGGCAAGCCCCTCGACGAACCGTATCTGCACACCAAGGGACCGGCCTCGCCCACCCTCTTCTCGGCGACGGTGCCCAAGGGGAAGCTGTTCCTGTTGGGCGACCACCGCAGCGACTCCCTGGACTCCCGGGAGCATCTGTCCGACGGTGGGGACGGGGCCGTTCCGCGCGGCGCGGTGAGCGGCCGGGTGGACGCCAGGGCCTGGCCGCCGGACCTGGGGATGCTGGAGCGGCCCGAAGCCTTCAAGGCGCTGCCGGGCGGCGTCTCGCAGCCGGGGCCGCTGCGGCTCATCCTGATCTCCGCCGTGGTCGGCGCGGTGCTCATCCTGGGCGGCGCGGCGTACGGGCCGGTGGCGCGCCGGATGGGGCGCCGCGGCAAGCGGGGCGGGAAGCAGGCGGAGGTGGCGGCCGGTGTCTGACGGGACCGGTGCTGAGGGCCGCGGCGAGGGCCTGCGGAAGGTCGCGCGGGTGGTCCTGCTCGACCCGCGGGACCGGATCCTGCTGATGCACGGCTTCGAGCCCGAGGACCCGTCGATGACCTGGTGGTTCACCCCCGGCGGTGGCCTGGAGGGCGACGAGAGCCGGGAGCAGGCGGCGCGCCGGGAGCTGGCGGAGGAGACCGGGATCACGGAGGTGGAGCTCGGGCCCGTGCTGTGGCGGCGGGTGTGCTCCTTCCCGTTCGACGGGCGCCGCTGGGACCAGGACGAGTGGTACTACCTGGGCCGTACGCAGCAGACCACGACACGGACCGGCGGTCAGACGGAGCTGGAGCGGCGCAGCGTCACGGGGCTGCGGTGGTGGACGGTCGAGGAGCTGGCGGAGGTGCGGGAGCCGGTGTACCCGTCACGGCTCGTGGAGCTGTTGCGTAGGCTGCTGGACGAGGGACCCCCGACTGTGCCGGTGATCCTGGAGACTGAACGCGTCTGACGCACAATGGGGGGACGCACGGCTGAAGGGGAACATGCCATGAGCGCCGAGGACCTCGAGAAGTACGAGACCGAGATGGAGCTGAAGCTCTACCGGGAGTACCGCGATGTCGTCGGTCTGTTCAAATATGTGATCGAGACTGAGCGGCGTTTCTATCTCACCAATGACTACGAGATGCAGGTGCACTCGGTGCAGGGCGAGGTGTTCTTCGAGGTCTCCATGGCCGACGCCTGGGTCTGGGACATGTATCGACCGGCCCGCTTCGTGAAGCAGGTGCGCGTCCTGACGTTCAAGGACGTGAATATCGAGGAGCTGAACAAGAGCGATCTCGACCTTCCGAGTGGCTGAGTTGTCCACAACCGGGCGGTTGTCCACAAAGATCCAATAATCCGGCGCCGAGGCGTCACAGTCGGTGCCGGAGGTGGTGCCGAATGAACGCCCGAGGAGCGCTCGGACGCTACGGCGAGGATCTGGCGGTGCGTCGGCTGTCCGAGGCCGGGATGACCGTCCTGGAGCGGAACTGGCGGTGCCGGGACGGCGAGATCGACATCGTCGCCCTGGACGCCGGGGCGCTGGTGGTGTGCGAGGTCAAGACGCGCCGCGTCGGTGGTTACGAACACCCGATGGCGGCCGTCACCCCCGGCAAGGCCGACCGGCTGCGGCGGCTGGCCGAGCGCTGGCTGGAGCGGCACGGCGGCCCGCCGCCGGGCGGGGTGCGGATCGATCTGATCGGCGTGGTGCTGCCCGAGCGCGGCGCGCCGGTGGTCGAGCATGTGCGGGGGGCGGCCTGATGGGATTCGCCCGCACCTGCTCGGTCGCGCTGGTCGGAGTCGAGGGCGTGGTGGTGGAGGTCCAGGCCGACCTGGAGCCGGGCGTCGCCACCTTCACGCTGGTCGGGCTGCCCGACAAGAGCCTGGTCGAGAGCCGGGACCGGGTCCGCGCGGCCATCGTGAACTCCGGCGCCGAATGGCCACAGAAGAAGCTCACGGTGGGGCTCAGCCCGGCGTCCGTCCCCAAGGGCGGCAGCGGCTTCGACCTGTCAATGCATAGGCTTGCACACTTCTAAGCCGTATCCTCAACGCCATGACCCACTCGCTACCCAAAGGCTCCCCCCGCCGCGTGGTGATCTACTGCCGTATCTCCGACGACCGCGAAGGCCGACGCTGGGGCGTCGAGCGACAGGAAAAGGTCTGCCGCGAGCGCGCCGAACGCAACGGCTGGGAGATCGTCGAAGTCCTCATCGAGAACGACATCTCCGCCTACAGCGGCAAGCCGCGCCCGAAGTATCAGCAGCTGCTCGACATGCTCCGATCGGGTGAAGCCGACGCCGTACTCGCTCTATCGGTCAAGCGCCTGCAGCGGAACTGGCGCGACGCGTTCGAGTTCCTCGACCTCGCCGAGAAGCGCGACATCGCCATCGACACCATCAAGGCCGGCCGGTACAACCTGAACACTGCCGAGGGCAGGGCCCAGGCCCGCCGGGCCGCCATCGACGCCCAGGAAGAGTCAGAGGAGATCGGGGAGCGCGTCAGGGACGCCAAGGCCGACAACCTCCGCGAGGGCACCTACCGGGGCGGCCCCCGGCCGTTCGGGTACGAAGCCGACGGGACGACCGTGCGCACCCTGGCTTGCCCTCGGTGCCCTGCCCCTGACGGCTTCACGGCCGACCGGGAGTGCAGGGCGTGCGGGGCGGAAGCGTTCAACGAGCCTGGCTCGGAGGCGTGGCACGCCGAGCAGGCGACGGACGCGGTCATCGCCGGCGACTCGCTGCGCTCGATCTGCCGCAGCTTGAAGGCGCAAGGCGTGCGTACCGTGCCTCGCCGGTACAAGCAGCCGGACGGCACCCGCGGCGAGCCGGAGGACCGCGACTGGGAGCCGACCGAGCTACGGAAGATGCTGCTGCGCCCCCGGAACGCCGGGCTCATCGAGCACAAGGGCGAGATTGTTGGTCGTGCCCAGTGGCCGGCGCTGGTGCCCGAGGAGAAGTGGCGGGCCTGTAAGGCGGTGCTGGAGAGGCCCGAGCGGCGGACCACGACCAGTAATGCCCGGGTGTGGATCGGCACCGGGCTGTACAGGTGCTACTGCGGCGAGTTCGCCCGGGGCTCCACGTCGGGCACAGGCGGCCGGGAGAAGGCCGAGCGGGCCGCCGCGAAGGTCAGGGCCGCAGCGGCCCCTGACGGGGCCAAGGACGGCCAGGGGAGGGTCAAGACGTGGGCAGCCAAGTACCGGTGCTACACCGGCAAGCACGTCGTGCGGGACGCCACTGCGCTCGACGAGTACGTGATCAGCCGGGCCATAGCGCGACTCTCCCGCCCAGACGCCGCTGAACTCGTCCTGCCGCCCGCGAAGACGGAGGAGGACCGGGAAGACCTCGAGGCCACCGCGAACGCGCTACGCGCCAAGCTGGACAGCTTCGCCGCAGACTACGCCGCAGACCTCATCACCCGACAGCAGATGCTCGACGGCACCCTGCTGACCCGCAAACGGCTCGAGAAGATCGAGCAGAAGATGGCCGCCCGCGCCGCCCGGTCTGTCCTGGCCTCCCTGCCGCTCGGCACGCCCAAGGTCGCCAAGGTGTGGCCCACCTTTCACCTCGACAAGCAGCGGGCCATCCTCGACGCCATCATGACCGTCACCATTCAGAAGGCCAGGCGGGGCCGCCCCCCGGGCTTCAAGCCCGGCAACGGCGACAACTACTTCGACGAGAGCACCATCACGATCGAATGGAAGAAGCCTGACGGTGGGGAGCAGGAGGAGAAGAGCCCGGCTGGCTGACCGTCGCCAAGGGCGAGGTCACGGCGTGGGGTCGTCCCCCTCGGCCTGCAGCGCGTGGAGTGTGGCGATGTCCTCGAGCAGGTTGGGGTTGACTTCGAGGGCAAGGCGGAAGATGTCTGCGCCCATCCAGCGGGGGAACCGTTCCTCGGCCCACAGATGCCCAGCTGGGCAGGTCATGTAGGTGGGCTCGGCGCTCCAGTCCTCCAGGTCCAGGGCGGCCGTGAGGCGCTGCGCAGCCCCGCACTCGGGGCAGGAGTACGGTTCGCCTCCGGTGCCCGCGCCTGCGGGGAGGGGCCAGCGGAGAACGGTCGGCTCAGTCATCGCCGCTCCCTGTCGTATCGGCGGAGGGCCTGGCTCATCTCCCGGGCCAGAGACTCCGCGGCCCGCCGCTGCTCCACGGGGGAGTCGAGGTTGAACTTTCCGTCCACGTGTACGTGAAGGTTGTGCACAACCGTCGTGCTGGCCGGCTGCCGCAAGGCCGCGGGGGTGCTCGGCGCGCTGATCCGCATCGTCCCGGGTGTGGTGATCAGGCTTTTGCGGGAGGCGAGGCCCTGGTTGAAGCCGTCGGCCGTGTGCTGGCCGAGCTGCATCATCACGCGGCTGGGGCTGCGGATGCCGAGAGCCTTCTTGATCGCCGCCTCCATCGATTTGGCGATCTTCATCATTGAGTCTTCGATCGCCTTCTGCTTCTCCGTGAGCCCCTTCACGAGGCCGTCGGCCGCCTTGATGCCCGCTCCGTACATGCTGTCGGCGACCGTGGTTCCGGCCTTGTCCGCCGAGGCGGTCAGCTGCTTCTGCAGGTCGTTGATCTGCTTGATCTGCTCGGGGGTGGCGTTGAGGAGGGACTGGGCGGTGGCCATGCCGCCGCCCGCCACACCGGCTGCGGCGATGTCGGAGATGGCGGTGGCGTTCAGGCCGCGCTTCTTCAGCTCCTCCAGCTGCTTTGAGAACTCGGTCGTGCGGGTGGTGTCGGACTTCAGTTGGTTGATGAGCGTGGATGCCGACGTACCGTACTTGCCGATCTTGGTGATGTTCGCGAAGCCGATCAGGCTGCTCTTGACCGACGACTTGAGGTTGTCGAACTGGCCCTTCAGGTCGTTCAGCTTGTCTTTCGCACTGTCGAGCGCCTTGCTGTTGGCCTCGGCTGAGTCGCGCAGCTTGAACAGGGACGACGCCGAGCGGGTGAGCTGGGACAGCAGGCGCTTCTCCGTGGCGCCCGTGAACGAGCCCTTGATCTTCGTTTGGAGGCTGTACAGCGACGAGATCAGCGCCGACTCATCAGCCGGCTTGGCCAACATGCCCCGAATCTCGGGGTTCACCCGGCCCGCGATCAGCGACATGTTCCCCAGCGTCACGTCGCCACGCAGCGACGACCGGGCCTCATTCTGCTTGCGGATGGCCTCCTTCTGCTTCTCGGTCAGGCCGCCCTTCTTGAAGCCCGGTAGGCGCAGACGACCCGCATTCAGGGCGTCCATGAACCTGACGCCGTACTTGGCGACCGCCGCCGCCCGCATCACATACTCGGTGTTGGAGATGCGCGCCGTGGCACCGCTAGGGAACGCAGCCAGGATCGAGTCGGACGTGCTGGTGCCGGGTCCGGTGACGTACCCGCCGTCGGGGTACATCTGTACCTCGCCGCCGGAGGCATACCCGCGCACGGGGCCACCCCGCGCGCGCAGGTTCTTGGCTTGCCGACGGATTGCGTCAGCTGCAGACGAGGCAGTCTTGCGGACCTCGAAAACATCGACATGCCGAGTCGTGATCGTGATGCTCTTGCCCGACAGCCGGTCACGGGCAGCCTGGACAGCCGCGATATTCGTCCGCGCCGAGGCGGTCTGCGCGATGACCGTAAAGGACCCATCGGGCATGCGCTTGACCTTGAAGCCAAGGTTCTCCAGTGCCTGGATTGCGCTGGAAGTGAGGGCCTTGACCGTGACGCTCTTGCTCCCTGGAGTCGCCTTGATCTTAGCGATCACAGCATCCAGGCCCGCGACGGCGTCCTCGCGGCGCATTTCGATCTGCGTGCTCTTCTTGTCCGGGATCTTCAGGATCTGAGAGGCCAGCTTGTTGGCCTCACTGCTGGTCAGACCCATTTGCATGGCGGAGTTGACGAGCTGCTGACGGCCACGGGAGTAGATGCCGTTGACCTGCTCCCAGCTCGAGCCAGACTCGCGGGCAGCGCTCGCCGCGTCGTCAGTCTTCTGAGCCAGATCCTGCAAGGCGGTCGCGGCGCTGCGCGCCTTCTCGCTGTTCAGGTTGAGCTCGCCGCCGGTCATCGACAGGGCGCCCGCGTTGTCCCTGGCGGCCTTGGCGGCGGCGTCGATCGCGGCCTCGAACCCGATCATCCCGCCGAGCCCGGCGCGGTTGACGTCGTTCAGCGCCTGGATGCTCTGCCTCAGACCATCCGCGCTGGCCTTCTGCTCATCCAGCTTCGCCTTCGTCGACAATGCCTGCTGCCCGAACAGCCCCATGCCGTCGGCCGCCAGCTTCTGCTGGAACGCGTTCTCCTCCAAGGCCGACTTGTAGTTGTCAAGATGCTCGGTGACATTGGAGACCGGCTTACCAGCTTCGCGGGCCTTCTCCTTCAGCCGGTTCAGAGCCGCTGCCGCCAAGTCGGCCTTGCCGCCCTTGACCAGGTTCGACAGCGCCTTGTCGAAGTCGTCGATGGCCTTCTCGGCCTTCTTGTTGGGGCCGTCTTCAAAAAGCCCGAACGCACTGCTGACATCGTCCAGGAATACGAGGAAGCCGTTATCGGAGTACGTGCTGAAAGCGTCCGTCAGCTTCTTCATGTCGCTGCCGAATACTCGCGCGGCCTCACCAGTCACCTTGCCGGTGCGCCCCAGCTCGCCGAGTGATGTGGTGAGCCGGTCCACGTCTGCAGGTGCGGGCTTCGTGTACTGCGTCAGCTTGTTAATCGCTACACCCGCTGCCGTTAGTACAGCGAGTCCGGCCATCGCTTTTTGCAGGCGGGTCATGTTCTGGGCCACACCTGCAATCGCAGATGACACGCCACCGAACCGCGCTGCCCGCACGAACGCGGCCAAGTTGGCGGCGGCGGCCGACGTGGTGACCGCAGTCAACGCTGCTGCGCCCATCCGGGCCAATTTGAACGCCGCATACAACTGGAGGAACGTGGAGATCACGCCCGATGGCACGGCGTTGACCAGCTTCGCTAGCCCGTTCGCCACCGTCAGCAGGGTGACGCCAAGCTCCCCACCAGAGTCGACCAGATGCAGCGCAGCCCGCGCGATGTTCCCCAGCGTCTCGGCGATCAGCGGCCCCATGGTGCGGGCCTGCTCCATGAACCGGTCGAAGCCACCGCCCGCCGCGAAACCAGCGAGCTTCTCCCCCAGGTGCACGAGGCCATCTGACATCGCGCGCAGCGTGCGGGCAGCGAACTCGTTCACCCTCACCATGAACGCATCAAAGCCGGGGCTCGCCACTCCGCCCGCGATCCGCGTGACGAGCCGGTCCAGCTCCGCCGACGCCGTCCGCACCAGCGGCGTCATCTTCGGCAGCAGCGCCTGGAACAGCTGGAAGGAATGCGTGAACGCGGGCATCGTGTCGTCAGCGAGACTGTCCGACCACTGCTGGTACGAGTCCTTCAGCGCGGCGAACGCAGCCGTAGCCTCGCGAGTGGCGCGCGGCATCTTCGACAGCGCCTGCTGGTACGCGTTCTCCGCCTTCGCCGCCTGCTCAGACGCCTTCCCAGACGTCTGGACGGCCTCCTTGTACTTCTCCTGCGCCTTGACCGCATCCGACATCTTGGAGATCTGCGGCGCCACCGCCGCACCGAACGCCGCCATCGCCCCGCCCGCCGCAGCGATCCCCGCGCCGGCCACGGCCGCAGCCGGCCCGAGAGCATTGAGGGCACCGATGACCGCAGTGATGCGGGTCATCGCCGTGTCGGTCTTCGCATCGACCTGCACATGGCCTGAGGCGATGAGGAACGACATATCAGGCCACCGCCGGCAGATCCTCGGCGACGAGGAGCTCGTCGAGCGGCACATCGAGGACAGCGGCCAGCGCGTCGGCGATGTCGAGCGGCGGCTGCTGGCGGCCCGTCTCGTAGCCGTACAGCGTCCAGCAGGTGCGGCCGATACGCGCGGCCAGGTCGTGTACGGAGATGCCGCAGCGGCGGCGCTCGAGGCGGAGACGGTACCCGTTGAAGGTGCGCGGCATGCGGAGGTCCCATGGTGGAGGCGTGCGCCACGGAACCTGAACGTGCGTAATGCACGTGCGGCCCCGCGATCGGGCAGACGGTTCGGTCCGCTCCGTTCACCTGGCGCCGCATCACGCGGATGACCCTGTGGCCGCGTCCTGCGACCTTGCTTGGCCCGCCTGCGCCGTTGGCCTCGTGTTCCCGGGGAGCATCTCGCTCGCACGGACATCCCGTCCGCTGGGTCCTGGCCGCCGACTAGTGCCGGTATCCGTCTATGGGTGGAATCTTACTCCAACGTCAACCTATGTGACCATAGGTTCGAAGGTGACTCGCGCGTTCGGCCTTCGAATCATTGGAGCATGAGGGGTGGTCACGGTGACAGTGCCGACGATCAGGCAACGCAGGACCCCGCCGGACGGGCTCGGCCAAGCACTGCGGGCCGCACGGGAACAGGTAGGGCTGGGGCTGCGGGAGGCGGCGCGCCAGTGCGGACTTTCGGCCGGCTACCTGGCGCACCTCGAAGCGGGGGAGCGCTGCCCGTCCGTCGCGGTCGCCGAGCGCCTGGCCGACGTGCTGCAGCTCGGCGAGACCACGCGGGTCCTGCTCGGCGCGGCGGCCGTAGGCGACGCCGGACGCAGCCACCCCGCACACGCGCGGGCCTGACGGATCCTGTCTAGTCAGTACCCCCGGCGGTGACAGCCACCCCGCACACGCGCGGGCCTGACCGGTTAACGCTGCGAGAGGAGCCGTGCGGCGCGCTCTCGCCGCTGCTGCTCCTTGCGGGCGGCCCGGGCCCGGGCGGACTGCTGGCGGGCCTTCTCGCGGGCTTCTGGGGACAGTAGACGGGCGACGGTGGTGGGGTGCCACTTCCCGCCGCGCTTGCTGGGGAGGCCCTCAGTGTTGGCGCGGGCGACAATCGCCCGGAGGCTGAGCCCTTCCTCGTCGCGCCAGCGCTCCATCTCCTCGGCGACGGCGTTCTCGCGCTCGTCGGCGGTCAGCTCGCCATCCTCGACGCGCTGCCCGAAGCGGGGGGCGCCGTAAGCGTATCCGCCCTTGGCGCCCTTGGCGGCCCGGCCCTCGGTGAGCCGCTTGATGATGAGCCCGCGGTCGAGCTGGTGGAAGACGCCGCGCATCTGCCGCATGGCGGTGCGCATGGGGTCGGACGCGTCGTCCTCCAGGTGCTCGCCGTGGTCGGCGGTGAACGCGCGTGCTCCGAGAGCCCACACGTAAGACAGCACGGCCTCCTGCACGGTGAGCTCACGAGCGAGCCTGTCCAGGTTCGGCGCCAGGATCCCGTCCGCCTTGCCCTCAGCGATCCACTCCACGGCCTCCATGAGGCCCGGGCGTTCGTCGAGCAGGCTTGTGCCGGACTTCCCGCCCTTACCGTCCCCGTCCGTGACCATGTGGACGATCCGGACGCGCGGACTCGTCTGAGCCTTCGCCCACCTCCGGCAGTCCGCCTCCTGGGCGTCGAGCCCGTACCCGTCGGCAGCCTGTCCGGCGGTGGACACGCGGCGCACGAGCACCAGGCGGAGAGCAGCGGTTCGAGGAGTCGTCGCCATGGCTCCACTGTACACATCTATGGACATAGATGTAACACTGCTGGTGGGCCCCCTTTGGTGCTTCCCTAGGGCAACAGCAACGGGCCACCTAGGCTCAATACCGGTAACTTAGGGGCAATCCGGTCGTTGTTGTTGGCGTGGCAAGAGCGGGTCAGTCGAAGTCATCTGGTGAGCGGTTGTCCGACCGGGTCGCGGTCGGGGTGCTGACACAGGCGTTTCCTCAGTCGCTTGTGGACGAGGTGTTGGCGGAGACGGGTCGGGTGCAGCAGCGCAACCGGCTGTTGCCGGCCCGGCTGGTGGTCTACTTCGTGTTGGCGATGTGCCTGTTCTCCGGGCAGAGCTATGAGGAGGTCGCCCGGCTGCTGACCGCGGGTTTGCAGGGTGCGCGGCGTTGGCGTACATCGTGGGTGGTGCCGAGTACGGCGGCGATCTGGAAGGCCAGGTCTCGGCTGGGGGTGGCGCCGTTGCGGCAGTTGTTCGCGCGGGTGTGCCGTCCGGTTGCCACACCGGACACTCGGGGCGCCTTCTACCGCGACTGGCGGCTGACCGCGATCGACGGCACCACATTCGACCTGCCCGACACGAAGGCGAACGTGGAGGCGTTCGGCCGTCCGCCCCGCTCCGGGCGTGGTGAACAGGACGTCGGCTACCCGCAGTTGCGCATGGTGGGCCTGGTGGAGTGCGGTACCCACGCCGTCTTCGATGCTGCGATCGGAGGCTTGCGCACCGGAGAGCAGGCTCTGGCCCGGGCGGTCCTGGTGTCCCTGCGACCGGGGATGCTGCTGCTGGCCGACCGTGGCTTCTGCGGCGTGGACCTGTGGCGCACAGCCGCGGCCACGGGGGCGGACTTGCTGTGGCGAGTCCGCAAAGACCTCGTGCTGCCGGTGGTCGAGCAGTTGTCGGACGGCTCGTATCTCACCGAGATCTTCGATCGCAGCGACATCCACCACACCCGTCGTGGGGTGCCAGTACGCGCGGTGGAATACACCATCGCCGGCCATGAGGGCGTCTACCGGCTCATCACCACGATCCTCGACCCGGACAAGGCCCCGGCCGCGGAACTGGCCGCCCTCTACGCCCAGCGATGGGAGTTCGAGTCCACCCTCGACGAAATCAAGACCCACCTCGGCGGGTCGCACCTGGTACTGCGTTCGCAGCACCCTGACGGGGCCGAGCAGGAACTTTACGGCTTTCTGCTCGTCCACCATGCGATCCGGCACCTGATGCACCAGGCCGCACGACAAGCCGACCAAGACCCCGACCGGATCTCCTTCACCCGCTCACTGCGCGTCGTGCGCCGCCAGGTCACTGACCAGGCGGCATTTTCCCCCCGGCCGACTCGCCCGCGCGGTCAAAGCCACCCACGCTGAACTCCTCGAACGCCTCCTGCCACGGCGACGCCGCCGGGCCAACCCCCGCGTCATCAAACGCAAAGTCGCCAGCTGGCCCCTCAAACGCGCTGCCCACCGCGTTGCAGACCGCCCCTGTGCTGCGGCCGTCACCATCGTTGGCGCCACCAAACCCAAACGGGTCAAGCGGGCACCAAAGCCCTAAGTTACCGGTATTGCACCTAGGCTCGGCCCATGAACCAGAGCGAAGTCATGCAGCGCGTCGTCGGCATCCTCACCCAAGCGGCCGAGGTGTCACGCCTCCTCAACGAGGACCCCGATCGTGAAGACATGAAGTCGGATGCGGCGATAGGCGAGCTGTTGCAGGAGATGTTCCCCGCGATCGAGCTGCCTGGCGACTCCTCGCCGCAGGAGATAGCCGCAGCCGTCGGCCGAGAGGTCGGCCAGAACGTCCGTCAGCTCACTGCCGCGTTCGTGTTCGCCTTCACCCAGCTCGCCGAGTACCACGACGCCGGCCGGACGGACATCTCATCGGCGGACGTGCTGCGGGAGATCGCGCTGCGCGCCGAAACGATCTGGTCGGACGACGAGTGACCGCCAAGGGTCGGGACTAGCTCCGACCCCTTCTCGTCGTCGGACCTGGTACGCGCAATCTGCTGGCCAGACTCACCGCCATGGGGTGCGGATAGTCTCCGCACCCCGGTGCCGCTGTACGCCCCCAGAGACGCGGAAAGCCCCGCTTCTCCACGCGGGAGGGCGGGGCTTCGCCTTGCGGCTCGTCAGGCGGCGTTGTCGTCGTCCTCGCCGGGCCGGTAGCGGCTGGCGAACCAGTCCGCGGTCGACATGCCCGCCGGCCGGGCCGGAGGCTCCGGCGGGCGCACCCGCGCCGCCTGCTGCTCCGCGGCCGAGGGCCGCTCCTCCTCGAGGGCGGGCAGCTCCGTGCCGTGGAACCGGGCAGCCAGCTTCTCCGCCGAGCTGTGCGTCTTTCTGACGGTCATGAGTCCTCCAACGGATCGATAAACAGCGACTCGTCGTCCCGAGCCGCTACGGCCGTACTGACGGCCTCTACGACCGCCCGGCGCCTCTCGGCCGCCGACGCGCCCACGGGGACCTGTACGGCCACACGGAGCGGCTCGGCGGTACCGAGCAGCCCGCGGCGCACAGATTCGATACGGGCCAGCAGCCGCGCTCGGCTGCGCCCCGTAGCGGCCTCCAGTTGCAGGGCCGACGACTCGAGTTCGTCCAGGCGGGCCAGTTCGATAGCCCGCCACTCGTCGCGGTCCACGGTCACGACGCATCACCTTCGAGGAGACCCGCTTCCTCCTCGGTGACCCGGGCCTTGGCCTCCCGGATGAGTGCCTGCAGTTCGAGGTCCTGCTGTGTGACTTCGTGGTGCTCGACGGTCGCCTCGACGCGGGTCGGCATGTCGAGGCCGAGGAGCTTCCGGCGGGATTCGGAGATGCGGACCGCGGTGTTGATGGCCCGGTCGTCGCCCTTGGCGACCTTCGGCTGGAGACGGGCGAGGTAGTTGTCGAGCCGGGCGCACTCGAGCGCCCGCAGTTCGTGAGCCTTGGGCGTGACCTCGGCGGTGATGGCGTCCTTGATGCGGTCGTGCACCGTGGACAGTGGTATGCCGGTGAGCTCGGCGATGGCCCGGTACGTGTGCCCGTCGAGACGCAGCTGCATACACGTCGACTGTTCCCGGGCGATCTTGGCTTTGTTGGTGTTGAGCTGGGTGGAGCGCCCCATGTCCGGCCTCCTTGTGTTCGAGGCCGGGCAGTGCGGTGCCCGGCCGGGGCGATGGTCAGGCTGCGAGGCTGGGCAGGCTGGCCTGGCGGAGCTGGGCGGCGAGGTTGTGTGCCGCGCTCCGGGTCGGGTCTTGGCGGGCGGCCGGCGCCCTGACGTCGAGAAGGGCGCCGTTGGCCTTGGTGCAGGCGTAGAGGGCGGCGGCCTCGGAGGCTTCCTCCAGGGCGTCGAGGGCGTCGCGCTGGGCCTTGGCGAAGCGGAGGGCGGCGGCGTTGTAGGCGGCGCGGGCCCCGTCGGCGACAGCGGTGCTGTTGCGGGCCGCGGTGAGGAAGAGTTCCTCGAGGACGTCTTCCTGCTTGCGGAGCGCCTCGCGGGCCTTCCTCTCGAACGTGGCCCGTTCGGGGCCGGTGCCGTGGCCGCACTTGGCGAGGGCCTGGTCGGCGTCGTGCCGGGCGGTGGTGGCGGCCTCCAGCTTGTCGAGGGCCTTGGCGACGGGGGTGGGGAGGTGGTCGCGGTTGACGTTGATGCGGACGGCGCCGCGGTTGTTGACGTGGACGGTCATGTCGGTGGTTGCCATGTGGTGCTCCCTGGTTAGGCGCCGGATACGGCGAGGGTGGAGTTGTTGGTCTGCGCGAGGTTGCGGAGCTTCTGGGCGTGCCGGCGGGCGAGGCCGCGGGCGCGGGCTGCGGCGAAACGGGCGCGGCGCTCCTTCTCGGCGGCGGCCCGGCGGCGCGCGGCCTCGATGCGCTCCCGTATGACGTCGTCCACGTTCACGACTGCTCCCCGGGCGCGGCGACGAGCCGGGTGGAGCCGCCTACGACGTTGCGGAGGAGCTGGGCCCAGTCGGTCTGAGCTAGCCACGACTTCTCCATGAGGTGGGCGGTCCAATCGAGGAGGGCCCCCCAGGTGCGGAGCTTCTCGGCCGGGATGGGGTACCCGTTGGCGTCTGGGTTGGGGTCGCACGCTGCGTGGTGGGCCTGCCAGGGGACGTCGTCGGGGAGGTCGAACAGGGCGCCGGCGCCGTACATGACGCCGCCCTCGAGGGGGCCTTCCTTGACGGTGTGCTGCCGCTCCCAGTCGGCGTAGGCGCGGCTGGCTTTGTTGACGGCGTCGTTGTCGATCCACAGGTATCCGTCGTCGTCGGCGATGGAGGTCTTGCATGCGTCGCAGATGAGTGCGAGGTCGGCGGCCATGGGTTCTCCGATCTGTGGTGTGCTGGGGGGAGGCTGGCCCCGGTATGAGCGGGGCCAGCCGTCATGCGTCGGTGAAGACGATCGAGTAGCGGTCGCCGAACTTTCCCGGCGCCAGTGCTAGAACGAATCCGCCGCGGCAAAGCGCGACATGCTTCGTCTTTCGCAACCTGCGACCTGGGTAGTCCACGCCGGTCAGGTCACCGTCGGGCGTGTACCACTCACGCGATTCCCCGGGGCGCCGGATTGCGCCCAGAGTCGCGACCCACATTTCCCGTGCCTGCGGGTCGATGATCTGCACGCCTTGGCCGTACCGGTTGGCCACCCACACCATTTCGTCTGGCACGCGCACTTCATGCTCAGGCTGCGCTGCAAGGAGTGCTGCTGCCCGGTGGCTGGTGAAGAGCCACACAGTGGCGTGGTATCCGATCCTGCGGTCTCGGGCGATGCGATCTTTCATGGTGTCCACCTGAATGGCGGAGTCCTGGATCTCAATGGCGATGTACCGCATCACCCCCTGTTCATCGGGTGCTTTCAGCCCGACGTCGACTCGTCGGCCGTGGGCAAGGTGCACGATCTCGGGGCGCGCTTTCCAGCCGATGGCGGTCAGCTCTTCCACGAGTACCTGCTTGGCCATGAGGTGCCGCCAGCTCTCCGCCTCGGACGCTGGACAGCTTGAATCGGGGGCGTGTGCGAAGTGCGCGGCAACTTTCTGGCCTCGTTTTAGGACGACCGGGGACTGGCACATGGGGCACTGGTAGGCGCCGGGCTCGAGGTCGCGGGTCGCAGCGATGCGGTTCCCGTCGGATGTCTCGGCAATCCACATGGCTGGCTCCTAGGCGTCTACGGGGAGCATGAGCACGAAGCCGTCGGGGTCGAGCTGCGCCCACAGAGCCAGGCCGTTCAGTGCGGGCTGGTCGTCGGTGAGCCAGAGTTTGCCGTCTTGCGCGCTGGAGTCGTGGACTTGGGCAAGGAGGAAGCGCAGGATCGCCGCGATGGCGATGTCGTTGGGCGCGTACCGACCAACGGCGTCGAGAAGGTTGGTAGTGGCGCGCACGACGCGTTCACCGTGCAGGCGCAGCTGGTAGCCAGTGATGTCGCGGAGGACGTCGTCGACGACGGGCCGTTCGGGTGCCTGGACGGCCCCGGTGGTGAGGGCGCGCAGACATGTCCGATTGTCGGAACCGTCGTTGTGGACGTACAGGTCAAGTTCGCGGGCGTAGGTGGCGGGCTGCTTGCACACCGGGCAGGCGTACCTGGACTGGTCGGGGGACACCCAGCGGATAGCGCCGGGACCCTCGGGCGCCTGCTGGGACGCTTCGGCGATGGATGCCCATCGGTGGCCGTGGTGTTCGACGACCTGCTTGGCGATGACTTCGGCAAGTTCGCCCTCGTTGCGGCTGAGCCAGGTACCGAAAGCCTCCCTGGTGGCCACTTCGAGGATGTCTTTGGTGGCGATGCTGTTGTGGTACAGCCAGAGGTCGAAGGCTTCGCGGACGCCGGCAGTAGTGGCGTCGTCGTTCTTGCTCATCGGTTCTCCCGTGCGGTCTTGGCGCCTTCGAGGCGGTGCGGGTGGTATTCGCCGTCGGGGTCGTCGGCGAAGGCGTTGGTGAGGTTGTGGGTGAGCTGCCGGACGAAGTCGGCGAGGTCGTCCCACAGGTCGATCCAGCCGTCGGCGGGCGGGTAGTGCTTCTCGAACCAGATTTCGAGGGCCCGCCCGCAGCGGCCCTTGTGGGCGACGTACAGGGGTGTCTGCCGGTGGGGGCCGGAGTCTCCCTCGCGGCCGATGGTGGTGCCCCAGGTAACGATGCCCTTGCCGACAACCTGCTTGCGGCAGACGTCGCAGATGAAAGCCGGGCAGTTCATAGCCTCCGGCGGGCCGCTACGAGCGACGTACTCGATCACATGTGCTCCGTTCGTTGTGATGTGGGTTAGTGGCGTTGGGCGAGGATGCGGAGGTGCTCGCGGAGGTGCTCGATTGCTGCTTCCTGCCCGCCGTGGACCTTGCGTAGTGCTATGGCGAGGTCTGAGGCGAGTGCGGAGATGACGGCGATGTGCTCGTCCGTGCTCCTCGGGAGGATCAGGTCGAGGCTGGCCTGTACGTCGCCGGTGAGCATGTTCAAGGTGACGGCGCCGGCGTCTCGCTGAGCTGCCCAGTGGGACGCCATCCAGTCGTCCCGTCCTTCGTTCGACATCGCCGCTCCTCTCAGGCCCTGGCCATGTCGACGATCCGGGCCTGCTTGCCCTTCCAGGCGGCCGTGAAGGTGAACGTCTCACCCATGCGGTTCTTGGCGACGATGAAGTCGAACTCGCCGGAGCGGGCGCACTCCTTGAGGTAGTAGTCCTCGCGGTGCAGCAGGATCACGATGTTCGCGTTGTTCTCGATGCCGCCCGACTCGCGCAGGTCGGCCAGTGTGGGCGTCTTGTCGTTGCGGCTCTCCAGGGCGCGGTTGAGCTGGGCGGCAGCAATGACCACGATCTTGAATTCCTGCGCGAGAGCCTTGAGGCCGACCGCGATGGAGTCGACTTCGCCGACCCGGTTCTGCCACGTGACGCCCTCAGCCTTGGCGATCTGCAGATAGTCGACGACGAGCACGGCGGGGAGCTGGTTCTCCGCCTGAAGCTGCCGGAGGCGGGCACGCATCTGGGACACCGGCCGCGCCGGGGTGTCATCGACACGGAGCGGCGAAGCGAAGATATGCCCGATGGCCTGGTCGACTTTCGCCCGCTGGTCGAGGTCAAGGCTTCGGTTTCGGAGATGGTGCAGCGGGACCTCGGCTTCGGCGGCGATGATGCGCTGCCCGATCTGGTCGTTGCTCATCTCCATGGACGCGACGAGGACGCCGCGGCCGTGGCGGATGGCAGCGTGCCGGGCGATCTCCATGAGGGCGACGGTCTTACCCATGCCGGGCCGTCCGGCGATGACGACCAGGTCCCCGGGCTCCATGGGTGCCCCGGTCTGCATGTCCTTCCAGGGAAGCGGCAGGGACTCGCCGGCGGGGTTGTCGTACTGGTCCATGACGTGGTCGAGGATCTTGTCGAGCTTCCATTCGCGTGATTCGTTCTTGCTGCCGACGCTGGCGGTGAGGGCCTGCAGTTTGGCCGCCGCGCCGTCGAGCACCTCGGCGGCCTGCTCGGGGGTGCTGCGGGCGGCATAGCCCATCTGCACCAGCTCTGTGCCCACACTGATGACCTGGCGCAGCAAGGCGAGGTTCCGCACGATCTCGGCGTAGTACCCGGCGTTGGCCGCTGTCGGTACGGCCTGCACGAGGCGGTGAAGGTAGGCGCGCCCGCCGACCTTGTTCAGGGTGCCAGACTTGGCGAGCTGGTCGGCCACGGTGATCGGGTCTACCGGTTCGCCCTTGACCGTGAGGTAGAGGATGGTGTCGCAGATCGTCTCGTGGGCGGGCCGGTAGAAGGGTTCCTTGAGGCCGCTGATGACGTCGACGACCTCGAGGACAGCTTCGCGTGAAAGCAGCATGCTGCCGAGGACGCACATCTCGGCGTCGAGGTCCTGCGGCGGTACTCGCTCCATGTTGTCCTGCTGATCGTTCATGTGTTCTCCGTCGTGAGGGTTATGCGGCGCGGGCGTGGGGGTTGCAGTCGGGGCACTTGATCTCCCCGGTTGCTGTGGATCGCCAGCGGTCGCTCAGGTCTGGTCCGTCGCACTGGCCGCACCAGGGCGGCAGCGTTGGGCCGACAGACGCTCGGGGCTGGTGAAGGCGGGGCAGGTCTTCGATGCGCTTGCGCAGCACCGCCGCGTAGTTGGTGATGCCGCCCGCGTTCTCGGTCAGCTTCGTGGCGAGCTGCTCGTCGAGCTGCCAGCCGGTGTCGGCAGCGGCAGCAAGCAGCAGCGGGGCGAGGTTGGCGGCAGTGCGCCTGCCTGCGCTCCAGGGGGCGGGGAGGCTGCGGAGGTACTCGACGGCGGCGTGCTGCTGCTGCTCGTCGTGGTCGGATCCTCCCCCTCCTCCCTCGGGCTGGGGGGTGCTGCCGGTGGATGGGTGCGGCGGGTTGCTGGAGGAGGAGGTAGTTGAGGAAGTAGGAGGGGTAGGGGGGTTCTTTTTGGACCCCCTACGGTGCCAAAAAGAACCTCCTACTCCCCCTGTAGGGGGTTCTTTTTGGCACATCGCCTCTTCGTAGCCGGTTCGATTCGGACCCCCTTCAGGGGGCGTAGCCGGTTCGATTTGGACCCCCTTCAGTTCGCCGGGCTTGCTCGAGCCGACAGCCGGCGCAAGGTGCAGGAACCGGTACTTCGCGCGACTGCCGTTGTGGCCTCCCGCCGCCTTCTCGATCACCTTCTCGTCCTGGAGGCGCGCGAGGATCTTCCGCATGTCGCGGTCGTTCTTGACCATCGCCTGCCGAAGGATCTCGGGGTCGACCACGGAGCTGTACGTGAGACGAGTGCGATCGTTGGCGTCGTCGGCCAGCACCATGGCGGTCAACTTCTCGCGATGCGTCAGCGACAGGGGGGCGTGGACCTTGACCTCGCGGTACAGCTCGTAGCCCATCAGCGACTCACCGCCGCCCGGTCTCGGGCCGCGTTGAGCACCTTCATGGCTTCGGTGTCGCCCCCCCGGTCAGGGTGGAGGACACCCAGCAGGGCCTTGTACGCCTTGCCAGCGAGCGTCGCGCCCAGCTGGGCGTACATGAGGTCGGCCCAGGTGTCCGCGTGCTGCCTGCGCGGCCGTGGGGCGCCGGACTGGTCTTCGCCCCGGGGGAGGGTCAGCACCGTGAAGCCCTCGTATTGGAGGGCGGCCCTGAGGTCGCGGACGGCGTAAATCGAGATCACCCAGCACTTCTCCTCCGGGTCCCAGTTGCGCTGCTGTTTGGGCAGCGTGCGTATGCACTCCTTCGCCTCGAACGGGCTGAACACCTTGGCCGTGGTCGTCCCCATGACGATGCGAACCGTGGGCTTGCCGGGCATCGGGGATCACCGTCCCAAGGCCGGACGCCCGATAGAATTGGGCGTAGCCGTCGTGAGGCTTGGTGTGCAGCCGCCGGATTGGGCCCGGCGGCTGCCGTCGTTTTCGCTCATCGCTGTGTCCTTCGCGGAGGCGAGGCGGTGCGGGTGCCTGTGTGGTCGTCCTCGCGACGGAATGGGGCTGTGCGGCCGTCAGGCGGCTTCGTGCTCGTCCTTGTGCTCGGCCATCCAGCGGGCCACCTCGGGCGCGAACAGGACGCGGAGCTTGGCGATCTGGCCCGGGGTCAGCGGGGGCGCCTTGTCGACGTCGGCTTTGACGCGCATCCAGCGGGCGGCTGCGGCGGTGTCGCCGCGTGCGAGGGCCTCGGCGGCCATCTCCTCTTCCCACAACAGCGGGCGCGGCTCGGGCTGCTCGGCGGGCGCGCTCATGCGTTGGCCGCTTCCTGCTCGCCGGCGAGCCAGGCTTCGACGTCGCGGCGCCGGTAGCGGATGCGTCCGCCGCGGCCGGGCGACAGCTTGATGTATTCGGGCCCGGTTCCTCGCCAGCGCTTGTCCTTCAGCGTGGAGACGCTGAGTTTCGTGATGCGGCTTGTCTCGGCGGGGGTCAGGAGTTCTTCGGGGTCGTGCGCATTCACTGCGCATCCAGGCATGGCTACCTCCAAGAATCGCAGTGTTCACTGCGATATACGTAACTGTACGGGAGTGGCGTTGGCGGTGCAAACAACCGCATGGGATGCTGCGAAAATGACAGCGAAGACGACTGGTGATGCTTCTAAGCCGTCCGGATGGGGCCCGGTAAGCCAGCAGGTGGCGGCCAATCTGGCGCGGTTGCGTAAGGCCCGTGGGCTTTCGACCACGCGCCTATCTGCGGCGCTCAAAGAGCTCGGCCAGCACATTCCGCCGACCGGCATCACCCGCATCGAAAAGGGCGAGCGACGAGTAGACGCGGATGACCTCACGGCCCTCGCGCTGGTGCTGAACGTGTCGCCGCTGGCCCTGCTCCTGCCGCCGGAATGGAGCGATGAGCAAATCCAGCTCACCTCGACCATGAGCCTTCGCGCGCGAACGGCGTGGTTGTGGGCCGAGGGGCGGACGCCGGCGAACGACTGGGCGACTGGCGCCGTACAGGTGACGGCTGATGACGACGAAGTCGAGGCGGCCCAGGAGCGGGAGTTCTTCAAGCAGCGCGAGGAGTATGAGGCGCTGACTCATCCTCCGGAGCGGCGCCGTGCGGCGCAGCATCCTGCGAACACTGCGGCCGATACGGCGTCCGCCATGGTTGGCCGGCTGGTGCGTGCGGTCGAGCGTGGGGACCGTGACGCGGTCGCTCGGCAGCTGCGCATCACCAAGAACCGGCTTGCTCAGTTGCAGAATGCGGTCGAGCAGATCGAGCTCGAGCACGACGACGCGTAGCGCTTCCCCTCCTCGGGCCGGGACCGTCCACGGACAGTCCCGGCCCTGGCGTGTCAGCGGCGGCGGGTCTTCTTGCCGACGGTGGATCCCTTGATGTGCGGGGGCACCAGGCCCTGCCGTGCCAGCTCGGCGCCGAGCCGGTACTGCTCGGCCGTCTCCGGGTCGTCGGTGTTGTCCGCGGCCCTCTGGCAGGCGTCGGCTACGTCCTCGGTCGTGGTGCGCTTGAACGGGTTCTTCATGGTGATTCTCCATCCCGGGCCGGACTCTCCGGCCCCACCGCGCCCGCCAGCGGCGGACCTGTATTACGCAGGCCCGTCGCCGGTTGGCACGGGAGGGTCGGACAGTTACTCGGCGGAAAGGTCGCTGTCGTTGAACATCCACCGGACGGCGCCGATGGAGACCTTGCCGAAGTGGATGAGGGCGACCTCGTTCATGCCGTCTTCGTGGCCGGTGATGACTGCCGTGCGGCCGAGGAGACGCTTCGGCCGCTGGAGCCGACCGAGGTGGTCCACGGACTTGATCGTGACCTTCGAGCCGATCGGATACATAGGAGTCCTTTCGATGGGTGGTGTGGGTGCGTGGTGCGTGCCTCGGGCCGCGGCCGATGCGGCGCCCTCACGGCCTGGTCGCCGAGGCTGGGGGTGTTCGAAGCGAAGTGCGTCAGAGGCGCTCTGAGGGGCTTCTGCGGCCTGCCCGGTGCCGCTTCCCCTGCCTCCCTCGACGGGCCTTTCCGCAGGTCACGCTGAGGGAGGCGGTTTGGGGATGAGGGTAGGGAGAACTCCCTCAGATGTGGTCGTCTCCCTCTTCGTCGGCGTCCTCGGCGAGTCGCTCAAGGATGGCGTCGTGTACGCGGTCGCGGGCGACCACGGACTTGCCCCCGGACTTGTACTGTTCGGCCCCGTAGGGCTCCAGGGCCCGCTTCAGGTCAGCAAAGCCCCACTCCCGGTACGCCTCCGGGTTGTGCTCGGCGAGACGGTGCAGCACCTCCTGGGTGAGCACTCGCGGTTCGTCGCCGAGCACGGCGGCGACATCGGCGAGCGGGTCGGCCGGCTGGAACGTGGGCAACTCCGCCAGCGGCTCGACGCCGTCGCGCAGGCCAATCGCCCGCTCGACCACGGGTGTCACCTCGTCGATGCCCTTCTCCGGGTCACGGGCCACGTAGTGGGAGCGGACTACCTCGAACGGCTTGCTGGTGAAGCCCACGGTCACGGCCGTGCCGACGTCCTCGCCCGGGATGAGCGTGGTCGCGGTGATTCCGGCCTTGTGCTTGCCGGAACCGAGCAGGCCATCGTTGGCGATGTGGTCGCCGACCGCGAACGCCACACGGTGGGAGGTGTTGCGGGTGACGTCGCGCGGGATGCTGTCGGCGGTCGGGGAGACCGTGACCCAGATGAGGGTGATGCCGACCTTGCGGGCCTTCTTCATCACCTTCACGGCCAGCTCGGCGGCCTCCTTGCCGTAGGTCTTGTGCATGAACAGTTCGTGGCACTCGTCGAACACGACCACCTTGGGCCGCATCCGCGGGTCCCTCAGGGCCAGCTCACGGGTCAGCTTCACAGTCTCGCCGCCCAGTTCTTCCAGCAGCTTGCCGCGTTCGGTGACCTCGTCCCGCAGTCGGCGCAGCGCGTTCACTGCGACCTCGATCTGCTCGTCCTCGTCGCCCTTGACCAGGGCCCGCATACGCGGCTTCAGCGGGTCGTAGTCGACGTTGTACGCCATCACATACGCCTCGACCTCGACGAGCGGGTCGAGGATGGCACCCAGCAGAAGGGCGATGACCAGCGACGACTTACCGGAGCCCATGATGCCGCCGACCATGTAGTTGGCGGCCATCAGCTTGCCAATGATCGGCTCGCCACGTTGGGAGACTGCGACGGGCACGCCCTTGAAGTAGTCGGTGGTGCCCTCCGTCAGCAGCGGCCAGGGGGCCACCTTCTCCGACAGAGAGCCCTGGTCAGCGACCCACAGGTCGAGCACGCCAGGCTGCTTCGGAGGCTCGGTCGGCCACACCTCGACGGGCTTGCGCAGCAGGTTGTGAGCCAGAACCTTCTTCTTGCCGTTGACCATCTCGACGGTGACGCCCTGGGGCAGCAGCAGTTGCGTGTGGTAGCCCTTGCCGAGACGGGTCGTCGGCGACACCCAACGGGGCTGCCAGCCGTCTTTGAACGCCCGGTTCAGTGGGCCGATGCCCAGGTGTCGCAGCGCCGCAGTGATGGCGCCTTCGTCCGGGACGACATCCCGGTCGTCCTGCTGGTTCGCGGGCAGGGCCCACTGGGGTGCGGCCTGGCGGCGCCGGCCGACGTCCCACAGGCCAAGTAGGGCGATCCAGGGTGCGGCGGCGAGCATCGGGCCCCACACGACGCCGACGATGATGCTCAGCCAGTGGATGAAGTCGACGGTGGCCATGATCGGCGTGATGACCTGGGTGGGGTCGTCGTCGGATACGGCCAGGGTGGCCCCTACGGCGAGGAGGGTTCCGGCGCCCCAGCCCGCGCCGACGGCGGTGGCCTTGGCCAGCCGCTGCGGGGCGGCCAGCAGTTCCATGCGGCGCTGGTGGCGTTCGGCACGGAACTGGCGCCCGCGCTCCTCCCACTCCTTGGCTTCCTCGATCTGCCCTGCCACCTCGGCGACGCGGATCATGCGCTCGTAGCGGGCGGCGGTGCGCCCGTCCCAGGCGCGGCGGGCCACGATGCGGGCTCCCCCGGCGACGTACATGCTGTGGCGGGCCGCTACACGGCCGGCGGTGCGGGTCCGCTCGTGGGTAGCGGCTGCCTTGATAGCCCGGCCGGAGCGCACCCACAGAGGGATGGTGGCAGGCGCGGTCTTGCTCGGTTCGGGGAGGTCGGGTACGGCGTGAGGCAGGACGTACTCGGATGTGCTCGCTTCGGTCGGGGGGGCCTTGAAGAGGCGGACCACGTTCTCGGTCATGCTGGTGTCTCCGTTGCTGGATGAGGGTCCGGTACGGCGGCCGTGACCGTCCCCGGTAGGAGTCGGGGACGGGCACGGCGTGCGGCAGTCAGGAAGGGACGGGTACAGCGAGGGCGGCGCGGCGCACGCGGCGCCCGTATCCGTCGCTGGTTCCGAGGCGTTCGCCGATGGCGGTTCCGGTCAGTTCCGGCTCGGTAGCGAGCCAGTTCCGCACCATCTCCACGTGCTCGTCGAACCGGCGCGGCGGGGATCCTTCCGGAACCTCTCCGGGGCTGTTCTCGGTGTCGTCGAGGGCGTCGTGGACCTGCTCACCTGCTCGGGTGAGTTCCGGCGGAACGTCTTCCACGCTCTCGTGGACGGCCATCCGGGGCGGCGCCTCGGCCGCGTACACGCCCGGCCGGGGCGGAACAGTCAACGGGGCGGTGAACGGCTCTGGCTCGGGGAGGGGTTCCGGTACCGGGGTGTCGCTGGTTCCGGGCGCCGCTGCTGGTTCCGGATCCGGGGCGGAGAGCCGCTGGTGGACCTGCCGCATCAGAGCGCCGAACGCCAGCAGGGCAGCCACGGGCGGAACCGCCGCGACGATGTACTCCAGCGGCTTCGCCCCGGTTCCGACACCGGCCACGTTGAGCGCGATCGACCCGAGCGAGCCGACCGAGGTCAACCCGATCGCCCACGGGTCCGTGTGCCGCGCCAACGACGCGCGCAGCATCAGCAGCTCACCAACGACGATGAACATGTCGATGGTGGCCGGCCATGCCCACGCCCGTACTCCACCAAGACCGTTGGCCGCCGCAGTGTCGTGCAGGTGCTCATACGACAGCCAGAACGCGGCAGCAGTGAGAGCAACGGTCGCCAGGGCGGCACCGACGGCCAGGCCGTGCCGGGCATCGAACCGGGCGGTCATGGCCACCACCTACGCATGCGGTCAGCGAGCAGCCCGAGGGCGAACGCGAACAGCACGGGCTGCGAGGCCATCCAGATGGCGACCACGCCAACCAAGGTGAGGGCAGCGAGGACGAGTTGCGGCGACCACGCCAGCACGAGAACCAGCAGGCCCAGGAGGATGAAGTACTTCATGCCTCCACCGCCTCGATCTGCCAGTCCACGCCGAGCGCGTCCTGGATCGCGGCCCGCAGCACATCCACGCCGCCCGTCGTGGTGAAGCTGTCGAGCGCCCCTTCCCACGTGAAGGCGAGACGGACGGTCGTGCCGTCGAAGCCGATCAGGATGGCGTTGTGGAGCAGCAGGGTCCAGGTGAACCGGCGGCGGTACTTGACCGCCTCCATAACGGCCGGCCACAGGTCCCAGACCTCATCGAACGTCAGCGTCAGGTCGTTCCTGGTCTCGTTCATGACGGGACCCCCACGCTCCCGGCCAGCTTCGCCAGCTGCTCCATGCGAACCCGCAACAGGGCCATCTCCCGCTGCACGGCGGCGAGCTGGTCGAGCTGCGCCTGCAACTGCTCCATACGGGTCTGCAGGACCGCGACCTCGACGACCACGCTGGGCATGGCAGCCGGCTGCGGCCTCTCGGACGGCGGGAAGTTCAGCTCGAACCGGGCACGCGCCTTCTCCGGGGCGCGCTCGTAGGCGGTCTCCAAGACCTCCTGCATGTCCTTCCGCGGGACTCCCTCGGGCAGGGAGTGCCAGCGGGAGACCGTGCGAACCGCGACGCCCAGGTGCTCGGCGAACCGGTCGTTGGTCATGCGCAGCGCTTCCTGCAGCAGCGCGGCGGTGCGGCCCGTCCACTGGTCGATGACGACGCTCATGCCGCGACCTCCTCGGCTGCCTGGGCGTCGCGCACGGCCCGCTCGACGGCCTTCGTGAGCTTCCGTCCGGCGCGGGCCGCCTCCGTCTTCGCGGCCTGGTGCTCGGCCGCCGGGCCGTCCCCGTAGGCCGCCACCGCAGCAGCAAAGTCGGCCATGTCCTGCACGTAGGCCCGGATAGCCGCGAGGGCCAGGCGCTCGAAGTCGGGCGCCGCCGGGTCCTCGCCGAGCCGGCGGGCCTTCAGCCCCGCCGCCACCCGGCGGGCCGCGTACTCCAGGGCCCCGGGCCGCGGGGTGCCGTAAGGCTCCTCGTCGACGTCGATGAGCGGGTACAGCATCGGCGGCCCGCACTCCTGCACCTCGAACACGACCGGCATCCGGTCCCGGTACAGGGCCAGCACGGCGGCGTGCTCGTCGGGGATCTCGACCAGCTTCCCGTCTTCCTGCGGATACAACATCGTCATGACGTCACCGCCGGGGCGAGCTCGGGCCAGGCGTGGTCGATGGCCCGGTACGCCGACTCGACGTAGGCCCGCAGGGACGGATCACGGTCGGTGTCCCGCCATACCCGATGCGAGTCCCGGTCCAGCGTCAGCATCCCGCGGCCCGCGAGGGTCACTCCGACGTACTCACGGGTGAACTCCGCGGACCAGTCGTCCAGGGGGCCCCAGCTGCCGTCGTCGGTGTCGGTGAGGGCGTAGGCGAGCATGTCGCGGTTGACCGGCATCGGCACAGTGATTTCGACCATGCCAGGCTCGCTCGTGATGAGCTTTTCGAGGATGATGCTCATGGTTCCTCTCCTCTGCAGAGGTGGTTCCGAATGCCGCCCCGAGGTCGCACCCTCGGGGCGGTCCCTTCAGACGGCGGGACCGTTGATGTCGATGCGCGCGGCCGTGACCAGGGCGTGGTCCAGGTCGTTCCGGCCAACAACGGTCATGTCCGCACCGAGGGCCAGGCGGCTGATCTCGGTGTCGCAACGGCCGGTGTAGACCTCGAACGGCACGTGGACCTGCGTGGACCCGGTCGAGTCGGTGAGGGTGACCGAGAGAGCCTGTCCCTCGGTCTCGGCGACGTCTGTGATGACCCCGGAGAGGGTGACGAGGCCGCCGTTCGGGGCGAACTCAAGCACGCTCGAGGTGGTGATGCTCATGGGGATCTCCCTTCCGTCCGGGCTTGTCCCGGCTCTCCTTGCCGCCCCGACGCTGGGCCGGGGCGACGCGGGCAGCCGTCAGGCCGCAGGGGTGCAGAGAGGACGCGGGGGCCAGCACTTCGGGCGCGTCTGCCACAGGACCCTGTGACCGTGACGGCGCTCGAACTTGTGCTGGTAGACGACCGCCGAGCGGGGCATGCACGCCCGCCACCACAGCTCGTTCTCGCGCACCAGCCGCAGCATCGCGATCGCCACCGCGAAGGGGATCTGGTTGCCCTTGGTGTGGTTACACGCCTCGCACGCCAGCCGCAGGTTCGCCAGCTTGCTGCAGCGCCACAGCGACTTCGGGATCCAGTGGTCGAGCGTGAGGCTCTCGGGATCCGCCGGCTTGCTGCAGTAGAAGCAGCGGGCCCCATCACGCTCGGCGAGCTTCAGCCGCTTCATCCGCCGCTTCTCAGACTTGGACGTGGGCTTTTCGGCGTCCATCAGCCGCTCACCCGACCTACGGACCGCTGAATGGCTGCCTGGAAGAGGCGGACGCCGTACCGGTCCTGGATGGCCCACGCGGTTGTCAGGCCCTCGAACAGAAGGGTCAGCGGCGGCAGGGGACGGGCGTACTTTCCGCTCCCCAGAGCGGCGTGCTCGGTCGGCCGGCGCACGTTCACCGCGACGCCGCTCACTGCTCGACCTCCGTCCGGCCGAGGTGGGTGATGACCGTCAGGGCCGTGGTGATGCCGCGCTCCAGCTCCCCGATACGGCGGTAGGTGTGCCGCACGTAGGTGCCGTTCTCGTTGGAGCCGAGCACGTCGGAGAGGATCTGAACCACCAGCTCGACAGCGGACGCGTCCAGGACGACCGGGGTCTTCTCGGGGGTGCTCACGACTCGCCCCCGTCCTCGGTCGGCTCGGCCATCGCGAGGAGAGCGTCGGCGAACCGCGCGGCCCGGGTGACACCGCCCTGCAGCGCGTGGGTCTCCATGCGCAGCGCGGACATCAGATTTAGGAACTCCTGGTCGTGCTGCAGCCGCATGCGGGCCGACTTCGGCTGAGCCTCGGCGACGCCGAGCAGCCCGCGGACCGCACCCCGCAGCGAGCCGACCGCATGCGCGACAGCCTCCACATCCCGGAAGTCCACCGTCTCGGTGTTGTCGAGGATCCGCTTGGCCGTCTCCACGGCCGTCCGGTGCGGGTTCACGACCGGCCGCCGTTCAGCTTCGCGACCTCGGCGCGGATCCGCTCGGCGTGCGCGACCAGCTGGTCGGCGAACGCGAGACCGGCGGGGCCGTGGTACTCGTTGCACTCGCCGCTGCCGTCCGCGTCCACCGACATGTACGGCTCGCTCTTGTCAGCGAACGGCCACTGAACGAGCTGCGCGGTCAGAACCTGCTCGACACTCCCGTCGAACTGGCGCACCGGAAGCGAGATCGCCTCGCCCGTGTGCGTCAGGTCCTCGATGAAGTTCAGCTTCTCCGTGTGCGGCGAGACGCACCACGACGGGCACTGGACGTCGACCAGGACGCCCCGGACCGACACAGTCGCTCGGCGGGGCAGCTGCTCGGCGGCCGAGGTGAGGCTGAACGGGATCGGCCGGTCCGTCGCGTCCCACCGGTCGACCTGCTCGGTCGTCGGCTGCTGAGGGACGCCGGCCAACACGGCACGCACCTTCGCGGAGGTGACAGCGGCAGGGGAGAGGTTCTCGTTCGTGTTCACAGCTCGACCCCCAGGTCGCTCGCCGGGATGCCCCGCTCGACGAGGTAGGTCGTGAATGCGTCGCGGGAGACCCGGATCGTGCCCCGGCCCGTACCGACCCGGTACGAGGGGAGCCGGCCGCTGCGCACCTCGGCGTACACCGTGGAGGTGTCGACCCGAAGGGCGGCTGCGATGTCCTTCACGCGGAGCGGCTCGGTGCGCTCCGTCGCCTGCACCGGGGCAGGCCGGATAAGCTGGTCATGCATCTGGGACCTCAATCTCTGGATGCGTGGCCTCAGCGGGCACGGTGTTCGCAGCACCGTGAAGACCCCGCTGGGGCCTTTGTCGTGTCTGGCTTGCCCCAGCCTGTCGGCGGTGGGGCTTGCTCATCTAAGGTGTATTAGAACGGGCCAGAAGTAGGGAAGTCAAGGGGTTCTGTAGAACGCCTTAGAACGGGAGAGTTTTCAATGCCTGAGACTGCGGCACCACAGCCGCCATACATGCGCATCGCGGCCAAGATCAGGGCGCGGATCGAGAGCGGTGACTTGCAGCCGGGAGACCCCCTCCCGTCCGCCCGCGAGATCATGCGCGCAGAGGGGGTCAGCTCGGCCACGGCCGCACGCGTAGCCCCGGTATTGCGAGCCGAGGGATACGCACTTACCACCCCGGGTGTTGGATCGGTTGCTGCAGTGCCCCGCAAGGTCACGGCCGGCTCGGACAGGCTCCAGATGCTCCGCGCTGGAGGCACGGGGCTGCGCGAGAACGAGCAAGTGGAGACCGTCAGCGCGGAACTGGTCGCCGCACCTGACCACGTCGCGGACGCTCTCGGTGTTGAAGAGGGCGACCAGGTTGTACGACGCCAGCGCCGCTACCTCGACGACAAAGGCGTTGTGGCCGTCTCGACCTCCTGGCTCGCTGGCTCGCTGGCCGAAGCCGCACCCGAGCTCATCCGAACCGAGCGGCTACCGAAGATGACGTTCGGCCTGATCGAGGAGCGGACCGGCCGGCGAGCGGTACGGCGCCGCGACACCGTCACCATCCAGCCTGTGCCGGACGACGTCGCTGAGCTGCTCGACGCAGAGCCCGGCACGCCCACCCTGGTCATGACCAACCACTACTGGGACCAGAACGGCGACGTCACCGAGTACGCCGTCGACTACCTGGGAGTCGGACGTGACCTCTCCGCGGAGTACGAGCTCGACTGATGCAGGACATGCAAGAAGGCCCCACCCGTGAGGGTGGGGCCTCTTCATGGGGCATCCGTCAGGATGCCCGCTGCTCTGCTTGGTCTACGTGGGGCAGCAGCATCGATCAGACCTACTGGCTAGTAGTTGAATCCGGCCTTCATTTGATCGATCGAGTGTTTGTATTGCATCCGATTTGCCCTGGGCAAATGCGTGCGATTCCGGCAGCCGGAAGGGTGACGATGCCGTAAACACGGCCATCCTCGCGTGAGAATCGCAACCGGAGCGGGTATGTTTTAGGTGTCAACGCGTACCAAGGAGCCCCTTGGAGGGCTGCCGGGAGAAGGTCGGAACCAGGAAACTGGATCCTCCACCATCAGGTGGTAGTGGCCCCCGGAGCCCCCCAAGGGGCTTCTTGCTGTCTTAGGGCACGTTCAGCTTGTTCCACCAGCAGCGACCGGTGACGAAACTGAGGTCTCCGATCACTTTCATGCCGCATCCGAGCAGGGTCCCAGCTTGCGACCGGTAAAGCTGATGCTTGCAGAGCAGCAGGTTGTCCGCGCAGTCGCTGTCTGCGGGGTCACCCGTGAGGGCAACGTTGAGAAGGCCGGCGTGAAGGTCGGCTAACTGGATGCCGTCCCACTCGGTTCCGGTCCATACAGGCGGCCACTTGATGCGCTGCCAGGGGACCTGCCAGTTGTTGGTGCGCCCCTGCCTGACAAAGTCGAGATAGTCCGCGGTGTCGCGGTGGTCCATGCCTCGAACCGCACCGAGGCGCACCGTGGCTGTCCGAGGGCCGCCCTCCCACTGGTCAGCCGCGTAGGCCACTCGCTCGAGGAGAAGGCGCGTCGTGAAGTTGTAGAAGCGCACGCCATCCGCCATGCCGGGATATGAGCGTGCGCTGGCTTTTGGGGCGATGACGTGGGTCACCTTGACGGCGGGCATGAGGGCCAGCTGGCGGGCGGCGTAGTTCCGGCGGTCTGCGTGCTTCCGCTTGAAGTGGTCGACCCAATGCAGCGGGGTGGTAACACCCGAACGGCCGTGGATCAGCGCGCGCAGGCCGCCAGCGGTAAAGCGGACGTTCCAGTCCTCCTCCGCGGGCACCATGAGGGCCGTCATCGCGAAGAACGGCGACGACTTGGGCAGAAGGCCCCGGTCGCCGGTTTCGTCGACGTACACGCTCAGGCGCGACAGCGGGCCCGAGTCGCCTGACGCCAGGCTACTCAAGGGGACCGCCGGACTGTGTGTACGTAGCAGGCACGCTACGGTTGTTGTGCACCACGGGAGGCTGTACTCCTTTGGTCTTGCCCCCCGGCGGGATCGGCCCCGCCGGGGGCGTACTTCTGTTTGCTACCGGCCGGCCAGCCCCCGCTATGCGTCCGGTTGGATGACGTTACACCCAAAGGTCGACTTGTCTGGTAATTCATATAGCTGGCAGGGGTTGACTCTGTGTCTGGCCTGCGATTGCGTGCCTGGGGGCATCTCTGAGCAGCCAAGATGAAGGCGGCGTTTCTCAACCCGCTTAGGCGTGTCTCTTGTCAATCATCGACCTGGCCGTGGCCTGCGCGGTGCTCGGGGCCGCCGAGCGCGTGGACCCACGGGCCATCGCCGACCTGATGATGATCGGCGAGCTCGGCCTGGACGGGCGGGTTCGCCCGGTGCGCGGGGTGCTGCCCGCGGTTCTCGCGGCGGCCGAGGCCGGATACCGGCAGGTGGTCGTCCCGGAGCAGACGGCGGCCGAGGCGTCCCTGGTGCCGGATGTCTCGGTGCTCGGTGTGCGGACCCTGCGCCAGCTGATCGCCGTGTTGACGGACGCACCGGTGCCCGAAGAGGAGGAGCTGCCCGAGGAGGGCCGCCCCGACCCGATGCTCGCCGGGCTGAGCGTGGCGGGCGCGGGCATGGGCGTCGGCGCGGCGGTCGGCACGGGGGCCGCCGACCGCCGCCCCGACCTGGCCGAGGTCGCCGGGCAGCGGGCCGCCCGCAAGGCCCTGGAGGTCGCCGCGGCCGGGAGCCACCATCTGTTCCTGGCCGGCCCGCCGGGCGCGGGCAAGACCATGCTCGCCGAGCGGCTCCCCGGCCTGCTGCCCCCGCTCACCCGGCGGGAGTCCCTGGAGGTGACCGCCGTCCACTCGGTGGCCGGGATCCTCCCGCCCGGCCAGCCGCTGGTGGCCGCGCCGCCGTACTGCGCACCGCACCACTCGGCCACCATGGCCGCCCTGGTCGGCGGGGGAAACGGGCTGCCGAGGCCGGGCGCGGTCTCGCTCGCCCACCGGGGCGTGCTCTTCCTGGACGAGGCGCCCGAATTCAGCGCCCAGGTGCTCGACGCGCTGCGGCAGCCCCTGGAGTCCGGCCATGTGGTGGTGGCCCGCTCGGCCGGCATGGTGCGCATGCCCGCGCGCTTTCTGCTCCTGCTGGCGGCCAACCCGTGCCCCTGCGGGCGCCACTCGTACATCGGCGACGGCTGCGACTGCTCGCCCGCGATGGTCCGCCGCTACCAGGCGCGGCTCTCCGGGCCACTGCTGGACCGGGTGGACCTGCGGGTCCGGGTCGAGGCGGTCAGCCGGGCCGAGCTCACTGGGTCGCCGGGCGTCGGGGAGAGCACCGCGGCTGTCGCGGCCCGGGTGTGCGAGGCGCGGGAGCGCGCCGCCGAGCGTTACGCCGACACCCCCTGGCGCACCAACAGCGAGGTGCCGGGGCATGAGCTGCGCACCCGCTGGTACGCGCGCCCAGGGGCGCTGCGCGAGGCCGAGCGCGACATGGAGCGCGGGCTGCTCACCGCCCGTGGCCTCGACCGCGTGCTGCGGGTCGCCTGGACTGTCGCGGACCTGGCGGGCCACGACCGGCCGGAGGCCGAGGACGTGGCCCAGGCGCTGCAGCTGCGCACCGGCGTCAACCGTGGCGTCCCGGCCGGGGCGGTGGGGTTCTGATGGCCGGCTCGCTGGAGGTCGGCGGGTCCGTGTGTGAGGCCCTGATCGCGGCGAGGCAGAGGCTGGGGGCGCGGTGACCGGGGCCGAGGGCGAGACCGAGGGTGGGGGCGTGGCCGGCACCGGGACCGCGACAGGGCAAGGGCCAGGGACACGGACGCGGCCCGGGCCCAGCTCCGGGGCCGGGGGCGTGGTGGAGGAGGAGCGCCTGGCGCGGGCCGCGCTCACCCGGCTGGTGGAGCCCGGGGACGAGACGGTGGGGCGCTGGCTGCGCGAGCTGGGGCCGGTGGCGCTGCGGCGGGCGCTGTGCGGGACCGGAAAGCCGCCGCCCGGGGCGAGCACGGAGCGCATCGCAGGGTGCCGGTTGCGGGCCGAGCGCCTGGACCCGGCCGGGGACCTGGCCACCGTGGCCGCCCGCGGCGGCCGGTTCGTATGCCCCGGTGACCTGGAGTGGCCCGGTCAGCTCGACGACCTGGGCGATGCCCGCCCGGTCGGGCTGTGGGTCCGCGGCCGGCCGTCGCTGCGGATGTGGGCGCTGCGCTCCGTCGCCGTGGTTGGCGCCCGGGCCTGCAGCGACTACGGCGCGCATGTCGCGGCGACGCTGGGTGCCGGGCTCGCCGAGCGCGGCTGGGTGGTGGTCTCCGGTGCGGCCCATGGCGTGGACGGCGCCGCGCACCGCGGGGCGCTGGCGGCCGACGGGGCGACCGTCGCCGTGCTCGCCTCCGGCGTGGACGTCCCTTACCCCCGGGGCCACGCCGAGTTGATCGAGCGCATCGCGGAACAGGGCCTGGTGCTCGCGGAGTTACCGCCCGGCGTGCATCCGACCCGCAGCCGCTTTGTACTGCGCAACCGGGTCATCGCCGCGCTCACCCGTGGCACGGTCGTCGTCGAGGCCCAGTACCGCAGCGGTTCCCTGGTCACCGCGCGCCGGGCGCTGAAGCTCGGCCGGCACACCATGGGCGTGCCGGGTCCGGTCACCAGCGGGCTCTCCGCGGGGGTTCATGAACTGCTGCGCGGGGAGGCCGTTCTGGTCACCGACGCCGACGAAGTGGCCGAGCTGGTCGGCGGCGTCGGGGAGCTCGCGCCCCCGCGGCAGGGGCCGCTGGTGGAGCGGGACCTCCTCGATCCCGTGACGGCACGCGTCCTGGAAGCGTTGTCGGCACGGGGTGGCAGAGGCGCACGCGAGGTCGCCCGGGACTCCGGAACGAGCTGCGAGGAAGCGTTGAGCCGGCTGTATGAGCTGCTCGCCCTGGGCTTTGTCGAACGTCACGGCGACCGCTGGGAGTTGGCCCCGACGGCCGGCCGGAACGACGGCACACGGCGAGGCGATCCCCAGATTTCGGGCAATCGGGTGAAAGGGTTGAGGCGATGACCGTATCCGCACACCGCCGAGCCGACTCTCTTCGCATACCGCGATGGCTCAGTCACGCTACGCTCACTAGGTTTCCGGCGGAAGCGTACGTCCTCACCCACGTCATGGCAGAACGGCACAAGGCGACGAATGCCCCAGCACATCTCCGGGTCTGACCGAGCGGCGCCGACCCCTGCCCGCGGCGCGGTGCGTCCCGCCGCTCCGTCATCGCTCGACGAACTGTGGCGGTCCTACAAGTCCACGGGCGACGGTCGGCTCCGGGAGCAGCTGATCCTCCACTACTCGCCGCTGGTGAAGTATGTGGCGGGGCGGGTCAGCGTCGGGCTGCCGCCCAATGTCGAGCAGGCCGACTTCGTCTCCTCGGGCGTCTTCGGACTCATCGACGCCATCGAGAAGTTCGACCCCGAGCGGGCCATCAAGTTCGAGACCTACGCGATCACCCGGATCCGTGGCGCGATGATCGACGAGCTGCGGGCGCTGGACTGGATCCCGCGCTCGGTCCGCCAGAAGGCCAGGGCGGTCGAGCGGGCCTACGCCACGCTGGAGGCGGCCCTGCGCCGCACCCCCTCGGAGGCAGAGGTGGCCGCCGAGATGAACATCGGCCTCGATGAATTGCACGGGGTTTTCAGCCAATTGTCGCTGGCCAATGTGGTCGCTCTCGAGGACCTGCTGCATGTCGGCGGGGAGGGCGGTGAGCGGCTCAGCCTCATGGACACCCTGGAGGACACCGCCGCCGACAACCCCGTCGAGGTGGCCGAGGACCGCGAGCTGCGCAGGCTGCTGGCCCGCGCCATCAACACGCTTCCCGAGCGGGAGAAGACCGTGGTCACCCTCTACTACTACGAGGGACTCACATTGGCCGAGATCGGTCAGGTCCTCGGGGTCACCGAGAGCCGGGTCAGTCAGATCCACACCAAATCCGTACTGCAGCTGCGGGCCAAGCTCGCCGATGTCGGACGCTGAATCGTCCCGCCAGTATCGCTCCCACCACGGGGCCTTTCGTAAAGTGGTGGCGTGCCCAGGATTCGAGCGGCCTCAGTGGCCGAGCACCGGACGATGCAGCGCGACGCCCTGCTGGACGCCGCCCGCTCCCTGCTGTCCGAGGGTGGTACGGATGCCTTGACCTTCCCCGCCCTCGCCGAGCGCACGGGCCTCGCGCGGTCCTCCGTCTATGAGTACTTCCGCTCCCGCGCGGCCGTGGTCGAGGAGCTGTGCGCGGTGGACTTCCCGGTCTGGGCCGCCGAGGTCGAGGCGGCCATGGAACGGGCCGACTCGCCCGAGGCGAAGATCGAGGCCTATGTACGGCAGCAGCTGGCGCTGGTCGGCGACCGCCGCCACCGGGCGGTCGTGGCGATCTCGGCCGGGGAGCTGAACGCGGGCGCCCGCGAGAAGATCCGGGCCGCGCACGGCGGGCTGATCGCCATGGTCGTCCAGGCCCTCGGCGAGCTCGGCCATGAGCAGCCGCGGCTGACCGCGGTGCTGCTGCAGGGCGTCGTGGACGCCGCGGTCCGCCGGATCGAGCTCGGCGCCGAGGACCCCGCAGGCGTCACGGAAGCGGCCGTCACCATGGCCCTGCGCGGCGTGCGCCCCTGAGGACCACCCGCCCGGCGCCCATCGCCCGCGCGCGGCGCAGGCGCACACCCGCCCAGGCCGCCGCGGCAGCCAGCACGGCGGGCGGGGCCAGACCCACCGGGCCGGAGGGGCCCGCGGTGCGCGGCCCCAGGGCATAAGGCACGCGGCCGTCGGCCCCATGCGGCACACCCGGGGCGCCCGCGGCGGGCGGGGCGCCGGCACCCGTCAGCACGCCCGCTCGCTCCGGGGCGCCCGGCCCCTCCGGGACTCCGAAGACCGGCAGCAGCCGGGAGGGGCCGTGGCCCAGCATCGATGGGGCGAGCAGCGACAGTGGGTCCTGATAGCGGTCCCCGCGGCGCAGGCCCCAGTGCAGACAGCCGGACGGGCAGTGGAAGGGGCCCGCGCCCAAGACGCCCACCACCTGTCCGGCCCGTACCCGATCGCCCTTGGCCACCAGCGGCCGCACCGGCTCGTACGTCGTGCGCAGCGGCGGTCGGCCGGTGCCCGACAGCTCGATGGTGAGCACCCCGCGGCCCGCGACCGGGCCCGCGAAGGACACCCGGCCCGCGGCCGCCGCCCGCACCGGCCGGCCGGTGCGGGCCGCCAGATCCACGCCGCGGTGGCCCGCCGCCCAGGGGGTGGCCGGCGGTTCCCAGCCCCGCAGCACCGTCGGTCTGCCCGCGCCTGCCTCGGGCCTCACCGGCCAGGTCCGTTCGTCGCGGTCCGCGGCCCCCGCGGCCGGCGCCGGCACCCCGGCCCGCCCCGACATCGCGGCCGGCACCCCGGCCGACGCCGCGGCCGGCCAGGCCGACAGCAGCGGGATCAGGCCGAGTAAGACCACGAACGGCAAGGTCAGCAACGTCGGCAAGGCTCGAAAGATCAGCGGAGGCGGGCCGGGGGCCGGCCCGGGGGCCGGGGCGGTGGTGTGCGGTCGCATGGGAACACGGTGACGCGACTCGCCCGATTCGCGTGGATCATGGCCACGATCTGGGGACTACTCACGGGTTGTGGATATCGCCGTCACCCGGCACGGCACGGGTCCCGTACACTTCTTGTGGCGATCCGGGTCACCGGATCGACTTCGCACGCCCCGCCACCGGCACTCCGATCGGCATCGATTCGCTTCGTCGATACCGATCGAACAGCACGGCGGCCGCGTCCCTCGGTCCTCGGACGAGCCCTCCGCAAGGGCACCGCTCGTGGCAGACGCGCCGGGGCGTCAGGCGCGGCGGCCGCCCGGCCGCCGTGGAACCGAGCACTTCAAGGAGTACGGCCATGGCCGTCGTCACGATGCGGGAGCTGCTGGAGAGCGGCGTCCACTTCGGGCACCAGACCCGCCGCTGGAACCCGAAGATGAAGCGTTTCATCTTCACGGAGCGCAACGGCATCTACATCATCGACCTGCTCCAGTCGCTGTCGTACATCGACCGCGCCTACGAGTTCGTCAAGGAGACCGTCGCCCACGGCGGTTCCATCATGTTCGTCGGCACGAAGAAGCAGGCGCAGGAGGCGATCGCCGAGCAGGCGACCCGCGTCGGCATGCCGTATGTCAACCAGCGCTGGCTGGGCGGCATGCTCACCAACTTCTCGACCGTGTACAAGCGCCTGCAGCGCCTCAAGGAGCTCGAGCAGATCGACTTCGAGGACGTGGCCGCCTCCGGCCTCACCAAGAAGGAGCTGCTGGTCCTCTCGCGCGAGAAGGCCAAGCTGGAGAAGACCCTCGGCGGTATCCGCGAGATGCAGAAGGTGCCGAGCGCCGTCTGGATCGTCGACACCAAGAAGGAGCACATCGCCGTCGGTGAGGCGCGCAAGCTCCGCATCCCGGTCGTCGCGATCCTCGACACCAACTGCGACCCGGACGAGGTCGACTACAAGATCCCGGGCAACGACGACGCGATCCGCTCGGTCACCCTGCTCACCCGCGTGATCGCCGACGCGGTCGCCGAGGGCCTCATCGCCCGCTCCGGTGTCGCCACCGGTGACGAGAAGGCCGACAAGGCCGCCGGTGAGCCGCTCGCCGAGTGGGAGCGCGACCTGCTGGAGGGTGAGAAGAAGGCCGACGAGCCCGAGGCGGCCAAGCCCGCCGAGGCCGAGCAGCCGGCGGAGGCCACGGCCGAGCAGCCGGCGGAGGCCACGGCCGAGGCTCCGGCTGAGGCCCCGGCCGCGGACGCCGAGCAGGCCTGACCACTCGGACCACGCGTGACGGCGGGGGAGGGTGCCTGGGGCACCACCCCCGCCGTTCCCCCGTAGAGCTTTCGACTTTCGAGAAGAGATTCACAGATCATGGCGAACTTCACCGCCGCTGACGTCAAGAAGCTCCGTGAGCTCACCGGCGCCGGCATGATGGACTGCAAGAAGGCGCTGGAAGAGGGCGAGGGCAACGTCGACAAGGCTGTCGAGCTCCTCCGCGTCAAGGGCCAGAAGGGCGTGGCCAAGCGCGAGGGCCGCAGCGCTGAGAACGGCGCCGTCGTCTCCATCATCTCGGACGACAAGACCTCCGGCGTGCTGGTCGAGCTGAAGTGCGAGACCGACTTCGTCGCCAAGGGCGACAAGTTCGTGGCCGTCGCCGACGCCATCGCCGCCCACGTCGCCAAGACCTCCCCGGCCGACCTGGATGCCCTGCTCGCCTCTGAGATCGAGGCCGGCAAGACCGTCCAGGCGTATGTCGACGAGGCCAACGCGACCCTCGGCGAGAAGATCGTCCTGGACCGCTTCGCGCAGTTCTCCGGCGGCTACGTCGCCGCGTACATGCACCGCACCAGCCCGGACCTGCCGCCGCAGGTCGGTGTGCTGGTCGAGCTGGACAAGGAAGACGCCACGGTCGCCAAGGACGTCGCGCAGCACATCGCCGCGTTCGCGCCGAAGTTCCTGACCCGTGACGAGATCCCGGCCGAGACGGTCGAGAACGAGCGCCGGGTGGCCGAGGCCACCGCTCGCGAGGAGGGCAAGCCCGAGGGCGCCCTGCCGAAGATCGTCGAGGGTCGCGTCACCGGCTTCTTCAAGGAGAACGTCCTGGTGGACCAGCCGTTCGCCAAGGACAACAAGAAGTCCGTCCAGAAGATCCTGGACGAGGCCGGTGTCACGCTCAAGCACTTCGCTCGCTTCCGCGTCGGCGTCTGAGCGTCGGCGTCCGAGCCGAGCAGCGAATGACCGGCGACCCCGATAGGGTCGTAGGCAGCCAACCGTCAACCGGTCGGCCGCAGATGTGACGAGGAGGCCATTGCCGCAGAGGTCGATCAAGGACCCGTCCGGCAGTGGCCTTCTTCGTATGTGCACGAGGAGATCTCCAATGAATCAGGGCCCGGGCGCCGCACAGGCCGCCGACGAGAAGAACGCTCAGGGCAGGGTCAAACGCCGTCGGTTCCTGCTGAAGCTCTCCGGCGAGGCGTTCGCCGGAGGCGGGGGACTCGGGGTCGACCCGGACGTCGTGCACGCCATCGCCCGCGAGGTCGCCGCGGTGGTCCGGGACGGTGCCGAGATCGCCATCGTCATCGGTGGCGGCAACTTCTTCCGCGGCGCCGAACTGCAGCAGCGGGGCATGGACCGGGCCCGCTCGGACTACATGGGCATGCTCGGCACGGTCATGAACTGTCTCGCTCTCCAGGACTTCCTGGAGAAGGAGGGCATCGACTCCCGCGTCCAGACCGCCATCACCATGGGCCAGGTCGCGGAGCCGTACATTCCGCTGCGCGCGGTGCGCCACCTGGAGAAGGGGCGCGTGGTCATCTTCGGCGCGGGCATGGGCATGCCGTACTTCTCCACGGACACCACGGCGGCCCAGCGCGCCCTGGAGATCCATGCCGAGGCCCTGCTGATGGGTAAGAACGGGGTGGACGGGGTGTACGACTCAGACCCCGCCCGGAACCCGGACGCGGTGAAGTTCGACGCCCTGGAGTACGGCGAGGTGATCACCCGCGACCTCAAGGTCGCCGACGCCACCGCCGTCACGCTGTGCCGGGACAACAAACTGCCGATCCTCGTGTTCGAGCTTCTCGCCGAAGGGAACATCGCGCGCGCGGTGAAGGGTGAGAAGATCGGCACGCTCGTGAGCGACCAGGGCTCCCGGGCCTGACGGCTCATACGGGGGATGGACAACGGCCTGCCGGTCGGACACCGTGCAGGAGAAGACGCACGCAGGGGCGAGGCTCTGCTTACTGATAACACCAGGAGCAAGTGGTGATCGAAGAGATCCTCCTCGAGGCCGAGGAGAAGATGGAGAAGGCCGTTGTGGTCGCCAAGGAGGACTTCGCCGCGATCCGCACCGGGCGTGCGCACCCGGCGATGTTCAACAAGATCGTGGCGGACTACTACGGAGCGATGACGCCGATCAACCAGCTGGCGTCGTTCTCGGTGCCGGAACCGCGCATGGCCGTGGTGACCCCGTTCGACAAGAGCGCGTTGCGCAACATCGAGCAGGCGATCCGCGACTCCGATCTGGGCGTCAACCCGAGCAATGACGGCAACATCATCCGGGTGGTGTTCCCCGAGCTCACCGAACAGCGCCGCAAGGAATTCATCAAGGTCGCCAAGGGCAAGGGCGAGGACGCGAAGATCTCGATCCGCAGCGTCCGCCGCAAGGCCAAGGAGTCCATCGACAAGCTGATCAAGGACGGCGAGGTCGGGGAGGACGAGGGCCGCCGCGCCGAGAAGGAGCTCGACGACACCACCGCGAAGTATGTCGCGCAGGTGGATGAGCTGCTCAAGCACAAGGAAGCCGAGTTGCTCGAGGTCTGATGAACGACTCATCCTGGGGAGCTCCGCCGAGCGCCCGCCTCTGGGAACCGGCCCAGCAGGGGCCCTCTCCCTCGCTTCGCGGCAAGGTGCCCTCGCCCTCGGCGGGTCCCGCGCACGACATGGGCGAGGCGGCGCAGACTCGGCCCATGCCCACCGTGCCCCACGCAGGCGGAGACCCTCGGGATGCCGCCGACCCTGATCGGGGGGCCGCTCGGCCGAGCGGCCCCCTGTTCCGCGATGACCGGGAGCCGGAGCGCGGGCCGCGGCAGCCCGCCGCGCACCCGCCGACGCCCCCGGACCGCGCCGACGCCACGCCCTCCGACAGCGCCGCTCAGCCCGGCGAGACGGTCGGCGCCCACCAGACGGGGAGCGCCGACGAGATGGGCAGCACCAAGAAGAAGAGCGCGGGCCGCAATCTGCCCGCCGCGATAGGGGTGGGCGTCGGCCTCGGTGTGGTGATCGTCGCCTCGCTCTTCATCTACAAGCCGGTGTTCATCGGCGTCATAGCGGTCGCGGTGGTCGTCGGCCTGTGGGAGCTGACCTCGCGGCTGGCCGAGCGCAAGGACATCCGCGTCCCCCTGGTGCCGCTCGCCGTGGGCGGCGTCGCCATGGTGGTCGCCGGTTACGTGCGCGGTGCGGAGGGCGCGTGGGTGGCCGTCTCGCTGACCGCCCTGGCGGTGCTCGTCTGGCGGATGACCGAGCCGCCCGAGAACTACCTCAGGGATGTCACGGCCGGCGTCTTCGCGGCCTTCTACGTGCCGTTCCTGGCCACCTTCGTCGCGCTCATGCTCGCGGCCGACGACGGGCCGCGGCGGGTGCTGGTCTTCCTGCTGTTGACCGTGGTCAGCGACACCGGCGCGTACGCGGTCGGTTGGCGCTTCGGCCGCCACAAGCTCGCCCCGCGCATCAGCCCCGGCAAGACCCGGGAGGGGCTGCTGGGCGCGATTGTCTTCGCGATGGTCGCGGGCGCGCTCTCCATGCAGTACCTGATCGACGGCGGCGCGTGGTGGCAGGGGACGCTGCTCGGGCTCGCCGTCGCGGTCAGCGCGACCCTCGGCGATCTCGGCGAGTCCATGATCAAGCGCGACCTGGGCATCAAGGACATGGGCAAGCTGCTGCCCGGCCACGGCGGGATCATGGACCGGCTGGACTCCCTGCTGCCCACCGCGCCCGTGGTCTGGCTGCTGCTGGTGATCTTCGTGGGCGGCGGCTGACCGGCCCTCTTACCGAAGGCCGTACGGCCTCGTGCCGCGCGTGGCACGAGGCCGTACGCACGTCTGCGACACTGGGGAGACCATGCCCAAGCCCGGAGAACTCACATTCGTCGCGCCGCGCGGAGCCAAGAAGCCCCCGCGGCATCTCGCCGACCTCTCGCCCGCCGAGCGCCGCGAGGCCGTCGCCTCCCTCGGCGAGAAGCCCTTCCGCGCCGGCCAGGTATCGCGCCACTACTTCGCCCGCTACAGCCACGACCCGGCCCAGTGGACCGACATCCCGGCCGCCGCGCGCGAAAAGCTGGCGGCCGGGCTGCTGCCGGACCTGATGAGCGTGGTGCGTCACATCAGCTGCGACGACGACACCACCCGCAAGACCCTGTGGCGCCTCTTCGACGGCACGCTCGTGGAGTCCGTGCTGATGCGCTACCCGGACCGGGTCACCATGTGCATCAGCTCCCAGGCGGGCTGCGGCATGAACTGCCCGTTCTGCGCCACCGGCCAGGCGGGCCTGGACCGCAACCTGTCCACCGCCGAGATCGTGCACCAGATCGTCGACGGGATGCGGGCGCTGCGGGACGGTGAGATCCCAGGTGGTTCGGCGCGGCTGTCCAACATCGTCTTCATGGGCATGGGCGAGCCGCTCGCCAACTACAACCGCGTCGTCGGCGCCATCCGCAGGCTGACGGACCCGGAGCCGGACGGCCTCGGCCTGTCCCAGCGCGGGATCACCGTCTCGACCGTCGGGCTGGTCCCGGCGATGCTGCGCTTCGCCGACGAGGGCTTCAAGTGCCGTCTCGCGGTGTCGCTGCACGCGCCCGACGACGAGCTGCGCGACACGCTCGTCCCGGTCAACACCCGCTGGAAGGTCCGCGAGGTCCTGGACGCGGCGTGGGAGTACGCGGAGAAGTCGGGCCGTCGCGTCTCCATCGAGTACGCCCTGATCAGGGACATCAATGACCAGGCATGGCGGGCCGACCTGCTGGGGCGGCTGCTCAAGGGCCGCCGGGTGCACGTCAACCTGATCCCGCTCAACCCGACACCCGGCTCCAAGTGGACCGCGTCCAGGCCCGAGGACGAGAAGGCGTTCGTGGCCGCCCTGGAGGCACACGGCGTGCCCGTGACCGTCCGGGACACCCGGGGGCAGGAGATCGACGGGGCGTGCGGGCAGCTGGCGGCGGCCGAGCGCTGAGGGCCGGCTGATACGGTGCCCTGGCACCACCTCGTACACACATGAACGTCTCGTACAAGTGAACATTCCGACAGGGGAGCGCGAACAGCGCTGAGAGTGCGGCCCGGCCGCAGACCCTCGGACCTGATCCGGGTCATACCGGCGTAGGGAGTCAGCCTCATATGAACAGCCGTCTTCGGCATGCCGTCGCCGCCGCCCTCTTCGGCTCGCTCGGCCTCACCACGCTCGTCGCCTGCGGAGAGGACTCCTCCGGCTCCTCCGGCGGCTCCGGCTCCAAGACCGTGAAGCTGGTCTCGCACGACTCGTTCGCCGCGTCGAAGGCCGTGCTGAAGGAGTTCACCCGGCAGACCGGCTACAAGGTGCAGGTGCTGCCCGGTGGCGACGCCGGGGCGGCCGTCAACCAGGCGATACTCTCCAAGTCGCACCCCCAGGGCGACGTCTTCTTCGGCGTCGACAACACCCTGCTCTCCCGCGCGCTCGACAACGACCTGTTCACCCCCTACCGGGCCACGGGCCTGGACAAGGTCCCCGCCGCCCTCCAGCTCGACGCGGCCGAGCACCGCGTCACCCCGGTCGACTTCGGCGACATCTGCGTCAACTACGACCGCAAGTACTTCGCCGACAAGAAGCTGGCCCCGCCGAAGACCTTCGACGACCTGACCAAGCCCGCCTACAAGAACCTCCTGGTCACCGAGAACGCGGCCACCTCCTCTCCCGGCCTCGCTTTCCTGCTGGGCACGGCCGCCCGGTACGGCGACGACGGCTGGCAGGGCTACTGGAAGAAGCTCAGGGCCAACGGCGTCGAGGTCGTCGACGGCTGGGAGCAGGCGTACTACGACCGCTTCTCCGGCTCGGCGGGCGGCGCGAAGGGCGACCGGCCGCTGGTCGTCTCGTACGCCTCCAGCCCGCCCGCCGAGGTCGTCGACTCCAAGCCGCGGCCCGCGCAGGCCCCCACAGGGATCGCGACGGGAACCTGCTTCCGCCAGGTGGAATTCGCCGGGCTCCTGAAGGGCGCGTCGAACTCCAAGGGCGGAAGGGCGCTGCTGGACTTCCTGCTGACCAAGCGGTTCCAGGAGGACGTGCCGCTCAACATGTACGTCAACCCGGCCCGCGAGGACGCGAAGCTGCCCGAGCTGTTCACGAAGTACGGCGTGAAGGTCGCCGACCCGGCCAGGCTGGACCCCCGGAAGATCGCCAAAAACCGTGACCAGTGGGTCAAGGCATGGTCCTCGCTCGTCCTGTAAAGCGGAGTGAGCGCCCCGCCGCCGCGCCGGGGACGGCGAAGGAGCGGCCTGGGCGGCTGCGCGGGGCGGCGCTGCGGCTGGCCCTGATGGCTGTGCCCGCCGCCTTCTTCGCGCTGTTCTTCGTCTATCCGGTGGCCGCCATCGTCGCCCGCGGACTGCGCGTCGACGGCCACTGGCGGCTGGGCCGCATCGGCGAGGTGCTCACCGACCCGGCGGTCCTGGACATCCTGTGGTTCACCGCCTGGCAGGCGGCCGCCTCCACCGCCCTGACGCTGGCGGTCGCGCTGCCCGGCGCGTATGTCTTCGCCCGCTTCGCCTTCCCCGGCAAGCGGCTGCTGCGCGCCGTGGTCACCGTCCCCTTCGTCCTGCCGACCGTCGTCGCGGGCTCCGCGTTCCTGGCCCTGCTCGGCCACGGCGGACTGCTGGACAGCCTGTGGGGGGTGCGGCTCGACACCAGCGTCTGGGCGATCCTCCTCGCGCACGTCTTCTTCAACTACGCGGTCGTGGTACGGACCGTCGGCGGACTGTGGGCGCAGCTCGACCCGCGGCAGGAGGAAGCCGCCCGGGTGCTCGGCGCGAGCCGCCTGGCCGCGTGGCGGCGGGTCACGCTGCCGGCACTGGCGCCCGCCGTGGCGGCCGCCGCCCTGATGGTGTTCCTGTTCACCTTCACCTCCTTCGGCGTCATCCAGATCCTCGGCGGCCCCCGATACGCCACCATTGAGGTCGCGATCTACCGGGAGACCGCCCAACTCCTCGACCTGCCGACCGCCGCCGTGCTGACTCTGATCCAGTTCGTGGCCGTGGCCGCGGTCCTGGCCCTGCACGCGTGGACCGTACGGCGCCGCGAGGGCGCCCTGAAGCTGGTCGATCCCGAACAGACCGCGCGCCGCCCCCAGGGCGCGGCCCAATGGGCGCTGCTGTGGGGCGTGCTCGCCGTCGTGGCGCTGCTGATCCTGCTGCCGCTCGCGGTCCTGGTCGAGCGGTCCCTGGACGCCCCCGGCGGCTACGGACTCGGCTACTACCGCGCCCTGCAGTCGGTGGCGGACAGCGGCGGCACGTTTTTCGTGGCCCCTATGGACGCCGTCTGGAACTCCCTGCGCTACGCCGCCGTGGCGACCGTCTTCGCGCTCGTGGTGGGCGGCCTGGCGGCCGCCGCGCTGACCAGAAAAGCGGGCAGGCTGGTACGGGGCTTCGACGCGCTGCTGATGCTGCCGCTGGGCACCTCCGCCGTCACCGTCGGCTTCGGCTTTCTCATCGCCCTGGACGAGCCGCCGCTCGACCTGCGCGCCTCATGGATCCTCGTACCGCTCGCGCAGGCCCTGGTGGGCGTGCCGTTCGTCGTACGGACCATGCTGCCCGTGCTGCGCGCGGTGGACCACCGGCTCCGCGAGGCGGCGGCCGTGCTCGGCGCGTCCCCGCTGCGGGCCTGGCGGGAGGTGGACCTGCCGCTGGTCGCGCGGGCCCTAGGGGTCGCGGCCGGCTTCGCCTTCGCCGTCTCGCTCGGCGAGTTCGGGGCGACGGTCTTCATCGCCAGACCCGACCACCCGACCCTCCCGGTGGCCGTCGCCCGCTTCCTCGGCCGGGCCGGGCAGCTCAACTACGGCCAGGCCATGGCCCTGAGCACGATTTTGATGCTGGTGTGCGCGGGCTCCTTGCTGGTACTGGAGCGGATCCGCACCGACCGTTCGGGGGAGTTCTGATGACGCTGCTGCGACTGGACGAGGTGACGGTCCGCTACGGCGAGCGCGCGGCGCTGGACGCCGTGGACCTCGAGGTCGCCGAGCAGGAGACGGTGTCGGTGCTGGGGCCGAGCGGCGGCGGCAAGTCCACGCTGCTGCGCGTGGTGGCGGGCCTGGAGCGGGCCCACACCGGCCGGGTGTGGCTGGCCGGGCGGGACCAGGCGGGGGTGCCCACCCACCGGCGCGGCGTGGGCCTGATGTTCCAGGACCACCAGCTCTTCCCGCAGCGGGACGTGGGCGGCAACGTCGCCTTCGGGCTGCGGATGCGCAAGGTGGCGCGCACCGAGGCGGAGCGCCGGGTCGCCGAACTGCTGGAGCTGGTCGGCCTGCCGGGCGCGCAGCGGCGCGCGGTCGCCTCGCTGTCCGGCGGCGAGCAACAGCGGGTCGCGCTGGCCCGCGCCCTGGCCCCGCGGCCCAAGCTGCTGATGCTGGACGAGCCACTGGGCCAGCTCGACCGCGGATTGCGGGAGCGGCTGGTGGTCGAACTGCGCCAGCTCTTCGGCGAGCTGGGCACCACGGTCCTCGCGGTCACCCACGACCAGGGGGAGGCCTTCGCGCTCGCGGACCGGGTGGTGGTGATGGACGGCGGGCGCATCGCGCAGGCCGGCACCCCGCTGGAGGTGTGGCAGCGCCCCGCCACCGAGTTCGTCGCCCGCTTCCTCGGCTTCGACAACGTGGTCGAGGGCATCGTGCACGGCGAGAGCGCCGACACCTGCTGGGGCAAGCTGCCCGTGCCCGACGGCACCCCGCCGGGCCCGTGCCGGCTGCTGGTCCGCCCGGCCGGGGTGCGGCTCACCTCCCCCGAGGAGGGCCTGCCCTGCACGGTGGCGGCGCGCACCTTCCGCGGCGACCGCGTGGCCCTCGTCCTCCAGCCGGCGGGCGCGCCGCGCCTGGAGGCGGCGTGCGCGCTGCGGGACGCGCCGAAGGAGGGGGAGCGGGTCGGCGTCGCGTTCGACGCGGGCGACGTGGTGGTGCTGGGCGCGGGCTCGTGACCGCGGGGGGCGTCACCGTACGGGGCGGCGTCACCGCGCCGAGGCTCCCGGGACCACGAGGCCCAGCTCGTACGCCAGGATCACCGCCTGCGCCCGGTCGCGCAGCCCCATCTTGGCGAACAGCCGGTTGATGTGCGTCTTGACCGTGTGGTCGGTGATGGTGAGGCGGTCGGCGATCTCGGCGTTGGACAGCCCTCGGGCGATCAGCAGCAGCACCTCCGCCTCCCGGGTGGCGAGCCCCTCAACGGTCCGCGCCGGTGGGCGGGGCCCGCGCTGGCGGGCGAACTCGGCGATCAGCCGCTTGGTGACCTCCGGGGCGAGCAGGGCCTTGCCCTCGGTCACCACCCGCACCTCGTACAGCAGTTCGGGGAAGGTCGCGTCCTTGAGGAGGAAGCCGCTGGCCCCGGCGGCGAGCGCGTCGTAGACGTACTCGTCGAGGTCGAAGGTCGTCAGCATCAGCGCCTTCGTCGCCCCGCCCGACGCGGCCACGATCTCGCGGGCGGCCTCGATGCCGTTCTTGTGCGGCATGCGGATGTCAAGCAGCGCCAGGTCCGGCCGGGTCCGGGCGGCGGCGCGCACGGCCTGCACCCCGTCCTCGGCCTCCGCCACCACCTCGATGTCCTCCTGGGTGGCCAGGAGATTGACGAAGCCGGTCCGCACCACCGCCTGGTCGTCGGCCACGAGCGCCCTGATCACCACGGGAGTTCAGCCTCCACCTCAAAGCCTCCGTCCGGCCCCGGCCGCGCGCTGAGGCTCCCGCCCAGCAGCGCCGCCCGCTCGCGCATGCCCGCCAGCCCGTGCCCAGGGACAGCCGCCTCGGGGACCACCGCCTCGGGGTCCGCCGCCATGCGGTCCGTCGATCCCTCCGGCCCCGGGCCGTCGTCCGCGATCCGCAGCGTCAGCCGGCCGGACCGGTACGCGATGTCCACCACCGTACGGGCCCCGGGCGCGTGCCGCCGCGCGTTGGTCAGCGCCTCCTGCACGATGCGGTAGGCCGACAGCTCCCAGGACGCGGGCCGCGCGGCCCGCTCCCCGCTGATCCGCAGCTCCGCCGCCCCGCCCACCGCCCGGTGCTGCTCGAGCAGTGCGTCGAGGTGGTCCAGGGTCGGCTGCGGGGACATGGGAGCGCACGCCCCGGGCTCACCGGGCGGGGCAGCGCAACACGCCCAGCAGCCGCCGCAGTTTCGCCATCGAGGAGCGCGCGGACGCCGCGATCTGCTGGAAGCCCTCGCGGGCCGGCGGGATGAGGCCGGGGATGGTGTACGTCGCGCTCTCGGCCTGCACGGCGATCATCGAAACAGAATGGGCCACCACGTCGTGGATCTCGCGCGCGATGGCCGCCCGCTCCGCCTCGGCCGCCTGCCGCCGCTCCATCGCGATCAGCCGGGCCTGCGCCGCCGCCTGTGTCCGCCGGGTCTCCTCCCGCGCCCGTACGGCGTCGCCCGCGCTGACCGCGGCGGTGATGGCCACGGTGAGCACGAAGCTCTCCGCGAAGAGCCCCAGCGCATAGGTGTGGTGCGGCCAGGTGGTGATGTGCAGGAGGTTGACGAGGACGGACAGCACCGCGCCGCCCGCGACGACGGCGACCGGCGGCAGCACTCGGCGCCGCCCGAGGGTGTAGCAGGCGGCCAGCCCGCTGACGGCGGCCGCCAGATACAGATCCGACCCCGCGGCGAAGCTCACCAGGACCGCGACCGCCGTGAGCAGGGCGACCGCCGGCCGGGACCGCCGCCACACCAACGACGCGGCGGCCACCAGCACACTCACGGCGATCACCCACGAGTGGACCGGGACCAGCGCCAGCTCCGCGGCCGCGCATCCGGTCAGCGCCGCTCCGGTGGCCCAGGGGTAGGCGGGGGCGTCGGCCCAGGCGCGCGGCCGCCGCCCGCGGAAGGTGCTCATGCCGCCATTCTTCGTACCACGGGGGCGGGCCGCGTCACCGTACGGGTTGATCCTCGGGCTCGGTCCACCCCCCACGGCGTGACCCCGCGTCACACCACGGCGTGATACCGGAGTTACCTCCTCCGTGTGACGCGCTGGGGTGGGGCCGTTCCTAGCCTCGGTCCGCATGACCGAACAGCCACGCGGGATGCCGCGCACCCTCGTGATCACCAATGACTTCCCGCCGCGCCAGGGGGGCATCGAGACCTTCGTCCAGGCCATGACCAGCCGCTTCCCGCCGGAGGCGGTCGTCGTCTACACCTCGTCCGAGCCCGGCGCGGCACAGTACGACGCCGACCTGCCCCACCCCGTCGTCCGCGACGGCGCCCGCACGCTGCTGCCCACCCGGCGCGCCACGAGCCGCGCGGTGGAACTGGCCCGCCGCCACCGCTGCGACAGCGTGTGGTTCGGCGCCGCCGCGCCCCTGGGGCTGATGGCCGGGCGGCTGCGCCGCGACGCGGGGGTGCGCCGGATCGTCGCCACCACGCACGGCCACGAGGTGTGGTGGGCCGCACCCCGGGGACCCGCGCGCTGCTGCGCCGCGTCGGGGCCGGGGCGGACACCGTGACCTACCTCGGAGCCAGTACCCACGCCCCCATCGCCGCCGCCCTCGGGCCCGCCGCAGCGGCCCGGATGACCCGGCTGGTCCCCGGAGTCGACACCGCCGCCTTCCGCCCCGGGCTCGACACGCGCCTCGTACGCGAACGCCACCGGCTCACCGGCAGCCAGGTCATCCTGTGTGCCGCCCGGCTCGTCCGGCGCAAGGGCCAGGACGCGCTCATCCGGGCCCTGCCGCTGGTGCGCCGGGCCGTGCCCGGGGCCGTCCTGCTGCTCGTCGGCGACGGCCCCTATGCGTACGGGCTCCGCCGGCTCGCCGACGCGCACGGCGTCAGGGACGCCGTGGTCTTCGCGGGCGGGGTGCGGCACCGCGCGATGCCGCCCTACTACGCCGCCGCCGACGTCTTCGCCATGCCGTGCCGCACCCGCAAGGGCGGCCTGGAGGTCGAGGGCCTGGGCATCGTCTTCCTGGAGGCGGCCGCCGCCGGGCTGCCGGTGCTCGCCGGGGACTCCGGCGGCGCGCCGGACGCCGTCCGGGACGGCGAGACCGGACATGTCGTCGACGGCCGCGCCACGCGCGCGATCGCCGACCGGCTGGTCGCGCTGCTCCGGGACCGGCCCGAGGCCCGGGCCATGGGCGAGAAGGGGCGGGCCTGGGTGCGTCAGGAGTGGGACTGGGACGTCTCGTACCGGACGCTGGCCCGGCTGCTCAGTCCGTCAGAGGCCCCATCAGCGACATGAGCGCGCCGGGAGCCTCGTCCACCGAGTCCACCAGCGCGATACGGGCCTTCATGGGCCTGCCCTCGGCGAGCGCCTCCAGCAGCGGCCAGGCCGGCAGGCGGCGTGTCCAGTGGTCGCGGTCCACGAGCACCATGGGCGTTGGCTCGCCGCGCGACTCGTAGTAGTTCGGCGTCGCGTTGTCGAAGATCTCCTGTACGGTCCCGGCGGCGCCCGGCAGGAACACCACCCCCGCGTTCGACCGCGCGAGCAGGCCGTCCTCGCGCGTCGCGTTGGCGAAGTACTTCGCGATGTGCGAGGCGAACGCGCTGGGCGGCTCGTGCCCGTAGAACCAGGTGGGAATGCCGACCGACGCCCCGCCGTCCGGCCACCGCTCCCGCACCGCGAAGGCCGCCTCGGCCCACTCGCCGACGGACGGCCGGAAGGAGGGGGCCTTGGCGAGCAGTTCGAGGGACTCGTCGAGCATCTCGTCGGCGCACGGGGCCGCGTACGCGCCCAGGTTGGCGGCCTCCATCGCGCCCGGCCCGCCGCCCGTGGCCACTGTGAACCCGGACCGCGCCAGCGCCCGCCCGAGCCGGGCCGCGCCCGCGTAGCCCATGGAGCCGCGCTCCAGGGCGTGGCCGCCCATCACGCCCACCACCCGGGATCCGACGAGGAGTTCGTCGAGGGCGTCGGAGACGGCGTCGTCATGGATGGAACGCAGCATCGAGGAGAAGATGTCGCCGTCGGCCTTGGTGCGCTGGAACCAGGCGTACGCCAGCGCGTCCGGCGTCCCCGCGTAGCCCCGCTCCGCCAGCCCCTCGAACAGCTCCTGCGGCGAATAGAGGGTGCCGCGGTAGGGGTCGAACGGCAGGCCGGGCACCGGTGGGAAGACCAGTGCGCCGCCCGCCCGCACCTTGGCGGCGGCCTCCGGCTCCATCGGGCAGCCGAGGAAGACCGCCTCCGCGGTGTCCGTGTCGAGCAGCGCCCGCGTGCGGTCCGTCAGGTCGACGGACTGGACGCGGTAACCGGCCAGGGTGCCGCGCGCCACGACCTCGTCGAACTCCCGCAGGGACTCGATCTCCCGGTCGGGGCAGGGGTCTTGGGCGGCGGTGGAAGCGTCGTCGGTCAGCACGGCGACATGCTACTTGCGGCCGTGCGCGCGGTCTCGTCCCGCAGGTGGGCGCGGGGGCGGGCGGGGGACGGGCAGGGATCGACCGTGTGCCGCCATTGCGGCGGCCTCACGGCTGCCCCGTGGGACGGCTTCAGGCCTACGTGGCGGCCTTAGGCGTACGCGGCGGGCGGCCCGCGTCCCAGCCGATCCGCACGACAGCCGCATGGCAGCCGCAGGGTGGCCCGCGTGGCCGTGTGGGTCAGCGGTTGAACGGCAGCGTGCTCAGCTCCGCGACAGCCCAGGTCAGCGGCGTCAGCAGGACCAGCAGCGCCAGTCCGCGCAGGGCCGCGGCGCCCCGCAGCAGCCGCGGGGGCGCGCCCAGGCGCAACAGGGCGTCTGTCGTCCCGTTCCGCGCGCTCTTCGCTTCGAGCGCCGCCATGAGCGCCGAGGCGGTGGCACACATCATGATCAGGGCCGCGCCCAGGCCGGTGAGCGGGCCGAAGGGGCGGTTCCCGGACGGCCCGGCGCCGGTGCCGTACAGCTCGACCGCGGCGTACGCGCCGGTGGCGACGGCGCACAGGACGCCGACCGAGTGCCCCAGGCGCCCCGCCTCCTGCTGCAACACCCGCCCGGCCAGCAGCCGCAGCGTGCCCGGCCGCCCGGCGGCCAGCAGTCTGCCGCACAGATGGGTGAGGCCGGGCCCGGCCAGCACCAGCCCGACCGCCGTCAGCGCCCAGCCACCCACCACGCCGGGCGGGCTGCCCCCGAGCCCGCCGGGCAGCGGCAGCAGCGCGTCGGGCGGAGGGGGCGGGCCGCTGTCCGAGCTGTTCGCGAATGCCTCCAGCGCGATCCCCGCCGCGGTCAGCGCGATCCCCCAAGGCAGCCCCCGGGCCGCGAGGTCCGGCGGCGCGGCGCCGCGCGGAACCCGCTCGGCGGCCCGCGGCCGCGCCCGGCCGCCGACCCGCGCCCGCTGCGCTCCCCGGGGCCACAGACGGCCCGCGCAGGCCGCGGCCGCCACCGCCGGCACGACGGCGAGCAGCGTGACCGTGGCGGCGGCGGGCAGCGGATACCCGATGCCGAGCGGGCCGCTCGCCGCCCCGCTCGCCACGCCGGCCCACGGCAGCCACGAGCCGCCCAGATCGCCCCGCAGCTGCAGGAAGGCGAGCAGCGCCAGCGCACAGCCCAGCGCGCACGACAGGGCGGCCGAGGCGGCCGCGAGCAGGGCCGACCTGGCCGGGCCGCCGCCGGCCGCCGCGAAGACCGCGCCGAACGGGACGCTCGGGTCGGCGCGCGACACCGCGACCGCGAGGTGGGCCGTGGCGGCCAGCGGCACCGCGCACCACAGCAGCCGTACGACCGCTCCGTCGGTCTGCTCAGGGTGCCCGGCCGCGTACCCCAGGGCGCACAGCAGCAGAAAGCCCGTGCCCGCCGCCGCGGTGGCGACCAGCGACCGCCGCAGCAGCGCCAGGGGCCGGGCGCCGCGAGCTAGGCGGAGACTGAGCACGCGGACCTGCCCTCCGCCTCGGGGGAGTGGGCCGACCCCACGCGGCGCCCGTCCAGCAGCGCGACGGTACGGTCCGCGAGGGTGGCCACCTCCTCGTCATGGGTGGCCAGGAGCACCGTGATGCCGTGCGAGCGGGCCGCCGTGGTCAGGGTGCGCAGCACCTGGGCGCGATCGGCGCGGTGCAGCGGGGCGGTGGGTTCGTCGGCGAACAGCACGGCGGGCGCGGAGGCCAGCGCGCGGGCGATCGCGACGCGCTGGCGCTGTGCCTGGAGCAGCGCGGCGGGGCGCCGGCGGGCGCAGTCGCCGACGTCGAGCCGGTCGAGCCACTCGTGTCCGGCGCTCTTGGCCTCGCGCCGGCCGGCGCCGCGCAGCATCAGCGGCAGCGCGGCGTTCTCCCCGGCCGTGAGTTCGGGGATGAGCTGGGGCTCGGTGTCGATCCACGCGAAGCGGTCGCGGCGCAGCTGTTCGCGGCCGAGCGGGGAGAGGGTGTGCACGGGGGCGCTGTTGAACCACACCTCCCCGCGGTCCGGGACGAGCAGGCCCGACAGGCACTTGAGCAGGGTGGTCTTCCCGCAGCCGCGCGGACCGGTCACGGCCAGGATCTCGCCGTCGCGGGCGCCGATGGAGACGCCGGCGAGGGCGGGCGACCCGCCGTAGGCGTACGTCAGGGTGCGTGCCCAGAGCACGTCGTTGTCCGGCGGAGCCACCATACGAAGCACCTCGCCTCAGCTGCGGTCGTCCGTGCGTTCCCCCGGTTGGGTGAACGAGCGCAGAGCCAATGGGTCACTGGCACGGTAAGGACTCCGCCCGGCGCCCGCGCCCAGGCTCGGCGCGGGCACGCTGTCAGTTCCTCCGATCAGCCCTCTGGCCGCCGGTGCCGGTGGGGCGAGCCGCGTTCCGAGCCCTGCGGCAGCCGAAGCTCTCGCCGAAGCGCTCAGTGGTGCGTAGGCCCGCGGACTACTGTGGGTGTCTCACCCATCGGAGGCCTGACAGGGAGGGGTGGCACGTGACCACCGAATCGCGTCGTTTGCGCAACTACATCGACGGGGAGTTCCGGGACGCCGCGGACGGGCGGACCACGGAGGTGGTCAACCCCGCCACGGGCGAGGCCTACGCCGCGGCGCCGCTCTCCGGCCCGGCCGACGTGGACGCCGCCATGGCGGCCGCCGCCGCCGCCTTCCCGGCCTGGCGCGACCTGGTCCCGGGTGAGCGCCAGAAGGCCCTGCTCAAGATCGCCGATGCCTTCGAGGCGCGGGCCGAGGAACTGGTCGCGACCGAGTCAGAGAACACCGGCAAGCCGCTCGCCCTCACCGCGAGCGAAGAGATCCCGCCCATGATCGACCAGATCCGCTTCTTCGCGGGCGCGGCCCGGATGCTGGAGGGGCGCTCGGCCGGTGAGTACATGGACGGGCTGACCTCGATCGTCCGGCGTGAACCGATCGGGGTGTGCGCGCAGGTCGCGCCGTGGAACTACCCGATGATGATGGCCGTGTGGAAGTTCGCCCCGGCGCTGGCGGCGGGCAACACCGTCGTCCTCAAGCCCTCCGACACCACCCCCGCCTCCACCGTGCTGATGGCCGAGATCATCGGCGGGGTGCTGACGGAGCTGGGTCACCCCCGGGGCGTCTTCAACGTCATCTGCGGTGACCGCGAGACCGGCCGGCTGATGGTCGAGCACTCCGTGCCCGCCATGGCCTCGATCACCGGCTCGGTCCGGGCCGGTATGCAGGTCGCCGAGAGCGCGTCGAAGGACATCAAGCGGGTCCACCTGGAGCTCGGCGGCAAGGCGCCGGTCGTGGTCTTCGAGGACACCGACATCGCCAAGGCCGTCGAGGACATCTCGGTCGCGGGCTTCTTCAACGCCGGCCAGGACTGTACGGCGGCCACCCGCGTGCTGGTCCACGAGTCGATCCACGACGAGTTCGTGGCCGCCCTGGCCAAGGCCGCCGCCGACACCCGGACGGGCGCCCCCGACGACGAGGACGTGCTCTACGGCCCGCTCAACAACGCCAACCAGTTGGCGCAGGTCAGCGGCTTCATCGAGCGGCTGCCCGCCCACGCCAAGGTCGAGGCGGGCGGCCACCGTGTCGGTGAGAAGGGCTTCTTCTACGCCCCCACCGTCGTCTCGGGGCTCAAGCAGGAGGACGAGATCATCCAGAAGGAGGTCTTCGGCCCGGTCATCACCGTCCAGTCCTTCACGGACGAGGGCCAGGCCGTCTCGTACGCCAACGGCGTGGAGTACGCCCTGGCGTCCTCGGTGTGGACCAAGGACCACGCGCGTGCGATGCGGATGTCCAAGGCCCTGGACTTCGGCTGCGTGTGGATCAACACCCACATCCCGCTGGTCGCCGAGATGCCGCACGGCGGCTTCAAGAAGTCCGGCTACGGCAAGGACCTGTCGTCGTACGGGTTCGAGGACTACACGCGGATCAAGCACGTGATGACCTCGCTGGGCGGCTGACCCCGCTGAGAGCACGCACGGTTCCCGGGACGCGCCGTCGTGTCCTGGGAACCGTGCCTATCGTTGTACCGCACGGCCGCGCAGCCGAAGCGCGGCGGGGAGGAGCACGGCCGTGACCATCGAGCTGACCGACAGGGTTGTACCGACCGACAGGATCGAGATGGCCGCCAGCGGAGAGCTGACTCTGGACTACTTGTTCGAGCGGCTGGAGCAGATGCCAGTCCCCGAGGGCTACAAGGTCGAGATCGTCAAGGGGGCCATCTTCATGTCGCCGCAGCGAAGGAATCACTGGGACACGATCAGCGCCGTCTACGAGCAGTTGCGTGCCCAGTATGCGAGGAAGCGCCTGACATCGGACGTCCGGTTCGACTTTCCGGGCCTCAACGGGCTCTGTCCCGACCTGGTCGCGCTGAAGGAGGACGCGAAAGCGGACGACAAGGGCCGGTGCAGGCCCGAGGACATGGAGTTCGTCCTCGAGGTCATCTCCAAGTCGACGGCCGCCAACGACTACGGCGACAAGAAGGCGGTCTACGCGGAGGCGGAGGTGCCGGTGTACCTGATCGTCGATCCGTACACCGGCAGGTGTCACCTCTACACGCACCCCAAGGGGGGCGAGTATCTGAGCGAGCTGACGGTCGCCTTCGGCGAGCCCATCGATCTGACGGGCACGGTCGTCGGGCTCACCCTCACGACGGACGACTTTTCCCGCGGCTGACCCCCAGCAGCGCACACAGCACCCCGATCCGGTTCGTCGTGATCGAGTCCACCCCCGCGCGCAGCAGCCGCGCCATCGACCGTCGGGTGTCGGCGGTCCAGGCGGAGACCAGCAGCCCGTCGGCGTGGTTGCGGGCGACCAGCTCCGGAGAGACCAGCCCGAAGCGGTAGTTGAGCCAGCGGGGGCGCAGGTCCGCGAGCAGCGTCGGGCGGGGCGGGGCCAGCGTGGTCCAGGTCAGGGCGATCTCGGCGTCCGGGTCCTCGCCGCGCACGGCGTACATGGCCGCCAGAGAGCCGCTGTAGTAGGCGCGGTCCGCCGCCCCGGACTCATGGACCTCGGTGACGGCGCAGTGCGCGGCCGAGGCGTCGGGGAGGTCGATCATCATGCGGGTCGAGTCGGCCGCGGCGAGCGCGTCCCGCAGCGTCGGCACACCGCCGCCGGTCAGCCCCCGCACCTCGTTGCCGGTCAGCGCGGCAATGGGGCGGTCGTGCCCCCACAGGCGCTTGAGGGTCGCGTCATGGAGCAGCATCGGGACGCCGTCCTCGGTCAGCCGCACATCGATCTCCACGGCACCGGCCCCCGCGAGCACCGCGGAGCGGACCGAGGCGAGGGTGTTCTCGCGGCAGACATACGGGTCGCCGCGGTGGGCGACCGCCGTGAACGCCGTGGCGGGCGCGGTCATCGGCCCACGGCCGCCGTGTAGGCGTCGATCTCGGCCGACAGCCGCGCCTTGCCCGCCGGGTCCAGGAAGGACGCCTCGACCGCGTTCTTCGCGAGGGCCGCGACGCCCGCCGCGTCCAGGTTTAGCAGCCGGGCCGCCACCGCGTACTCGGTGTTGAGGTCCGTGCCGAACATCGGCGGGTCGTCGCTGTTGATCGTCACCAGCACCCCGGCCTCGACCATCTCCCGCAGCGGGTGCTCGTCCAGCGTGGCGACCGCGCGGGTGGCGATGTTGGAGGTGGGGCAGACCTCGAGCGGGATCCGGTGCTCGGCGAGGTGCGCGAGCAGCTTCGGGTCGCGGGTGGCGCTGGTGCCGTGGCCGATGCGCTCCGCGCGCAGTTCGGTGAGCGCGTCCCAGATGGTCTCGGGTCCGGTGGTCTCGCCCGCGTGCGGGACGCTGTGCAGCCCGGCCGCGATGGCGCGGTCGAAGTACGGCTTGAACTGGGGGCGCGGCACGCCGATCTCAGGGCCGCCGAGACCGAAGCCGACCAGGCCCGCCGGGCCCAGGTCACAGGCGATGCGGGCGGTCTCCTCGGCGGACTCCAGACCCGCCTCGCCGGGGATGTCGAAGCACCAGCGCAGCACGGTGCCCAGCTCGGCCTCGGCCGCCTTGCGGGCGTCCTCGATCGCCTCGACGAAGGCGACATCGGGGATGCCGCGCCGCGTGGAGCTGTAGGGGGTGACGGTCAGCTCGGCGTAGCGGATGTTCTGCCGGGCCATGTCGCGGGCTATCTCGTAGGTGAGCAGCCGTACGTCGTCGGCGTCGCGGACCAGGTCGACGACGGAGAGGTAGACCTCGATGAAGTGCGCGAAGTCGCGGAAGACGAAGTAGTCGGCGAGGGCCTCGGGGTCGGTGGGGACCGTGGAGTCGGGGTGGCGGGCGGCGAGCTCGGCCACGATGCGCGGGGACGCCGAGCCGACATGGTGCACATGCAGCTCCGCCTTGGGGAGGCCGGCGATGAAGGTGGTGAGATCGGTCAACGGATCCTCCGGGAGGCGGCCGGCTGCGACGGGCTCCGGTCATCGTAATGGGGCGTGGTCAGGGGCTCGGTGCGGGCTGTGACGGAGACTGAACTCGGGCCGTCACAGGGCGGGTACAGACCGGCGGTAGGGGTTGGGCACAGGCCGTAGCATGGGCGGACATCGTCTGGGGGAGAGCATGGCCGACCAGCCTGAGCAGTCCGAACAGCCGAAGCGGCCGAAGCCGCGCGAGAGCGATCCGTGGGCTCCGCCGGAGCAGCGGGTGCCGCTGGACAAGCCGCCCGCGGCGGCCGAGCCGCCGACGGCCGTCCCAGGGGCGGGCCCACCGCCGGTGCCGGGTGCACCGCCCATGCCGGGCGTGCCTCTCGTCCCGCCACCGCCCCCTGCGCCCGGGCCGGGCCCGGTGATGGGGGCGGGCGCGGTGCCCCCGCCGCCTCAGGCGCCCACCGGCCCCGGCACGCCGAGCGCCTATCAGCCCCCGCCCGGACCGTACGGGGCGGGGCCGTACGCGACCACCGGCTACGGTCAGCCGGGCTACGGCCAGTCCGGGTACGGCCAGTCCCCGTACGGGGCGCAGCCCGCCTACCCCGGCGGATACCCGGGCTATGGCTACCCGGGCCCGGGCTATGGGCCCGGGGCCTTCACCCCCGACAACGGCAACGGCACCGCCGCCCTGGTGCTGGGCATCGTCGGCACCGTCCTCTTCTTCAGCATCGTCTTCGGCGTCATCCTCGGCGTGCTCGCGATCATCTTCGGGGTGCTCGGCCGCTCCAAGGCCGAGCGCGGCGAGGCCGACAACGGCGGACAGGCGCTGGCCGGACTCATCCTCGGGGTGATCGCCGTGGTCGCGAGCGTCGTGATGATCTTCGTCTATATCGCGGAGGAGGACGACGACGACCCGTACGCCCACGGACCCGGCTACACCGGCGTCGCCGCCGTGGTCGCGCACTCCCCGGACGACAGCCGCTGACGGGCCTCCATCAGCGCGAAACCCAGCAGATTCAGCCCGCGCCAGCGGGCTGGATCCTGGGACCGTTCGTCGTCCGCCGCCAGGCCGATGCCCCATATACGGTCCACCGGGCTGGCCTCCACCAACACCCGCGACCCCGTCCCCAGCAGATAGTCGCGCAGCAGCGGATCCGCCCCGAACTTGTGCACGCTGCCCCGGACCACCAGCTCGAAGCGGTGCCGCTCCCACTCCGCCTGGTCGAAGCCGCGCACCGAACGGCCCGCGTCCTTGGCCTGCTTGGGATGGGCCGCCTCCAGCGCCCGCCGCTCGGCGTCCGCGTCGCCGAACAGCCGGGCCTTGCCCGCCATCATCCAATGCTCGGCCGTCGCGTAACGGACGCCGTCGACGACGAACTCCGAGGGCCACCACTGGCTGAAGCACCCGGCGCCCACACCCCCGCCGCGCGGCGGGCGGTGGCCCCAGAACCACACGTACTTGAAGCGCTCGCCGCTCGCCTCCCGCCCGGTCAACTCCGCCACCGAACGCGGCCCGCCGTCCGCTGAAACCGAAACAGTCTCCCCGTTCGTCTCCATGCTCAGATTTTCGCATCTGCCACCGACAGCGCGGAGTGAGCTGCCACCACGGCTGGGCCCGGAGACCGATCAGCCCATAACATTGCACGGCACTTCATCAGGAGGGGAGACAACTCATGTCCGCTACCAACCCACAGCCCGGTCCGTACGACCCCAACCAGTACGGCACGCCCCAGCCGCCCGCCCAGCCCCCGCAGTACCCCGGCGCCAACGCCGGTTACCCTGCCGCGCCCCCCGTCCACCCGGGGGCCACCGGGATGCCCATGCAGCAGAGCAACGGCCTGGGGACCGCCGCGCTGGTGTGCGGCATCATCGGGCTGGTGTGCGGGATCACCTACTTCCTGTGGGTCTTCGCCATCATCCTGGGCATCCTCGCGATCATCTTCGGCTCGATCGGCAAGGGCAAGGCGAGCCGCGGCGAGGCCAACAACGGCGGGTCGGCCACCGCGGGTCTGGTCTGCGGAATCATCGGCATGGTCGTTCCGATGATCTACCTGATGGCGCTCGACGCCGCACTCGACTCCATCTTCTAGCCCGGTCCGACGGACCGGAGCCGGTGATGTCGGCGCCGCCCCGATGCTCGAAGCCGTCGCTCGGCGATGCGCGGAGACGGGGTGGCGTGCCGCGGCGTCGCATACAGCCGTCGAGCAGAACAGCGCGACACGGCACGGCATTTGACCGGGCGCTTGTAGGGTGACCGGGTGCATCCGGATCTCTTCGTGGCATTGACGGCTGGACGTACCGAGCCCTTGAGGGACTGGCTCTCCCAGCAAGACGTCAGGACCGGCATGCTGAGAGCCCTGCCGCGCTGGGACGCCGAGGCTCCGAGGGACGGCGTGCCCTCCAGCCGCAGACCTCCGGGCAGGAGAGCCGACGCGGCGGAGGAAGTGTCCGTCCAGTTGCCGCAGGCCGCGCGAGTCAACGGCGGCCCGGCCCTGTTGCTGCTGTACATCCTCCTGGAAGTCGAGGAGGCATGGGAGGTCTCCTACCACTACCGCCCGCTGTGGGACACCCTGCGCGGTGCGCAAGACGCCTTGCGTGATCGGTTGCCGGGCCTTGCGGAGAGGGACCGGGCAGCCGCGGGGGCGGTTCTGGCGCTGATGGAGAGCCTGGACGCGCAGATTCTGACGGAAAACGCCTTGATGTGCGGGCGCTTGGCCAGCTGCGCCGACGCTGCCGAATTGGCAGTGGAAAAAGGGCGTGAGGCGGCAGATCTGGCCTTGCGGGCAGCCATCGGCCTCCCCGAATTGAGCACATGGCTCGTGGCGGTGGCCAGACGTTACTGTCTCCTGCACGAAGCGGTCGCCCGCGCCGCGCGTGCGATGGTGGCGTTCTTTGACACGGGCGCGCCGCTCGACGACGCGATCGCCACTGTCGCGGAAGCGGAGAGGGCGATGGCCGGTCATCGCTCGCGCAGTGAGTTGAGGGCTCATCGCGCCAGCCTCATCACGCTCAACCAGCACAAGGACGCCGAATGGCTGCGCATCGACCATGGAAGCGTGGTGTTCATCTATCCCTTCGCTGTCCGTGGACTCACTCCCGAGCAGGTGGTAGCGGCGGCGAGCGGTGATGCCGCCGGGTGGCGGCTGGCCGGGGCCACGCCGCTCGACGTTCATGACGCACTCGACCTCGATGACATCTGGGACGGTTCGGATCCCTTGGGGCGGGGCTATGACGGCACTTTCCTCGAACTGCCCGACGTCACCATATGCAGTATCGACGGAGTCGAGCTCGGAACGGTCACGGCGCAGATCCGGTTCTCTGGGCTGGGAAATCACCATGTGAGATTCCAGGCCGAGCTCGTCGAATCCTCGCCCATGGACATCCATGCCATGCTGATGCGTGCCGCACCAGAACACGGGGTGGCGCGCGTGGGATTTCGGGCCGCGGAGCCGGACGGGCAGGCCTGGCCCAGGTTATCGGATTTCGCCATGCAGCTCGTGGACGATGTGAGCGTGGCGCTGCAGGGATCCGCAGAGGGGATTCCGGTACGCAGCGTGGCCAGACCGGGAATGTTTCAGGTCGTCATCTCGGTGAACGCGGCCTCGAAGGCACTGGGTCCGGCCGGCGGCAGCGGCAGAAGTGAAGTGCTCACCGTCGAAGAATTCAATGCAGCGGTGGGAGCCCAGGTCCTCACCAGTCCGGTCGCCTCCGACATCGGATCCCTGGCCGAGTGGATCCGCTATCCGCTCCATGACGCCGCGCAGGTCGATGCGATGGGCCTGACGACGGACTGGACGGTGCGTACGTGTAACACCGTGCTCCTGGTGGCTCCCGGTACTCCTGAGTGGGTCACCAGAACCCGCGGCAGCATCGCCGAGTTCGTGGCCTCCCTCGACGGCTTGTTCGCCGGCTGGTCTCATGAGCTGGCCAGTCACTACACGCGGGCAAAGGAATTCCAGCGCCGGGTGGCCGAGGCGGGGGTTGTGGACGATCTCCCTGCGGCCGCGCTCGGCGATCTGTCCAGCCAGCTGGACGAGGAGCGGCTGCGACTGAACAACTTCGCCGTCGAGGCCCGCTCCACGATGGCCCTGATACGTTCACCTTCACTCGTTTCCTCTCCCGTGTGTGCCGCTATGCTGGGATTGCTTCTCGACCGATCCGGATACCAGGCGCGCGTCGAGGAGATCGTCCTGAAGATCGAAGAGGTCGCTCACGAGCAACTCGGCCTGACGATTGAAAAATTGTCGCAACAGCGTGCCGATCGGGAATCCCGGGAAGAAGTCAGGACCGAACGGCAGCAGCGGGCCAAGCTCGACACCATGCTTGCCGTCATCGCCGCCGTGGGCGTCTCCGGCCTCGGCCAGATATTGCAGGCCGGTTATGACATTCAGGCCGCCGGCGCCTTGACGATCATCATGGTGATCGTGATTCTGGCGGTTCTGGTGGGCGGCTGGTTCTGGCGGGCGGCCGGAAGAAGGGATTCGTAGGGTGCGTCCCGGGATGCGTATGGTCGAGGTGCGCGCCGACGATGACCTTCTGCTCACGCGGGTGTACAGGGACGTGCTGCTGGCGTACTTCCCGTCGAACGAGCTCGAGTCGTATGACGAACTGCGGTCGGGGCTGGAGAAAGACCTCAGGCTCGTCACCGCGATCGTGGACGAGGATTCTCTGCCGGTGGCCGCGGCTGTCGGTGACTGGTCACCCGAATCGGGGGTGCTGCTGCTCGCGTACCTCGCCGTGCGTGCCGAGGCCCGCTGCAGCGGACTGGGCAGCTTGCTGATGGAAGAGGTGAGCGGTGGTTGGCAACGCCGTCTTAGGCCCCTGCTGACCCTCGCAGAACTCGAACATCCGCTGGCTCATCAGGGCGATGAGGTGTACGGCGATCCCGTGGCGAGACTGCGTTTCTACGCACGGTGTGGCGGCCGTGCCCTCGATGTGCCGTATTTCCAGCCGTCTCTGGGCAGTGGCATGGACCGGGTCTACGGGATGCTCCTCGTGATGCTGTCGGGAAGCGCTGACGTGGGTGGGCGGTCCGGTGCCACGATCCGTCCCGGTCCGATACAGGAGTTCATGCAGCGGTATTTCCTCGATACCGAGGGCACGGTTCCGAGCGACCGGCCTGCCAGACAGATGTGGCAGGCGATGGAGCGGCCCGGAGGCATCCCCCTGCTTCCCCTCACGGACGTGCGGAGGCTACCCCTGTCCGCCCTCGGGTGACTCAGCCGTCCCTGTTGACGCGCCGGACCACTGCACGTTGCCCCCGCGACAGCGCCCACCACAGCACCCACAGAAGACAGCCGGACAGACACCAGCTCCCGGCCACGTCCAGCGGCCAGTGATAGCCGCGCCGAACCAGCCCCACGCCCACGGCGAGGTTCAGCAGCACCACCGCCCCGACGAGGGCACGCCGGAGCGGCCGGTGCCGCTTTTGCAGGTTGTGGAGATACGGGCGCAGCAGCAGGACGGCCGCGCCGTAGGCGACCGCGGCGGTGGCGGCATGGCCCGAGGGGTAGAAGCCGGAGCCGTCCGCGAGGGGGCCGGGCGGGCCGGGGCGGTCGATCAGGGCCTTGGCCGGGGCGACGAGGGCCGGGACCGCCGCCATCGCCGCGGCGGCGGCCAGCGGGGGCAGCCACCAGCGCGCTGCCCCCGCGCGCCGCTCCCGCCACGCCACCCAGCCGAGCACGGCCGCGAGCACCGGCAGGGCCACGGCCATGTTGCCGAGGTCGGCGAAGAACTCGGCGGCGGGGGAGGGAAGGAGCGTGGGCCCGAGCCCTGAGGACGTGGTGAGCGCCCGGCCGAGCCGCTCGTCGAGCGAGCGCAGCGGGCCGTGGGCGGCCACCTGCCAGGTGCCCAGCGCGAAGAGGGCCACCAGGGTGAACAGAGCCGCCAGGGCGCGGACCGACGTGAGAATGATCGGCGGCCCCGGAACAGGGGGGGTGGTTCCGGGGCCGCCGGGGTGACCGGTGTACCGCGCGCCCCGGGGGGTTTGGGGCGGGCGGCCATCCGATCGGTGAGGAGATCCGGAGCCGGAGGCTCCAGTGGTGTGCGCGAGGGCACAGCCGGGTCGGGGCTGGGGAAGCACCGGCTCGGCGCCGCTCGCAGTCCCCTGCGAGCGGGGTGTTTCTCTCATCTGTCACGACCGTACGGCAGCGAAGCCGCGCCCGACAGGCCGATCACCCAGCTGTCATCGCCCTCGCACATCTTCTTCACGCCGCCCATCGATCACTCACAGTCACAGCTGACCGAACGCCTCTTCGAGAACGCCCAGCCCCTCGTTCAGCAGCTCCTCGCCGATGACCAGCGGCGGCAGGAAGCGCAGCACATTCCCGTACGTACCGCAGGTCAGGACCAGCAGGCCCGCAGCGTGACAGGCCTTGGCCAGCGCCGCCGTCGCCTCCGGGTTCGGGTCCTTGGTGCCGGACTTCACCAGCTCGATGGCGATCATGGCGCCGCGACCGCGGAGGTCGCCGATGATGTCGTGCTTGTCCTGGAGTGCGGCCAGGCGGGTTTTCATGACGTGCTCGATGCGCTGGGCTTTGGCGTTGAGGTCGAGGTCGCGCATGGTCTGGATGGCGCCGAGGGCGGCGGCGCAGGCGACGGGGTTGCCGCCGTAGGTGCCGCCGAGGCCGCCGGTGTGGGCGGCGTCCATGATCTCGGCGCGGCCGGTGACGGCGGCGAGAGGGAGGCCGCCGGCGATGCCTTTGGCGGTGGTGATGAGGTCGGGGACGAGGTTTTCGTGTTGGCTGGCGAACCACTGTCCGGTGCGGCAGAAGCCGGACTGGATCTCGTCGGCGACGAAGACGATGCCGTTGTCCTCGGCGAAAGCGGCGATCTTGGGGAGAAAGCCGGGGGCGGGCTCGATGAAGCCGCCTTCGCCGAGGACGGGTTCGATGATGATGGCGGCGACGTTGTCGGGGCCGACCTGCTTTGTGATCATGTCGATGGCCTGGGCGGCGGCTTCGTCGGCGCAGTGGTCCGGGCCGGTCGGCCAGCGGTAGGGGTAGGCGACCGGGACGCGGTAGACCTCGGGCGCGAACGGGCCGAAGCCGTGCTTGTACGGCATGCTCTTCGCGGTCAGCGCCATGGTGAGGTTGGTGCGGCCGTGGTAGCCATGGTCGAAGACGACGACGGCCTGGCGCTTGGTGTAGGCGCGGGCGATCTTGACGGCGTTCTCGACGGCCTCGGCACCGGAGTTGAAGAGTGCTGACTTCTTGGGGTGGTCGCCGGGGGTGAGGGCGGCGAGCTCCTCGCAGACCTGTACGTAGCCCTCATAGGGGGTGACCATGAAGCAGGTGTGGGTGAAGTCGGCGAGCTGGGCGGTGGCGCGGCGGACGACGGCCTCCGCGCTGGAGCCGACGGAGGTCACGGCGATGCCCGAGCCGAAGTCGATGAGGGAGTTGCCGTCCACATCCTCGATCACCCCGCCACCCGCCCGCACGGCGAACACCGGCAGGACGGTCCCCACACCATTGGCCACCGCCGCGGTCTTGCGCGCGAGCAGCTCCTGGGACTTCGGGCCGGGAATCGCGGTGACGACGCGGCGCTCCTGCGGGAGTGAGGGGCCTCCGGACAGTTCGGTCATGGGGTGCTCCAGGTGGTCCAGGGGGAGGAGGGAAGGACGGCGCTTCAACTCGCAGGCTAGGCGGGGCGCGGGGGGTGCGGCATGTTCCGTTCGGGAGTAGTGGGCGTGTTGCGTTGTCCATGACGGACATAGCGCGGAGCTCCGTCACTGCCGCTGTGCCGCCGCCCGCGGGACGTGGGAACCGCCGGGTCGCTGAACTCCTCGGCCGGGAACACTAGATTGGACGCCGGCGCGTCAGCGCGATGACGCGAAGCACGGAGCACAGCCGGTCAGGGGGCAAGGGGCAGCAGATGGACACCGAGGGCACATTCGACTCACGCGGCACCCACCGCAACCCACCCCCCCACCCGGCCACCCCACCCCCTTTCCCCACCCCGCTCCCCAACCCGCCCGCCGGCCCTCCACCCGTCGCGGGACCGCCCTCGTACCCCCACCAGGCCCCCCCGCTCCCACCCCAGCCGTCGGCCCCGCCGCCCATGAGCCTCCCGGCGACGCCTCCGAGCCCGGCAACGGCTCCACCTGCGGCGGAGCCACCCCTGATCTCTTGGCTGCGTGTGCCCCGGGCGGCGGCGGCTCCAGGAGTCTGGACGTACGGACACAAGCCCAAGCTGCCCGAGGACCCCGATCGGATCCCCGGTCGCCGCTTGCTGAGCGGTGCGCTCATCGCTGCCCTCTGCGGCTGGCTGTTGTGGTCGTTGCTCTGGCACGGTTACCTCGGCAACTACTGGAACTGGCCCTTGTACTTGCTGACGCCCGATTCGTGGTACCAGCGGGGTGGCAATACCGATGCAGGCTGGTGGGCCCAGCGTCTCTACATTGGCCTGGTATGGGTGGCACTGGGTGTGATTTTTGGTCGTATCGGCCACTGGGACGAAGTCTGGCGGCGATACATGGCCCCCCTCTTCCGCCGCGCATGGGACGACCCCGGCTCGTCCCCCGCCCCGGCCGACCCCCAAGCCGACCCCGCCCAGTGGCCCGAGCTGCGCGCGGCAGGGGCGCACAGTGCCGCGGATCGGTTGGCCGAGGAGGCGCGGGCGGGGCGGATGAATGATGTGGATCACGTGCGGATCCAGCGGGCCTGGCAGATCGTGCGGGCCGGCCGGGACTCGCTCGCCGCCTTCACCGACACCGTGCTGCGTCACGGCGCCGCCGCGCACGGGCACCCTTCGGGCGCGCGCGATCTGCCTGCCCGTATGGCGGAACACGACCTGGTCGCCCGCCAGGTCCGCATCGGTACCGCTGCCGATGACCTCCGCAACCCCTACCGGCACCGAGGTGTCGGCCTCGCCCTCGATCCCGACGTGCTCGGTACGTCTCTGCTGGCCGTCGGGCCGGCCGGGGCGGGGAAGACCGGGCGGCTGGTGCGGCCCGTGGTGGAGGCGCTGTGTCTGCAGGCGCTCGCGCGGCACGTGGCGGTGGTGGCCGTGGGGGCGGCGGGGTCGGGGCTCGGGACCGATGAGGCGTTCGATGTCGTGGTGAAGATCGGCCGCCCCGACTCCGCGTACGATCTCGACCTCTACGGCGGCACTAATGACCCCGACGAGGCCGCGGGCGTCCTCGCCGAGGCCCTGATCGGCGACATGACCGCGTCGCTGCCGGGCGGGGACAGCCGCCGGGCGGCCACCGCGCTCGCCCAGCTGCTCGGCCCGTACCGCGCCGCCCACGGCCGTTTCCCGTCCGTGCCCGAGCTGCGCGAGCTGCTGGACGGCTCGAAGGCCGCGGTCGGGGCGCTGCGCGAGGCGCTGGACGCGGCCGGGCAGTCGGCGCAGGCGCGCGAGCTGGACGCCCGTGTGCGGCAGGCCGGCGCGCCCGGCGACGTGGGGGCGCTGCTCGCCGACCGGATCGCGCTGCTGGACCGGCCGGTGTTCGCCGAGTTCTTCAACACGGGCGGTGACCGGCGCCCCTTCTCGCTGCGCGCCCTCGAGCACCCGCTGCGGGTGCGGATCGACCTGCCCGAGCGCGGTCACCTCGAGGCGTCCCGGATGCTCGCCCGCCTGGTCCTGGCGCAGTTCACCGAGTGCGCCGTGGGCCGCGCCGACCGGTCGCTCTTCGCCTGTCTGGTGCTTGACGATGCCTCGCACACCGTCACTCCCGAGGCGCTCCGCGGTATCCAGCGGCTGCGTTCGGCCAACGCGGGTGTCGTCCTGACCCTGCGCACCCTGGACGACGTGCCCGAGGCGCTGCGCAGCGCGCTGCTCGGCGCGGTCGGTTGCCGGATGGCCTACGCCGGGGTGACGACCTGGGACGGGGCGCGGTTCGCCGAGGTGTGGGGCACGGAGTGGGTCGAGGCGCGGGATGTCACCGACCGGCAGATCATCGCGGAGGAGCCCTTCACCAAGGTGCTGCACTTCATCCGGAAGGTGGTCACTGGCAAGGCTGTGACGACCCAGTCGGTGACCGTGCGGAAGGTCGAGCGCGAGCGCTGGTCGGCCTCGGAGCTCGCGCACGCGGTCCCGGCGGGGCACGCCGTGCTGTCGGTGACCTCCGTCCGGGGCGAGAGCGGGCCGCCGGTGCTGGTGGATTTGCGCGCCTGACGTCCGCGCGCAGCCGAAAATCGACGTTCCTCGATACCCCGGATTCGTCCATTAAGGCAGTATCGGTTGCAGCCGTTCATACGGGACGGCGAAATCTCCGTGCCGAAGTCCACCGAAGGTGACATGCCTCCCACCCTCGCCTCACTGGTCCACCACACCGCGCTGAAGCTGTCCGTGCTCGCGGGTGGGGACCGGCTGGAGACGCCCGTGCGCTGGGCACACGTCAGCGAGCTCGCCGACCCCGTGCCGTACATGGAGGGTGGTGAGCTGCTGCTGACCACCGCGATGAAACTCGACGCCGAGGACCCGGAGGCGATGCGCCGTTACGTGCGGCGGCTGGCCGGTGCCGGGGTGGTGGGTCTCGGCTTCGCGGTCGGGGTCAACCACGACGAGGTGCCCGCCGCGCTCGTCGCCGCGGCGGAGGAGGAGGGTCTGCCGCTGCTGGAAGTGCCGCGGCGTACGCCCTTCATCGCCATCAGCAAGGCCGTGTCCGCGGCCATCGCGGCCGACCAGTACCGCGCGGTGACCGCCGGGTTCGAGGCGCAGCGCGAGCTGACGCGCGCCGCGATCGGCACCGAGGGGCCCGCCGCGCTCCTCGCCCGGCTCGCCGCGCACCTCGACGGCTGGGCGGCGCTGTACGACGCCTCCGGCGCGGTGGTCGCCGCCGCCCCCGACTGGGCGGCCCGCCGGGCCGCCCGGCTCACCGCCGACGTGGAGCGGCTGCGCGCCCGGCCGGCTCCCGCCAGTGTTGTCGTCGGCGGAGAAGGCGCCGGGGACGGCGCCGGGGGCGGGGACGGCGAGGGGGACGGCGAGGGAAAGGGCGGTGCCGATGGTGCGGATCCGGCCGATGCGGCGGCCGCGGACCGGGTGGAGCTGCAGTCGCTGGGCACCGGCCGCCGCGCCCGTGGCGTGCTCGCGGTCGGCACGGGCGCGCCCCTCGGCACCGCCGAGCGCTATGCCGTGCACTCGGCGGTGGCGCTGCTGACCCTGACCACCGAGCGTTCCCGCGCCCTGCAGGAGGCCGAGCAGCGGCTCGGCGCCGCCGTGTTGCGGATGCTGCTCGCGGGCGAGCCCGACCACGCGCGGGCGGTCGCCGGGCAGCTGTACGGCGGTCTGCTCGACGCGCCGTTCCGGATGCTCGTCGCCGAAGCTCCGCACGGAGGCGGGCCGCAGCAGCCGGGCCCCGCCATCGGCGGCGGGGAGGAGGCGTCGGCGGAGAGTCCGGCAGACGCCGTCCCAGGCGGCGCGGGCCCAGGCGGCGCGGGCCCGGGCGGCGCGGGCTCAGCCGGTACATGTCCAGCCGGTACGGGTCCGGGCGGTGCAGGAGCCCGTACCCGTCAAGGGACCGGAACGGCCCCAGCCGAGGCGGTCCCGGCCGACGAGCCCCTCCGCTCCCTCGCCGACGCCATGGAGGCGGCCGCCGCCCGCTCCGGTGAGGCCGTGCTGGTGGTGCCCGATGGCGAGCGCCTCATCGTGCTGGCCCCCGACGGCGGTGCCGCGGTCTCCGCCTGTGCCGAGCACGCCAAGGCGGTCGAGAGCCGCCGCGGCGCCGCGGCCCGCCCGCGTGACCGCAGCGCCGCACCCCCGGGCGACGACCTCGTGATCGGGTTGTCCGCTCCGGCGGGTCCGACGGCCGCCGCGGCCGCCTACCGCCAGGCGGAGCAGGCGCTCTCGGTGGCCCGGCGGCGGGGCCGGGTACTGGTTGAGCACGAGGAGGTCGCCGCGGGCTCCGTGCTGCCTCTGCTGGCCGACGACGCCGTACGGGCCTTCGCGGACGGCATGCTGCGGGCGCTGCGGGAGCACGACGCGACGGGCCGCGGGGACCTGGTGGCTTCGCTGCGGGCCTGGCTGTCCCGGCACGGCCAGTGGGACGCGGCGGCCGCCGACCTCGGCGTCCACCGGCACACCCTCCGCTACCGGATGCGCCGCGTCGAGGAGATCCTGGGGCGGTCGCTGGACGACCCCGATGTGCGCATGGAGCTGTGGCTGGCCCTCAAGGCGACCGCGTGAACCGGCGGCCCCCGCCACGCCAATGCGGCGTGAGACGGGGGCCGACTGCTACGCACCGGACAAACAGCTTCCGGCCCGGCCGCGCCTACGGTGGAGGTGGAGACACCTCCGCACCATCACCCCACCACTTTCGGAAGGGTCGGGATCCGCTGTGCCAGACACACACGAAGCCGTCACCCACACGTTCTGGCTCGCCGGCCGCAAGGCCACGGGCGAGACCACCTTCGAGGTCACGTCCCCCTGGGACGGGCGCCTCGTCGGCGCGGTGAGCGTTCCCACCGAGGCCCAGGTCGAGGAGGCCGTCGCGGCCGCCGCCGCCGTTCAGGACGAGTTCGCCGCCACCCCCGCGTACGCGAGGGCCGCCGCCCTCGACCATGTCTCGCGGCGGCTGGGCGAGCGCGGTGAGGAGATCGCGCGGCTCATCTCCGTCGAGAACGGCAAGCCCATGAAGTGGGCGCGCGGTGAGGTCGGCCGGGCCGTCTCCGTGTTCCGGTTCGCTGCCGAGGAGGCCCGCCGGTTCAACGGCGGGGACGCGCAGCGGCTGGACACCGACCCGGGAGGCACCGGGCGGCTGGCGCTCACCCGCCGCTTTCCGCGCGGGGCCGTGCTGGGCATCGCGCCGTTCAACTTCCCGCTGAACCTGTGCGCCCACAAGGTCGCCCCGGCGCTGGCCGTCGGTGCGCCGATCATCCTCAAGCCGGCCCCGGCGACGCCGCTGTCCGCGCTGGTCCTCGGCGAGCTGCTGGCCGAGACCGACCTTCCCGCGGGCTCCTGGAGCGTGCTGCCGGTGCCCAACGACCGGATGCCCGCCCTCGTCCAGGACGAGCGGCTGCCGGTCATCTCCTTCACCGGCTCCGACAAGGTCGGCTACGCCATCAAGCAGTCCGTGCCGCTCAAGCACTGCACGCTGGAGCTCGGCGGCAACGGCGCGGCCGTCGTGCTGGGGGACTACTCCTCCGAGGCCGACCTGGACTGGGCGGCGACCCGCATCGGGACCTTCTCCAACTACCAGGCCGGGCAGTCCTGCATCTCCGTGCAGCGGGTGATCGCGGACGCCTCCGTCTACGAGCGGCTCGTACCGAAGATCGTCGCGGCCGTCGAGGCCCAGGTCACCGGCGACCCCTCCGACGACGCGACCGACGTGGGCCCGCTGGTCAGCGAGGACGCCGCGAAGCGCGTCGAGGCCTGGGTGGAGGAGGCCGTCCAGGGCGGGGCGCGGGTGCTGACGGGCGGCAAGCGCGAGGGCGCGGCCTACGCCCCGACGGTGCTCACCGATGTGCCCGCCGACGCCACGGTCTCCTGCGAAGAGGTCTTCGGGCCGGTACTCATCGTCCGCGAGGCGGCGGGGGAGGATGAGGCCTTCGCCGCGGTCAACGACTCCCAGTACGGGCTGCAGGCGGGCGTCTTCACCCGCGATCTGCAGACCGCCTTCCGCGCCCACCGCGCGCTGGAGGTCGGCGGCGTGATCGTGGGCGACGTCCCGTCGTACCGCGCCGACCAGATGCCCTACGGCGGGACGAAGAGGTCCGGCGTGGGCCGTGAGGGCGTGCGCTACGCGATGGAGGACTACACGTACGAGAGGGTTCTCGTCCTCACCGGCCTCGACCTGTGAGGCACGCCTGACCTCATGCCGAGCGCCCACGCGGAGGGTGACGTAGGTCCTCCGCGTGGGCGCGTGGCCCGTCATACCGGGCCGGGCCCGTGATATCGGGCCGGGCCCGTCCTGTGGCGGCTCCGGACCCTCAACCGGAGAAGCCGAGACGGGCCAGTCTCAGTGCCCCGCGCAGCGTGATGTGCAGGTCATGCACGCCCGACGGGGGAGTGGGCAGAGCGGCGCCCACGGTGGTGTAGCGGTACGGGCCGCCGGTCGGCGGGATGGCGACCGTGGCGAGCGTCGTGCCGTCGGACAGGTGCAGTTCGACCACCGCCGCACCAGCCGGGTCCGCCCCCGCCCCGGTGTCGTCCACGGTCTCCACGGGCTCCAGATTCTCCGTACCCTCCGTACCCTCCGTACCCTCCGTATTCTTCGCATTCTCCGCGCGTGCCGCCTCGACGGTGACCGTCCGCGCGCCCGCCCCGAAGTCGCAGGCGCGGAAGAGCAACCGGCCGATCGCGTCGTCCCCACTGGCCACCGCGTCGCCGCGCACCTTGGTCAGGTCCACCAGCCTGACCCCGTCGGCCGAGTCGAAGTCCGCCGCCGCAAGGCCCCGCTCCAGCACCGGGCGCGGGGCGGGCGGCGGGCCGTCGACGGTCACGGAGGTGGTGCGCCGGATGTCCGCGCTGGACGCGCCGGCGTGGATCTCGTACGTGCCCGGGTCGACGGCCCAGCGGCCGTGTGCCACATCCCAGAAGCCCAGCGCCTCCTCGGCCGGGACGGTGAGGAACAGCCGCGCCGTCTCGCCCTGGCGCAGCGGGACCCGGCGGTGGGCGATGAGCCGGCGGTGCGGGCGCGGGACCCGCGCGCCCGGGGCGCTGACGTAGATCTGCACCACCTCGTCGCCGTCGCACGGGCCGGCGTTGGTGACCTCGCACTCCACCGTGAGCACGGCCCCCTCACCCTCGCCCGCCGTCCGCTCCACCGACAGGTCCCCGTACGCGAAGCGGGTGTACGACAGGCCGTGCCCGAACGGGAACAGCGGCGCGCCGTCGAAGTACAGATAGGTGGCGCGGGACGCGATGATGTCGTAGTCGAGCAGGTCCGGCAGTTCCTCCTCGCCGGCGTACCAGGTCTGCGGCAGCCGGCCGGCCGGTGAGACGTCGCCGAACAGCACCCGGGCGAGCCCGGTCCCCGCCGCCTGCCCGCCGTGCGCGGTCCACAGCAGCGCGGGCAGCGCGTCGGCCGCCTCGCCCACCGCGTACGGATAGCTGGAGACCAGCACCAGGGCGGTGCGCGGATTGGCGGCGTGGGCGGCGCGCCACAGCCGGTCCTGCTGGGCGGGCAGCGCGAGGGTGGTGCGGTCCTCGGTCTCGCGGCCGTTGATGTGCGGGTCGTTGCCCGCCAGGACCAGCACGGTCGTGGCCTCCGCAGCCGCCCGCGCGACCGCGTCCTCACCGCGTTCGACGACCTCCAGCGTGAAGACCTCCGCCTTCGCCGGGTCCGCCTTTGTCCCCTCCGCCTCCGCCTCCGCCGACCCGTCCGGCACGGCAACCTTCAGGCCCTCGGCGGCGACACAGACGTACCCGCCCGTTCCCCCGTGCCGGAGGAGATGTCCGTCGCCGTGCCGCTCCAGCGTGAACGTCTCCTGGACCACCCAGCCCTCGGGCTGCTCGGCCGCGGCCCGTACGAATCCGTCCTCGGCCACGGTCAGATAGCGCCCCGACGGCGCGCGCAGCGTGAGGACGCCGCCGCCCCAGTCGGCCAGGGCCAGATCGGTGGGCGCGGGACCGACGGTCACCGGCGGCAGGTCGGTGCGCCCGGCCGCGTGCGCCGGGTTGAACGAGCCCTCCCGCTCCCGTTCCTCGAACGTCGCGTCCGGGACCCGCACCCACCCCGCCGCGGCGCGCAGCCGCACGGTGTCCGTCCCCTCCACGAACACCACGCGCTCCGCGCCGAGCCGCTCCACCAGCGCCTCGCGCGGTGTGCTGCGGCGGATCAGGCTGCCGCTGTACCAGTCGAGCTTGCACTCGTCCGCGAGCGGGCCGACCACGGCGACGGTGCCCGCCGTGGCGTCGGACAGCGGCAGCAGCCCGTCGTTCTTGAGCAGGACGACGGCCTGCTCGGCGGCCTCCAGGGCGAGCGCCCGGTGGCCCGGTGTGTCGAAGCCGGCCGCCTCCGCCGGGTCGGCGGGCGGGTCGAACTCCCCCAGCGTGAACCGCATGGCCAGCAGCCGCCGCACCGCCGCGTCGACGACCGACGCGTCGATCAGCCCGCGCCGCAGCGCGCCCCGCACCCGCTGGATCGTCTTCGACGCGTCCTGGTCGTGGTCGGTGAAGCTGTCCACCCCGGCCAGCAGGGCCGCGGCCACCGCCTCCTCGTGGGTGTCGAAGTAGTGCTCGGAGTCCACCAGGTTGGAGGGCGCGCCCGCGTCGGAGCACACCACCAGTTCCTGCTCGGTCCAGGTGCGCAAGTGCTCGCGCAGATACGGGGAGACGTGGTTGGGCCGCCCGTTGACCAGGTTGTACGCGGGCATCACGCCCGCCACCGCGCCCGCCCGCACCGCCCCGCGGAAAGCCGCCAGGTCGTACTCGTGCAGCACACGTGGCCGCACCGAGGAGGACATGGTGTCCCGGTGGGTCTCGTTGTTGTGCGCCAGCCAGTGTTTGAGGACGGGCGCGGTGCGCCAGCGGGCCGGGTCGTCGCCGCGCAGCCCGTGTGTGTACGCGGCGGCCAGCGCCGAGGTGAGGTACGGGTCCTCGGCGTAGCCCTCCTCGTTGCGGCCCCAGCGCGGATCGCGCAGCAGATTCACCACCGGCGCCCACACATTGAGCCCCACCCGCTCGTCGCGGGCGCGCATGGCCCGTACCTCGGTGCCCACCGCCTCGCCGATCCGCCGCAGCAGTTCGGGATGCCAGGTCGCGCCGAGCCCCACCGCCTGCGGGAAGACCGTCGCGGGCCCCATCCAGGCCACGCCGTGCAGCGCCTCCTGCCCGGTGCGGAACGGCGCGAGGTCCAGCCGCTCCACGGCGGGGGCGAACTGGTGCAGCATCGCGATCCGCTCGTCGAGGGTGAGCCGCTCCAGCAGGTCCTCGACCCGCTCGCCGACCGGCAGCCGCGGATCGCGAAAGGCCGGAAAGGGGGGTCTCGTCAACTCGCTGGCCTGGCAGCCGCTCACGCGCGGATCCCCTCACGGAGGTCGGAGGTGTCACTGAGGTCGGAGGCGTCGGTCGTGTCATTCGAAGCGCTTCGATGCTGGTGCCGAGCCACCTGGATGTCAAGGCTCGAAATGACAACAACCCCACAGCGTCATGATGTTGCGGGAATGTCACGATGAAGCAGGCCCGCACAGACCTCCTGGCCCGCCCACAGGCCCTCAAGGAATCTTTTGGATGCCACTCTTGCGCGACCCCACCCCCCGACTTAACCTCAGCGCAATATCGAAGCGCTTCGACCATCGGTCGCACGGCGGGTACGCCACGAAGGGTTGACGCAATGCCGAACTCCCAGGCTCCGGCCTCCACTTCCTCTCCGAGCCGGAGAACCGTCCTGTCCTCCGCGGCCGTCGCCGCGGTGGCCGTCGCGGGAGGGGTCCCGCTGCTGTCCGCGTGCTCCACCGAGGAGTCCACCGGCAAGGGCGGGACGACATCCGGCAAGGATCTGAAGAAGCTGCTGCCGGCCTATGTGGCCTCCCACGTGGTGAAGCCGGACATCCCGAGCGTGAACGGCTCGAGCCCCGGATTCACCCAGGCCAAGCCCGCCGCCGAGCTGGTCGCCTCCGTCAAGGGCAAACCGGGCCACGGCGGCAGCTACACCGTGTTCGAACCGCTGTGGGGCACCCCGCCGGCCAAGAACAGCGCTTACTACAAGGCCGTCAACGAGGCCCTCGGCGCGAAGATCACCTTCCAGCCGCAGGACGGCAACACCTACGGCGAAAAGCTCAGTGCCGTCCTGGCCTCCGGGGACATCGCGGACATCGTGATGATCCCGCAGTGGGAGATGGGCGGAAAGCTGATGGGCGCCATCAGCGCCAAGTTCGCCGACCTCGGCCCGTATCTGTCCGGCGACAAGGTCAAGAAGTACCCCAACCTCGCCGCCGTCCCCACCGCCGCCTGGCAGATGTCGGTCTTCGGCGGCAAGCTCCGCGGCCTGCCCATGCCCGCCCGCCCGCTCTCCGGCGTGATCCCCTTCTACCGGGAGGACATCTTCAAGAAGGAGGGCTACGAGGTCCCCAAGAGCGCCGATGAATTCCTCGCCCTCGCCAAGGAGATCACCCGGCCCAAGAGCAAGGTGTGGGCGTGCGAGGACATGTGGTGGTCGGCGCAGATCATCTTCGGCTGCCCCGGGGAGAAGCCGTTCTACTGGGTGGAGAAGGACGGCAAGCTCGTCCACAAGGTCGAGCTGGACAACTACCTCGAAGCCCTGGAGTGGTGCCGCAAGCTCTTCAAGGGCGGCTATGTCCACCCCGACGCGGTCGCGGGCAAGGCCAACGACACGCAGACCCGCTTCACCTCCGGCCAGTCGCTGATCATGAACGACGGCGACGCCAAGTGGTACGGCGCCACCTTCGAACAGGCCGAGCCCAACCCCGACTTCAAGATCCAGGGGATGGACTACTTCGGCGCCGACGGCGGCGACCCCACCCTCTACCTGGGCCCGCCCGCGAACATCTGGTCCTTCCTCAACAAGAAGCTCTCCAAGGACCAGATCGAGGAGATCCTGGCCGTCGCCAACTACATCGCCGCGCCCTACGGCACCAAGGAGCAGCGCCTGATCGACTACGGCGTCGAGGGCGTGCACCACACCTTGAAGCACGGCGCCCCGGTCAAGAACTCCAAGGGCGTCACCGAGGTCCAGGACACCTACCGCTTCATCGTCTCGCCCGAGGCCACCGTCGCGTACCCGGACTTCCCGCAGATGGTGAAGGACTACTGCGGCTGGATGCAGCGCATGGGCAAGTTCGCCAAGAAGCCCGTGTTCTACGGCATGCAGATCCAGGAGCCCAACCGCTACGCCTCCCTCTACACCCCCTTCGAAGACCTGGCCAAGGATGTCGTACGCGGCCGCAAGTCCATCCGCGACGCCCAGAGCGCCATCAGCGACTGGCGCAGCGGCGGCGGTGACAAACTCCGCGACTGGTACGCCAAGATCCTCGAGAAGAACGGCAGCGGCGCCTAATGGCCCTGGAAACCGGCAGCCGGGCCGGCAAGCCGCGCCGCGCGAGATCCACGCGGCGCGGCGGCCCCGGTGGCCCCGACGACTCCGCCGCGTCCGCCCCGCCGCCCACCGCGCCGGACGGCGTGCCCGACGGCGGCATCCGGTGGTGGCAACGGCTGCGCCGGGACCGCACCCTGCTGCTGATGGTGGCGCCGGCCGTCGGCCTGCTGCTGCTGTTCAACTACGTCCCGCTGATCTGGACCACGGTCGCCTTCAAGGACTACGACCCGTTCACCCAGGGGCTGTGGACCAGCCCCTGGGTCGGTTTCGACAACTTCACCCTCCTCTTCGAGGACAACCGCTTCTGGGACGCCTTCGCCAACACCCTCGGCATCACCTTCATCCAGCTGGTGCTCTTCTTCCCCCTCACCATCGCGCTCGCGCTGCTGGTCAACAGCGTGCTCAGCGAGCGGATCCGGGGCGTGGTGCAGTCGATCCTGTATCTGCCGCACTTCTTCTCCTGGGTGCTGGTCATCACCGTCTTCCAGCAGATGCTGGGCGGGGCTGGGCTGCTCGCCCAGCAGCTGCGTCAACACGGGTACGAGGGCTTCGACCTGATGACCGACCCCGGCGTGTTCAAGTTCCTGGTCTCCGCGCAGCTGGTGTGGAAGGACGGCGGCTGGGGCGTCATCGTCTTCCTCGCCGCCCTCTCCGCCGTCAGCCAGGACCTGTACGAGGCGGCGGCGGTGGACGGGGCGAACCGCTGGCGGCGGATGTGGCACGTCACGCTGCCCGCGCTGCGCCCGGTGATCGCCCTGCTGCTGGTGCTGCGCGTCGGCGACTCGCTCACCGTGGGCTTCGAGCAGATCCTGCTGCAGCGCGACGCGGTGGGGCCGGGCGCCTCCGAAGTCTTCGACACCTATGTGTGGTGGGTCGGCATCGCCAACACCGACTACGGGATCGCCGCCGCGGGCGGTCTGATCAAGGGTGTCTTCAGCCTGGTGCTCGTCCTGATCGCCAACAAAGTCGCCCATATGCTCGGCGAGCAGGGGGTTTACCAGAAATGACGGTGACCGCGCAGAGCGCGCCCGCGCGACCTGCCCCGGCCGCGCCGCGGAGCCGCAACAGCAGACGCCCGGTGTGGGAGGAGGAGCCGGGCAAGGCCGGCCAGGGGCTCAAGGGCGCCACCCTGGTCGGGGTGTGCCTGGCGATCCTCGGGCCGCTGTGGGTGGTGGTCGTCACCAGCCTCTCCGACCAGAAGGCCATCACCGACGCCGGCGGCCTGGTCATGGTGCCCAAGACGATCACCTTCCGGGCGTACTCCGAACTGCTCGGCGGCGGCACGGTCACCCGCGCGGCGATCGTCAGCCTCGCCCTGACGGCCGTGGGCACCGTGATCAGTACGGTGGTCTCGATCCTGTGTGCCTACGGCCTGTCCCGCCGGGGGTCCTTCCTGCACCGGCCGATCCTGATGGTGCTGCTCGTCACCATGTTCTTCAACGCCGGTCTGATCCCGACCTATCTGCTGGTCACCGGGGTCGGCCTGGAGGGCAGCTACTGGTCGATGATCCTGCCCAGCGCCATCTCGGTCTTCAACATCCTGGTGCTGCGCTCCTTCTTCCAGACCACCGCGCCCGAGCTGATCGACAGCGCCCGGATCGACGGCGCGGGGGAGTGGCGGATCCTGCTGCAGATCGTGATGCCGCTGTCCAAGGCGGTCATCGCGGTCGTCTCCCTCTTCTACGCGGTCGGCTACTGGAGCCAGTGGTTCAACGCGATGCTCTACCTCAACGACCAGGACATGTGGCCGCTGCAGATGATCCTGCGCCAGCTGGTCATCAAGCAGCAGGCGCCCCAGGGCATGTCCCAGATGATCTCCAGCAGCCAGGTCCCGGGCCTGGCGGTGCAGATGGCCGTCATGGTCCTCGCCCTGATCCCGGTCGTGGTCCTCTACCCGTTCGTCCAGAAGCACTTCACCAAGGGCATGCTCACCGGCGCCATCAAGGGCTAGCCCGCAGGACTCCCGCACGCCTCCCCGCACCACGGCCAGCCGTATTCCCCCAGCTACCGCTGGGCGGTGCCCCCGGACCCGAAGCGAGGCCCGATGCCCGAGCTGAGCGATGTCACCCGCGGCCGCATCCTCTACGGCGGCGACTACAACCCCGAGCAGTGGCCGCAACGCGTCTGGCGCGAGGACGTACGGCTGATGCGCGAGGCCCAGATCACCACCGCCACCGTCGGGGTCTTCTCCTGGGCCAGGCTGGAACCGCGCCCCGGCGCCCGCGACTTCGGCTGGCTCGATACGGTCCTGGACCTGCTCCACGAGGGCGGCATCGAGGTGTGCCTGGCCACCCCCACCGCCTCCCCGCCCCCGTGGATGGGCGCCCGCCACCCCGAGACCCTGCCGCGCGACGAGAACGGCGCCACCGTCTGGTACGGCTCGCGCAACCAGTTCTGCGCCTCCTCCCCGCTCTACCGCGAGTACGCGCTGCGCATCACCGAGGACCTGGCGGACCGCTACGGCGGCCACCCGGCGGTGCGCATGTGGCACGTCGGCAACGAATACGGCACCCACTGCTGGTGCGACACCACCGCCCGCCACTTCCGCCGCTGGCTGCGCACCCGGTACGGCGATCTCGACGCGCTGAACGAGGCGTGGGGCACCGCCTTCTGGAGCCAGCGCTACGACTCGTGGGAGGAGATCATTCCGCCCCGCCGCGCCCAGTATCTGATCAACCCCACCCAGGCGCTGGACTTCCGCCGCTTCACCAGCGACGCCCTGCTGGAGTGCTTCACCGCCGAGCGCGACGTCCTGGCCGCCCGCACCCCGCACATCCCGGTCACCACCAACTTCATGCCCCTGTTCATCGGCCAGGACGGCTGGGCGTGGGCGGCCGAGGAGGACGTGGTCTCCGTCGACCTCTACCCCGACCCCAAGGACCCGCACGCCGCCGCGTACGGGGCGATGATCCAGGACCTGACCCGCTCCCAGGCCGGCGGCCCCTGGGTCCTCATGGAGCAGGCGGCCGGCCCGGTCAACTGGCGCGGCGTCAACCACCCCAAGCCGCCCGGGCTGATGCGCCTGTGGTCGCTGCAGGCCGTCGCCCGCGGCGCGGACGGCGTCTGCTTCTTCCAGTGGCGGCAGTCGCGGCAGGGCAGCGAGAAGTTCCACTCCGGGATGGTCCCGCACGCGGGCGAGCACAGCCGAACCTTCCAGCAGGTGCGCGGGCTCGGCGCCGAGCTGCGCCGGCTCGGTGGGGTCGTCGGCCGCGGCGTCCCCGCCCGCGCCGCGATCCTGCACGACTGGCACGCCTGGTGGGCCACCGTCCAGGACGGCCGGCCCTCCGCCCGGCTCGACTACCCCCAGGTGGTGCGCGCCTGGCACCAGGCCCTGTGGGAGGAGAACCTCACCACCGACTTCGCCCACCCGCACGCCGACCTCAGTGACTACGCCCTGGTCACCGTCCCCCACCTGTATCTGCTCACCGACGAGGCGCTGGACAACCTGGCCGGCTACGTACGCGGCGGCGGCACCCTCGTCTGCGGCTTCTTCACCGGAGTCGCCGACGAGGACGACCGGGTCCGCCCGGGCGGCGTCGACCAGCGGCTCCGCGATCTCCTCGGCATCCGCACGGTCCACGAGTGGTGGCCGCTGGACGAGGGCGAAACCCTCACCGCCCAGGGCCCCTCCTGGCCGGCCGGCTTCACCGCCACCCTCTGGTCCGAGGACCTGGAGCCGTCCACCGCCGAGACCGTCGCCCGGATCAAGGGCGGCGAACTCGACGGCGGGCCCGCCATCACCCGCAACCGTCACGGCGCCGGCACCGCCTGGTACGTCTCCACCCTGCCCGAACCCGCCGCGCTGCGCGCGCTGCTGGCCCGCGCCGCCGACGAGGCGGGTCTGCGGCCACCGCTGCCCGGCCTCCCCGAGGGCGTGGAGGCCGTCTTCCGCGGCGAGCACCTGTTCCTCCTCAACCACGGCCGCGCCCCCGCGGTCGTCCCCCTCCCGTCCGCGCGGACCGACCTGCTCACCGGCCGCGTGTACGACACACAGGTCGGCCTCGACCGCTATGCGGCCGTGGTCCTGACCCCGCTCGATTCCCCCCACCCGAAGGGAGCAGCACCGTGCAACGAGCCGCTCGAAAGCTCTTCCTGACCCCGCTGTTCGCGCTCCTGGCGCTCATCGGCTTCGCCGCCGCCCCCGCCCACGCCGCCACCTGGTCCTCGTCGGACCAGTGGGGCACCTGGTCCAACGGCGGCTACACGCTCTACAACAACATCTGGGGCTCCGGCGCCGGATCCCAGACCATCTGGGCCAACTCCTCCAGCGACTGGGGCGTCTGGGCCAACCACCCCAACACCGGCGGCATCAAGTCCTACCCCAACGCCAAGCGGGTCGTCGGCAAGAAGGTCAGCGCCATAGGCTCCCTCAAGAGCAGCTACAACGTCACCGTGCCGTCCTCGGGCGCGTACAACACCTCGTACGACATCTGGGACAGCAACTACGACTACGAGATCATGCTCTGGATGAACAAGACCGGCCCGGTCGGTCCCCTCGGCACCTCCCAGGGCAGCCTCACCCTCGGCGGCCACAGCTGGACCGTCTACAAGGGCAGCAACGGCGCCAATGAGGTCTTCTCCTTCATCCGCACCTCGAACTCCACCTCCGGCTCCGTGGACATCAAGGCCATCGTGAACTGGATCAAGAACACCAAGGGCTGGTTCGGCGACGTCACCATCGGCGACGTCCAGTTCGGCTACGAGATCACCTCCTCGTCCGGCGGCCTGGACTTCAGGACCAACAGCTTCGGCGTGTCCTTCAGCTGATCCCGCCTGCCCGACCGCGTGCCGCCGCTCCCCGGGGAGCGGCGGCACATGGCGTTCAGGAGCGCCCTCCGCGCCGTCGGCGCAGGCCCTCCGCGCACACCCCGCACAGCGCGCCCCACAGGGCGTTGATGGCCAAGAGCGGGACGATCGCGATCGGATGGGCGAGCGGTCCCTGCAGCCGCCCGGTCAGCACGGGCGAGAGGATGCCGCTCAGCACGAGGACGGCCAGCGCGTATCCGAGGCCGGCGGCGACAAGCGTCGGCACGGGCTCGGGAGCGCGGCCGAGGCCCACGACGAGGATCCAGGTCAGCGAGATGGCCGCGGTGAGGATCAGGGGCGTCGCCGGTTTCCCCAACGCGTCGCTCAAACCGACGACGGAGCACAGGGGCCGGATCAGCGCCACGGCGGTCAGGCCCGCCACCAGCGGCGGATGGAGCCGACGGTGCCAGGGCGCGGCGCGGCGGCGCTTGTCGTACGCGTTCATGCCCGCAGCGTGGCGGAACGGCCCGCGGCCGGGCATCGGCCCGCCGGCGACACCTGCCGTACCCCTGCGGTTGTGGCCTCGCCGCCCCGCGTACTCCCCGAGTCGCGGCCCGGGCCCGGCCGTTCCGCCGCGCGGAGGAGGAGCGCGTATGCGAGTCGCCTCTAGGGTGAGCGCATGGTGTCTCACGGCTCTCTCGCGCGTCTGTGGCCGCCGCGCGGCCGGTGGGCGGACGCGGTGCCGGCCGGCGGTGTGTTCGTGCTGGCGGCCTTGGGCGGTATGAGGTCGCTCATCGGCGAGCGCGAGGAGCCCTGGCCGGTGACGGTCTTCGGCTGGGCGATGATCGTCGCCGCCTGCGGGGCGCTCTGCTTCCGCCGCCGCCGTCCGGTGTCCGTCGCCCTCGGCGTGCTGGCCGCCACCGCCGCCTACTACCTCACCAGCACCTATGACGGGCCGCTCCTGGTCGCGTTGGTCGTCGCGCTGTACGCGGTCGCGGCCCAGGGACAGCCGCGGGCGGCCGCCGCCATCGCCGCGCTGAGCGTCGTCGCCGTCGGCGTCGGCACGCTGGAGGGCAACGACGACGTCAACGGGGTCGCCCTCTTCATGCTCACCGGCTGGCTGGTCGCGGTGGTCGCGCTCGGCTGGGTGCGCCACACCCGCCTGGCCTACGTCCACGAGGTGGAGCAGCGCGCGGCCGGCGAGGAGCGGCTGCGCATCGCCCGGGAGCTGCACGACGTCATCGGCCACCACATCTCCCTCATCAGTGTCCAGTCCTCGGCCGCCCTGCACCGCATCAACAAGGACCCCGGGCAGGCCGAGACGGCCCTCGCCGCGATCAAGAAGTCCAGCCGCGAGGCGCTGCGCGAGCTGCGGACGACCCTCGGCCTGCTGCGGCAGGTCGACGAGGAGGCGCCTATGGCGCCGCCGCCGGGCCTGGCCCGGATCGGCGAACTCGTCGAGTCGGCGCGGTCGGCCGGGTTCGAGGTGCGCACGCACACCAGCGGCGAGCGGGTGCCGCTGCCCACCGAAGTGGAGCTGGCCGCCTACCGCATCGTCCAGGAAGCGCTCACCAATGTGGCCCGCCACTCCGGGGCCACCGCCGTCACCGTCCACGTCGGCCACGCGCCCCGCGAGGTCCGGCTCGAGATCGCGGACAACGGGCGCGGCCCGCACCGGACCGCCCCCGGCAGCGGCATCAGCGGCATGCGCGAGCGCGCCCGCGCACTGGGCGGCGAACTGACCGCGGGCCCCGGGCCGGACGGCGGCTTCGCCGTACGGGCCCGGCTGCCGCACCGGAACGGAGCACCATGGCAACCATGATCAAGATCCTGCTGGCAGACGACCAGCGGCTGGTGCGCGCCGGATTCCGCTCGATCCTGGAGGACGAGGACGACATCACGGTGGTCGCCGAGGCGGGCGACGGAGACGAGGCCGTCTCCGCCTGCCGCGAGCTGCGTCCCGACGTGGCGCTGCTGGACATCCGGATGCCCGGAACCGACGGCCTGGAGGCGGCCCGGCGGATCACCGCCGACCCCCGCCTGGAGGGCGTCAGGGTCGTCATCCTGACCACCTTCGACCTGGACGACTATGTGTACGGCGCGCTGCGCGCAGGCGCCACCGGCTTCCTGGTCAAGGACACCGAACCGGAGGAGCTGATCCACGCCGTGCGGGTGGCGCACCGCGGTGACGCGCTGATCAGCCCCTCCGTCACCCGCCGACTGATCGCCGAGTTCGCCGGGCGGGTCAGGGCCCCGGAGCCGGGCCCGAGGCTGCGCGCCCTCACCGGCCGCGAGCGCGAGGTGATGGAGCTGGTGGCCGCCGGGCTGACGAACGACGAGATCGCCGCCCGGCTGGTGCTCAGCCCGGCCACCGCCAAGACCCACGTCAGCCGCATCATGACCAAGCTGGACGTCCGGGACCGCTCCCAACTGGTCGTGCTGGCCTACGAGTCCGGGATGGTCAGCCCCGGCTGGCTGGCCGGGTAGCGCGGCCCCTTCCGCGACCACGACCGCGACCGGGGGAGTACGCGGGCGCGGCACCCCCCAACCCATGGGGTACGGCAGGTGTCCGCCCCGGGCCGACGCCCCGGGGCACACCCGGCCCGGATGCTGCGACCCATGAGCGACACGAGCGACACGACCGCGACGACCGAGCCCCCCGAGGGCCGGACGCCCCACCCCGCAGGCGCCTTCGGGCGCCTCGCCTCCTGGTCCCAGACCCATCGCTGGGGCGCCCTGCTCCTGTGGATCCTCGTGGTGGCCGCGATCACCCTCGGATCGCAGGCGGCCGGCAGCGCCTACCGCAACGACTTCGCCCTGCCCGGCACCGACTCGCAGACCGCCACCGACCTGATGGCCGAACACGGAGCCCGGCAGGCGGGCGACAGCGTGCAGATCGTCTTCAAGGACGAGGGCGAGGGCGGGCTGCGCGCCGAGCGCGGCCGCGTCGGGAAGACGCTCGACCGGATCGGCGGCCTGCCCGGCGTCGCCGAGGTGCGCGGCCCGTACGCGGACGCCTCCGCGATCTCCCGGGACGGCACCATCGGCTATGCGACGGTCACCCTCGACGGCAAGGCGGAGCAGGTGCCGAAGGGGGACATCACCAGGATCATCGACACCGCGAAGGCCGCCGAGGGGCACGGCCTCACGGTCGCGCTCGGCGGTGAGGCGGTGCGCGGCGCCGAGGAGGAGGCGGGCGGCGCGGCGGAGGGCGCGGGCATGCTCGCGGCGCTGGTCATCCTCGTCATGCTGTTCGGCTCGCTGGTGGCGGCCGCGCTGCCGCTGGTCACCGCGGTGTTCGCGGTGGGCGGCGCCATCGGTCTGATCGCCCTGGCCTCGCACCTGTTCACGGTCGCCGACTTCACCCCGCCCGTCATGATGCTCGTCGGGCTCGGGGTGGGCGTGGACTACGCGCTGCTGATCTTCTACCGCTACCGGCACGAGCTCATCCGCGGCGCCGCCGCCCACACCGCCACCCGCACCGCGCTGGACGCAGCCGGCCGTACGGTCTTCTTCGCCGGCTGCACCGTCATCATCGCGCTCCTCGGCCTGGTCGCCCTGGGCCTGGGCGCCCTGCAGGGCGTGGCGCTCGCGGTCGCGCTGACCGTGCTCGTCACCATGGCCGCCTCCCTGATCCTGCTGCCCGCGCTGCTCGCGGTCCTCGGCGGGCGCGTGAGGCGCCAGGTGCTGCGCCGCGCCGAACGCGCCCGGAGCAAGGGGAGGGAGGAGGGCCGGCGCTGGCGGGCCCTGGCCCTCGCCGTGCAGCGGCGCCCGCTGCCCGCGCTGCTGGCCGCCGTCATGGCGCTGCTCGCGCTGTCCGCCCCCGCGCTGGGCCTGCGCCTGGGCTTCGCCGACGCGGGAAACGACCCGACCACGTCCACCAGCCGCCGCGCCTACGACCTGCTCGCCGAGGGCTTCGGTCCCGGGTTCAACGGCCCGTTGGTCGTGGTGAGCCAGGGCGACGCGGCGGCCGCCCGGGAGCTGCGCGCCACACTCGCGCGCACCGACGGCATCGCCGCCACCACCCCGCCGCTGCCCTCGAAGGACGGCGCCGTCTCCACGGTCCTCGCCTTCCCCACCACCTCCCCGCAGGACGAGGGCACCGCCGACCTCGTCCACACGCTGCGCGACCGCGTCCTGCCGCGGCTCGGCGAGCGCACCGGCGCCGACTACCTGGTGGGCGGGTCCACGGCCGCCGCACAGGACTTCGCCGACTCCGTCGCGGACCGGATGCCGCTGTTCGTCGCCGTCGTCGTCGGCCTGTCCGCGCTGCTCCTCATGGTGGTCTTCCGGTCCGTACTGATCCCGCTGAAGGCCGCGCTGCTCAACCTGCTGTCCATCGCGGCCGCCCTGGGAGTGATCACCCTGGTCTTCCAGGAAGGCTGGTTCGGGGCCCAGCCCGGCCCGATCGAGGCGTTCATTCCCGTGATGATCTTCGCGATCGTCTTCGGCCTCTCCATGGACTACGAGGTGTTCCTGGTCTCCCGCATCCATGAGGAGTGGGAACGGACCCGGGACCACTCCCACGCGGTCCGCGAGGGTCTTGCGGCCACCGGCAAGGTGATCACGGCGGCCGCCGCCATCATGATCGTGGTGTTCGCCGCCTTCGTCCTCAGCCCGAGCCGCATGCTCCAGCAGTTCGGCCTGGGCCTCGCGGTGGCCGTCCTGCTGGACGCGGTGGTGATCCGCTGTCTGATCGTGCCGGCCGTCATGCGGCTGCTCGGCAGGCACGCCTGGTGGCTGCCCGCCCCCCTCGCCCGGCGGCTGCCGAAGGTGGCGCTGGAGCGGCCGGCCGACGGCTGAGGCGGGCGCCGACCGCGCGTCAGGGCTCCCGCACCGGCAGCCGCGCGTCGTCCCTCAGGAACAGCGGGATGCGGTCCAGCGGTGCGGGCACGGTCACCGTCCCGCCGCCCCGCAGGCTCTCGCCCGTCCAGGCGTCCGTCCAGCGCGCCCCCGCCGGGAGGTAGGCGGTCCGCTCGGTCGCGCCCGCCTCCAAAACCGGGGCGACCAGCAGGTCGGGGCCGAGCAGAAAGGCGTCCGCGACGCCCCAGGCCGCCTCGTCGCCCGGGAACTCGAGGAAGAGCGGGCGCATGGGCGGCAGCCCCTCCTCGTGGGCGGCGCGCATCTGCGCCAGCACATACGGCTTGAGCCGCTCACGCAGCCGCAGACAGGAGCCGAGGATGCGCTCGGCCTCCTCGCCGTACGACCACACCTCGTTCGGGCCGCCGGTCATGCCGGGCCCGAGCGGCAGCCCCGGATCGCGGAAGCCGTGCAGCCGCATGATCGGCGACAGCGCGCCGAACTGGAACCAGCGGATCAGCACCTCGCGGTACGCCGGGTCGTCCGGGTCGCCGCCGTGGAAGCCGCCGATGTCGGTGTTCCACCACGGGATGCCGGAGAGGGCGACGTTCAGGCCGGCGGCGATCTGCCGGCGCAGCGTCGCGAAGTCCGTGCCGATGTCGCCGGACCACAGCGCGGCCCCGTGGCGCTGGCTGCCCGCCCACGCCGAGCGGTTGAGGGTCACCACCTCCTCCTCGCCCGCCGCGCGCAAGCCCTCCTGGATCGCGCGGGCGTTCTCACGCGGGTAGAGGTTGCCGACCTCAAGGCCCGGCCCCGCGTGGTAGCGCAGATTCGCCGGGAAGCCGGGCTTGAGCTCCGGTTCACAGGCGTCCAGCCAGAAGGCGCGGATCCCGTACGGCTCCAGGTAGTTCTCCCGCACCCGCGACCACATGAACTCCCGGGCCCGTGGATGAGTCGCGTCGTAGAAGGCGACGTGGATCCGCTCGCCCTCGCGCACATCGGGCCAGTCGGCGTGCGCCGTGGGCCCGTACTCGGTGCCCACCAGGAAGCCCCGCTGCTCCATCGTCTCGTGGTTCTCGCTCAGCGGGGAGACCGAAGGCCACACCGAGACCACCAGCTTGATGCCCAGGTCCTCCAGCTCACGCGTCATCGCCGCCGGGTCGGGCCAGGCCGCCGGGTCGAACTTCCAGTCGCCAAGGTGCGTCCAGTGGAAGAAGTCGCAGACGATCGCGTCGATCGGCAGCCCGCGCCGCTTGTGCTCGCGGGCCACGGTCAGCAGCTCCTCCTGGGTGCGGTAGCGCAGCTTGCACTGCCAGAACCCGGCCGCCCACTCCGGCAGCATCGGCGCGCGGCCGGTCACCTCGGAGTAGCGGCGCTGCGCGGCGGCCGGGTCCCCGGCCGTGATCCAGTAGTCGATCTGGCGCGCGCTGTCGGCGACCCAGCGGGTGCCGGTCGCGGCCAGCTCGACGCGCCCGATGGCCGGGTTGTTCCACAGCAGGGTGTAGCCGCGGCTGGAGGTGAGGACCGGGATCGACACCTCGGAGTTGCGCTGCACCAGGTCGATCACGGCGCCCTTCTGGTCCAGCAGGCCGTGCTGGTGCTGGCCGAGGCCGTACAGTCGCTCGCCCTCGTACGCCTTGAAGCGCTGCTCGATGCGGTGGTAGCCGTTGCCCGTGGCGGTGCGCAGCCGCGGCCCCGGCCACCAGAAGTGCGCGCGCTGCTCGGCGAGCAGCTCCCGGCCGCCCTCGGTGGTCTCGAACCGGATCATGCCGTCCGCGGAGATCCGGGCGGTGATCGCGCCGCAGGTCAGCGACGCCTCCTCGGCCTCGATCGCGACGCTCGCGGCCGCTTTCGGCGGGCCGTCGAGGAGCGCGCCGGGCAGGTCCTCCAGCAGCGGCCCGCCGAGCCGGGCGCGGACCCGGATCGCGTCGGGCCCCCACGGCTCCAGACGTACGGTCTCCTGCCGCCCGCTCCACTCCAGCGCGCCGTCGCGCTCGCTGAAGGTGCCGACGGTGGGGGAGGACTGGGCGAGCGACGCTGAGGCGGTGACCGGTGGGGACTGGCTCACGGGTGACGCTCCTCGGGGTGCGGCGGTGAACGTACGGGCGGGGAGAGCTTTACGGGCGTATCGCTTCGGGGACGTGGGGCCCTGAGAAAGATCGTCGGCGCTTCGAGGGCGGGGCTTCAGCGGGACTGCTGCGGGGCTTCCGGCAGGGCTTCGAGCGGGGGCTTCGGCGGGAGGGAGGGCGCGGTGGCGCGCGGCAGACGGCCGCTACGGGCCGCGGCCGGGTCAGGACGCGGCGTTCGGCGCCGGCCCCGAGCTCGCCCGTACGGTCAACTCGGGCGCCAGCAGGGCCACCGCGTCCGCGCCGTGCCCCTCCAGCTTGGCCACCACCAGCTCCACCGCGCGCCGCCCCATCTCGTGCGCGGGGATCGCGACCGAGGTCAGCCGCACCGAGGCCTGGGCGGCCACCTGGTCGGGGCAGACCGCCACCACCGAGACGTCCTCGGGCACCGCGCGCCCCTGCAGGCGCAGCAGGCTCAGCAGCGGGTCGATGGCGGCCTCGTTCTGCACCACGAAGCCGGTGGTGCCGGGGCGCTCGTCGAAGATCCGGGCCAGCGCCCCGGCCATGGACTCGTAACTGCCCCCGCACGGGCGGTGCAGCAGACGCAGCCCCAGCTCGCGGGCGCGGCCGCGCAGCCCGTCCAGGGTCCGTACCGCGAAGCCGGTGTGGCGCTCGTACACCGCCGCCGCCTCGCCGACCACGGCGATCTCGCGGTGGCCGAGCCCGGCCAGATGCTCCGCGCACAGCGCGCCGGTCGCCGTGAAGTCGAGGTCGACGCAGGTCAGTCCGACGGTGTCGGCGGGCAGCCCGATCAGTACGGTGGGCTGGCGGGCGTCCCGCAGCGGCGGCAGCCGCTCGTCCTCCAGCTCCACATCCATCAGGATCATGGCGTCGGCGAGCCCGCTGCCGGTGACCCGGCGCACGGCCGCCGGGCCCTCCTCGCCGGTCAGCAGCAGCACGTCATAGCCGTGGGTGCGGGCGGTGGTGGCCACCGCGATGGCGACCTCCATCATCACGGGCACATACATATCGGTACGCAGCGGCACCATCAGCGCGATGATGTTGGAGCGGCTGCTGGCGAGGGCGCGGGCGCCGGCGTTCGGGTGGTAGCCGAGCTCCTGGATGCTCTGCTCGACCCGCTCGCGGGTGGGGCCCGAGATCGAGCGCTTGCCACTGAGGACGTAACTCACCGTGCTGGCGGAGACTCCGGCGTGCCGGGCGACCTCGGCGAGGGTGACCATGCGGGGACTCCGTCCAGATCATTGAAGCGCTTCGATTGGAGTGTCGAACCCCTCCTGGCTGGCTGCGCGCATCGACAGTAAACCGGTCCGGGTTCACTGTCCAGATAGTCGAAGCGCTTCAACTGGCTTTTTCCACCGCCTGGGGCCACACGCTTTGCCGCCCCGCCGGGCCGGATGCACACTGGCACCGTACGTGCCGGTAATGTCACGAGATTGTCCATTCGCGGCAAGGGAGCACCCATGACCGCATCATCCGTCAGGCCGGTGTCCGAGCGCGAAGCGCGCCAGGTCGCCGAGGCAGCCCGCGAGCAGGTATGGCACAAGCCGAGCTTCGCCAAGGAACTGTTCCTCGGCCGCTTCCGGCTCGATCTGATCCACCCCCACCCCGCCCCCGCCCCGGACGACGTACGGCGCGGTGAGAAGTTCCTCGACAAGCTGCGCGAGTTCTGCGAGACCCGCATCGACGCCGCCCGCATCGAGCGCGAGGCCAAGATCCCCGACGAGACCATCGAGGGGCTCAAGGAGCTCGGCGCGCTCGGCATGAAGATCGACCCCAAGTACGGCGGAGCCGGCCTCACCCAGGTCTACTACAACAAGGCCCTGGCCCTCGTCAGCTCGGCGAGCCCGGCCATCGGCGCGCTGCTCTCGGCCCACCAGTCCATCGGCGTTCCGCAGCCGCTCAAGCTGTTCGGCACCCAGGAGCAGAAGGACACCTTCCTGCCCCGCTGCGCCCGTACCGACATTTCGGCCTTCCTGCTCACCGAGCCGGACGTGGGCTCCGACCCGGCCCGGCTCGCCACCACCGCCGTGCCCGAAGGGGACGACTACATCCTCGACGGAGTGAAGCTGTGGACGACCAACGGCGTGGTCGCCGACCTCCTCGTGGTCATGGCCCGCGTCCCCGCGTCCGAGGGCCACAAGGGCGGCATCACCGCCTTCATCGTCGAGACGGCCTCCGAGGGCGTCACCGTCGAGAACCGCAACGCCTTCATGGGCCTGCGCGGCCTGGAGAACGGGGTGACCCGCTTCCACCGGGTCCGCGTCCCCGCCGCCAACCGCATCGGCCCGGAGGGCGCTGGACTCAAGATCGCCCTGACCACCCTCAACACCGGCCGGCTCTCGCTGCCCGCGATGTGCGCGGGCTCCGGGAAGTGGTGTCTGAAGATCGCCCGCGAGTGGTCCGCGGCCCGCGAGCAGTGGGGCAAGCCGATCGCCCGGCACGAGGCCGTCGGCGCCAAGATCTCCTTCATCGCGTCGACCACCTTCGCCCTGGAGGCCGTCATCGACCTCGCCTCCCAGATGGCCGAGGAGAGCCGCAACGACATCCGTATCGAGGCGGCGCTGGCCAAGCTGTACGGCAGCGAGATGGCCTGGCTGATGGCCGACGAGCTGGTCCAGATCCGCGGCGGCCGCGGCTTCGAGACCGCCGCCTCGCTCGCCGCCCGCGGCGAGCGGGCCGTCCCGGCCGAGCAGATGCTCCGCGACCTGCGCATCAACCGCATCTTCGAGGGCTCGACGGAGATCATGCACCTGCTGATCGCCCGCGAGGCCGTGGACGCCCATCTGTCCGTGGCGGGCGACCTCATCGACCCGGACAAGTCGCTGTCCGACAAGGGCAAGGCGGCCGCCAAGGCCGGCGGCTTCTACGCCCGCTGGCTGCCGGGCCTGGTCACCGGTCCCGGCCAGCTCCCCCGCGCATACGCCGAATTCCGCCCGCCCCGTCACCGCGACCTCTCCCCGCACCTGCGCTACGTCGAGCGCTCGGCCCGCAAGCTCGCCCGGACCACGTTCTACGCCATGTCCCGCTGGCAGGGCCGGATGGAGACCAAGCAGGGCTTCCTCGGCCGCATCGTGGACATCGGCGCGGAGCTGTTCGCCATGAGCGCCGCCTGCGTACGGGCCGAGATGCTGCGCACCACGGGCGACCACGGCGTCGAGGCGTACCAGCTGGCCGACGTCTTCTGCCGGCAGGCACGGATCCGCGCCGAGGAGCTCTTCGCCCGGCTGTGGACCAACACCGACGAGCTCGACCGCAAGGTTGTCGCGGGCGTCCTGGCGGGCTCGTACACCTGGCTGGAGGAGGGTGTGCTCGACCCCAGCGGCGACGGCCCCTGGATCGCCGACGCCACCCCGGGCCCGGCCCTGAAGGAAAACGTCCACAGGCGCATCAGGCCCCGCGCCTGATGCCGGCGGGCCCGTAGTTGCGCCCGGGTTCCCCCACCCGGGCGCAACCATCAATTGAGCAACCTCCGCGGCGAGCAACCAGGTCCGCGAGAGCGGCGCCGGTTTAGGCGCGGAGAGGGGCAAGGGCAACAATGGGGCAATGACGGATTCCCTCGCTGACCCGCACCTCCGCTTTCCGGCGGCCACCGCCGCCACAGGAGGCCCGCGCGACATCGTGATCCTGGGCTCCACCGGATCGATCGGCACCCAGGCCATCGACGTGGTGTTGCGCAACCCCGACCGCTTCCGGGTGACCGGGCTGTCCGCCGCGGGCGGGAGGGCCGGGCTGCTCGCCGAGCAGGCGCACCGGCTCGGGGTGCGGTCGGTCGCGGTGGCGCGGCCGGAGGCCGTGTCCGAGCTGCGCGAGGCGCTGGCCGCGCGGTACGGGGCGGGGGAGCCGCTGCCGGAGATCGTCGCGGGGCCGGACGCGGCCACCGAGCTGGCCCGCTCCGAGTGCGACACCGTGCTCAACGGCATCACCGGCTCCATCGGCCTGGCGCCCACCCTCGCCGCGCTCGAGGCCGGCCGGGTGCTCGCGCTGGCCAACAAGGAGTCGCTGATCGTCGGCGGCCCGCTGGTCAAGGCCCTGGCCAAGCCCGGGCAGATCGTGCCGGTCGACTCCGAGCACTCCGCCCTCTTCCAAGCGCTGCTCGGCGGCTCCCGGCAGGAGGTCCGCAAGCTGGTGGTCACCGCGTCCGGCGGGCCGTTCCGGGGGCGTACGAAGCAGGAGCTGACCGAGGTCACGCCCGAGCAGGCGCTGGCCCACCCCACCTGGGCGATGGGCCCGGTCATCACGATCAACTCCGCGACCTTGGTCAACAAGGGGCTGGAGGTCATCGAGGCGCATCTGCTCTACGACATTCCCTTCGACCGGATTGAGGTGGTGGTCCACCCGCAGTCGTATATCCACTCGATGGTCGAATTCATTGACGGCTCCACCCTGGCGCAGGCGAGTCCGCCCGATATGCGGATGCCCATCGCGCTCGGTCTCGGCTGGCCGGACCGGGTGCCGGACGCCGCGCCGGGCTGTGACTGGACCAAGGCGCACACCTGGGAGTTCTTCCCGCTGGACAACGACGCCTTCCCCTCGATCGGCCTCTCCCGCCACGTCGGCGCGCTCGGCGCCACCGTGCCCGCCGTCTTCAACGCGGCGAACGAGGAGTGCGTGGACGCCTTCCTGGCCCGGAAGCTGCCGTTCAACGGAATCGTCGATACGGTCGCCCAAGTGGTGGCCGAACACGGCACCCCCACCGCGGGAACCCGGCTCACGGTCGAGGACGTCCTCCAGGCCGAGGCCTGGGCTCGCACCCGCGCCCGTGAACTGGCCGCCCGCGCGGCGAACGCGACTCCGGAGGCTCGCGCATGACGACACTGATGATGACGGTCCTCGGCATAGTCGTATTCGTCGTCGGACTGCTTTTCTCGATCGCCTGGCACGAACTCGGCCATCTCTCCACGGCCAAGCTCTTCGGTATCCGGGTGCCGCAGTACATGGTCGGCTTCGGCCCGACGATCTTCTCCCGGAAGAAGGGGGAGACGGAGTACGGCATCAAGGCCGTCCCGTTCGGCGGCTATATCCGCATGATCGGGATGTTCCCGCCCGGCGACGACGGGAAAATAGCGGCCCGCTCCACCTCGCCGTGGCGCGGCATGATCGAGGACGCCCGGTCGGCCGCCTACGAGGAGCTGCAGCCCGGCGACGAGACCCGGATGTTCTACACGCGCAAGCCGTGGAAGCGCGTGATCGTGATGTTCGCCGGGCCGTTCATGAATCTGGTGCTCGCCGTGGTGATCTTCCTCGGCGTGATGATGTCCTTCGGTGTCAACACCCAGACCACCACCGTGGGCACCGTCCAGAAGTGCGTGGTGCCGGCCTCGGCCGACACCGACAAGTGCCCCAAGAGCGCCAAGGACACCCCGGCCAACACCGCCGGGCTGCGGCCCCGAGACAAGATCGTCGCTTTCAACGGCGAGCCGACCTCTGACTGGAGCACCCTCCAGCAGAGCATCCGCAAGACGGTCGGCCCCGCGACGATCACCGTCGAGCGGAACGGCGTCCGCAAGGATCTGCACGCGGTCCTCATAAAGCACCAGGTCGCCAAGTCGGACGGGCGGGGCGGCTATGTGGAGGGGAAGTACGTCACCGCGGGATTCCTCGGCTTCACCCCGGCGAGTGGCGTGGTCAAGCAGACCTTCGGCCAGTCGGTGGACCGCATGGGCAATATGGTCGAGGACGGCATCGACTCGCTGATCGCCCTGCCCTCGAAGGTCCCCGACCTGTGGAACGCGGCCTTCGGCGACGGTGAGCGCAAGGCGGACTCCCCGATGGGCGTCGTGGGCGCGGCCCGGGTCGGCGGAGAGGTCGCCAACCTGGACATCCCGGCCTCCCAGCGGGTGGCCACCATGCTCTTCCTGGTGGCCGGCTTCAACCTCTCGCTCTTCCTCTTCAACATGCTGCCGCTGCTGCCGCTGGACGGCGGGCACATGGCGGGCGCGATCTGGGAGGGCGTGCGGCGCCACACCGCCCGGCTGGTCCGCCGGCCCGACCCCGGGCCGTTCGACGTGGCCAAGATGATGCCGGTCGCCTATGTGATCGCCGGGGTGTTCATCTGCTTCACCCTGTTGGTGCTGGTGGCCGACGTGGTGAATCCGGTGAAAATCTCCTGATGATGCGAAATGCCCCGAAGTGCACCTTTGGGTGCACTCCGGAACCGTAATGTGCCCGGCCCGCATACGGTGCCGTAACCTCGGACACCGGAGCCCGCCGATCTCGGGACCTTCATTCATGACCTTGGGGTTGCTCGCCAGATGACAGCGATTTCGCTTGGAATGCCGTCCGTTCCGATCAAGCTCGCCGACCGCAGAGTCAGCCGGAAGATCCAGGTCGGGTCGGTGGCGGTGGGCGGGGACGCGCCGGTGTCGGTGCAGTCGATGACGACGACGGTGACGGCGGATGTGGGTGCGACGCTGCAGCAGATCGC
>NZ_JARAXF010000138.1:0-607 GCF_033793745.1 Streptomyces sp. ME19-01-6 | reverse complement strand
CGCTACCTGCGTCCACTCCGTCTGACCCAACAACCCCCCATCCCCCAAAACCTCCACCAACGGCACCCCCGACAACCCCGCCACCTCATCCACCACCGACGCAAACACCCCAAAACACCGATACAACCCCAAACCCATCCCCACCCACTGCGCACCCTGACCCGAAAACACCAGCCCCAATCGGCCGCCGTGCGCCTCACCTCGCGCCACACGCCCCGAAGGCACTCCTGCAGCCAGGGCCTCCAAGCCCTCGACCAAGGCTGGCCAGTCCTCCGCCAGCACCACCGCCCGATGCTCCAAAGCAGAGCGCGAAACAGCCAACGTCCAGGCTAGGGCGACCGGTTCGACATCCTCATGCCACATAAGCTGTTGTGCCTGGGCGCGCAGAGCGGCATCCGTCCGGGCCGACAGGACCACGGGCAGTACACCCGCCGCCGAGCAGGCCGGCTCAGGCACGGCGGACTCGGGAGTCGGCGGCTCCGGTGCCTGCTCCACGATGACGTGGGCGTTGGTGCCGCTGATCCCGAACGAGGACACCCCCGCCCGCCGCGGCCGACCCACCTCCGGCCAAGCACGCTCCTCCGTCAGCAACTCCACCGCACCCACC
>NZ_JARAXF010000137.1:0-616 GCF_033793745.1 Streptomyces sp. ME19-01-6 | reverse complement strand
CACACCCCGCGCCACCAACAACCGCGCCAACCGATTAGCCCGCGCATTCAACTCCCCATACGACACCTCCACATCCCCGCAGACCAACGCCACAGCCTCAGCACACCGCACCACCTGAGCCTCGAATGCCTGCGGGAGGGTCGTGGCCTCCATCGCGCGGGTCGCGTCCGCGGACCGGTCCAGCAGGGACTCCTGTTCTCCGGGCAGGAGGATGTCGATCCGCGCGAGGGGCTGGTCGGGGTTGGCGGTTAGCGTCTCCAGCAGGTGTACGAACCGCGCGGCGAGCATCTCGACGGTGCCTCGGTCGAACACATCGGTGCTGTATTCGATGAATCCGTCCAAACCGCCCGGCTCGCCCCGCGAGTCGTGGCGCTCCCAGAGGCTGAGGAACAGGTCGTACTTGGCGGTTCCCGTCCCCACCAGTTCGGAGCGCGACCGTACGCCGAGCCGGTCGAAATCGCTCTCGGGGGCGTTCTGTAGTGCGGTGACGACCTGGAACAGCGGCTGACGAGCCGCGGAGCGGGTGGGGTTGAGGGCCTCGACGAGTTGCTCGAAGGGCAGGTCCTGGTGTGACCAGGCGGCGAGGTCGGTGTTCCGTACCCGTTGGAGCAGTTCG
>NZ_JARAXF010000136.1:0-617 GCF_033793745.1 Streptomyces sp. ME19-01-6 | reverse complement strand
GGTCGGGCTGCTGGAACAGCGCGAGGTCGCTGCTCGTCGTCGGGTGGACGAGCTGCAAGAGGAGGCTGATCGGATCCAGGCCGAGCTGGCTGTTGCCGAGCGGGAATGGAACGAGTGGGCCATCGCCCGCTCGCGGGTCGGCGAGGTGCTGGTCCCGGGGAATGAGACCGGGCAGGGCCCTGTCCGAGGTGCCGGGGCGGCGTCGACCGCCGAGGAGCAGGCCGGGCGGACGCCGTCAGCGCCGGAGGCGGCGAAGGCGAGGTCGCAGGTGCCGGTGTGGCGTGAGGGACTGGCCTGGTCGGCACTGTCCGTGGACTACCAGCGCATCCTGCAGGTCGCGGGTGACCGGGTCCGGCTGGGCCAGGGGCCGTTGACCTGCCAGGAGATGGCCGCTGAGTTCGGCATGGATGTGGTGCCGGCGCGGGTGGAGGCGCTGCGGTCGAAGGCGAAACGCCTGGTCGCGCGGGGCTGGCTGGCCGAGCCGGCGCCGGGCCGGTTCACGCTCGCTGCGGGCGTGGGCGGGCCAGGCGGCGGGTCATGAGCAGGGTCATCGACCAGTAGATCATCGCTTCGGCGCTGGTGGTCCGGCGCTCGAAGTCGCGCACCAGGCGGCGACT
>NZ_JARAXF010000135.1:0-631 GCF_033793745.1 Streptomyces sp. ME19-01-6 | reverse complement strand
GGTGCGTCCGGCTCACAGGTCTCGGTCAGATGCATCTTGTAGCCGGTCCAGCCCGAGCCACGCTTGATCCCGTAACGGGCATCGGTGTCATAGGGCGAGCACAACCGGTGATGAACCGGCGGGAGGTCCTTGCCCTCCCGCCAGCGCACCCCCTTCTCGTCGCGGTGGTACTGCTGGACCCAGGAGACCCGCAGGGCCTGCACCGCCTCGATCTCGCGCAGCCAGTTGGGAGCCGTGGGGGCGTAGACCGCCTCCAGCAGGACGAATCCGTCCCGTCCGACCTGCTCAGACCACTGTTCACGGACCTCTTCGCCCTTGGGGAAGCGGTAGTCGTCCACGCGTGGCCCGTAGCGCTCGGCCCACTCGGCTGTGACCAGGCCGGACAGCCATGCCGGGGCCGCGACCGCCAGCGCCTCCAGTGCGGCCCGCAGCGTCTCGCCGACGAACTCCATCCTGTTCAGCGTCCGCACCGCCGCGAGCACATGCGTGGAATCGGTCCGCTGCCGGCCACCGGTCTTCAGCAGGTCCAGCCCGCGCAGGCGCTCCAGCACCAGCTCCAGCGCCGTCTGTTCCAGTCCGTGCTCGATGAGACGGGAACGGAACAGGCTCAGCACGGAAGCGTCGAATCCGG
>NZ_JARAXF010000134.1:0-635 GCF_033793745.1 Streptomyces sp. ME19-01-6 | reverse complement strand
CGGATTCCACTTCTGGTGGCCGAAGTTCACCGGCAAGATGCTCGACGAGCGCCTGGGCAAGATCACCTTCTGGACGCTGTTCATCGGCTTCCACGGCACCTTCCTGGTCCAGCACTGGTTGGGAACGGAAGGGATGATCCGCAGGATCCCGGACTATCTCGCCGCCGACGGCTTCACCACGCTGAACACCGTCTCGACGATCTTCTCCTTCGTGCTCGGCCTGTCGATCCTGCCGTTCTTCTACAACATCTGGAAGACCGCCAAGTACGGCAAGAAGATCGAGGTCGACGACCCGTGGGGCTACGGCCGCTCGCTGGAGTGGGCGACCTCCTGCCCGCCGCCGCGGCACAACTTCACCTCGCTGCCCCGGATCCGCTCCGAATCCCCGGCGTTCGACCTGCACCACCCCGAGATCGCCGAGCGGGAGCCGGTGGCATGAGCGTGTCTTGGTGCGCTGCGCGGGCTGGACTGAGGAGCCGCGCAGCGACGGAGGAGCGAGCAGTGACGAGGGAAGCCCGCGTGTTGGAGCGCGGCAAGACTGAGCGGGGGGAGGGGTGCGTGTCTTGGTGCGCTGCGCGGGCTGGACTGAGGAGCCGCGCAGCGACGGAGGAGCGAGCAGTGACGAGGGAAGCCCG
>NZ_JARAXF010000133.1:0-658 GCF_033793745.1 Streptomyces sp. ME19-01-6 | reverse complement strand
ATCCCCACCCACCCACACACCCCCGCGCGTCACACACCACAACCGCCCACCAAACCCCACCTCACCCACCACCTGAACCAACCCCACCGTCCCCACCAAACCGGAGCCGTCGCTCTCCGCCATCCCGAGCAGGCTCACCACACCCGCCACCTCCGGCCAGCCGTCCACCGCCCGCAGCCGGTCCAGCACCAGCGTCTCGCTCTGTGCCCCGGAAGCCTCCAGCGCCTGGACGACCACCTGCAGCGCCGGGTCGTCGTCGGCCATTCCTTCGGGCACCACGACAAGCCAGCGGCCATCCAGCCGAGGCTGTGCGTCAAGCCCGGACACCGCAGACCACGCCGTCCGATAACGCCAGCCCGCCACGCGTGCCTGGTCGCGCTCGCCCTGACGCCACTGCGCCAGCACCGGCAGCGCAGGTGCGAGCACCCGCTCGGCGTCCTCTTCCCGCAGCCGCAACGACGCGGCCAGAGCCGCGAGATCGCCGGCCTCAATGGCGGCCCAGAAGCCGTCCTCCGCGTCGGACCCGCTCTCGCGCGTGGCGAACCACCCACCGGGCTCAAGCCAGTAGTGCTCGCGTTGGAAGGCGTAGGTCGGCAGATCGAGCACGGACGGCCGCGCGTCCGAACCCCCGACCCCGAACCACGCCGTCCACTCCACC
>NZ_JARAXF010000132.1:0-662 GCF_033793745.1 Streptomyces sp. ME19-01-6 | reverse complement strand
CCCAAACGCCTGGGCGGTCGATGACGTGTCGTTCCCCAAGGACGGAAGGATGTCGGTCGGCGTCGCCCACCAGTACTGCGGTGCGCTGGGCAAGCAGGCCAACTGCCAGGTCGCGGTCAGCGTGCACGCGGTCTCCGATACGGCCTCGTGCCCGCTGAACTGGCGGCTGTTCCTGCCCCAGCAGTGGGCCGATGACGCCGTCCGGCGCCGGCGGACCGGCGTCCCGGAAGACGTCGGGCACCGGGAGAAGTGGCGGCTGGCACTGGACGCCCTGGACGAACTGGCCGGATGGGGACTGGTGCCGCCGGTTGTGGTGGCGGATGCGGGCTACGGCCAGAACGCCGACTTCCGTGCCGCCCTGGCCGAGCGGGACATCGCGTACGTGGCCGGCATCCGCGGCGATATCACCGCCCAGCCGCACAAGGCGGTCCCCGCCACCTCTGCCTGGTTGGGCAACGGCCGCCGGCCTCAGCCCCGCTACCGGCAGCCACCGGTGACGGTGGCGGAACTGGCCACGGCCGCCGGACGGGAAGCCTTCATGGAGGCGACCTGGCGGGAAGGCTCCCGCTCCCCGATGACCTCACGCTTCCTCGCGATGCGGGTCCGGCCCGCCGGGGTGCGCCCGCGTCGGCTGGCCCAGGCCGCCGCACGGGCCGAGCACG
>NZ_JARAXF010000131.1:0-663 GCF_033793745.1 Streptomyces sp. ME19-01-6 | reverse complement strand
GGCGTGCCGCCGCCGGTACACCGGCGGCGCGCCAGTCGGCGCCGTTGTGGCTACGCGGCCCCGGCGGGCTCTGAGAAGGGCTCGGTCATCGCAAGGCGTCGTTGGTGCGGGCAGTCCAGATCGCCAGGGCGGCGAGCAGGACGCAGGCGCCGCCGAGCCACAGCACGCCCTGGATGGTGAGCGAATCGACGATGACGCCGCCGACCAGCGCGCCGAGGCCGATGGACAGGTTGAACACTGCCACCCACAGCGAGGAAGCCGCTTCCACCGCCTGCGGGGCGGCCTTGATCATCCACGTCTGGAGGCCCACGGACACGCCGCCGTAGGACAGACCCCAGACGATCAGCAGGATGACGCCGCCGACCGCGGTCTGGCCCAGCAGCAGGAAGAGCGGCATCGCGACCGCGAGGGCCACGGAGATGACCAGCACACTCCGGTGCACCCGGCGGGAGAGCGCCGAGCCGGCGACGAAGTTGCCGGTCATGCCGGCCACACCGAACCCGAACAGCAGCGGACCGACGTAGCGCTCGTCGATCCCCGACAGCTTCTGCAGTGCCGGGCTCACGAACGTGTAGGCGGCGAAGTGCCCGAACACGATCAGCACCGTCGCGATGATGCCGACGCGCACACCCGGATTGCGGAACTGCTCCATCAGCAGCTTCG
>NZ_JARAXF010000130.1:0-675 GCF_033793745.1 Streptomyces sp. ME19-01-6 | reverse complement strand
CGCTACCTGCGTCCACTCCGTCTGACCCAACAACCCCCCATCCCCCAAAACCTCCACCAACGGCACCCCCGACAACCCCGCCACCTCATCCACCACCGAAGCAAACACCCCAAAACACCGATACAACCCCAAACCCATCCCCACCCACTGCGCACCCTGACCCGAAAACACCAGCCCCAATCGGCCCGACACCGGGCTCCCGGTCACCAGGTTCGCCGCGCGCTCACCGCCGGCGAACGCGGCCAGACTCCCCTCCAGAGCGCCCCTGTCCTCAGCCAGCACCACCGCTCGGTGCTCGAAGGCCGTACGTGCGGCCAGCCCCGCCGCCACACCTGGCTGCCCGGCCAAGGGCCGCAGACGCTCGGCCCACGCACGCAAAGCGGACTCCGACCGGGCCGACAACAACCACGGCACCACCCCACCCGACACCCCGCCCCCAGACACAACGGACGCAGAAGCCGGCACCTCCGGCGCCTGCTCCACAATCACATGGGCATTGGTGCCGCTGATCCCGAACGAGGACACCCCCGCCCGCCGCGGCCGACCCACCTCCGGCCAAGCACGCTCCTCCGTCAACAACTCCACCGCACCCACCGACCAGTCCACATGTGAGGACGGCGCATCCACATGCAGCGTCCGCGGCAACACCCCATGCCGCAACGCCATCACCATCTT
>NZ_JARAXF010000013.1:0-260960 GCF_033793745.1 Streptomyces sp. ME19-01-6 | reverse complement strand
CACCACCGGACGCCCACCCGAAACCCCCACACCATCCGTCCCGGAATCGATCAGCGCGGCCAGCCCGGCAACCGTCGGTGTGTTGAACAGTGCGCGGATACCCAGCTCCACAGACCGCCCGGCCCGGATGCGGCTGATCAATCGCGCCGCCAGCAGAGAATGACCCCCCAGATCGAAAAAACTCTCCTCCATCCCGACCCGCCCCGCATCCACCCCCAACACCTCGCCGAACAACCCCGCCAGCCACGTCTCCGTCGAGGTGACAGCCGCCCGCCCCGACCCTCCCGCCGTGTACTCCGGCACCGGAAGGGCCCGTCGGTCCAGCTTTCCGTTCGGTGTCAGTGGCAGCCGTTCCAGCATCACGACCGCCGAGGGCACCGTGAACTCCGGCAGCCGCGCGGCCAGGGTGGTACGCACACTCGCCCCATCGACCGTCGCTCCGGTCGCGGGCACTGCGTAGCCCACCAGCCGCCGGTCCCCGGGGCGGTCCTCCCGCACCACCACAACGGCCTGGACCACTCCGGCACAGGACATCAGCGCAGCCTCGACCTCGCCCGGCTCAATACGGAAACCCCGGACCTTCACCTGATCATCAGCACGGCCCGCGTACTCCAACACCCCATCAGCGGTCCACCGCGCCACATCCCCCGTCCGGTACATCCGCTCGCCCGCAGCCCCCCACGGACACGCCACAAAACGCTCCGCCGACAGCCCGGCCCGCCCCAAATATCCCCGAGCCAGGCCGACCCCGGTCGCGTACAGCTCGCCGATCTCGCCCATCGCGACCGGCTGGAGCTCGGCGTCGAGAATCAGCACATGCTTGTTGGCGATCGGGCGCCCGATGGGCAGGGAAGACGCTCGCGCGTTCTCCGGGGTCGCCACGTAGCAGGTGGTGAAACCCATGCTCTCGGCCGGACCGTAGCCGTTGACGACGCGCAGCCGCGGATACCTGCGACCGATCTTGGCGACGTGCGCCACGGAAGCCGCCTCGCCGCCGGTGAAGGCGATCCGTACCCCGTCGAACGCCTGCGGGTGCTCGTCGACGAGGAAGTTGAAGAGGCTCGCCGACAGCTGGAGCATGGTGATCCCGTACTCGGCCACGGCATCGGCGATGAGCGCGGGTTCCGAATCGGAGCTGGGCAACAGGACACAGCGGGCGCCGAAGAGCAGCGCACCCCATAGTTCGAGAGCGAAGGCGTCCCAGGAGATGGAGGAACACTGGAGGAACACCTGCTCGGGGCCGAAGTCCGCATAGTCCTGACCGAGGTAGGTGCCGGTGAGCGCCCGGTGTGCAGAGGCGATTCCCTTGGGGGTGCCGGTCGACCCCGAGGTGAACATCACGCAGGCCACATCGTCGGCTGTCGCGGTTCGGCCCAGGTCTTCGTCCGACTGCGTGTCGAGAGCTGCTTGTACCCCCGGGGCGTCCACGAGGACGAGCTCAGGTCCCGCCGAGCCGGAGACCAGCGGGGGCAGACCGGTACGGCTGATCAGCAGCGCGGTCTCCGACGTGGTCAGCGCCGTGCGCAACCTCGCCTCGGGGAAACCGGGGTCCAGCAGGGTGTAGCCGCCGCCGGCCTTGAGGACGGCGAGAAGCGCCACCACCATCTCCGGGGTCCGCTCCAGGTGGATGCCGACCACCGTCCCGGGCTGAACCCCCGAGTGCGCGAGGTGACGAGCCAGGCGGTTGGCCCGGCGGTTGAGTTCCGTGTAAGAGAGGGTGTCGCCGCGGTGGACGAGAGCGACGGAGTCCGGGGTTGCCCGGGTCTGCTCTTCGAAGAGTTCGTGCAGGGTCCGGTCCCAGGGGATGTCGACGTGCTCCCCGTTCCAGGCGACCGTCATGTCCCAGCGGTCGGCGGCTGCCAGCAGGCTGCGCACCCCCGCGCCGTCGGGCGTCCGTACGGCCGCTTCGAGGAGGGCCACCGCTGTGTCCGGTGACCCGTCCTCGTCCTGCGCTGTGCACCACGCCCCCCGAATCAGCTTCTCGGCGGAAAAGCCGCCGTCGGCGGCCAGTGCCGTGAGCTGCCGAGCGAGACTGTCTTCGAGTTCGATGAGCTGGGACACCGTCTGCTCTCCGCGTAGTTCGGCTTGATTCGGCTGGTGCCGGCTCAAGGCGCGGTCTCTTCGGGAAGGGGCCGGGGACCGGAATCAGGAGCGCGCGAGTCCGGCGGGTCGCAGGTCGGTCCAATGGGTCTCGACGTACTCCAGGCAGGCCTCCCGGCTGTCCTCCTCATGGGCCACCGTCCAGCCCGCGGGCACCTCGATGGCCACCGGCCACAGCGAGTGCTGGTTCTCGTCGTTGACCAACACGAGGTACCGACTGTCCTCGCGTTCAAACGGATTCGTCATGGAGGCTTCTCTCCTTGTCGTGACCGGTGCGAGCCGCCGGATCGGGGGTCGGCCAGATGTCCTTGCGCCCCACGACCTGCGGTGTGTACTTCCCGAGCGCGCTGATCAGCAGCCGCAGTTCCAGAGCCAGGCAGGCGACGAACCGCTCCAGGCCGCACTCGGTGTCCTCGTCGACCGAGAGCAGTGCGGCCCGGCCGAGGCCGACCGCGGTGGCACCGAGGGCGATGGCCTTGACCGCTCGGGTGCCCTCCCATATACGGCCGCTGGCCAGGAGGTCCCCGGCAGGCGACCCGATGCGGTGCAGGCATTCGACCAGCGGCAGTCCGACACCGTCGAGGAAGGCCAGGGGCGCCCAGCCGGTGCCTCCCTCCGCACCGTCGACGGTGACCGCGTCCGCGCCCGCCTGCCACGCCACCGCGGCAGCCGCTGCGACATCCCGGCCGGGGTGGAGTTTCACCCAGATCCGTGCCTGCGGGTAGTTGTTGCGCAACAGCCGGACCTGCTGGCGCAGGATTTCCTCGGTGAATGTGCCGGGGCTGCTGCTGCGCAGATAGGACACCGAGGCGCCCTCGGTATCCGCGCCCCGCGCCGCTTCCGGCGTCCCGGGACCGAACACCGCGTCGAGCTCATAGCGGTCCATGAGTTGTTCGGCGGCCGATCCATCCACCACCGTCATCCCACCGAGACCGGGCTTCGCCCCCTGCCCGACCTTCAGTTCGAAGGCCAGCCTGCCGGCGTCGAGCAGTGGCTGGGCGGCCGGGTCGCTGTAGACGAGGTTCCATACTTCGGCGTCGGCATCCTCGGTGCACTGCTGTACGACCACACCTCCGTAGGCCTCCGGAACCTCCTGGGCGTAGGCGCTGATGCGGGCCAGCAGCGACGCGCTGTCCGGGGTCTGCGCCAGTCGGCCGTAGCCGTTGACGGGGACGATGTTCTCGCCGATCACCATCGGCAGTCCCAGCCGGGCGGCCTGGCGGCTCAGCGGAACGCCCAGGTCACCACTGGCCGCGCGGGTGGAGCCGAAGGCCGTGATGAACACCGGCAGCGGGGAGCGGAACCCTCCGATGCCGCTGTCGAGCACGACATCCTGATAGACCGGCTCGCGGCCCAACTCGACCAGCTTCTCCAGGCGCTGCGGCATGAAGACGGGGGGCACGAGCCGCAGGCTGTCGAGAGCGTCCTGTCCGCGGCCGGGCGCCTCTTCCGCCGCCCCGAACAGCCGTTGCCCGTACGAGGCCCGGGGCGGGAAGGCCGCCTCGGGACCGATGCGAGCACGCTCGCGGATGGCCTCTTCGGGGAGACCCGGCGCACTCAGCCGCGTCATGGCGCCATCACCCCGGGCAGCTTCGGGAAGGCGCTGGCCTGCCAGACCGAGTGCAGTCCGGCCGCATAGCGCGTCAGGCGCTGAGCGCCGAGACCGAAACCCGCGCTCTGCGGGATGCCACCCTCTTTGAACGTCTTGAGATACCACTCGTACTTCGCGGGATTCTCGCCGGTCTCCCGCATCCGCTCGATGACCCGGCTGTAGTCTCCCTCCCGCTCGCTGCCGCTGCACAGCTCGCCGTAGCCCTCGGGAGCCACCAGGTCGAAGTTCCGGAGCCGGCCCGGGAGCGTACGGCTCTCCCGGTCGGGGAAGCCCCGCGAACCCTTGGGGTAGTCGGTGATGAAGAACGGACGGGTGTGCTGCCGGGAGATGAGCGCCTCGCCCTCCCAGTCGATCTCCCCGTCGGGATTCTGCGCGTGGCCCATCTTGTGCAGGGTCTCCACCACATCCATGTGCCGGATGCTGGGGAACGACTGTTCCAGGAGATCGGTGAAGGCCCCCGGATCGCGCCCCAACCCCTCGAGAACATGGGGGAGGTGCTTGATGACACGCCGCAGTGCGCTGCGTACGACCCCCTGGCAGACCTCCAGGATCTCCTCGCGCGAGGCGTCCGCCGCCTCGACGTCGATCTGGTGGAACTCGGTCAAGTGCCGCAGGGTCGAGGAGGTCGTGAACGGCTCCAGCCGGACGCAGGGCGCAATGTAGAAGATCTTGGGATGAGCCAGCAGGGCGGCCTGCTTGTAGAAGATGACGCTGGTCATCAGCTTGTAGCGCCGACCGTAATAGTCGATGTCGACCTGCTTGGCGCCGCGGCAGCCGGGGTCGGTGACCGGGCCGACGACCGGCGGCAGGAGCTCGACGAAGCCTTCGTCGCACAGGTATTCCCGGGCACCCTGGAGCAGGGCGCTCTGGATGAGCAGCATGTTCCTGGTGGTGGCGGAGGTGAGGTGCTCGTGCGGCTGCGGAGGCACGAAGGCCTGATCCCGCCCGGCCGTGGGCGACGGGTTGAGGGGCATGTTCATTCCTTTGCGGACGTGGCGGACCGGGGTGGCTGGGCGGGCAGCGATTCCCGTTGCAACGCCAGGCCGTCATCTGGCTCAGTCCCTCCCCACTCACTGAGGGACCTCCTTGCCAATTACGCGATAGGGGCAGCAATTTCAAGAAAGTACCGGCGGCACCGTGCGGCCGAGGGGCAGTTGAAGGGGAAGATTGACCGGCAGATTCAACGCCCTTGACCTGCTGGAGCCCACCGCCTAGGGTCACCCCCATGCCTTTTTCCGGCCCGCTTTCCTTTGGGCAGATATCACTGTGGCGCGACATCCAGAAACTTCCTCGAGACCGTTGGCACGAGGTCAACATATCGACGGTCTGGGAATTGCCGGAGGGGACTGGAACGGCAGCGGTCAAGGATGCCCTGGAGGCGCTCACTCATCACCATCCGTCACTGCGTACTACATACGATCTGAGTGACCCTGGCAACCCCGTCCAGCTGGTTCACGAGCCGGATTCGCTGTCCGATCTCAATGTTTCGGAAGAGGCCGCAGACGATCTGCGGGAGACAGCTCGCCGCATGGCGTCACAACCTTTTGACCTGACCTCTGAATTCGGCTGGCGCGGCCGCGTCGTAACACGTTCCGGAACGGCGACGCACCTGGTGTTCACACATCATCACCTGGCGGCGGACAATTGGTCCCAAGGGATCCTCAGGGAGGAATTCCCCAAGGCCCTGGCCGATCCCGGATCTTTTCTTGACCGGGTAGATTCCTACAGCTTGATCACCATGGCCGAGGAGCAGCGGGGCAACCCTTTCAAGGCTCGGCGCACCGCGACCGAACGGCATTGGGAGAAGGTTCTCACCGCCTCGGCCGAGATCCCGCAACGGCCCCGCCCCACCTCGGCCGAACGCCCATTTCGCGTCCTGCAGGGCGCTGTTCGGTCGACAGCGGCACAGACGGCGGCTCAGCAGCTGGCGGACCGGCTCTCCGTGCCGAAGTCATCCGTGCTTCTGGCCGCCTACACGAGGGCGGTGGCCCAGGTGTGCGGGCTGCCGTCGGTGCCGGTTCGGCTCCAGTCGTCGAATCGCGGCACCGCCCGTTGGGGAAGCTATGTGACCTCGATGAACCAATGGGCCGCCGGATGTCTGGACGCCGTCGCGGGGACCGGATTCGGGGAGCTCGCCCAGGCCGTCAACAAAGCCGCGTTCCTCGCTTATCGCATGGGCATGTACGATCCCGATTCGATCAGCCTGATCAAGCAGCGCTTCCCCTCCGCGAGTATCGATCCCGAGCCGGTTTGGGCATTCAACTACATGGTCCGCCCGGCGGCCGGAACGGTGGATCCGGACGAATCCGATGTGCCGGTGGTGACGTGGGATGAGCAGGCATCCGCGATCGGTCCCAAGTTCCACACCCGCTTTATTGAAGACGGTTCAGCGGCATTGACCATCTGGCTCCGGGGCAGGGAGACGAGTAAGGAGCTGGTATCGGAATTGCTGCTGGGAATTCATGAGGTGCTGGTGTCGGAGGCGCGTGGACTGCGGCACGGGGAACGATAGCCCGAGGAGCGGGCGAAGCTGCCCTCAATTCTGCCGACGAAACTGCCGATCGGAGATAGGCAACTCAAGTAGCTTGCTGAGAGACAACATATCGCCCGCCCACGCATATACCGGTTGACTGTAATGATGGCATCGAGGTCCCTCAGTGAGTTCTGCTGCGTTCAACTCGGATACCTGCGCCGTGCCCGACGAGCGGTTACTGGCTGCCTGGCTGGAGATGACGGAACTCCCTCCCGTCCCACGGCTCGAGGTGGAGGAACCGCACAGCCAGGGGCTGCGGCAGGCCGTGCGCGTGGTGACCGACGCCCTCCTTGGCCGGCCCACGCAGGAGGGCCGCCAGGTGCCGTCGGCCGGTGCCATCTATCCGTACGACGTCCTGGTGCTGGTGGACGAAGGCGACCGTCCGGAGCACTCGTCGGCACACCCCCCGGGCCACGCGCTGTTCTGGATGGACCTGCTGCGCCGTACCTGTGTGCGCCTGGGCGGACCGGCCACGCCCCTGGCTCGGCTGCTGCGTCCGGCGCGACTGCCGGACGGCGGCGAGGCCGTGGCGCATGTCATCCTCCTGGCCCGGCCCTGGCTGTCGATGCGGAAGTACGGCTCGCGCGGCTATCTCTACACACAGTTGGACGCGGGGCACGCGGCCACGAACCTGCTCGGGACCGCGCTCCAGGACGGTCCGGCCGTGCTGCGGCTGCACGGCCCTCGCGCCGCGATCCGGGCCGCCGTCGAACCCTGCCTGCCCCACCGCGAAGTGCATTCCGTCGTCACGATCGGCCGGCCGCACACGTACGGCGAGAACAGCGACTGGGCGACGTTCCGGATGGCGGGTGACGACGACCCCGCGGGCACCGGCCAACTGGAGGGTGTGTGCTGGTCGGGGCTTTCGGAGGCGGTGTACGACAGCTCGCAGCCGTTCGCCGCGCCCGCACTGCTGCACACCGCCGCCCCCATCGCGACCGGGTTGCGCCCTCCGGATCCTGGGGGCATCCCGCTCGGTCAGTGGCGTGAGGTCTCCCGGCAGCGACAGTCCTGCAAGCGGTTCTCCGGGGATGCACCCGAACCGGATGCGCTCCTGGGCATGCTGACCGCACTGGACACCCCGCTCCCGGCCGATCTGTCCGAATCGGAGACAGGCCAGGGGGTGCGCGCGACGCTCCTGCTGCACGACGGGCCGACGGCCAAGGCGTGCTCGGACGCCCTGCGCGACAGCCGAATCGGGGTGACCGTGCCGGATCGCTTCCGCGACCTCGACCTGCTGGTCCGTTCCTGCATGGGGCAGGCCAACGCGCGGGTCGCGGCCGGGTTCGTGCTGTTCCACATGCCTCGCGGCGAGCTCTTCTCCGGTGGTCCGCGTGATCTCCGCGACGCCGTGTTCCGTGCCTCGTGCGGCGCGCACTTGCTCTATCTCGGCGCCGGAAGGAACTCCGTGGCCATCACCACCATCGGCGGTTACGACCCGGACCTGTGGCGCGAGTTCGCCGGTCTGACGGCCTGGGACGAGACCTTGTACCTGCTGGCGCTCGGCGTCGACCAGGCCGGCTCGATCAAGCACGACCGCGCCCAAGTCGCCTACGCGCATGGCGAATAGGTCATACCACAGACCGCGTACCAGGACTCGGAGGAACGACATGCCCGGGGTGCTGAACCAGGTCTTCACCGACCTGCTGACACAGCATGCGGACCGTCTCGCCGTCGCCGACACCCAACGGCGGCTGACCTACGCCGAACTCAACGCGGCCGCAGCCGAGTTCCGCACCGAGTTCGACGGCTGGTGGCGCGAAGCGGCCGTACGAGGTTCGGGCGAGGCACGTCCTCGGGTCCTCGTCCTCGCGGCCAACTCGGCTTCGTACGTCGTCGCCTACGTGGGTCTGCTGCGCGCGGGCGCCCTGCCCTTCCTGCTCGACCCCGCCCTGGCCCCGGAGGAGGTCCGCGCCGTTGCCGCCAGTTGCGGCATCGACGCGGTCGTACACGACCGTCCCCTCCACCTGGGGACCGAACCGTCCGGCCCCGTCACATCCGGCGGTTACACACTCACCCGCACGGCACCGGCCGCGGGGCAGCCGGTGGCCGATCGCCCGGAGCCGCTCGCCTCGACGGAGGTATGCCGCTTCACTTCCGGCTCGACCGGGTCGCCCAGTTGCATCGAATTCTCCGGCACGGCGGTGCACAACGCGGCCCTGTCCTGGCGCGACGCGACCGCTCTCGCCGCCGACGACCGCGTTCTGTGCTTCGCCGGACTCTTCAACGGGCTGGCGTTCAACACCTCGCTGCTGGCGGCGTTCCTGGCGGGCGCGGCGCTGTGGCTGCCGTCCGGCCTGCCCACCTCGGGACAGGTGATCCGCTTCCTGCGGGAGATCCGGCCGACCCGGCTCACCGGCTTCCCCGCCCTGTACGAGTCCCTGCTGCGCCGCACGGAGCCCATACCCGAACTCGCCGAGCTGAAGGTCGCCCTCTCGTCGGCGGCGCCGCTGAAGTCCACCACAGCCGAGGAACTCCGTACCCGGCACGGCCTTGCGGTGTGCAACTACTACGGTGTCGCCGAGACAGGGCCGCTGACCTTCGATCCCTTCCCCGCCCCGGAGCACGGCCAGGGCCATCCCCTGCCCGGAGTCGAGTTCGTCTTCGGTGACGGAACCGGCACGACCGGTGAGATCCGGGTGCGCAGCACATCCATGGGGTCGCGCTATCTGAACGTGCCCGGCGCCTTCGAGGCACGGCTGGACCGGGACGGCTTCTACGCCACCCACGACCTGGGCAGCCTGCGGGACGGCCGACTCCATCTCTCGGGCCGGGCCGGTTCCGGGTTGAACATCGGAGGGCGCAAGATCGACTCGGTGGAGGTGCGCCGCGCGCTGCTGGCGTCCGGTGCCACCGAAGCGGTGGTCTTCGCCGTGGACAAGCGCAACGGCGACCCCATGCTCGCCGCCGTCGTCAGCGGACCCGACGGTCTCACCGAGGACGGGCTGCGCGTCCGCTGCCTCGAACGGCTCGCCGCGTACAAGGTGCCCGAGCGTGTCGTCGTCGTGCCCGAGATCCCGACGACGGGCGTCGGCAAGCCGCGCATGACCGCGGCGCGGGAGCTGTTCCACCAGGCCACCGATTCCGCTTTCACTTCCTGAGGGAGATCACCCATGCCGCACGACCAGACCCTCGCCCGCCGCGTCGCCCAACTGGTGGAGGAGGCCAGCGAGGGCACCCTCAGCCCGGACAGCGCGCTCGCCGACGGCAAGACGCTGGCCGAGAAGGGGCTCTCCTCACTGTCGTATCTGCGCCTGATCGACTCGATAGAGACCGAGTTCGGCATCTACATCGACCTGGAGGGTGACACCACCTTCATGCAGACGATCCCGGGAATCGTGGAGTACATGGCCGCTGAAGGGGTCGCAGGTGCCGCCTGATCAGCGGAGCGCACCCGGGCTCCGGGTCGGCGTCGTCGGCGCGACCGGCCGACTCGGCTCACGGATCGTAGCCGAGTGCGGCCTGCGTGAAGTCCCGGTCGTGATGACCGCACACAGCGGTGCGTGGACGGCCGAGCAGCCGCCGACCGTGATGATCGACGCGTCGCGTGGCGAGGTGCTTCCCCGCACTGTCGCGTACTGCCGGGAGACGGGCTCCTCGCTCGTCGCCTGCGCCTCCGACATCGGGCCCGACGGCGACCCGCTCCTGGCGGAACTCGCCCGATCGGTGACCGTGGTCCGCGCGGTCAACCTGTCACTCGGCCACTGGCTCCAGGACCACCTGCTGAGCGTCGCAGGTCGGCTTCTCCGCTCGTCGGCCATGCCCCTGCCACGCGTCGCCCTTCTGGAGCGGCACACCCTCGCCAAGCGGGACCGCCCGAGCGCCTCGGCGCGCTCCCTGGCGGCGACCTGGGAGGCGCACGCGGGCGGGCCGGCGGTGGACGAGGTGGCCTCCTTCCGCGCCGGCCATCAGGTCAGTGAGCACGCGGTGCGACTCGACTTCGCCGACGAGTCGTTGACGCTGCACCACGACGTACGAGACCTGGCGGCCGCGGTACCCGGAGCGCTCGCCGTCGCCGCGTGGGCCCATGACGCTCCTGCCGGTCTGGTGACGGTCAAGCAGGTCTACGACGGACTGTTCTTCGGACCGAGCCGTGACACAGACCGCGATCGGCCGTCCGCCAGAGAATCGTCCTTCGCAGAAACGTGAGACATACGTGACCAAGCAAACCCCGGCCACGCTGCCGCCCCTCGCCCGTCGGCTGCGGGCCCACGTCGCCGTCGCGGCACGTTCACTGTCACTGGGCGGCCACGACGACTTCAACCAGGGGCAGGTTTCCGCCCGGGTGCCCGGCGCGGACTACATGCTGATCAAGGGCGCGCTCAAGGGCTTCGAGGAGTGCGTACCCGACGATGTGATCGTGGCACCGGTCGACCCCGCCGCGCAGGCCCCCGCGCTGGCGCCCCCGGAGCTCGCGCTGCATCAAGCGGTGTACCGGGCACGTCCCGATGTCCACGCGATCGTGCACAGCCACGCACCGCACACTCTGGTGTTCGGAGCGACCGACCTGAACCTGCGCGCCGTGTCCCACGACGGGGCCTATTTCGAGGGCCGGCTGCCCCGTTTCACTCTGACCAGCAACACCATCCTCGACATCGCCACGGGGGAGCAGGTGGCCGACGCCCTGGGGGACAACCCCGCGGCGCTGCTGCGCAACCACGGTGGCGTGATCGTCGGCAAGTCCATCCGGCACGCGACGGTGCACGCGCACACCCTGGAGCGGGCCTGTCGACTGCAGTTGATGGCCGAGCAGATACCGGGCGGCTACCACTCCTCCTCACTCGAGGACGTGGACGGCAAGCGGGCATTCATCTATGCCGACCTCTCCGTCCGCTCCTACTGGGACTACGCGGTCGGGCAGGTGCAGCGCCACTGGCCGGAAGCCGCCGACTGGCCCTCCCAGGCCGCGCGGGAGGCCGCGTGAAAGCCGTCGAGTCCGCGGAGCACCGGGAACTGTTCGCACTCGTCGACGAGCTCGCCCGGGAGGAACTCGAGCCGCGGGCCGCCCAGTTCGAGGCAAGCGGGCAGTTCCCCGAGGCCCTCGTACGGCTCATGGGAAAGCAGGGACTGATGTCGCTGCCCTTCCCCGAGCAGTGGGGCGGCGGGGGGCAGAGCTACACCGTCTACCTGAGGGTGATCGAGCGGCTGGCCGGCAGCTGGCTGGCCGTAGCGGAGTCCGTGCACCTCCAGGTGCTGGCATGCCATGGTCTGGCCCGGTTCGGATCGAACGAGCTGCGGGAAGAACTGCTGCCGCGCATGCTGAGCGGGGAACTCCTCGCCGCCAACTGCATGTCGGAGCCGGAAGCCGGCTCCGACCTGGGCGCCATGTCCACCAAGGCGGTGGCGGAAGACGGCCACTACGTGATCTCGGGCACCAAGGCCTGGGTGAGCCACGCCGGTGTCGCGGACGTCTACAACGTGTACTGCCGCACCGGAGGATCCGCCCTGAGCGGGCTGTCCTGCTTCCTGGTCGACGCGGACTCAACGGGCCTGCGCCCCCTGGTCCACGAGCGGAAAATGGGGGTGCGCTCACTGCCCACGGCACAGATCGCGTTCGACGGGGTACGGGTCCCCGACGAGCGCATGATCGGTCGCCGCAACCGTGGCATGCTCGTCGCCTCCCATGTCTTCGACCACGGCCGCCTCGGGATCTCGGCGTGTGCCGTAGGCCTCGCCCAGGCGGCACTCGACCACGCGGCCGCGTACGCCAAGGAACGCACGCAGTTCGGCAACCCCATCATCTCCTTCCAGGGGATCTCCTTCCTGCTCGCCGACATGGCCACGCAGATCGCTGCGGCCCGTGCGCTGCTGTATTCGGTGGCCGGGCTCAAAGGCCAGGGCAAGCCGATCTCCGCCGAGGCCGCGAAGTGCAAGTTGTTCGCCACGGACACCGCGATGCGGGTCACGACCGACGCGGTCCAGGTGCTCGGCGGCTACGGCTACACGCAGGACTTCCCGGTCGAGCGCTGGATGCGAGAGGCGAAACTCCTGCAGATCCTCGAGGGCACCAACCAGATCCAGCGAATCGCCATCGCCCAGTCCCTGTGACGACCCCGACGGCCCTGTCCATATCCTCCAACTCAGAAGGACCACATGAACGACTTCATGCGCTTCGGCCTCTTCATGTCGCCACTGCACCCGATCGGCGAAGACCCCAATCTGCTGATGCGCCGCGACCTCGGCTACGCGGAACTGGCCGATGAGCTCAACTACGACGAGCTGTGGGTCGGTGAGCACCACTCCAACGGCTGGGCCACCATCGGCTCCCCGGAGATCTTCCTGGCCGCGGCGGCCGAGCGCACCCGGCGGATCAAACTGGCGACCGGCGTCATGGCACTCCCGTACCACCATCCGTACATGGCGGCAGCGCGCGCGGTTCAGCTCGACCACCTGACCCGCGGCCGGTTCATCCTCGGTGTGGGTGCCGGTTCGCTCGCCTCGGACATGCACATGCTGTGCGTCGATCCCTCCGAGGCCCGCCGCCGGACCCAGGAGTCCTTGGAGACCATCGTCGAACTGCTGCGGGGCGAAGCGGTGACGCGCGAGACGGACTGGTTCCGGCTCCAGGACGCTCGGATCCAGCACCGTCCCTTCGAGCCGGGCGGTTTCGAGATCACCGTCAGCAGCGCGTCGTCGCCGTTCGGTATGCGGCTCGCCGGCCGCCTCGGGGTGAATGCGATGTCGCACGCCGCCCCGCCATGGGGGATGGTGCGTGCCGGTCACAGCCTGGGCATGGAGAAACTGGCCGAGCAGTGGGGGCACTTGGAGGACGCGGCCGCGGAAGCAGGCCATACGGCAGACCGGTCGACGTGGCGGCTGACCCTGCCGGTGCATGTGGCCGAGACCCGTGAGCAGGCGCTGGAAGACATCTACGCCGGATGGCTGCGGCAGCGCAACGAATACTGGGCGGGCACGCACGGCATGCCCATGGGCCGCAGCGAGGTGGGGGCGCGTAAGGCGTTCGAGGCGACCATCGAGGCCGGGGGGATCATCGCCGGTGGCGTCGAGGACTGCGTGGCCGCGATCCACAAGCTCCGCGACCTCACGGGAGGCTTCGGCTGTCTGCTCAACTCGGTGACGGACTGGGCGAGCCCCGACCGTACGCGCAGGAGCTTCGAGCTGTTCGCCCGCTATGTGGCTCCCCGGTTCAAGGGCTCCACCAAGGGTCTCCAGGAGTCGCAGTCCTGGGTCGCGTCACAGGCCGGCACCTTCCAGGAGCGGTTCAACGCGGCCCGTACCCGGGCGATGGCCACGGGTTCCGAACCGCGGAACTGACCGGCATGGGGCGGGCCACGCCAGGCGTGGCCCGCACGGTCCGGATCGGGACTCGGCCCGGTGGGCGGAGTCCGTGTGCTCAGAGAGAGCCGCCGAGGAGCAATGTGGTGTCGACCAGACGGTTGGAGAAGCCCCACTCGTTGTCGTACCAGCCGACGACCTTCGCGTGCCGACCGCCGATCACCTTGGTCAGACCGGCGTCGAAGATGCAGGAAGCGGGATCGGTGACGATGTCGCTGGAGACGATGGGGTCCTCGGTGTAGCGCAGGACGCCGGCGAGCGGCCCTTCCGCCGCCTTGGCGAACAGCCCATTGATCTCCTCCGCGGTCGCCTCGCGGCTGAGGGTCAAGGAGAGGTCGGTGGCCGAGCCGGTGGGGATCGGGACGCGCATCGCGTAGCCGTCCAGTTTGCCCGCGAGCGCCGGGAGGACCAGACCGATGGCTTTGGCGGCCCCTGTGCTGGTGGGCACGGTGTTGGCGGCGGCATGGCGGGCGCGGCGCAGGTCGCGATGCGGTCCGTCCAGCAGGTTCTGGTCCGAGGTGTAGGCGTGGACCGAGGTCATCAACCCGTACTCGATACCGATGGCGTCGTGCAGGACCTTGGCCATAGGGGCGAGGCAGTTGGTGGTGCAGGACGCGTTGGAGACAATGGTGTGACGCTCGGGATCGTACTGGTCGTGGTTGATGCCGTAGGCCAGGGTCAGATCCTCGTTCTTCGCCGGGGCGGAGATGATGACCTTCTTGGCCCCCGCTGAGACATGGGCGCGAGCGCGCGTGGCGTCCGTGAACACACCAGTCGATTCGACGACGACGTCAACGCCGAATTTCGCCCAGGGAAGAGCCGCCGGGTCACGCTCGGCCGATACGGCGATCCGCCTCTCCCCGACGAGGATGGCGCCGTCCGTGGCGCGCACCTCTTCCCCGAAGCGGCCCAGCGTGCTGTCGTACGCGAAGAGATGGGCCAATGTCGCGGTGTCGGTGAGATCGTTGACAGCCACCACTTCCACATCGGCGCCCTGGGCGAGCACCGCACGCAGATAGTTGCGGCCGATGCGTCCAAAGCCGTTGATGCCCACACGCACTGTCATCCGCGGAACCTTCCCTCAAATGCCGAGCCACGAAACGGGAGCGGCGCCATTGCTCGGTCCCTTTCGGGCGCACGTACGAACCCGACCCTACGCCTACGGTCGGGTCGGGACCGGCAGTTGGACAGGCAGTTTCAGCGGCAGCTTCGATCAGACGTGCAGCCTCCGTGCCTCAAAGACAGCGCGGTCGCGGATGCTCCAGTGGTTCCGGCGAATATATGTGCGCTGCAACCAGCGATCGCGGCCGTCATATCGCGGCTCGAACTCCGAGCGGGCGTGCAAGCCCTTCCGGTTGTTGATGAGCAGTGCCTGCCCAGGGCGCAGGAAGACTTCATGCGCGACTTCCCGGCAAGCGGACTGAAGTCGCCGCAGTGCTGCTTCGGCATCACGGGAAACGCCGTGGACTCCATTGGCGGAGGAAGCAATTTCAGGGGACCATTCGGGTCCGGTGATGATGGGCACGGGATCGGAGAGGATTTCGTCCTGGCCGGCCATCCGAGCGTAACTTCCGGGAGCGTTCAGTTTAAACAGAGGCTCCCTGAGCAGCTTGAGTGAACGGACGTCCAAGGCCTGGCATACATCCCGGGCGTCCGCGTAGTAGGTTCCGGCGACACCCTCGTGGTCTGCGCGAAGGCAGTTGAGGACAAGGAAGTCCGGGTTGCTCACGTTGTACGACCCCACCGCGTCGTACACGATGTCGTTGTGGAAGTTAAGAAAAACGGTTGAACTGCGATTCGTCTGCGTCGCCGCGCCATCTGCGACAGGAATGACGTCGTGGATCAGTTGGCCATTCTTCTCGGTGGTGAACCCGACCGGCTCCCCCAGCATCCCGCTGAGCCCGAGAAGAACTCCTTCCGAAAGGTATGTGCTCTTCGCTCGACAAGGTCCACCGTCATCGGGGGTGTCGGGAAGTTCATGTTCGACGGGAAGATTACTGACTCGCGCCACGCCCGGAGTGTCCGCATGTCTGCCGAAATCCAGGACGGTCTGCAGAAGATCAATCGGTAGGGTCGCGAATATCTGATGGCACCGAGCCATCGCCCAATCGATGTCCTGTGCCGGGTCGCCCAAGCCTCCGAGCTGCTCCCGGAGCGACTCCCTCACCCCGTCCGGAATGATGACGTCTATGAATGTGGGCTTCGACCGGAGGTCCGCAGCGATGTTCTCGGCCGCATTCATGATCTTCCTTAGTCCGTTTGTGCTCAGACAGGTCCGTTCAGATATACCCATGCCGATACCATCCACACGGTCAGCACAGTGAGTTGCCGGTCGCTTCCGGCACATCTGACAAGGAGAGGCGGATGGCCATGCGCGTCGCACTGCACTCGGTTCTCAAGGAGGGCCAGGAGGCCGGCTACGAGGAGGTGCACGCCACGGTTCCGGCGGACCTGCTGGAGGCGCTGGGCCGGGCGGGCATCACCAACTGGCGGATCTGGCGCAGCGGGCGCCATCTGTTCCACCTCGTGGACTGCGCGGACTTCGCCGCCGCGATGGCCACGCTCGACCATGATCCGGTCAATCGACGGTGGCAGGCGTTCATCGGCGACTACGTCGACCACTTCGAGACCACGGACGGCTCCCCGGCCGGGGTCTCGGCCGACATGGCGCTCGGGCGGGTGTGGGAGCTGCGCGCGCAGGCCGCGGCCGAGGCGGAGGGGTGAGAGAAGGGCCGAACCGGCGGAGCTTACTCATCCGGGGCGCCTCGCGCCCCGTTTTCATCACACCTTGAGTGGCCCTGAAAACACTGAACCACCACCTCCGTATGACCGGGTGACCACCGCGCAGGGACGCAGAGGAACCGACAGAACACTCCTCGCGCACCCCCGGCGCACCCCTACTGGAGGTCAGTGAGTTGAGCCACCGACGTGTGAACAAGCGGACCGTCGTCATAGCCGGCGCCGCCGCGGCCGCCCTCGCGGGAGCAGCGGTGCTGCTCCCCAACGCCAACGCGAGCCCGGACAAGTCGGCCGAGGCCAAGACGTTCTCGTCGCAGGCAGCCGTGAAGCTCGCGACGGGCCTCGCGTCGGACCTCGGCGGCAACGCGGCGGGGTGGTACTACCAGGGCGACACCAAGCAACTGGTGATGAACGTCCTGAACGAGGACGCGGCGGACGACGTCCGGGCCAAGGGCGCCGTGGCCAAGATCGTCGAGAACAGCATGGTGGAGCTCAAGGCCATCACCAAGACGCTGAGCGACACCGCATCGATCCCGGGCACGGCTTGGTCGATCGATCCGAAGACCAACAAGGTCCGGGTCCTCGCCGACAGAACCGTCACAGGTACGAAGTGGGCCACGCTGACCAAGGCCGTGGACGGCTTGTCGGGCAAGGCCACCGTCCATCGCACCAACGGCGAGTTCAAGAAGTTCGACGGAACCGACGAGACGCAACCCGGAGCCGTCGGAGGCGCGGGCCAGGGTGGCGTGGACGACGGGGCCGGTCAGGGCGCGGGCCAGGGCGGTGCCGACGACGGCGCCGGTCAGGGTGCGGGCGATGGCCAGGGCGCGGGCGACGGCGCGGGCGGCGCCGGTGAGCAGGCCGGCGCTCTGGACGGGGGCGACGCCATCTTCGGCGGTGGTGCCCGCTGCTCGCTGGGGTTCAATGTCACGGTCGACGGCGCACCCGCCTTCCTCACCGCGGGCCACTGCGGCAACATCGCGGAGACCTGGGCCACCGACCAGGCGGGCGCCCAGCAGGTGGGCACCACCGCCGAGTCCCAGTTCCCGGTGAGCGACTTCGCCCTGGTGACATACGACGACCCGAACACCCAGGCGCCCAGCACGGTGGACCTGCAGGACGGCACCACCCAGGAGATCACCCAGGTGGCCGAGGCGAGTGTCGGCCTGGCAGTGCAGCGCTCCGGCAGCACGACGGGTCTCTCCGACGGCACCGTCACCGGCCTGAACGCCACCGTGAACTACGGCAACGGCGACATCGTCAACGGCCTCATCCAGACCGATGTGTGTGCCGAGCCCGGTGACAGCGGCGGCGCGATGTTCGCCGAGGACGCGGCCGTGGGTCTGACCTCCGGCGGCAGCGGCGACTGCACGCAGGGCGGCGAGACGTTCTTCCAGCCGGTGTCCACCGCGCTGCAGGCCACGGGTGCCGTGATCGGCGCCGACAACGGTGGTGGCGGCGCGGGCGATGGTGCCGGCGACGGCGCCGGTGAGGGTGCCGGTGACGGCGCGGGCGATGGCGCGGGCGATGGCGCAGGCCAGGGTGTCGGCGATGGCGCTGACGACGGCGCCGGCCAGGGAGTCGAGGGCGGCGCGGACGAAGGTGGCGCGGCGAACGGCGGCGCGGCCGGTGACGAAGGCGCGATCGGCAACGGCGACAACGGCGCGGCCGGTGACGGCAGTGGCGACGCGGCCGGTGACGGCAACGCCGCGAACCACACATAACGGCTGATCGAGGCAGGGTACGGCCTGCCACCCCCTGACCGAGGTCCCGGGCGCCCACCTGCCCCAGCGTCCGGGACCTCGCACCACCCCCCACCGGGCCGCCGACGACTCAACGCGTCGGCGGCCCGTCTTCGTCGGCGCGGTGGCTACAACCCGGCCGCCTCCGCCGCCGAGCGGAGCACGTCCCCCAGCATCGCCGGGGTGAGCCGCCCGGTGAAGGTGTTCTGCTGGCTGACGTGGTAGCAGCCGAACAGCCGCAGCGGCGCACCCGCCCCCACCGCCCGCTGCGTGACCCGCGCGCCGTGTGCGAACGGCGGGCGCGGGCGGGGCACCTCCCAGCCGGCCGCGGCGAGCGCGGGCAGCGCGGCCTGCCAGCCGAACGAGCCCAGCACCACTACCGAGCGCAATGTCGGGCGCAGCAGCCGCAGTTCCCGGACCAGCCAAGGACGGCAGGTGTCGCGCTCCTGGGTCGTGGGCCGGTTGGCGGGCGGGGCGCAGTGCACGGGCGCGGTGACCCTGACCCCGCGCAGTTCCAGGCCGTCGCCCCGGTGGGTCGCCACGGGCTGGTTGGCCAGGCCGACGGCGTACAGCGCCGCGTACAGGAAGTCCCCGGAGCGGTCGCCGGTGAACATCCGGCCGGTGCGGTTGCCGCCGTGCGCGGCGGGGGCCAGACCGATGATGGCCAGCGCCGCGTCGTCCGGTCCGAACCCCGGCACCGGGCGGGCCCAGTAGTCCCACTCCCGGTAGGCCGGGCGCTTGAGGCGGGCGGCCTCCTCCCGCCAACGCACCAGCCGCGGGCAGGCTCGGCAGCCGCTCACCCGCTCGTCCAACGCGCGGAGCGTGCCCGCGCCGGGCGCCTCACGCGCGGGGTGTGCGGGATGCTCGGGGTGGTCGGGGGTGCTCAGCCGCGGCCGTCCTTACGCAGAAAACGCCGCAGCCGGGTCAGCGGCCATGTGTTGATCACATCGTCGGGGGTCAGCCAGCCGCGCTGCGCCGTCCCCACCCCGTAGCGCAGGGCGTCGATGTCAAGAGTGGAGTGCGCGTCGCTGTCCACCGCGAACTTCGCGCCGTGTTCCTTGGCGCGCAGGATGTTCTCGTCCGACAGGTCCAGCCGGTCCGGGTGCGCGTTGATCTCCAGCGCGGTGCCGGTGCGGGCACACGCGGCGAACACCTCGTCCAGATCGGCGTCGATGCCCGGCCGCTTCCCGATCAGCCGGGTCGTCGGATGGCCGATGATGTTGACGTTCGGGTTCTCGCAGGCCCGCAGCAGCCGCCGGGTCATCTCGTCCCGCGCCAGGCCGAACTGCGTGTGCACCGAGGCCACGCACAGGTCGAAGCCCTCGAGGAAGTCGTCGGGCCAGTCCACGTCCCCCTGGACGTCGATGTTCAGCTCCACGCCGTGCAGCAGCCGCATCCTGCCGTGCCCCCGCCCCCGCCCCCGGTCCAGATCCCGGATCCGCTCGCGCTGGGCCAGGATCTTCTCGTCGGTCATCTGCTGCATATACAGCTTCGGGGCGTGGTCGGTGACGGCGTAGTACGCGTATCCGCGCCGCCGGGCCGCCGCGATCATCTCCTCCAGCGGTTCGAGGCCGTCGGTGAGGTCCGTATGGGTGTGCAGATCGCCGCGCAGATCGGACTCCGCCAACAGCTGGGGCAGCCGCCCGTTCAAGGCGGCCTCGACCTCGCCGCGGTCCTCCCGCAGCGTCGGCGGGATCCAGTCCATGCCGAGCCTGGCGTATACGTCCTCCTCGCTGCGCGAGGCGATCCTCTCCCCGCTCTTGGCGTCGAAGAGCCCGTACTCGGAGAGCTTGAGGCCGTGGCGCATCGCGATCGCGCGGATGCGGATGTTGTGCGCCTTGGACCCGGTGAAGTACTGCAGCCCCGCGCCCCAGGAGTCCAGGGGCAGCACCCGCAGGTCCACCTGCAACCCCTTGGTGGTGCGGATCGAGGTCTTCTTCTCCCCGCGCGCGATGACCTCGGCGGTGTACGGCAGACGGGCGAACGCCTCCATGAACGGGTTCGATCGGTCGGCCGCGACCAGGATGTCGATGTCGCCGACGGTCTCCTTCATCCGCCGCAGCGACCCTGCGTACTCGCACCGCTCACAGCCGGTCACCCGGGACAGCTCGGCCACGATGTCGTCGGCCACGCTCATGGCCACATTCAGCGGCACCCGGTCGCCGGCGGCCTGCATCAGGGCGATGCCGTGGAGGATGTTCTCCTCCGTCTTGGGGCCGAAGCCCTTCAGGTCGCGCAGCCTGTGGTCGTGGATCGCGTCGGAGAGCTGGTCGATGGAGGCGATGCGCAACTCCTCGTACAGCATCATGGCCTTCTTCGGCCCGAGGGCCGGGATGGCGGTCAGCTGCCGCACCCCGGCCGGGATCGCGGCGCGCGCCTCGTCAACGACGGGCACGGTGCCGGTGCGCAGATACTCCACGACCTTGTCGGCGATCGACTTGCCCACCCCGGCAATCTCCCGCAGGCCCTTCGCGTCGAGCTCGGAGACATCGCGGGGAAAGCCGCCGATCGCGCGGGCGGCCTTCTCGTAGGCACGCGCCTTGAACGCGTCCCCGCCGGTGATCAGAAGGAGGTCCGCGTACTCGCGGAGCAGCGCCTCGACCTCCTCGTTGGAGCGAGTCACGCCGTCAAGTCTAGGCAGGACAGCTCGCCGATGGCGCGGCCGGGCGTGCCTGGCGCTCGGGGACCGGTGGAGGGATCCTGGGTTCAGGAACGGGGCGGGGGCTCCGGATTCCTCCGGGTGCGCCCCGGCCCTCGTGTGTTTCCCCGGGATGGGGGAGGTCATGGATGTTGGATTCCTGAAGCCGCTGTTCGACCGCCCGGGTCCCTGGGCCTGCGTCTATCTGGACACCTCGCGCGCCACCGAGGACGCGCCCACACGCCGCAGGCTGCGGGAGCGGTTCGTGTCCGACCAGCTCACCCGGCAGGGCGCCGACACCGCCACCCGCGAGGCGCTGGTCCATCGGCTGGCGGGTGAGCGGATGGCGAGGCCGTCCGCGGGGCGGGCGCTGTTCGCGGCGGGTGGGGAGGTGGTCCTCGACCTTCCGCTGGCCACCTCTCCGCCCGATGTGGTCACCTCCTGGTCGATGCTTCCCCGGGTCGCGCCGCTGACCTCGCTGCGCGGCGAGTGGCCCTCCTGCCTGGTGGCCCGCGTCGACCGCTCCGGGGCCGATCTCGAACTGCTCGACGACGCCGGCCCGCGCCCCGTCGGCCGCGCGAGCGCCGGCCCGCCGCAGGGGCGCGGGCACCGCTCCGTACCCGCCGACCGGTACGAGTGGCACTACCGCAACCGGGTCGAGAACACCTGGGACCAGACCGCGGACCTCGTCGCCGACGAGCTCACGCGGCGGTGGCCGGAGAGCGACGCGCGGCTGCTGGTCCTGGCCGGCGACCCGCGGGAGCGCAGGGCCGTGCACGACAGGCTGCCCGAGCCGCTGCGCGCCAGCACGGTGCAGGCGCAGCACGGCAGCAGGGCCGCCGGGAGCGCCCGGGAGCTGCTCGAAGCGGAGATCGACCACGCCCGCGAGGACTACGTCCGCTCCCACCTGGAAGACGTCCTCGACCTCTTCCGCGCCGCACGGGGCCGCCCGGGGCAGCCGGGGGTGGGCGGGGCCCATGACGGTTCGGCGCCCGGTGGCGCGGCGGAGGGGATGCCGGCTGTGGTGGAGGCGGTACGCAGCCACCAGGCGGCCACGCTGCTGCTGGGGCAGACGGGGGCGGACGCCCGCCGCGAGGTGTGGGTCGGCCCCGGCGTCGACCAGCTGGCGGTGCAGCGCGCCCAGGCCCGCGCGCTGGGAGTGGCGGCGCCAGAGGCGGCGCGCGCGGATGACGCGCTGATGCGCGCGGCCGCGGCGGCGGACACCGAGGTGCTGATGGTGCCGGAGGGCATGGCCGGACCGGCGGGCGGCCTCGGCGCGGTGCTGCGCTGGCACGGCTGAGCGGGCCGGCGGGCCAGGGGGCCGGGGGTGTGTTCAGGCTGTCGCTCCAGACCTCCGTGTTCCTCCGCCTGGCACCACCCCGGCGGCGGGCGACAGCCCGCGTGCGCCCCGTCCTGACCGCCGCGCTCGCCGCCGGCGGGCCGCTCCTGGCGCTCCCCCCCCCCGGCCGCCGACTTCGCCGTCCCCTGGTGTACCGCTCCGACTTCACCGTCACCAGCGGCCTGGTGACGGCCGGCACCAACACGGTGGCGTTCAAGGTCCAGCCCAACGACCCGCGCACGACCTCATCATGGGCTGGATCGACTGGCTGCAGCCCCCGCCCGTCCCCGGTGCGGGCGCGCCGGTCCTGCCCGTTTGGTGGGCGTGTGAGCTGACCGAATTCCCGGCGGGTCCTGCGGATTTCACAAGATCACAATCTTGTATGCTATAGGCAGCGCAAAGGAGCCCGCAGTCAGCGGCCCGGTGACGCCCGGCGCTGACGGGCTCCCAGCGTGGACCCGCCGGTGTCCGCACGCTCACGAAAGGGGCTCCACATGCTGTCTACGCAGGATCGTCCCCCGGCGCCCAGTCGCTCCACCGGGCGGTGGCGCCGCTACGCCCGGCTCGCGGCGGCGAATTTCGTGCGCGGCGCCTCGTACGCGTGCGGCACGTCGTTCATCGGCCTGATGACCTGGTGGGTGCAGAGCCACTAGCGGCACGCGGGATCCTGACGCCCGGCCGGCGCCGGGCGTCAGGATCCCCTGTCTCAGCGCGGGCCCGCCACGGCGTCCGGTTCCAGGAACAGCTCGACGACCGGGACGGACACATCGGGCTTGCGGACCGGGATCTCCAGGGTGAGGCTCCCCGCCGGAATGCCCTTGGGGGCGACGTTGCCGTTGTCCCAGGCCGGGTCGACGATCGGCCGGCGCACCTCGGAGGCGTCGTTCAGCAGTTGGGCGTAGCGCACCTTGCCCGCCAGACCCGGCAGGTGGAGATGGCGGTAGGGCCAGTCGAGGATGTGGAGGTAGAGGCGGTCGCCGCGCTGGGTGTAGCGGCAGCCGGTGGGCGCGGTGTACGGGGAGGGGCCGGCGCCGTGGATGGACCGGGAGTGCGGCCGCATCCAGGCGCCGATCGCGCGCAGGGTCTCCAGGGCCCGAGGCTCCAGTTCGCCGCGCCCGTTCGGGCCGACGTTGAGCAGGAAGTTGCCGTCCTTGGAGACGGTGTCGACGAGCAGCCGGATCAGCTGGTCGGGGGTCTTCCAGTCGAGGTTGTCCCGGTCGTAGCCCCAACTGCCGTTGAGCGTCTGGCAGGCCTCCCACACCAGCGGCCGGCCGTCCTCGGTGGTCAGTGGCTCGCCGGGCTGGTGCTGCTCGGGCGTGGTGAAGTCGCCGGGCAACTCCAGGCGGTTGTTGATGAGGATGTCCGGCTGGATCCGGCGGATCAGCGCCACCAGTTCCTCCGAGCGCCAGTCGGCCCTGCCCTTGCCACCGGCGATCGGCTTGCCCTGGTGGATGTGGTTGGCGTACGAGAAGTCGAACCACATCGTGTCCACGGGACCGTACCGGGTCAGCAGTTCCTCGACCTGCCCGTGCAGATAGCGGGCGTACGCCGCGATGTCGCGATCGCCCGGGTTCCCGCCGTCCGGCGCGCCCTCGTCCCACTGCGGATGGAAGTGGTCCAGCGGGAACTGGGGGTGGTGCCAGTCGAGCAGCGAGTGGTAGAAGCCCACCCCCAGCCCCCGTGCCCGGAACGCCTCGCAGAACGGCCCGACCAGGTCCTTGCCGTGCGGGGTGCCGGCCACGGTGTAGTCGGTGAGCGCCGAGTCCCACAGGCAGAAGCCGTCATGGTGCTTGGTGGTGAGCACGGTGTAGCGCATTCCGGCGTGGTGCGCCGCATCCGCCCAGGCACCGGGGTCGAACAGATCCGGATCGAAGTGGTCGTAGTACACCTGGTACTGCTCATCAGTCAGACGCTCACGCTGCTTCACCCACTCATGGCGGGCGGCCAGGGAGTAGATCCCCCAGTGGACGAAGAGCCCGAAGCGCTGCTCCCGGAACTCGGCGAGGCGTCGCTGGTGAGGTGTCGGGGCCTGGGCGGGCGTCGGTTCGGTCATCGTGGTGTCCCTTCACGGCTCCGGGGTGATCCCCGACAGGCCGTAAGGTAAGGGAGACATCGGATGACATCAAGGGGGGCGAGTAAGCCCTCGGCGACTGTGTCACGGCTCTGTCTCGCACTTTGCCGTGGATCGGTCGACCCCTCGCGGCGGAGGCGAAGCCAGAGATGGGTTGTCTTCCGCGGTGCCCGGGGCGATTCAGCTCACCTCGGCCATGGCCTGCTCGCACAGGTTCGAGCACGTGCGGTTGATCAGACGGGAGACATGCATCTGGGAGATGCCCAGCTGTTCGGCGATCCGGCTCTGGGTCATATCGCAGAAGAAGCGCATGTAGAGGATCCGCCGCTCCCGCTCAGGGAGCCGGACCAGCCCCGACCGCACGGACTCCCGGTCCACCACCCGGTCAAAGGCGGGCTCCTGCTCGCCGAGGGTGTCCACCAGCGCGTAGCCGTCGTCGGCGCCGGTCAGCGGGGCGTCCAGCGAGAGCGGGGTGAAGCTTTCCAGGGCCGCCAGGCCGGTGCGTACGTCCTCCTCGGAGAGGCCGGTGCGATCGGCTATCTCCCCGATGTTGGGCGCGCGGTCGTCCAGCGAGTGGGACAGCTCGCGATGGGCGGTCCGCACCCGGTTGCGCAACTCCTGGACCCTGCGGGGGACGTGCAGTCCCCAGAGGTGGTCACGGAAGTGGCGCTTGATCTCGCCGACGACGGTGGGCACCGCGAAGCTCTCGAAGGCCGAGCCGCGCCCGGGGTCGTAGCGGTTGACGGCCTTCACCAGACCCAGGGCGGCGACCTGCCGCAGGTCCTCCAGCGCCTCGCCACGGTTGCGGTACTGCCCGGCCAGCCGCTCGGCCATCGGCATCCAGGCCTCCACCACCCGCTTACGCAGGGCGTCCTTCTCCGGTCCGTCGGGGAGCTCGGCGATCCTCTCGAACTCGGCAGAGGTGTCGGGGGCGTCGTCGTGCGGGTGGGCCGACGGGCGGGCCTTGGGCTGCACTGCGGTCGTCATAAGACACACCTCCAGCGGGTCGACTTACGGTTTGAGGACCGTGGACGCTGCGCCGCGGGAGGAGGCCGGGACCGGACCGGGGGCGCACCCCGAGCAGTCACACTGCTCCCGCGGTGCGTGCCTCCGGTCCGAAGCACGAGTATCCGCCTGCCCCGGGTGTCGGGCGGTAAACCGTCTTCGGCCGGGCATGCATCTGATGCCGGGCACCTTCGAGACCGATGAGGAACCGATGACGAGGAGACCGAAGAGCGCATGATGCGGGCCTCCAGACGCGAATCGCCGCACGCCTTCGCCCGGCCGGACGCCGAGGCGGGCGGCAGCGAACCGGTGTTTCTCGGTGTCGACATCGGCACCGGATCCTCCAAGGGGGTGGCGGTCCGCGCCGACGGCCAGGTGGTAGCCCGCGCCACGCGCCCGCACCGCACCGCCACCCCCTGTCCCGGCTGGTTCGAACACGACGCCGAGATCGTGTGGTGGGCCGACTTCACCGGCATCGTCCGGGAGCTCCTCGCCGCCGACGGCGTGGACGCGCGGGCGGTGGCCGCGGTCGGCGTCTCCGGCATCGGCCCGTGTCTGCTGCCCGCCGACGCGGCCGGCCGCCCGCTGCGGCGCGCCGCTGCTCGACGGGTGCTGCGCCCGACTGGAGGTGGAGATCGGCGAGCGGCTGGAGGCCGGTAGCCACACCGTCTTCACCGGCCGGGTGGTCCACGCCCGCCACGACGCCCCGGCGCCGGTGTACGGCAGCGCGGTCACCAAGGTCGAGCCCTTCGGGGTCGACCACATCCCCGACAGCGAGCGGCACGGCAGGCCCAGCTCACAGCTCTTCGTCTGGTTCGCCGCCGGTCGCAACTTCCCCATCATCCTGCTCGGGTTCAGCGCGGCCTGGTTCGGGCTGAGTTTCACAGCCGCCGTGGTCGCGGTCGTCGTCGGCGCCGCGCTCGGTTCGCTGCTGATGGCCGTGATGTCCCGGATGGGCGTACGGCTCGGCGTCCTGAGGGGCGTTGACTCCCCCTGCGCGTGCCTCAGCCCTCCGCCCGGGCCTTGCTGTCGCGCAGGGCGGAGCGCAGCCGGTCGCGCGCGCCGATCAGATGCGCGCGCAGGGTGGCGAGGGCGAGCTCGCGGTCGCCCTTGCGGGCGGCGTCCAGCAGCGTGGCGTGGTTCTCGGCGGGGGAGTGCAGATCGAGGTCCTGGGCGTTGGTGATGTCGAGGACGACCGCGAACGTGGGCCGGTACTGCTCCCACACCGCGATCAGCCGCCGGTGCCCCGACAGCTCGTAGAACCGCGAGTGGAAGTCCAGGTCGGCCTCGGCGAACAGCCGGGCGTCGGACCGGTCGGCGGCCTGCCGCATACGCTCCACACAGGCCTGGGAGTGGGCCCAGTCGGCGTCGCTCGCCTTGTCCATGGCCAGGGTCAGGGCCAGGCTCTCCAGGGAATCGCGCAGGGTGTAGAGCTCCTCGACGTCCTCGGCACCCAGGCCGGTGACATACACCCCGCGCCGCTGGGAGGCGACCAGACCCTCCGCCTCGAGCCGGCGCAGCGCGTCCCGCACCGGGCCGCGGCTGACGTCGAAGCGCTCGGCGAGCTGGCCCTCGACCAAATGGGTACCGGGTCGCAGCCGACCGCTGATGACCTGGACCCGCAGCTCGTGGGCGACGCGCTCGCCCAGAGAGTCCTCCCGCTTGATCGCAAGGTTGTCCACGTCGGGCACCTCTCGCTCGCTCCCAGCCTGTCCGGTCAACGGTTGACGGTCGATCATTATCACGGACCGGCGGCCGCGCCCTCGCCGCGGGCGTCGTAAGGGGGAACACGCGACCCTGGAAAGGGACCGGGGACCGGGGACCTGGGACCGGGGACCTGGGACCCGGGGGCCGGCAGAGGGCAGGCGCGGCAGAAAGGCGGGGCACGCCATGGAACCCGTGGAGGCGCTGGACCGGATCGCGTTCCTCCTGGAGCGCGCCCAGGCCCCGACGTACCGCGTGCGCGCCTTCCGTACGGCCGCCGAGGTGCTGTCGCGGCTGTCCGCCGAGGAGGTGGCGCGCCGGGCGGCCACAGGCACGTTGCAGTCGCTGAAGGGGCTCGGCCCCACGACCTCCCAGGTGGTCCGGGAGGCCCTGGCCGGAAAGGCGCCCGGCTATCTGGCGAAGCTGGAGGAGGAATACCGGGGCGGAGGCACGGCGGAGGCCGCCCGGGCGGGCGAGCGGCCCGGGGCCGCGCTGCGGGCCGCCCTGCGCGGCGACTGCCATCTGCATTCGGACTGGTCGGACGGGGGCTCGCCGATCGAGCTGATGGCCCGTACCGCGGCCCGCGTCGGCCACGACTGGGCCGCGCTCACCGACCACTCGCCCCGGCTGACCGTGGCCCGCGGACTGTCCGCGGACCGACTGCGCGAACAGCTGGAGGTGATCGCGGAGCTGAACGGGCGGCTCGCGCCGTTCCGGCTGCTCACCGGCATCGAGGTCGACATCCTCCTCGACGGCTCCCTGGACCAGGAGCCGGAGCTGCTGGAGCGGCTGGACGTGGTGGTGGCCTCGGTCCACTCCAAGCTGCGCATGGACCCCCGCCCCATGACCCGCCGGATGGTCGCGGCGGTCAGCAACCCGCTGGTCGACGTGTTGGGCCACTGCACCGGGCGGCTGCTCGGCGAGCGCCGCCCGGAGTCGCGGTTCGACGCCGACGAGGTGTTCGGCGCCTGCGCCGCCGCGGGCACGGCCGTGGAGATCAACTGCCGCCCGGAGCGCCTTGACCCGCCGCGGCGGCTGCTGCGCCAGGCCGTCCAGGCGGGCGTCTTCTTCTCGATCGACACCGACGCGCACGCCCCGGGCCAGCTCGACTGGCAGATCGACGGCTGCGCCCGGGCGGAGGAGTGCGGCGTCCCCCAGGAGCGGGTCGTCAACACCTGGACGGCCCGCCAACTGCTGACCTGGACCCGTACCCGCCGGCCCCCGCGCCGAGTGCGCTTATCCCTCCACCGCGCCCGAGGTCAGCCCCTGGACGATATGGCGGCTGGCGAAGGCGAACAGCACCATGGTCGGCACGATGGTGAGCACGGCCGCCGCGGACATCGAACCCCAGTCGATGTTGAAGCTGGAGATGAAGCCGTTCAGCGCCGTGGGGATGGTCTTGTTCGCGTCGCTGTTCATGAGGGTGACCGACAGGAAGAGCTCGTTCCAGCAGTTCACGAAGTTGAAGATGAACGCGGCCACGATTCCCGGCTTCATCACCGGCAGCAGCACCCGGAAGAGCGCCCCGAAGCGCGAACATCCGTCGATCATGGCAGCTTCCTCCAGCGCGTCCGGCACGTTCTCGAAGAACCCGCGGAGCATCACGGTGCTGAACGGAATGCGCACCGCGATATACACGAGGATGAGCCCGAGCCGGTTGTCGACCAGTTTCAGCTGGGTCATCATCATGTACAGCGGCCCGAGCGCGATAAAGGCCGTGATGACCAGCCAGACCGTCAGAAAGGTGATCCGGGTCGCGCGTCCCGCGATGGACTCCTTGCGTATCAAGACCTCGCTCCCTTCTTCTCACGGGTGGCCATGAGGTAGAAGACGGAGAACACCAGGAGCAGCGCGACGACGACGAGCCCGAGCGCCGAGGCCTTTCCGTAGTCGCCCTGCTGGGTGATCGTGATCATCCAGGTGGTCACGATGTGCGTCTCGTTGGACGGTCCTCCGCCGGTCATCCCGAAGATGATGTCGGGGAAGTTGAAGATCCAGATGACCCGGAGCAGCACGGTCAGCGCCAGTGTGGCGCGGATGTACGGAATGGTGACCTGGAACAGCGTACGGACCTTGCCCGCGCCGTCGAGCTCGGCCGCCTCGTACATGTTGTCGGGGATGGACTGCAGGGCCGCCAGAATCATGATCGCGAAGAAGGTGACGCCGTACCAGACATTGGCGATGATGACGGAGGCCATCGCCGTCTTCGGGTTTGCCAGCCATGGGATCGGCTCGTCGATCAACCCCACCTTTGAGAGCAGGTCGTTGACGACGCCGAATTCGCTGTTGAACATCCAGCGGAAAAGGATGCCGATGAGGAATCCGGAGATGGCCCACGGGAAGAAGATCAGCGCCTGGTAGAGACCCCGGAAGCGGAAGCGGAAGCGGAAGCGGAAGCGCCGGCGCAGCCACAGGGCGATCGCGAAGCCGATCACCAGCTGAGGGACGATCGAGGCGACCACCCAGATCAGGGTGTTGTCGAGGACGGTGTAGAACACTGGGTCGTCGAAGATCGTCCGGAAGTTCTTGATCCCCACCCATGAGGTGTCGGTGAGGTCGTTGAGGTTCCAGTTGCGGAACGCCATCTGACTGCCCGAGACCATCGGGTAGTAGATGAAGACCGCGACGAAGAGGACGGCCGGAGCCATGAACCCGGCGATGCCCAGACTCCGGCGGACGGTGAACACCGGTTTGCGTGAGCGCGCGCCCGTCGTCTTGACGGGCGCGGGCCGGGCGCCCCGCCGGGTGGGGCGCTCCGCCTGCTTGCACGTCGGCAGGCTCACGTCTGGCTCTTCCACTTCTTCGTCCAGTACGCGTCCCAGCCGGCGAGCAGCTGCTCGGGTGTCATCTTGCCCAGCAGCATCTTCTGCACCTCGGCGTCGGACTTCTGGACCCACTCGGTCCACCAGGACGCGCCATGCGGCTGGGTGACGGTGAGGTACCTGTCCGGGTTCTCGGTCATGGTCACATAGCTCGCCCAGGGCCCGGTCCTGTAGAAGGAGTCCTCACCCGCGCCCTTGAGGATCGGCACCAGGCTGTTCTCCTTGGTGAAGGTGGTCGAGGCATCGCCCTGCGAGAGGAACTCGATCAGCTTGACCGCCTCCGCCTTGTGCTTGCTGCCGGCGGCTATGCCCCAGCCCGCGGTCGCCACCGGCTGGACGGCCTTGCCGCTCGGGCCGGCCAGCAAGGGGGCCGTGGTCCACTGGCTCTCCTTGATCGACTTCGACTGGCGCACCGTGGCGATGACCTCAGGGTCCTGCAGCAGGAAGGCCGTGGAGCCGTTGGAGAAGCCCTCCACCATCTCCGGGTAGCCCCAGGCGACGGACGAGGGCGGCGACGCCTTCTTGAACAGCTTGAGATAGGTCTTCATGGCGTCCAGCGCCTCGGGCGCCGAGAAGATCGTCTTGCTGTTGGTGAGTTTGAACCCGTTCTCGCGGTCGATCTTGTCCGCGACGTACGCCTCGATGACGGCGACCGCGTTGCTGTTGGCGTTGGCCCCGCCCCGGAACGCGTAGCCGTAACTGCGCTTGGCGGGGTTCTGGATGGCGCTCGCCTGGTCCAGCAGCTCGTCCCAGCTGGCCGGTGGTTTCTTGAAGCCCGCCTCCTTGACCAGGTCGGAACGGTAGAACAGGCTCAGGCCGTAGAAGCCGTAGGGGATGTAGTACGTCCGGCCCTTGGCGTCCTTGGAGTACTTGGCGGCGTTGTCGGTGAGGTCCTTCCAGCCGGCCCAGCCCTTCAGATCCTTGCTCATGTCGTAGAGCCAGCCGTTGGTCGCCCACGGCCCGGCGGTGATGTCCCGCACCTCGAGCGCGTCGACCCCGCTGCCGGACTGCAGCATCTGCTGGATCTTCTGGTCCGCCTGGTCGGTCGGCGGCGAGATGAGATCGACCTTGATCTTCGGATTCTTTTTCTCGAAGTCCGCGATGAGCTTCTTCAGGACCGCGGTGCGGCTGGGGTTGGTCAGGCTCTCCACCATCTTGAGGTGGACGGAGCCGTCGCTCACTCCGGCGGTACAGCCCGTCATGGCCGTCATGACCGTGGTGGCGGCCAGGCCGAGGGCGATGACTGCCTTCCTTCTTCTCATCCCTGTCCTCATTCCGTATTCCATGGGGTTCCGTGGGTGTCGATGTGCGCCGCGGCGTCGTGGCGGATCACGAAGGTGTGTCGCGCGGCTCTGCGCGGCGACGCCCGGTCTACGGGGCGCCGCCCGGCGTGCGGGCCCATTCGGCGAGCTGGGGGACGCAGCGCTCGGCGAAGTACTCGAAGTCGGCCGCCGTGTTGTACACATGCGTCGACAGACGGAAGTAACCGACGCCGCCGAAGCTGGTGAAGGCCGCTCCCACAGCCAGCTCGCGCGCCACCCGGTCGCGCAGCGCGTCGGCCTCGAGGCGGGTGGTGCCGAGCCCGCCGGAAGCCGCACCAGGCGCATGGCGCCCACCGGCATACCGACGTCCACGGCCGCGCTCTCGCCCATGACCTCGGCGAAGGCCTCGCCGACGACGCGCTCCGCGTAGTCGGCCAGCTCGCTCATATAGCTACGGGCGCGCTCCCAGCCCCAGGTGGCCTCGATGAAGTCCACGGCGGACGGCGCCGCCAGGTAGCTGGTGGCGTCCACCGTCCCCTGGGTGTCGAACCGGTCGGGGAAGGGGTCGGCGGAGCCCCAGGAGTCGATCAGGGGATAGAGCTCCTCGCGCAGCGGACCGCGGGCGACCAGGGCCGCGGTGCCGCGCGGCGCGCAGCCGAACTTGTGCAGGTTGCCGATCCAGAAGTCGCAGTCGAGCCCCGCCAGCGGGTCGGCGAGCAGGCCGGGCACATGCGCCCCGTCCACCAGCAGCGGAATGCCCTGCTCCTTCGCCGCCGTGGCGATCCGCTCCACCGGCATCCGACGAGCGGTCGCCGAGGTGATGTGGTCCAGCACGATCAGCCCGGTGGCCCCGCTCAGCTCGGCCATCACGGCCGCGCAGGTCTGCTCCTCATCGGCGTCGAGCGGTACATGTACGGTGCGGACCGTGGCGCCGCGGCGTCGGGCCAGGCGCTCGGCCCCCATGGTCACCGCCCCGTACCCGTGGTCGGTGACCAGGACCTCGGCGCCGGACCGCAGCGGCACTGGAGTCCCACGCCGCGGCGCAGGCGGCCGCGCGGATGACGCCCGAGACGCTGGCCGGGCTTTTTGCGTACATCGAGGCCATGGAGGCCACGGAGGACCCGACCGAGGTCTCCGAGCTCGACCACCGCTTCCACGCCGAGATCGCCCGGGTGGGCGGCAACCCCACGCTCGGTTCGCTGCTCGGGGTGTTCCGCGCGCTCCCGGGCCTACCAGGTGTTCACGCTGCCCGAGGGGCCCGGCATCAAGCGCGCCAGCGACGAGGACCACCGGGCGATCGCGGGCGCGCTCGCCCGGCGCGATCCGGCGGCCGCCGGGAACGCGGCCGCGGCGCATGTCGCCCACACCGAGAAGTGGCTGCACGCGTTTCTGCCCGGGCGCCCCGAGCAGGCAGGCGCTGACGCGCCCTGACCAGGCATCGAGGGACGAATCGCCCCGCCGCGTAACAACTCCGTATCGGAAACGCCATGCGGCCGAGTGATCAGGCTTTACTGGTGCGCCGTAGCGAGGACATGTCATACGGGAGACTCGAGCGAGATGGGCCGACACAGCCGCCCCACCCCTGCGCAGCAGGCACGTGCCACCACGATCAAGGCTGCCGCCGCGCTGGGGGTGGCGGGCACCATCGCCCTCGCTCTCCACTCGTCGCTCGGCAGCGACAAGACCGTTCAGGCGCGCTCGGACGTCAGCTCCCAGCCGGCCGGGACGCCCGAGGACGACCCCACCGGCTCCGACCAGCCGAGCGGCGCGGACCGGTCCACCGATACGGACCGGCCCACCGGCGGGGGGCTGGTCCCCACCGCCTCCGCCGAGCCGGAGCTCGTGCGGGACGGCGACGGCGGCACCGCCGGGGCCGACACCTCGCGGACCCGCGAGCCGTCGCACACCCCGGCGAGCAGCGCCCCCACGACCGCGCCCACGAGCGACCCCGGTTCCACGGCGCCCTCGGCCTCCGAGCCGGACACCGCGAAGCCGTCCTCGCCAAGTCAGGAGCCCACCACCGACCCGGCCACCCCCGGGGACGAGTCCGGCGGGCAGCAGTCCGGCGGTCAGCAGGACGACGACACCGGGAAGGGCAAGGACCGCGGGCTGGTGGGCGGTGTGATCGACGGCGTCGGTGACACGGTGGGCGGCGTGCTCGGCGGTCTCCTCGGCTGAGCATCCCCGGGGGCGGTCCCCGAGGCCATCTGACATGGTGCAGATCCGGACCAATGTGGAAATATGGGGTAACTGGGTCTGCAAGGGATGTCCACGTGCACGACAGGATCAGCCGGACGGGTTACGAGAACATACGGCTCGACCGCACGGGTCAGGCCGAGGCGTTCGATGCCATCGGTGACCGCTACGACGAGGCCTTCCCGCACAAGGAGGGACAGCTCGCCGCCGGACAGTGGCTGATCGACGCCCTGCCGGCGGGCTCCCGGGTGCTCGACCTCGGCTGCGGCACCGGCCTGCCGACCGCCCGTCAGCTGGCGGGCGCCGGATTCGAGGTGGTCGGCGTCGACCTCTCGTACGGGATGGTGGAGCTCGCGCGGCGCTACGTCCCCGATGCCACGTTCCACCGGCTGGACATCGCCGATCTGCGGCCGGGCGGCCCCCGGGACCTCGGCCGCTTCGACGCGGTCACGGCCTTCTTCTCCCTGCTGATGCTGGAGCGCGCCGAGATCCCGCTCGCCCTGCGGACCGTACGCCACATCCTGGTGCCCGGCGGTCTGTTCGCCCTGTCGATGGTGGAGGCCGACGTGGACAACTTCCCGATCCCGTTCCTCCGCAGCACGATCCGGGTGTCCGGCTATCTCCGGGAGGACCTGCGCGCGGTCGTCCAGGCAGCCGGCTTCGCGATCGCCCAGGAGACCTCGTACACCTACGCCCCGGCGACCTCGGACGTGCCGCCGGAGGAGCAGATCTTCCTCACCTGCAGGAGATCCGACTGAGGGCGGCGCCTTACCCGGCCGCCCCCATCCCCCACCCCACACCACTGTCCCCGACCGAACCGACAGCGCCATGGCTCACCGCATCCCCTGTGAAGGCCCGGACCGGCCCGCCGCCGGGGCCGAGCGGCCGACCGCTCCCCCCGGCCGGGTGCAGCGTGCCGCGCCCGCGGACCGCGGGCGGCCGGCCGTCAGCGGCCCCGCGGCACCCGCCCCGGGCGCCCGGGATGCCCGGGGCGGCGAGGCGGCGCACGGCGCCGGGGCGCAGACCGAGCGGCTGCGCTACCTGGATGAGGCGACCCGCCGGATCGCCCGCGGCATGGACCCGGACGAGACCCTGTGCGAACTGTGCCGGGCCGCCACCCCCGCCTTCGCCGACGCGGCGTTCATCCACCTGTGCGAACCCCTGCCGACCGGGGACGCGAAACCCACGGGGCCCGTGGCGCTGCGGCCGCACACCACCGGCCCCAGGCTCCGGGCTCCGGCCGCGCCCGGCTCCCGCGCCGCCCAGCCGGGCGCGCCCGCCGTGCCCCCGGATGTGGCAGATGCTCGGGACCCGTGGCAGGGCGCCGAGCCGACCCCCGAGCCGGACGCCGACCCCGGGCCCGGTCCCGCGCCGGTGACCGTCACCGGCCGGTTCGCCGAACTGCTGCTGGCCGGGCGGCCGGTGTTCGGGGACGCGCCGGGGGTCGCGCCGGCGGTGGGCCGACTGCTACGAGGCGCCGCGAGCGGCCACGGGCCCCTGCCGCCGACCCAGCGGCTGATCGTCGCCCCGCTGCGTGGCCGGCACCATGTCATCGGCACCGTCACGCTGCTGCGCGAGCCGGGCCGCCCCGCCTTCACCCCCGATGACCTGCTGGTCGCCTCCCAGCTCGCCACGCACACCGCGCTGGGCATCGACAAGGCGGTGCGCTACGGGCGCGAGGCGTCGGTCGCGGACGTGCTGCAGCGCGCCATGCTCCCCTCCTCGCTGCCCGAGGCCACCGGCGTCCGCCTGGCCAGCCGCTATCTGCCCGCCTCGGAGACCGCCCGGGTCGGCGGCGACTGGTACGACGCCATCCCGCTGCCCGGCAACCGCGTCGCGCTGGTCATCGGCGACGTCATGGGCCACTCGATGACCTCCGCCGCGGTCATGGGCCAGCTGCGCACCACCGTGCAGACCCTCGCCGGGCTCGACCTGCCGCCCGAGGAGGTCCTGTACCACCTCGACGAACAGGCCCAGCGCCTCGGCAGCCAGCACATCGCCACCTGCCTCTACGCCATCTACGACCCCATCGCGCACCGGCTGCAACTGGCCAACGCCGGCCACCCGCCCCCGCTGCTGCTGCACCCGGACGGCCGCGGGGAGGCGCTGCGGATTCCGCCGGGGGCGCCGATCGGCGTCGGCGGCGTGGTCTTCGAGTGCGTCGAGACGCACGCCCCCGCCGGCGCGACCCTGCTGCTGTACACCGACGGCCTGGTCGAGTCCCGCGAGACCGATGTGTGGACCGGGGTGGAGTCGCTGTGCGTCCGGTTGCGCTGCGCCGCGGCCCACACCCCCGCCCCCATGGCGCCCGAGGACCTGTGCGACCTGGTGCTGGGCCCCCTCGACCCGGGAAACCAGGACGACGACGTGGCGCTGCTCGCCGCCCGCTTCGACGGCATACCCTGGCACAACGTCGCCTATTGGTTCCTGGACCCCCAGCCGCAGACCGCGGGCCGGGCCCGTCGGCTGGCCCGCAGAACACTGCACCGCTGGAAGCTCGACCCCCTGATCGAGTCCACCGAGCTCCTGGTCAGCGAGGTGGTGACCAACGCGGTGCGCTACGCCACCCGTCCGCTGTCGCTGCGGCTGCTCCGTACGGACGTGCTCCGCTGCGAGGTCGGTGACGACTCGCCGCAGCTGCCCCGGATGCGCCGCGCACGGCTCGATGACGAGGGCGGCCGCGGCCTGTTCCTGGTCAGCCGGTTCGCCGAGCGCTGGGGCGCGACGAGGCTGAGCACGGGCAAGGTGGTCTGGTTCGAGCAGCGCATCCCCCAGGCGCCCCCGACAGCACCGCAAGCCCCCCACAAAGATGTTGTTTTGTAGCATTGAACATAAATCGGATCACTCTGTGAAGGGCTCCCGCCTCGCAGGAGAGGAGTGCTGAGATGACCCGCGCAGTCGGGATCGACCTGGGGACGACGAACTCCGTGGTGTGTGTCCTGGAGGGCGGCGAGCCGGCCGTCATCACCAACACCGAGGGCGCCCGGACGACCCCTTCCGTGGTGGCCTTCGCCAAGAACGGCGAGGTGCTGGTGGGCGAGGTGGCCAAGCGTCAGGCGGTGACCAACGTGGAGCGCACCGCGCGGTCGGTCAAGCGCCACATGGGGGAGGCGCAGTGGCGCTTCCCGGCCACCGGCGAGGTGGACGGCAGGCGCTACACCGCGCAGGAGATCTCCGCGCGTGTGCTGCAGAAGCTCAAGCGCGACGCGGAGGGCTACCTCGGCGAGGATGTGACGGAGGCGGTGGTCACCGTCCCGGCGTACTTCAACGACACCCAGCGCACCGCCACCAAGGAGGCGGGCGAGATCGCGGGCCTGAAGGTGCTGCGGATCATCAACGAGCCGACCGCGGCCGCCCTGGCCTATGGCCTGGACAAGGAGAACGACCAGACCATCCTGGTCTTCGACCTCGGCGGCGGCACCTTCGACGTCTCGCTGCTGGAGATCGGCGAGGGGGTGGTCGAGGTCAAGGCCACCAACGGCGACACCCACCTCGGCGGCGACGACTGGGACCAGCGGATCGTCGACCACCTCGTCACCCGTTTCAAAAACGGCTACGGGGTCGACCTGTCCAAGGACAAGATGGCGCTCCAGCGGCTGCGCGAGACCGCGGAGAAGGCGAAGATCGAGCTGTCCGCGGCGTCCGAGACCACCATCAACCTGCCCTACATCACGGCGTCCGACGAGGGCCCGCTGCACCTGGACGAGAAGCTCACCCGTGCCCAGTTCGAGCAGCTGACCGAGGACCTGCTGGGCCGCTGCAAGGGGCCGTTCCACCAGGCGATCAAGGACGCCGGGATCAAGGTGTCCGACATCGACCATGTGATCATGGTCGGCGGCTCGACCCGGATGCCCGCGGTGACCGGGCTGGTCAGAGAGCTGACCGGCAAGGACCCGCACCGGGGGGTCAACCCGGACGAGGTGGTCGCGGTCGGCGCCTCGCTCCAGGCCGGTGTCCTCAGGGGTGAGGTCAAGGACGTCCTGCTGCTGGACGTCACCCCGCTGTCCCTGGGCATCGAGACCAAGGGCGGCATCATGACCAAGCTGATCGAGCGCAACACGACCATTCCGACCAAGCGCTCGGAGATCTTCACCACGGCCGAGGACAACCAGCCCTCCGTGCAGATCCAGGTCTACCAGGGCGAGCGCGAGATCGCGGCGTACAACAAGAAGCTCGGCATGTTCGAGCTGACCGGCCTGCCTCCGGCGCCGCGCGGCGTGCCGCAGATCGAGGTCACCTTCGACATCGACGCCAACGGGATCATGCATGTGTCGGCGAAGGACCTCGGCACCGGCAGGGAACAGCGGATGACCGTCACCGGCGGCTCCGCGCTGCCGAAGGACGACATCGACCGGATGATGCGCGAGGCCGAGCGGTACGCGGACGAGGACCGCCGCAAGCGCGAGGCGGCCGAGACCCGCAACTCCGCCGAGTCCCTCGTGTACAACACCGAGAAGCTGCTGCGCGACCAGGCGGACAAGGTGCCGCAGGATGTGCGGCAGGAGACCGAGGCGGCGATCGCCGAGCTGAAGGAGGCGCTGAAGGGCGAGGACTCCGGCCGGATCCGCGCGGCCACCGACAAGGCCGCCGCGGCCGCGCAGAAGATCGGCACGGCCATGTACGCCCGGGCCGGGGCCCAGGGCGACACCGCCGGGCCGGCCGGGGGCGCGGGCCCGGAGCACGGCGCCGACGATGACGTCGTCGAGGCGGAGATCGTCGACGAGGACCGGCCCAAGGAGGACGGGTCAAGGGGGGACGGGTCCAAGGGGAACACCGGATGACCGACCCCCTGCCACCCCGGGACGGCGATCCGGCGAGCGGCTTAACGGGCGGGCGTGGCCGGGCCGAGCCGGGCGGTGGCGCCCTGACGGCCGCCGTGGCGCTGACCGTGGCCACCGGCTCGATGGACGCGGTCAGCTTTCTCGCGCTCGGCGGTGTCTTCACCAGCGTGATGACCGCGAACCTCTCGCTGCTCGGCATGTCGGCGGCGACCCGCGACCCCGCGCTCGCCGGTCACGCCGCCGTCGCGGTCGGAGGCTATGTCCTGGGTTCGCTGGTGAGCGGCCGGATCGTCAGCGGACCCGGCAAGAGGCGGCTGGCCCGCCACGCGCTCGGTGTGGAAGTGCTCGCGCTCGGCGTCCTGTGGGCGCTGTGGGTGGCGGCCGGCGGCCACCCCGGCGGAGGGTGGCGGCAGGGGCTGCTGGCCCTGGCCGCCGTGGCCATGGGAGGGCAGAGCGCATTGGTGCGCGCCGTCGCGCCGTCCGGGGTCTCCACCACGTACTTCACCGGCATGCTGACCGGGCTGCTTGCCGACCTCGCCGCCACCGGCCGGGTGCGCAGGTCCAGCTCGGCGCTGCTGGCCGCCCTGGTGGCCGGGGCGGTCGGGGGCGGGCTCCTGCTCACCCTGGTGCCGTGGGCCGCTCCCGCGCTGCCGACCGGGCTGGTCGCCGCCGTCTGGCTGGGTTCCCTCGTGGGCCGAGCCCGGGGAGCCCGGGGAGCCCGGGGAGCCCGGGAAGAACGGAGAGGAAGGGGAGACGGGAGTCAGGGCTGAGTGTCGAGCTGGTCGGCCAGACAGGCCAGGTACAGGGCGAGCGTGGTGCGGTGGTCGCGCAGCGGGCGGCCGCTGATCTGCTCGATCTTGTTCATCCGGTAGACGAGGGTGTTGCGGTGGATGTGCAGCGCCGAGGAGGCGCGCACTAAGTTGAAGCCGTTCTCGCACCAGGCCACCACGGTGTCCCGGAGCACCGGCCAGTCCGGCTGCTCACGCAGGTCCGCGGCGGTCAGTGCCAGCAGCCGGGTGCGGGTGTGCTGGCCGGTGGCCGCGAGCAGCTGGTGGGCGCGGAGATCGGAGACGAGGTGTACCGGCAGCTCCGGCGCGACACGGGCCCCCAGGCGCAGCGCGTCGCACGCGTCCTGGTACGAGTCGTGCAGACCGCCGACCGAGGTGGCGGGCTCCCCGATGCCGACCCGGGCCGCCAGGCCGTGCTGGACCCCCACGAGATCCGCCAGTCGCTGACAGGCCGTCATCGCCCGGCTTGTCGAGCCCTGTTCGGGCAGCCGGTGCAGCACCCCGATCCACCCCGGTGCCGCCCCCGCGACGACGTCCTGCGGATCGGCGAACACCTCCCGCACGGTGCGCAGCAGCTCCGAGCGGACCAGCGAGGTGTCCGGCACCGGCGGCCCGGCGCGGTGGCGGGCGCCGCCCGTCCCGCCGGAGGCGGACACCTCGACGGCCACCGCGATCCGGCGCAGACGCAGATCGAAGCCCACCTCGGCGGCGCGGAAGACGATGAAGTCCGGCTCGACGACCTCGGCGTCGTACGTGGCGACATCCGCGAGCAGATCCTCCAGCACCCGCTCCCTGACCACCCGTGAGCGCAGTACGGCCGACTCGCGCAGCAGGATCTCCGTCTGCCGCTTGACCACAAGACCGAAGCGCCGGACCTGGGCGGGCGTACCCGTGATGCCGACCGTGCCCACCGCGTGTCCGTCCATGACCAGCGGCAGTGTCACCCCGGCGCGCACCCCCTTGAGCTGCTGCGCCTGCGTGGCGGTGTGCGTGGCGGCCTCCTGGGTGCGTATCACCTCCACGGACGCCTCGTGGAAGGTGCCGACGCGGCTGCTGTCACCGCTGCCGATGACGATGCCCTCGCTGTCGGTGATGAGGACGTTCAAACCGATGACCGCGGAGGTGTCCCCGGCGATCTCCTGGGCGAGTGAGGGGCTGAGCACGAACTGGATCCTCCGGCCGGTGGGCTGGACGCACCGTACAGCGCCACGGCCCCGGCCCGCCACACATTCATACGGAGTGACCAATGACCTTGCGGCCCCGCCACGGCCACCGCCACCGTGACCGCCCCCGAGCCGCACGTCGAACAGCCGGCCGCCGCTGACCACCCGCTTTGGAGCGGTCATATGATGCTCCATAAGATGCCGCGGTGATCATAAAGAAACGCCTGGCGACAGGCGCCTTCGGGCTGCTCGCGGCCTTGGCCTGCGGCCTGTTGTCCCCCGCCGCGGCCTTCGCCGACGACGAACCGGCCCGTGAGTCCCCCAAAGTCGAACTGGTCCTGGACGTCAGCGGCTCGATGCGCGCCCGCGACGTCGACGGCATGTCCCGCATGGCCGCGGCCAAACAGGCGTTCAACGAGGTTCTGGACGCCGTACCCGACGAGGTGCGGCTCGGCATACGCACGCTCGGCGCCACCTACCCCGGCAAGGACCGCAAGACCGGCTGCCTGGACAGCAAGCAGCTCTACCCCGTCGGCCGGGTGGACCGCACCGAGGCCAAGGCCGCCGTCGCCACGCTGCGCCCCACCGGCTGGACACCCATCGGCCTCGCCCTGCGCGGCGCGTCGAAGGACCTCGCGGGTGGCGACGCGACCCGCCGGATCGTGCTCATCACCGACGGCGAGGACTCCTGCGGACAGCCCGACCCGTGCGACGTGGCCCGGGAACTGGCCGCCGAGGGCACCCATCTGGTCGTCGACACGCTCGGGCTGACCCTGGACAGCAAGGTCCGGGACCAGCTCAGCTGCATCGCCGAGGCCACCGGTGGCACCTACACCGCGGTCCAGCACACCGACCAGCTCTCCACCCGCATCAAGCAGCTGGTACGGCGCTCCGCGGACACCCCGGTCCAGACCCCGACCGCGGTGCAGGGCGCCGAGGCGTGTGCCCAGGCCCCCGTTCTCGGCGCGGGCCTCTACAACGACCGGGAGGGCTTCGGCGAGCACCGCTGGTACCGGGTGAAAGTCGCCCCCGGCCAGGAGCTGCGGGTCTCGGCGACCGTGGGCGCCGACCGCGCCGTCGCCCCGGACTACGGCGTGCTGGTGCGGGCGGTGACCGAGCGCGGCCGCGAGCTGGTGCGCGGCAGCGAGGCGGGCAGCGGCCGCACCGACGTCATCTCGACCGGGCTGCGCTACCCGGTGGCCGAGGGCCGCGACGTGGAGGACGACACGCGGCGCGCGATCTGCCTCGAGGTCAGCCAGTCGTTCTCCGCTCCCGCCTCCGTCAAGCGCACCCCCGGACTCCCCGTCGAGCTGTCCGTGAACATGGTCGACGTCGGCGACCCGCCCGGTGACGTGGCCGCCTTCGGCCTCGGCCGCGGCTGGGTGCTGCTGGCTGTGCTCACCGTCACCGGGCTGCTCGTGGGACTGCTGTGGGGCTGGCTGGCCCGCTGGCGCGTCACCGTCTGGAGGACCAACTGATGCGTGCCCTACGTACCGCGGGCGCCGCGTTCGCGCTCTGCGCCGCCCTGCTCGCCACCGCCCCAGTGGCGGCCGCCGACGCGTCCCCGAACGCGAGTGCGGGCACGGACGGGGGCGACGAACCCACCGAGGCGGGCACCGGCTTCCGGACCGCCACGGCGATCGAGCAGGGGCAGACCGCCACCGCCTCGGCGTCGGCCGGCGACTACCTCTACTGGGTGTTCCCCGCGGCGGCCGGGCAGGTCCCCACCGTCGAGGCCACCGTCAAGCTCCCCGAGGCACAGACCCGGCACGGCAGGACCACCTGGCAACTCGACGTCTACGACGGGCTGCGCCGCCGCCAGGCCTGCACCTCGGGCAGCCAGACCGCCACCGCGACCGAGCAGGACGCCTCCGTCGACCTCAGTTGCCGGCTGCGCCGGGTGCGCTCCTGGTCCGAGGCCTGGGCCAACGATCCGCTGCCGGGGTCGTACTACGTCCGTCTGACGGTGGTGAAGCTGCCGGAACAGGACCTCGGACTGCCCTTCACCACCGAGATCACCGCCTCCACCCGGGACGCCGGCGGCAAGTACGCGGAGGGCGGCGAACTCTCCCCGCTGACCCCGGCCGTGCGGGCCGGGGCGACCCAGGCGCCGGATGCCGAGCCGAGCCCGGACGCGTCCGAGTCGTCGGCCGGGGAGGACACCTCGTCCCACACCGCGGCCGAGCCGAACGGCGGCTGGGGTTCGGGTTGGTGGTCGGACCGCTGGGTGTGGACCGTGGTCGGCGGCGCCCTGGGGGCGCTCGCGGGAGTGGGCGGCTACGCGCTCACCCGGGGCCGCGGCTCCTCCCGCCGCCCACCGGCCGCCGAGTGAACGGCGCCGACTCGCCGGCCACCGGCTGAACCCTCACCGGCCGCACGGGCGTTTCCGTGTGCCCACGTCCCCGTGGGCACACGGAGCGTCAGTCGCGGATCGCGATCGTGATCGCCGCCAGGACGGCCGCGATCAAGAGCATCGCCACCCCGTAGATCACGCGATGGGACCGCAACCCGGGGATCAGGGCGTCCACGGCGATCCGGCCCGGCCCGCTCAACGCGAGCCCTGCCGCCCCCACGCCGATGAGCAGGGGGAACTCAAAGCCCCCGAAGAACCCCAACGGCCAGACGACATCGACCGCGTTGGCCATCGTGCCCGCCACGGCGGCGCCCGCGAGCGGTGTGAGCAGGCCCACGGCCAGCCCCAGGCCGCCGAACGTCTCCAAGATACCGGCCACCACCGCCATGAACTTGGGTGCCGGATAGCCGAACTTCTCAAAGGCCCGGCTGGTGTTGTCGATCCCCAGGCCGTCCCACCAGCCGAACAGATGCTGTGCACCCCGCGCGGCGACGATCAGCCCGACGCCCAGACGTATCACCAGCAGCCCCACGTCGTGTGCGACCAGCACATGGGGTGAGGAGCGTGGCGAGGGCGGTGCGGATGTGTCGTTCGGGGGAGGGGTGCGATGGTAGGCAGACATGGCGCCCTCGTCTGGTCGGATGTGTAACTCAGGCCGCTGAGGCCACTTAAACCACTCAGACCACTCAGACCCATCAGACAGGCGGACCGGATCCGGTCACGCGCCTTGTCTCAAATATGCCCCCGATGGGGTGCGTGCTCAACTCGGACGTCAGTCGCCGTGGTCATAGACGGTGACCGGGATCCCCCGCGCCACCAACCGCTCGGCTATCAGCGGCGCGACCCGCTCCCAGCGCCCGCCGGCCAGCCCACAGCCGATGCGCGGCATATGGACCGAGGCCCCCAGCTCGGCGGCCTTCGCCGCGACCGGGCCCAGCGCCGCGCCGATCGCCTCGTACCGCACCGGCACCCCTTTGCTGCCCGAGCGCATCCCGCGCTGGCCGACCATATTGGCCACCCACACATACCGGCTCACCTGCACGAACTGCACCGCGCCCAGCCCGAAGTCATTGCGCGCCCGCTCGCGGTGCCAGCGGCGGTACGCCGCCTCCGGCTCCGGCCAGCGCCGGGAGACGGCCAGCACAAAACCCTTTCCCCAGCCGCCCAGGTCATTGCAGACATGGGCGATGATCTTCTTCCCTTTCCCCCGCGGCGCGGTGGCGTCCCCGCGCACATACTCGATCGCTGCCATAATCCGCAGCCTACGGTCCGGCACCGACAATCCCCCGGCGAGAGCGGAGAACATGACCACGCAGCCCCCCACCGCCGACGAGGAGCTCATCCAGGCCGCGGCCCATGTCGCGCGGACCTACTGCCGGGGCGACGACCACACCATGGCCGCCGCCGCGCGCGCCGCCGACGGCCGCGTCATCACGGCGGTGAACGCCTACCACTTCACCGGAGGCCCGTGCGCGGAGATGGTGGCCGTCGGCGTCGCGGCGGCCCAGGGCGCGTACGAGCTGGTCACGATGGTCGCGGTGGGCGACCGCGAGCGCGGAGTGGTACCGCCGTGCGGCCGCTGCCGCCAGTTCCTGTTCGACTACTTCCCCACGCTCGAAGTCATCGTCGGGACGATGGACCGCCCGCGCACCGTCCCCGTCGCCGAGCTGCTCCCCGACGCCTACATCTGGGCGGACCACCGTGACGACGAAGAGGCCGGCGCCGGCGGCCAGGGATGAGCCGCGGCGTGCGAAGGGTCAGCCGTGGTGCCGGAAGAACACGTAGCCCGATGAAGCGGGCCACCGCACGGAACAGTCCCGGCGCGGCGGAACTCACGGCGACGAGATCTCCAGCCGGGCGGGCGCGGCTCGGCTTGCGGCGGCAGCATCTGGCGGCAGGCGCAGGCCGTGGCGGCCCGGGGTGATCGACCCGAGCACGCTGGGGTGGCGGGCGCCGGTGCAGGCCGGCACCGTGCCGGCCAGCCCGTGGGCGGTCAGGAAGCCGAGGACGGCGAAGGCGTACGCCTCCTTGGCGGCCGAGGGGAGACCCAGCTCGTCGGAGGTGCGCAGCGGCACGGCACCCAGCGCCCGGCGCAGGGCGGCCAGCAGTGTGGGGTTGCGGGTGCCGCCACCCGAGGCGATCACCTCGTCCGCCCCGGCGGAGCGCACCGCACGGGTCACGGTGGCGGCGGTGAGCTCGGTGACCGTGGCGACCACGTCGTCGGCGGGCAGCGGGCCAAGGCCCGCGAGCGCGGCCTGGAGATAGGGCAGGTGGAAGAGTTCCTTGCCGGTCGTCTTGGGGGCCGGCCGGGCGTAGTACGGCTCGGCCAGCAGCCGGCCCAGCAGCGGGCCGTGCACGGTGCCGCGCGCGGCCATCGCGCCGTCCTCGTCGTGGTCGAGCCGGCCACCCGTCAGATGGCGCACCGCCGCGTCGATGAGCGCGTTGCCCGGCCCGGTGTCGTACGCGAGGGGGGCGCCGCTGCCGTCGTTGTCCGGCACCACGGTGACATTGGCGATGCCGCCGAGGTTCAGCGCCACGCACACGCCGGGTCGTCCGCGCAGCCACAGCGTGTCGACGAGGCTCACCAGGGGCGCCCCCTGCCCGCCCGCCGCGATATCGCGGCTGCGCAGATCGGAGACGACGGGGTGGCCGGTGGCCTCGGCGATCCAGGCGGGCCGCCCCAGCTGCAGGGTGCCGTACGCCCGGCCGTCCGCCACCCAGTGGTAGACGGTCTGCCCGTGCGAGCTGATGAGCTCGGCGCGCCCGTCGCACAGCTCCCGGTCGGCACGGACGGCGAGGGAGGCGAACGCCTGGCCGATGCGCGTGTCGAGCTCGCACACGGCCCGCAGGGTCGTCGGCGCGGGTGGCAGCGCGGCGCTCAGCGCCTCGCGCAGCTCCTCCTCGTACGGGGCGCTGACCAGGCCCAGAGGGGTCAGTACGAGCCGGTCCCCGTCGAGGGCCAGATCGGCGGCCGCGGCGTCGATGGCGTCGTACGAGGTGCCCGACATCAGCCCGATCACCCGCATCGGCCGACCCCCTGCCCGTCCCCTGCCCCGCCAGGCCGCGGTGTCTCGCCCTGCCGCGCCCGGTGGCCTTCGCGCAGCGGCCCGCGGTGGTCGTCCCCGCGCAGGGTGAGGAGAGCCAGGAGGCTGATGGCACAGGTCACCGTCGTGTAGTACGCGGGGATGTCCACCTCGCCGGTCCGCTCGATGGTCTTGGTGATGATGAGCCCGGCGCAGCCGGAGAAGACGGCGTTCGACAGCGCGTACGCCAGGCCGAGCCCGGTGTAGCGGACCCGGGTCGGGAACATCTCCGCCAGCATGGCCGGGCCCGGGCCGGCCATCAGCCCGACCGCGGCCCCGGCGGCGAACACCGCCAGCCCCTTGACGAGGTTGGAACGGTCCGCGTCCTGCAGGAGGTTCAGCAGGGGGATCGCGGAGACGGTCACCAGTGCCGCCCCGGACAGCATCACCGGCCGTCTGCCGATCCGGTCGCTGAGCCACCCGGCCGGGATGATGGAGGCGGCGAAGCCCAGATTGGCCACCACGGTCGCGATCAGCGCCTGCCGGAAGCTGGCGCCCAAGGTGCTCTGCAGATACGACGGCAGGACGACGAGGAAGGTGTAACCGGCCGCGGCCCAGCCCATGATGCGCCCGGCGCCCAGGACGATGGCCCACGCCACCTCTTTTGCGGGCGGAGTCGGCGCGGGATCGGCCGCGCCACCGGACTGCCTCTCGGTGCCCCTGGCGCCTCCGGCGCCCCGGAAGGCGGGGGTCTCCTCGAGCCGCAGCCGCAGCCACAGGGCGCCGAGGCCCATCGGCAGCGTCAGCACGAACGGCAGTCGCCAGCCCCAGTCGTTCAGCGCCTGCTCGCTCAACACCGTGGCCAGCAGCGCGGCCACGCCGGCCCCGCCCAGCAGGCCGAGCGCCACGGTGAAGGACTGCCATGCCCCGTACAGCCCGCGCCGCCCGTCAGGGGCGAACTCCGTCATGATCGAGACCGCGCCGCCGAACTCGCCGCCCGCGGACAGACCCTGCACCACCCTCAGGAAGGTGAGCAGCCACGGCGCGGCCGCACCCACCGTGTCGTAGGTGGGAAGCAGCCCGATCAGCGTGGTGGCCGCGGTCATCAGCAGCACCACGAGGATCAGGGTGGGGCGGCGGCCGATCCGGTCGCCGAGGCGGCCGAAGACGGCGGCGCCGATCGGCCGGAAGAAGAAGGCCAGAGCGAAGGACGCATAGGTCTTGACCAGGCCCTCGAGGTCGTTTCCTCCCTCGGGGGTGAAGAAGTTCGCGGCGATGACCGTCGCGAAGTAGCCGTAGACGCCGAACTCGTACCACTCGATGAAGTTGCCCACCGACCCCGCCACCAGGGCGCGGCGCGTCGGGCGGACGGCCTCCCCGGGGGTCCGGGGCGGATCCGGTATGGATACGGTCACCTGTGTTCCCTTCAGCCGTCGCGGTCCTCGCGCGGTCAGAAGCCGGTTTCCGTTTCCTGATTCCCCCGTTTCCCGGTTCTCCACCGGGACGCCGCCGATCACATCGCGCCCCGATGCGGCCTCACCTTCGGGTCTCGCTCCGGTCGCCGGACCACTCGGTGTGGAAGACGCCCTCGCGGTCGACGCGCCGGTAGGTGTGGGCGCCGAAGAAGTCCCGCAGCCCCTGGATGAGGGCGGCGGGCAGGCGGTCGGCGCGCAGCGCGTCGTAGTAGGCGAGCGCGGAGGAGAACCCGGGCGTGGGGATCCCCTGCTGGACGGCGGTGGTCACCACGGCCCGCCACGCGTCCTGCGCCTCGCCGAGCTGACGGGCGAACCGCTCGTCGGCGAGCAGCGAGGGCAGCGTGGGTTCGGCCGCGTACGCGCTACGGATCTCGTCCAGGAACCCGGCCCGGATGATGCAGCCGCCGCGCCAGATCTTGGCCACCGCGCCCAGGTCGATGTCCCAGCCGAACTGGTCGGCCGCGGCCTGGATCATGTTCCAGCCCTGCGCGTACGAGACGATCTTCGAGGCGTACAGGGCCTGCTCGACCCGGTCGACCAGGCGGTCGGCGTCCTGCCCGGCCAGGGCGGGCCCCTGCGGTCCCGACAGCTGCCGTGCGGCCGTGCGCAGATCGGTGTGGCCGGACAGTGAGCGTGCGAAGACGGCCTCGGCGATGCCGGGGACCGGCGCGCCCACGTCGAGCGCGATCTGTACGGTCCAGCGGCCGGTGCCCTTCTGCTCGGCGGCGTCGGCGACGATGTCGACGAACGGCGTGTCGGTCTCCCGGTCGGCGTGGGCGAGGACCTCGGCGGTGATCTCGATGAGGTAGGAGTTCAGCATGCCGGTGTTCCAGCGGCGGAAGATCTCCGCGATCTGCGCGGGGGTGTGTCCCGCCGCACGCCGCAGCAGGTCGTACGCCTCGGCGATCAGCTGCATGTCGGCGTACTCGATGCCGTTGTGCACCATCTTGACGAAGTGTCCGGCGCCGTCCGCGCCGATGTGGGTGCAGCACGGCTCGCCGTCGACATGCGCGCTGATCGTCTCCAGCATCGGCCCGACCTCGGCGTAGGCCTCCGCCGACCCGCCGGGCATGATGGAGGGCCCGTGCAGCGCGCCCTCCTCGCCGCCGGAGATGCCCGTCCCGACGAAGTGGATGCCTCGCTCGCGCAGCGCGGCCTCGCGGCGGCGGGTGTCCTCGAAGTGGGCGTTGCCGCCGTCGATGACGATGTCCCCGGGGTCCAGCAGCGGCACGAACTCGTCGATCACCGCGTCGGTCGGCTCGCCCGCCTTCACCATCACCACCAGCCGCCGGGGCCGCTCCAGCGCGGCCACGAAGTCCGCGGGCTTCTCGGCCGGCACGAACGAGCCCTCCCCTCCGTGCTCCTCGATCAGGGCGCGGGTGCGGGTGGGCGTCCGGTTGTGCACGGCGACCGTGTAGCCGTGCCGGGCGAAGTTGCGGGCGAGGTTGCTGCCCATGACGGCGAGCCCTGTGACTCCGATGGAGGCAGAGGCTGACACAGAGGGTGCCATTGCTGTTCCTCGATTCCTGGCGGGGGGCCGAGCGACATCGACGGTAGCCGGGCCGCCGGATGCGCGCAGTGCGACACTCACATCGGGCGCACGGTGAGATGGACGTGGATGTCGTCGGTGTTCACAAGAGGTTCTGCGCCGCGGGGAGCGCGGAGGTGACGACGGCGGCGAAGAGCGCGGCGCCGTCCAGCCCGAACACCCCGGCCGCGACGGCCCACGCCACCACCGGCTGCGCGAAGGACTTCAGCGCCACCGACAGCAGCACCGGGCCGCGGTCCTCGCCGCGCCCGGGCAGGGCGCTGCCGGGCAGCGAGAGGCCGAAGGCCAGCAGCACACCGGGCACCGCCATCCCGCCCAGCAGCGAGACCGGCTCCATGACCGGCCCGGGGATCCGCCACCCGGCGGCGGCCACCACCACGCCGGACAGGGAGCCGACGACGACGGGGTTGCGCAGCGGCGTGGTGAGGCGCCGCAGGAGCGACGGCCGGCCCTCACCGCGGCTCAGGTCGATGACCGTCAGGGCGATCGGGGACATGACGATTGCTGGAAGAGCAGGACCGGCGCGATCAGGGAGGCGTCCCCGAGGACGTACATGGCGACGGGGATGCCCAGATTTCCGGCGTTGACGTAGCCGGCGCACAGCGCGCCGATCGTCGTGCGGCCGACGCTCCAGCGGCGTACGGCGCCGACGGCGATGAACGTCCCCGCGACGACGAAGGTGCTCAAGCCGGTGACGAGCATCGGGACCGACACCAGGACGGAGAGGTCGGCCCGGGCGAGCGTGGAGAACAGCAGCGCGGGGCTGGCGACCTGGAAGGCGAGCGCGGTGAGGCGCGCCCGTGCTCGCCCAGCGAGCCGCGGCGCCCCAGGACGTAACCGGTGACGACGATGCTCGCGATGACACCGAAACCCGAGATCACCCCGCCCATAAGCATGCACCTTACAAGCGGTTGCCCGCTCGTGGTGCGCGACACCTGTGTCAAGGCGCGGTCGGGGCGCCCGCGGTCACGACTGCCGGTATCCGCCGAGGAACCGCCCGATCCTGCTGATGGCCGACTCGAGGTCGTCCACGTGTGGGAGGGTGAGGATGCGGAAGTGGTCGGGGCGCGGCCAGTTGAAGCCGGTGCCCTGCACCACCTGGATCTTCTCCCGCAGCAGCAGGTCAAGGACGAACCGCTCGTCGTCGTGGATCCGGTGGACGCCGAGGTCGATGCGCGGAAACGCGTACAGCGCGCCCTTTGGCTTGACGCAGGAGACGCCGGGGATCTCGTTGAGCTTCTCCCACGCGCGGTCGCGCTGCTCGTGCAGCCGTCCGCCGGGCAGTACGAGGTCCTCGATGGACTGCCGGCCGCCGAGGGCCGCCTGGATGGCGAACTGCGCGGGGGTGTTGGGGCACAGCCGCATCGAGGCCAGCATGGTCAGGCCCTCCAGGTAGTTCCTGGCATGCTGCCGGGGGCCGGACACGACCACCCAGCCGGAACGGAATCCGGCCACCCGGTAGGCCTTGGACAGGCCGCTGAAGGTCAGGCACACCAGGTCCGGGGCGAGGACGGCGGGGCTGTGGTGGATCGCCCCGTCGTAAAGGATCTTGTCGTAGATCTCGTCGGAGAAGACCATCAGGTGGTGGCGGCGCGCCAGGTCGAGGATGCCTTCGAGGATCTCGCGCGGATAGACGGCCCCGGTGGGGTTGTTCGGGCTGATGATCACCACGGCCTTCGTACGGTCGGTGATCTTCGACGCCATGTCGTCGAGGTCCGGGTACCAGTCGGCGGACTCATCGCACACATAGTGCACGGCTTTGCCGCCCGCCAGGGTGGTGACCGCCGTCCACAGCGGGAAGTCGGGGGCCGGGACGAGGATTTCGTCCCCGTCCTCGACCAGGGCCTGGACGGACATGGAGACCAGCTCGGAGACGCCGTTGCCGAGGAAGACGTCGTCCACGCCGATGTCGTCCAGGCCGCGCTGCTGGTAGTGCTGGACCACGGCCCGGCGGGCGGGGAGGATGCCGCGCGAGTCGCTGTAGCCGTGAGCCTGCGGCAGCATCCGGATCATGTCCTGGAGGATCTCCTCCGGGGCCTCGAACCCGAACAGCGCCGGGTTGCCCGTGTTGAGGCGCAGCACGCTGTGTCCGGCCTCCTCCAGCGCGTTGGCGTGCTCGATCACCGGACCCCGGATCTCGTAGCAGACCTCGCTGAGCTTGCTCGACTGCCGGAACTCCATGTCACGCCCTCCCGGTTCGCTCTGCCTCATCACTCGACGACGGCTTGCTTTGTTCTACCAAGGTGCCACTTGGAAAGTCCAACTTAATGGCTAGACTGGGGCGCATGCCACGCCGAAGCTATGACCAGTACTGCGCGATCGCGCGGGCCCTCGATGCCGTCGGTGACCGGTGGACGCTGCTGATCGCGCGGGAGTTGCTGGCGGGCCCCCGCAGATACACCGACCTCCACACCGACCTGCCCGGGGTCAGCACGGACATGCTCGCCACCCGACTGAAGGACATGGAGCGCGACGGCGTACTCGCCCGCCGGAAGCTGCCGCCGCCGGCGTCCGTCGCCGTCTACGAGCTCACCCCTCACGGCCGCGCGCTGCTGCCCGTCCTCACCGCCCTCGCCGCCTGGGGCGCGCCCGCGCTGGCCGAGCGGCAGCCCACCGACGCCATCCGTGCCCACTGGTTCGCCCTGCCGCTGCTGCACCGGCTGGGGCGCCTCGCGGCGGAACACGAAGGGGTCGTCGATGTGGTGCTGGAGGAGGGCGGCTTCCATCTGGTGTTCGGTGCGGCCGAGCCCTCGTACGGGGACGGACCGGCCGAGCGCGCGGACGCCCGGCTCGTCGTGGACGCCGACACCTGCGTCGCCCTCGCCCAGGGCACGCTCACGGTCGCCGACGGCATCGCCGCCGGAACCATCGAGCTGACCGGAGCCGGCCCGCTCGCCGACGCACTGCGCGGCGCCGATTCCTGACGGCGCAGTCCCGGCGCTACCGGCCTGGCCTGCGCACCAACCGATGAGCTCCGCCATTTCGCCCCCGACCGATGAGTTCTCGCGGCCCGGCCGGTCCTAGGACACACAGGCACCGGACCCGAGTCGGCAAGGAGAGCACATCATGCAGAAGATCACGACGTTCCTGTGGTTCGACCACCAGGCCGAGGAGGCGGCCCACCACTACACGTCCATCTTCGACGACTCCCGGGTGGTGGACATCCAGCGCTACGGGGAGGCGGGTCCGGGGGAGCCGGGCACGGTCATGACCGTCACCTTCGAGCTCGCCGGGCAGAGGTTCATCGCGCTCAACGGCGGCCCCCACTTCACCTTCACCGAGGCCATCTCGCTCTCCGTGGACTGCGCCACGCAGGAAGAGGTGGACGACCTGTGGGCGCGGCTCGGCGACGGCGGGGAAGAGGGGCCCTGCGGCTGGCTGAAGGACAAGTACGGGCTGTCGTGGCAGATCGTGCCGACGAAGCTGACCGAGCTGATGCGCGACCCCGACCCGGCCAAGTCCGCGCGGGTCACCAAGGCCATGCTCGGTATGAAGAAGATCGACATCCAGGCCTTGGTGGCCGCCCACGAGCAGTAGACCCCGCCACACGGATATGGCCGCCGTCGCACGGCGGCCATATCCGCATGGTGGCCACATCCGTATCGCCAACCGGTGTCCCGCAGAGCTTGGTTGCCCCTCTACGCTCGGCCTTTCAGGGCTTCTGACACCCAGTCGGACATTCACACGCGGGGAAACGCATGTGTTCGAAGTGGTGCGCAAGCGGATTCGATGGTGTTGTGTGGCGGTGTGGAGGGCACCGTACACATCTGAACACCAGGCATAATCACAGCTGCGATGGGCGTAGAAAGGGTACGAAGTGGTGGTGAACGCATTGAGTGCGGACAACAGTGTGGGATCGACGATCGAGGCGCTGGAGGCAGAGCTCCCTCGACTCGAGGAACAGCAGGAGGCTCTCAAGAAGGATTTGGAGACTGTCACCAAGCGACTGGAGGCGGTCAGCGGCGCGCTGAACAGCCTTCAAGCGCTCTCCAGCGTGCCGGCGCCGCAGCAGGCGCCGGAGGAGCCCGTGGCCGAGACCGCGCCACCGGCTCCGGAGCCGGTAGCCGACAACAAGGCAGCCACGGCGGCCGAGTCCGCCCCCGAGGCGGCACCGGAACCGGCCGCTGAGGCGGCTCCCACCGCCGGGGCCACCGCCACCGCGACGCGGAAGGCCGCCATCGGCCGTCAGCGCAGCAAGGGCAAGGCCAAGGCCCCTGCCACCGGGCGGGCTTCGAAGACCGCCGCGAAGAAGGCCACGACCGCCAAGAAGACGGCCAAGAAGACCGCCGCGGCGCCCGCGCCCAAGGCCGAGCCGGCGGCCGAGCGCTCCGGGGGGCTCTCGGAGAACGTGCTGGCCGCGCTGCGCAAGGCGGGCCGCCCGCTGCGGGCCGCTGAGGTCAACGAGGCCCTGGGGCGGGACGAGACGCGCACGAACGTCAACTCCGTGCGTAACACTTTGGAGCGACTCCGCAAGGCGGATCGGGCCAAGAGCGCCGGCCGCGGCCTGTACGAGGCCTGACCCAAGCCCAGGAGGTCGGCGCCTGACGGGCGGACACCGCCCATCCACCGCCCGGCAGGCGCCTCCTCGATATGCCCCCTTGAGAAAACCGGCCTAATCGCCCGCCGTACCGCGGGCCGCCCCGGCCACCCGGCCCTCGGCCACCTCGGCCAGACAGGCCGCCGCGTCGCCGGTGAACAGGCGGCGCCCCGCGGCGATACGGCGGTCACGCGCCGCGCCGGGCGCGGTGAGCGTGTCGAGCAGCCGTACGAGCTCCCCCGCGTCCCGCGCGTGGTCGCTCGCGCCCAGCGCCGCCATGCGGCGGACACCCTCCCGCCCATGTCCCGGGATGGGGCGGTAGCCGACCACGGGCACCCCGGCGGCCAGCGCCTCCACAGCGGTCTGCCCGGCGGCGTTGTCCACCACGGCCCGCGAGGCGGCCAACATACCCGGCAGGTCCGGCTCCCAGCCGATGGCCCACACCCCAGGCGACCGCGACAGTTCGCGGCGCAGCCGCTCGTTGCGGCCGCACAGCGCCACCGGCAGATATCCCGCCGAGGCCAACAGCCGCGCCGTGGCGGCCAGGCGGGTACCGGCCCCCCACGCACCCGCCGCCAGCACCACCGGAGGCTTCCCGGGCCCGCGCTCCGCGAAGCGGCGCCGCCAGTCGGCCGCCCCCGGGGCGGGGGCGAAGAAACGTCCGGCCACCACCGGACCAGTGGCCACCGCGGGCCCGCCCACGGCCTGCCGCACGGTGCCGGCCGCCTCGGCGGTGACGCACAGATGCAGATCGTTGCCCGGGTGCAGCCACTGGCGGTGCACCGCGAAGTCGGTGACGAAGACGGCGCTGGGCGCCGCCAGCGCCCCGCCCGCGCGGAGTCGGCCGGTGAGCTGGGCGGCGAGGTGGAAGACCGGGACGACCACATCCGGCCGCCACCGCTCCACCAGCTCCAGCAGCCGGTGTTCGGCGAGCGCCGCCAGCGGGGCGCTGCCCGGCCGCGGGCCGGGGCCGGAGCGGAAGAACGCGGCGTAGATTCCCGCGTAGAGGACGGGGAGGCGGCGGATCGTCGCCCGGTATCCGCAGCGCAGCCCCGGGCCGATCCCGGCGGGCAGCAGCGCGAGGACATCGGTCCGGTCCACCCGGTGTCCCCGGTCCGCCAGACGCCGCGCCAGCTCCGCGGCCACCGCGTCGTGACCGGAGCCCATGCTGGCGCTCACCACGAGGAAACGCCTGCTCACCGGCGCTCCCGGGGAGGGCGCCCGGCGCGCCGGTCATCGGGCGGCGGGTTCATGGTCACCTCCGCTGGTGTGCACGGCCGACGCACCGCGGGTGCCGACGCGCCGCGCCCGGTGCGGCGTGGCACGTGGTGCGTGTGGTGCGTGGTGGAGCTGAACGTGGCTAACTGGAGGTAACCGCTGCGCGTGTCGCCAAACCGTACGGCGGCCGTTCACCCGGCCGGCCGTCACAGGGAGTCGCCATGGCCCGCCCCCTCCCGGACACAGGAACCCACCGTGGCCCTGCCCGGGACACGGACGGCCCCACGGCCGCGTGGCGCGGCGTGGCGCTGGTGACCGGCGCGTCCTCCGGCATCGGGGCCGCCGTCGCGGACCGGTTCGCCGCCGAGGGCGGCTGGCGGCTGCTGATCAACGGCCGCCACCGGGAGCGGCTGGACCGCGTGGCGGCCCGGACCTCGGCCACCGCTCTCCCCGCCGACCTGGCCACCGAGGAGGGAAGCGGCCATCTGGTCCGGGAGGCATACCACGTGGCCGGGCGGATCGACCTGCTCGTCGCCGGGGCGGGGGTCGGCTGGGCCGGACCGTTCGGCTCGATGCCGGCCGCGGCCATCGAGGGGGTGATCTCCGTCGACCTGCTCGCCACCGTACGCCTGGCGCGTCTGGTGCTGCCCCGCATGCTGGCCGAGCGGCGCGGACACATCGTGCTGATCGGATCGGTCGCGGGCAGCGTGGGGGTCAAGGGCGAGGCGGTGTATTCCGCCGCCAAAGCGGCGCTCGGCACCTTCGCCGACGCCCTGCGGTACGAGCTCCACGGGTCCGGCGTACGGGTCACCCACGTCGTCCCGGGCGTGGTGGACACCCCGTTCTTCGCCCGCCGCGGCACCCCCCTACACCCGCCGACGGCCCCGCCCACTGCCCCCGGCCCGGGTCGCCGACGCGGTCTGGGACGCCGTCGCGCGAGGCCGCGACGAGGTCTACGTACCCGCCTGGCTGCGCCTGCCCGGGCTGGTCCGCAGCGCGGCCCCGGCCCTGTACCGCCGGCTGGCGTCCCGCTACGGGTGACGCGGTGAACGACACGCTGATGGTCCTGCTGGCGCTGTTGTCCGCCCTGGGCAACGGCGCGGCGTCGGTGCTGCAGCGACGTGCCGCGATGGAACAGGAACAAGAGCACGAACGGGAGCAGGGGCAGGGGCAGGGGCAGGAGCGGCGAGGGGGACGGGGGAGCGGGTGGAGGGCCGGGCAGCCCCTGCTCCGGCTGGTCCGGCTGCTGCGGCGTCCGTTCTGGCTGGCCGGCGGGGCGGCGATGGTGGTGTCGGCGGTGGCCCAGGTGGGAGCGCTCGCGGTCGGGCGACTCTCCGTCGTCCAGCCGCTGCTGGTGACCGAGCTGCTGTTCACCCTGGTGGTCGGCAGCCTGGTCTTCCGCCACCGCCCGGACGGCCGGACCTGGCTGGCGTTCGTGACGCTCGCCGCCGGGCTGGCGCTGTTCCTCGTCGCCGCCGACCCCTCGCACGGCCAGAGCACCGCGATGAACGGCCGCTGGCTCCCGGTAGGGCTGCTGACGGTGCTCGCCGTGGGCGCCCTGACCGCGGTGGCCCGCGCGCTGCGCGGCCCGGCCCGCGCGCTGCGCGGCCCGGCCCGCGCGCTGCGCGGCCCGGCCCGCGCCGCGGTACTGGGATGCGCCACCGCCGCGTGTTTCGCCTGCACCGCGGCGCTGATCAAGGAGTTCACCGGCCGGTTCTCCGACGGCGTGGCCGCCGTCTTCACCAGCTGGCCGCTCTACGCGGTGTGCGGCGTCGGGCTGCTGAGCTTCCTGCTGCTGCAGAGCACCCTGCGGGCCGGCACCCTCGCGGCGTCCCAGCCCGCGCTCACCCTCGGCGACGCGCTGATGAGCATCGCGCTGGGCTGGGTGCTCTTCGGCGAACGCGTCGCTCTGGGGCCCCGCATCGTGCCCGAGGCGATCGGTGTCGCCTTGATGGCGGCCGGGGTCGTCGGCCTGTCCCGCGCACCCGCCGTCGCCGACGGCTGGGACACAGCCACCCAGGCGACCACCGCCCGCCCCGCCCACCCGCCCCGTGCGACGCGGCGGACCGGAAGCGGAAGCGGCGGCGCTTCGTGAGCGGGAGCGGTGGCCCCAGACGGCTGGAAGCGGGGGTCCCGCACGGCCGGAAGGGGTGGCCCTCCATGGCCGGTAACGGCGGTCCCGCGTGGCCGGGGCGGCGGTTCCGCATGACCGGGCGCGGCGGGCCATGGCTGGGAGCGGGGGTCCCGCATGGCCGGAAGGGGTGTTTTGCGTGGCCGGAAAGCGGCAGTCCCACGTGAGCCGCTCATGAGCCGCGGAACGGCCGGATACGACGGCCGCCGCGGCGACGCGCGCCACCGGGCCGAGGCCCTGGCCGCGGCCGCGGCGGGCCTGGTGGCGGCCGCACACCTGGTCCCCGCCGGCACCTGGCTGCCCGGCGTGCGGCGCGCTCTCTTCCCGGCCCTGGCCGGCCGCGGCCGGCCCGACCACATCGCCCTGACCTTCGACGACGGTCCCGACCCCGGGTCCACCCCGTACTTCCTCGACGCCCTCGACGAGCTCGCCGTACGGGCCACCTTCTTCGTCCTCGGCGACAGTGTCCTGCGCCACCCGCGGACCGCGGCCGAAATCTCCCACCGCGGCCATGAGCTCGCCGTCCACGGCTGGACGCACAGCCGCCCATGGCGGTCCACAGTTGCCCGCGATCTGCGCGAGGTCGCGCACGCCGCCCGTGTCGTACGGCGGACCACGGGCGCGGTGCCGCGCTGGTACCGGCCGCCGTACGGGGTCCTGACCGGCGGCCGCACGCTGGCCGCCGCACGGGCCGGGCTCAGCCCCGTCCTGTGGACGGCGTGGGGCCGCGACTGGACCGCTCAGGCCACGTCGGCCTCGGTGCTCGCCACCGTACGCCGCGATCTGCGCGGCGGCGGCACGGTGCTGCTCCACGACTCCGACCGGGCGGCCGAGCCCGGCTGCTGGCGGGCGGCCCTCGGCGCGCTGCCCGCCCTCGTCCGCGTATGCCGGGACGAGGGCTGGACGGTGGGTCCGCTCGCCGACCACGGGATCGGCGGCTGAACGGCGCCCCGGCCACCGGACGCCCCCCAGGTCGTTACGGCAGGGGCTGCCACACGGCCGTGCCGTGCACGGTCGACAGCCTCAGCACCTCACAGCCCATCGACCTCGCCGCGCCCAGCACGGCCAGCCGCGCCCGCTCGCTGTCCTCGGGAGGGAACGCCACCCGGATCTGATGGCCGTACGCCGTCTCGTACGTCACCTCCCAGCCGCCGTCGACGGTGGCGAAATGATCCTGCCGCTTGCCGTCGTACTCGGACACGAAGCCGCCCCGGTCGGCGGTGGGCGACAGCGCCTCGCGCAGGAGTCGCAGCCGCTCCGGGTAGGGCCGCCCGCCCTCCGCCAGCTCGACGTACACATGCGCCAGCTCGCGCGCGGAGTCGAACCATGGGGCGAGGTCGGGCTGGTTGTTGGGCATGGCCTCCGAGACGATCCGCCCGGTGATCCACCCCTCCACGAAGTCGGCGGCGCCGGGCCCGTACTCCTCGTAGTCGTCGTCACGCGACCACACCACGACCGGCCACGCCTCCGGCGGCCCCGCGGTCCGCCAGCACAGATGGTGTCCGCTGCCGGTGACCGCCCACGCGATCAGCCCGCCCGGCTCGGGGAACAGCGGGTAGGGGTAGCGCTCGGGGAACATCTCCCGCATGTCGCCGTAGTCCTCGAGCAGATCCGCCTCGAGCCGGACCGGGTTGTCCTCGCCGAACGGCGTGCGCAGGCAGATGTGGTCGCAGAACTCGCCCCGCCCGTACGTCTCGACCAGCGCCTTGAAATCCGCGGGCAGCCGCACGCCCAGCACGGCCTCGGCCGCCTCCCAGTCGCCGTGGCCGTCCACCGCCTCGGACGGGGGCGGTACTCGGCGGACGAGCTCGGACAGCGGGGCGCGCGGAAAGATCACGGGCACAGCGTAGACGCCGGTCCGGGGCCGTCTACGATCGCGGTTCGTGGCCATGACCGAGAACCCGACAGTCGCCCCGCTCGCCGACGACGACCCGATACGGCTCGGGCCCTACCGGCTGCTCGGAGTGGTCGGCGCGGGCGGCATGGGGAAGGTCTACCTGGGGGTGGACGCTGCGGGCCGGACCGCCGCCGTGAAGGCACCGCGGGCCACGGACGGCGAGGACCCCGGAATGCTGGACCGCTTCCGGCGGGAGGCCGAGGTGGCGCGGTCGGTGCGCGGGCCCGGGGTGGCGGCCGTCCTCGGGCACGGGATGTGGGGCGAACGGCCCTGGCTCGCCTCGGAATTCCTCCCGGGGCTGACCCTGACCCGCGCCGTGGACCGGTACGGCCCCCTCGCGGAGGGAGACGTACGGACGCTGGGGGCGGCACTGGCCGGAACGCTGGCGGAAATCCACGCGGCCGACCTGGTGCACCGGGACCTGAAGCCGTCGAACGTGGTGCTCACCCGCGGCGGCCCGTACATCATCGACTTCGGCATCGCCCGGCCCGAGCACGGAATGACCCTCACCGGCGCCGGGTCGGCCCCCGCCACGCCCGGCTTCTCCGCCCCCGAGCAAGTGCTCGGCCGGCGCACCGGGCCGCCCGGCGACGTCTTCGCGCTCGGCGCCGTGCTCGCGTTCGCCGCCGGCGGGCGCCTGCCCTTCGGCGACGGTCACCCGGCGGCCGTCCAGTTCCGCACCGTCCATGAGGAGCCGGACCTGGAGGGCGTACCGCCGGCCCTGCTGGGGGTGGTGACCGACTGCCTGGCCAAGGAGCCCGCACAGCGCCCCGAGCCGCGCGAGGTGGCGCGGCGGCTGCGCACAGCGGGGGGCACTGAACGGGGCACTGAACGGGGCACTGAACGGGACGGAGAACGGGGCACGGCGCGCGGTGCGGCGCGGCGCGCGGTGAACCGGCCGCGCCTGGCCCTGCGCCGCCCCGCCTGGCGCTCCGGGCCGCTCGCCGCCGAACTCGCCCGCCGCGCGGCGGACGTCGACCGTACGGTCCGCTCCGCCGCCCCGGAGGCGGCCCCGTCCCGGCGCCGGGTGAGCGTCGCGGCGGCCTCCGCGGCCGCGGTCACCGTCTGCGCCGCGGGCGGCGGGGCGGGGTGGTGGCTGCTGCGCGGCGACGACGGCCGTGGCCCCGGCGCCCCCGCCGCCGCCCCGCTGGCGCGGTACACCACGGGGACCGCGCCCGCCCCGCTGTGGACCCGCGACGGCCTCGCCCCCGACGGCGCCGGCCCGCTCGCGGCCGGTGAGGTCGTGGTCGCCGGCACCCCCAAGGGCCTGACCGCCTGGGCCGCGGACACCGGGGAGCCCGTGTGGACCTGGACCGACCGGGGCGCGCCGCTGCCCGCCGCGGGCCTGCTCGCGGCGGCCGGCGCCGTCCTCGCCGTCACCGCGGGCGGACGGCTGAGCGCGGTGGACGCCCGCGACGGACGGGAACGCTGGTCCCGGGCGGCCGGGGCGACGCGGCTCCTCGCCGCCGGCGCCGACACGGTGTACGTACTGGACGGCGAACGGCGGCTGAGCGCACTGCCGCTGACGGGCGCTCGGGCGCGCTGGAGGACACCGGCGGCGAGCGGCACGGCGAAGGGAGCCGCGGCGGCAGCGGCCGGGGGACGGCTCGTCGTCGCCGGATCCGACGGGACGGTGACCGCGTACCGCACCGACGACGACGGCTCGGTCGCCTGGCATCAGGACACCGCCGCCAAGGTGGCCCTCACGCCCGCCGTCGCGGGCGACACCGTGTACCTGGGCGGCGCCTCGTTGAGGGCCCTCTCCCTCGCGGACGGCGCACGGCGCTGGGCCACCCCCGCGCCCGGCGACGGCGTCTGGGGCTCACCCACCCCGGCCCACGGCTCCCTCCATCTCGTCTGGCAGGACCAGCTGATCGCGGTCGACGCCCGCACCGGCGAACAGACCTGGTCCCTCCTCCCCGGTACGCACGCCCTCCCCACCACCGCCCCCGTGGTCCAGGGCCAGTCCCTCTACCACCCGCTGGGCGCGGACCGGTCCGGCCCCGACGACGGAGTCGTGACCGTCGACCTGCGGAAGGCCGCGGCGGCGTGGTCGCTCGGCGGCGGGGGCGACAAGCCCTGGCACCTCACCGGCGCGGCCAACCGGGTCTTCCTGACCCACGCCGGCACCCTGCACGCCATGCCGGTCCTATGACCGGCGGCGCCAACGCACCGGCCGCACCGCCACCGGCGCCCGGCCCGTGGTCTCGGCCACGTGTCACTTCCATGCTTCGACGCCCCTAAGCTGCGGTACGTTTCAGATAGCGGGGGCGCGGCACCGTGCCGGGAGGGCTGCCGACATATGCACACCTTGCACAACGCGGATCCGCGTCGCCTCGGGCCGTTTCGGATGCTGGCCCGGTTGGGGGAGACGGAGAGCGGGGTGCGGCTGCTGGGTCGGCGCGTCGGCGAGGGGCCGGCTGTCGAGGTCACGCTGGTGCGCGCCGCGCTCGCCGACGACCAGCGGTTCCGCGCCCGGCTGCGCCGCGACGTGGCGGCGTCACGGGCCGCCGCCGGGCGCTGGGTGCGCCCCGTCGAGGCCGCCGAACTCGACGCGTCGGCCCCATGGGTGGCCTACGCGTACGTCCCCGCCGTGCCGCTCGTCGAAGCCGTCCGCGCCGCACCCCGAGGGCTCGCGGAGGACGACGTACGCGCGCTGGGCGCCGCGCTCGCCGAGGCGCTGGAGCGGGTCCACTCGGCCGCAATGGTGCACGGTGGCATCTCGGCCGACGCCGTCCTGGTCGCCGGGGACGGCCCCCGGCTGACCGGGTTTCACCACGCGCGCCTGCCGCGGCGGGGGGCCCACGGCGAGGGAGCCCACGGCGGGAGAGGGTTCGGCGGGGGAGCCGACGGTGAGGGAGAGGACGCGTACGACAACGACACCGGCCGGTTCGCCGGGCCGGCCCCCTTCCTGTCACCCGAACAGGCGCGGGGCCGGGCCCCCGTCCCCGCCTCCGACGTCTTCTCCCTGGGCGCGGTCCTCGCCTACGCCGCTTCCGGCCGCCCCCCGTTCGGCGACGACGCGCCACCGCAGGTGCTGTACCGGATCGCCGCCGAACCGCCGGACCTCGGCCATCTGTCCGACCCGCTCGCCGGGATCCTGACGGGCTGTCTGGACAAGGACCCCGAGGGCCGCCCGGAAGCCGCCGCGCTGCGCGCGGCCTTCGGCGGTCCCGACCCGGCCGCGCCGCTGCCGCCCCCTCGGCTGCCGAGCGCCGTGGTCGCCCGGCTGGCCCGCGAGGCCGCGCGGGCGCTGGTGCTGGAGGAGCCCGCGGCCGCCCCCGGGTCCGCGGCCCCGTCCGGCGCCCGCGACGAACCGGCCGCCGAGGACGGAGCGTTCCCGGTCGACGACGTGTTCACGGCGCCCACGCGGGGCGAGGGCCGCAACCGCTCGCATCCGGTCGCCGACCCGCCACCGTCCCGTACCGCGGCCGCCTCCCGCCGCGCCGTGCTCACCACAGCCGCCGCGGGGGCCGCCGGGCTGCTGGCCGGGGGAGCGGCGGTGGCCGGGTGGGTGGCGGGCCGCGGCGGGCTGTCCGCCCTGACCGATCCCGGCCCGGCCCGGCACCCCGCCACGAGCCCGGCGTCTCGTCTCCCGGCCGGCACCGCCCCCGTCGCCCGGTGGCGCTTCGACCTGACCGCCGCCACATCCGTACGGCCCCTGGTGTGGCGCGGCAGGCTCGCCATCATCACCAACGCCCAGGAGGCCGTCGCGCTCGACCTGCGCACCGGCCGCCCGAGCTGGCGCCGCGACGACCTGGGCACCGACGCCACCCCCGAACCCATCAGCCGCGAACTCGCCCTCCTCGCCATCGGCGGCAGACTCGTCGCCTTCAATGCCCGCGACGGCCACCAGCGCTGGGTGGAGTCCACGTACTCCGGCACCGACCTCACCTTCCAGACCATGCTCTCCGTCGACCCGGACGGCCGCCACGCCTACTTCACCGCGACGGGAACCGCCACCGAGGCGGGTAGCGGAACCGGCGGCGAGAGGCCCCCCGCCTACGTGGTCGCGTACGACACCAGGACCCGTCGCGAGCTGTGGCGGAACCGACTGCCCGCCGCCTACGGCGATGACATCGGGGCGTTCCCCACCCGCCGCTCGCTGGTCGGCCTGGGATACCCCGGCGGCAAGGTGGAGCTCATCTCGCTGCGGCTGTCCGACGGACACCAGGAGTGGCGCAGGCGCTTCGACGGCGTCGGCACCGGGGACAAGTTCGGCATGTCCTCCAGCCGCGGTCTGATCTACGCCGCGCGCGGGGCCACGCTGCGCGCCGTGGACATCGACTCGGGCAGACAGCGGTGGTCGCTGGACATCAACAGCTATGCGACGACGAAGTCCCCGCTGGGCCACCCGGTGATCCGCCAGGGGCCGGGCGGGAAGGGCGATGTGCTGTATGTGTCCGACGGCACCAAGCTGGTCTACGCGATCGACCCGGACCGCGGCACCGAGCTGTGGCGGTCCGCGCTGCCCGACGACACCGTGTGGAAGGCGACCCCCACCCTCTCGGTCACCGACTCCGGCCGTACGGTGCTGGCCGCCGTGGCGGCGGGCGTGTTCGCGCTCGACGCCCGGACCGGCGCGGTGCGGTGGCGATTCCAGGAGAGCAGCAGCGGGCTCCTCGAGGATTACCACGTCTACCCGGCGAGATCGTCGGCCGTCGTCGCCCACGGCGCCGCCGTGTTCATGCTTCCGGTGGAGTGAAGGGATGACCGTGAACGTGACGGCGGACGAGCCCGCCCTGCCCGTGCGGCCGTTGCTCGGCCACGATCCGGAGTCGTTCGGCCGCTACCGTCTGCTCGCCCGCCTCGGGTCCGGCGGGATGGGCACCGTCTTCCTGGCCCGCTCCGACGGGGGCCGGACCGTGGCCCTCAAGGCCGTCCACCGCGACCTGGCCGAGGAGAAGGAGTTCCGGGAGCGGTTCCGGCAGGAACTCCAGGCCGCCCGCTCCGTGGGCGGAGCCGACTTCTTCCCGGCCGTCGTGGACGCCGACACCGCCGGGCCGCGGCCGTGGCTGGCCTCCGAATACCTGCTCGGCCCCTCCCTGACACAGGCAGTGGAGGCCCACGGCCCCTGGCCGTACGCCGCGTTGCGCGCCCTGGGGGTGGCGCTCGCCCGGGGCCTCGCCACGGTGCACCGCCAGGGCCTGGTGCACCGCGATCTGAAGCCCTCCAACGTGCTGATCACCGCCGACGGGCCCAAGCTGATCGACTTCGGGCTGGCCCGGGCCGTGGGCGCCGAGCGGCTGACCCGGACCGGCCGTCAGATGGGCACCCCCGCCTACATATCGCCCGAACAGGCGCGCCCCGTCGGCGGGCAGAGTGTCGGACCGCCCGCCGACGTGTTCGCGCTGGGCGGCCTGCTGGTGTACGCCGCCGCCGGGCGGGCGCCGTTCGGCGAGGGCGAGGCCAACGACGTGCTGTACCGCGTGGCGTACGCGGAGCCGGACCTCGCCGGGGTGCCGGAGGAGCTGTGGCCGCTGGTCGTCGGGTGTCTGGCCAAGGACCCCGCGGACCGTCCCGCAGCCGACCGGATCGCGCGCGCCCTGGCGGGCACGGGCGACGACGGCGATCGCGAACAGGAAAGGGAACAGGAAAGGGAACAGGAAAGGGAACAGGCAGACGAACGGGACCGGTTCGCCGGCCTGCTCCCGGCGGGCGTCCTGTACGACATCGCGCTGCGCACCGCGACCGTGTGGGATGTGGCGGTGCGGCGGCGCGAAGAGCCCCAGGCCCCGCCGCCCGACACCGCCTCCGAGGCGCCACCGCCCCAGGAGGGCCCGCGCCCGGCCCGCCGCCGGCTGGTGCTGGGCGGGCTGGGGGCCCTGGCCGCCGTCGGGGCGGCCGGCGGCGTGTGGTGGGCGGTGGCCGGCCCCGATGACGACGACGCCCCCGGGGGACCCCGGCCCGGCCCCGGCGTCACCGGCACGGACACCGCGCCGCAGCCGCTGTGGGAGTACCGGGGCCCCATCGGGGACCTCGGCAGGCCGCTGCTCCACCGGGGAGTCATCGCCGTACAGGCCGACCCGGGGGACGGCATCCTCGGCGTGGACGTCCGCCGTGGCACCGTGCGCTGGACCGCGCCCGCGGTGTCCGGGTACACGCCGATGGCCTGCGGCGGTCTGATCGTCATGAAGGCCACCTACGCCGACGGGGACGACCGGCTGGCGATGGTCGACCCCGCCGACGGCAGGACCTGGTACTCCGACCCGCTGGGGGTGACCTTCCGCTTCACGGACCGCCCGGTCAGTGCCGGGGACGCCCGCACCGCGTATGTGATCGGACACTCGGGCGCGCACCGCGACGGCCTGCCGGACACCCGCCGCCGGTATCTGCTCGCATACGACACGGTGGCCCGGAAGGTGCGCTGGCGCCGGGAGCTCGGGCCCGGCGCGGCCAGTGTGCTGCCGGGGGCGGTGGCGGAGGGCCGGCTGGTGCTCGTCGACGCCGGTTCGGTGACCGCGTACGACACGGCCGACGGCCGGCGGCGGTGGCGGGTGGAGTTGCCCGGGGACGATGTGGTCGCGGGTGACGGCAGCGACGAGGTGCCGCGGTGGACGGTGGCGGCGGCAGGCGGCACCGTGCTGATGAGCGGGCCCGGGCTGCGCACGATCGATCTGCGCACCGGCCGCGGGGGGTGGCGGCTCGACCCCGACGAACTGCCCTCCGGCACCGCCGACGGGTCGGGGTTCGGCGCCCCCGCCGTGGCGGACGGCGTCGCCTACCTCACGGTCCTGGGCACGCATGTATTCGCCATCGATCTGGCGTCCCATCATGTGCGGTGGAAGTGGAAGGCGGACACCGACCTGGCCTCGCCGCTCGCCCGCACCACGGTGGCCGGCGGGCTGGTCTTCCCGCCGTCCTCCGACAGCCGTGCCTCCGCGGTGGCGGTGGACCGCCGCACCGGGCGGACGCGGTGGACCCTGCGCGACTCGTCCGGTTCCGTACTCGGCACCACGCGGCTGCTGGTGGGGAAGGACCGGCTCTATGTCGTGCGAGGCAAGTCGATCCGGGCGCTGCCGCTGACCTGAAGCGACGAGCACGGTCAGCGAGCGCGCCGCGTGGGCACGGCCGGTGGGCACGGCGCGTGGGCCGAACAACATGCCCGAGCCGGTCCCCGGTTGACTTAAACCTTGGTTCATATCGGAGTCTCGGGAGGCGGGCGGGCGATCCACCCGCCCCGCCGATCACGAAGACAAGGCTCCGTCATGTCACCTACGCAGCAAGCTCCCGGCGACGCCCCGCCCACCTCACCCCGGCTGGCGGTCCTCGCCGCCGTGGTCACGCTCGGCTCCGTCATGTCGGTGCTGGACACCACCGTGGTGAACGTCGCCATCAACCCGCTGGCCCAGCGCTTCGACGCCCCGCTGCCCACGGTCCAGTGGGTGTCCTCCGGCTACTCCCTGGCCCTGGCCGCGGTGATCCCGGTGACGGCCTGGGCGATCCGGCGTTTCGGCACCAAGCGCGTCTACATGACGGCCATTGCGATGTTCACCCTGGGCTCCCTGCTGGCCGGGACGGCGTGGTCGATCGAGTCGCTGGTGGCCTTCCGAATGGTGCAGGGGCTGGGCGGCGGCATGATCGTGCCGACGGGGATGACGATCATGATGCAGGCCGCGACCCCGGAAACCATGGGCCGCATCATGAGCATCATGGGCATCCCCATCCTCATCGGCCCCGTCAGCGGCCCGGTGCTGGGCGGCTGGCTGGTGGACTCCTTCTCCTGGCGCTGGATGTTCACCATCAATGTGCCCATCGGCGTCACCGCCCTGGTCGTCGCCGCCCGCGCGCTGCCACGCGCCGCGGGAGCCCCCGGCCGGCGGCTGGACCTCCCCGGCCTGCTGATGCTCTCCCCGGGCCTGGCCGCGCTCATCTACGGCCTGTCCACCGGCGCGGAGCGCCGCGACTTCGGAGACGTCGGCGTGGTGCTCCCGGCGGCCGTGGGGGCCGCGCTGGTCGCGGGCTTCGCCGTACGGGCCCGGGTCAGCCCGCACCCGCTGATCGACCTGCGCCTGTACCGCGACCGGGCCTTCGCCGCCGGGGCGGGGACGCTCGGCCTGTTCGTCGTCGGCTACTTCGGCAGCATGCTGCTTCTGCCCATGTACTTCCAGGTGGTGCGGGGTGAGAGCGCCACGGCCTCCGGCCTGCTGGGCGCCCCGCTGGGGCTGGCGGCCGGGGTGACCATGCAGTTCTCCGGGCGGCTCGCGGACAAGGTTCCGCCGCGGCGGCTGGTGGTCGGCGGTGTCGCCACGGCGGCGCTCGGCATGGGGCTGCTGACCTGGCAACTGTCGGACACCATCGCATACTGGCGGGTGGCCGTGCCGCTCCTGGTGCTGGGCATCGGCGTCGGAACGACCATGATGCCCACGATGGCCGCCGCCACCCGCGGGCTCTCGGCGGACGACGCCCCCTCGGCCTCGACGGCCCTTCAGATCACCTCCCAGGTGGCGGCCGCGATGGGGGTGGCCTTCTTCTCCGTCATGCTCTCCATCAACGGCGGCACCACCACCACCCCCACACACGCCGGGCCCTTCGCCGACACCTACCTCTGGGCCGTGGCCCTGATGCTCGCCGCCGTCCTCCCCGCGCTGTGCCTCCCGCACCGCCGTCCGGCGGCCGCGGCGGTGGCGAACACCCCTACCGAGGAGCGCACCCCGGAACGCGCCTGACGCGGCGTCGGCGCGCCCGCGACTCCCGACAGCACCTCTTAACCTGGTAATTTTCGTTACCGAGTTAAAGTATGTTTCGGGTTCCCGCCCGCGGCGGGGCCGGCTGTCCGTCGATCGTCGATTCGGAGCATGTCATGCGCATCGGTGTCGCCCTGCCCACCGACCACACCCAGCTGTCACGCGAGGCCAACTCCGTCGACACCCTGATCGGCCAGGTGGAGGAGCTCGCCGACGCCGGGCTGTCCGCGGCCTGGTTCACCCAGCGGTTCGACCACGACGCCATCACCATGGCCGCCCTGGCGGCCCGCGGGGTGCCCGGCATCGACGTCGGCACCGCGGTCGTGCCCATCTATCCGCGCCACCCCATCGTGCTGTCCATGCAGGCCCAGACCGCGCAGGCGGCCTCCCACGGGCGCTTCACGCTGGGCGTGGGGCTCTCGGTCAAGTCGTTCGTCGAACAGACCTACGGGCTCGCGCCGCACCCCAGGGTCCGTCATCTGCGCGAATACCTGGACGCGCTGGGATCCTTGCTGGAGACCGGCGCGGTGGACCTCAACGGCGAGACGCTGGTCGCCAGGACCTCGCTGCCGGCCAGTGTGCCGGGCGCCCGGCCGCGGGTGCCGGTGCTGGTCGCGGCGGCGGGGGAGCAGACCCTGCGCGCCGCCGGCGAACTCGCCGACGGCGCGCTGCCGATCCTCTCCGGACCGCGCACCCTGGCCGAGTACACCGTCCCCACCCTCACGCGCCACGCCGAGGCCGCGGGCCGCCCGGCGCCCCGCGTCGCCGCCATCGTCTCCGGCGTCGTGACCGCCGACGTGGCGGGTGCCCGCGCCCGCGCCGAGCAGAACATGGCGTACTACGCGACCCTCCCCGCCTACCGCGCCGCGCTGGACCGCGAGGGCGTCGACAACCCCGCCGACCTCGTCACGATCGGCGACGAGGAACTGCTCGCGGCCCAAGTGGCCGCCTACTTCGAGGCGGGCGCGACCGAACTCGTCTACACCCAGACCGCGATCGGCTCCCCCGAGGACGAGCGCCGCACCTGGAAGCTTCTCGGCGAACTGGCCCAACAGAACTGATCTCCGGGCACGCGGAATACGGTGGCGGACCGGCAGGCCGAGGCGACATCATGCCCCGATGCTGATCAGGGAAGCCACGCCGCGGGACTGGCCCGTCATCTGGCCCTTCTTCCACGAGATCGTCGCCGCGGGCGAGACCTTCACCTATCCGCTCGGCCTCAGTGAGGAGCAGGGCCGCGACTGGTGGCTCCTGCGGCCACCGAACCGTACGGTCGTCGCAGTCGACGAGGCGGGCACGGTCCTCGGCACGGCGAAGATGAACAACAACCAGATGGGCAACGGCGCGCACATCGCCAGCGCCAGCTACATGGTCGACCCGGCCCACTCCGGACAGGGCGTGGGCCGGGCGCTGTGCGCGTACTCACTCGACTGGGCGCGGGCGGCGGGCTTTCGCCGGATGCAGTTCAACGCGGTCGTGGAGACCAATGTGCACGCGGTGCGGCTGTACCGGTCGCTCGGCTTCGAGGTGCTGGGCACGCTCCCGGAGGGCTTCCACCACCCGACGAAGGGATATGTGGGGCTGCACATCATGCACCGCGCGCTGTGAGCGCGGGCGCCGCGCCGCTCAGCCGGCGTTCCGCCGCCGCTGGGCCTCGGCGCTCTGCCGCGACGGCTCGCGCCGCATCGCCTCGAGGAGGGCGTGGAGCTGGACGATGTCGGCGGGGGTCACGCGTGCCGCCGCCCGTGCGGTCACCGACGGTTCGATGCACGCGCGGACCTCCATGACCTGGAGGAGTTCGGCCGTGGCGTCAAGCCCCCGCGGCCGGGACGTCGCCGCGCGGGGTGGCTCCCGGGTCGAGGACGACAGTGCCCGCTGTCCGCTCGCCACCGACCGGTGCCGCACCGAGCCCCGCCCTGCGGGAGCCGCCCGGCGGCGCACTGCAGGTCCCCTGGCATCCGGTGGCCGACGACGACACCGCGCCCGGCGCCTCGGCCCCGGCCCGCTGACCCGGGCCCGTCGCCACCAAGACCTGCCGCCGTCGAGAGCCCGCCGCCCCTGCCTCGCCCGCACCCGCGCCCGCGTGGAACGATCACCCGTACCAAGACCAGGGGAGCCGCTTCATGTTCACCACCCGCCCCACCCTCCAGGGCACCCACGGCATGGTGTCCTCCACCCACTGGCTGGCCTCCCAGTCCGCCATGGCCGTCCTGGAGGACGGCGGCAACGCCTTCGACGCGGCTGTGGCCGCCGGGTTCGTCCTGCACGTCGTTGAACCGCACCTGAACGGCCCGGCCGGCGAGGTGCCGATCATCCTCGCCCCGGCGGGCTCCACCCCGACCGTCCTGTGCGGACAGGGCCCCGCCCCCGCCGGGGCCACCATCGACCACTACACCTCGCTCGGCCTCGACCTGGTCCCGGGTACCGGCCCGCTGGCCGCGGCCGTGCCCGGCGCGTTCGACGCCTGGATGCTGCTGCTGCGCGACCACGGCACGAAGGAACTCGCCGAGGTCCTCAAGTACGCGATCGGCTACGCCGAAGGCGGCCATCCCGCCGTCGAGCGCGTCGGCGAGACCGTCGAGACCGTACGGGAGCTCTTCGAGACCGAGTGGACCACCTCGGCCGAGCTGTACCTGCCCGGTGGCAAGTCCCCCGCCCCCGGGCGTCTGCTGAAGAACCCGGCCCTCGCCGCGACATGGCGGCGACTGGTCGCCGAGGCCGAGTGCGCGGGACCCGGCCGCGAGACCCGGATCGACGCGGCCCGCGGGATCTGGCGCGAGGGCTTCATCGCCGAGGCGCTCGCCGAGGCCGCCGCCCGGCCCACCATGGACTCCTCCGGGGAACGCCACGCCGGCACCCTCACCCGCGACGACCTCGCCGCCTTCTCGGCCACCTACGAGCCCCCGGCCACCTACGACTGGAACGGCTGGACGGTGTGCAAGGCCGGACCCTGGAGCCAGGGCCCGGTGTTCCTGCAGCAACTGGCCCTGCTGCCGCCCGGCCTGACCGCCGACGACTACGGAACCCCCGACTATCTGCACACCCTCATCGAGGGCGGCAAGCTGGCCATGGCCGACCGCGAGGCCTGGTACGGCGACGCCGCCGAGGTCCCGCTCGACGACCTGCTCTCCGCCCCGTACAACGACGAGCGCCGGGCGCTCATCGGCGAGCGTGCCAGCCACGAACTGCGGCCGGGGCGGCCCGGCGGCCGCGAGCCGCGCCTGAGCCAGCAGGCCCTGGCCGCGATCGCGCGGTCGGCGTCCCACGCCCCCGGGCCCGCCACCGCGCCCGGCGCCGGGGAGCCCACCGTCGGCTCCGACGGCACCACCCGCGGCGACACCTGCCACCTCGACGTCGTCGACCGCTGGGGCAACATGGTCGCGGCCACCCCCAGTGGCGGCTGGCTGCAGTCCAACCCCGTGATCCCGGCGCTCGGCTTTCCGCTCGGCACCCGCCTGCAGATGACCTGGCTGGATCCCGGGCTGCCGGGCTCCCTCACCCCTGGCCGCCGCCCCCGCACCACCCTCACCCCCTCCCTCGCGCTGCGCGACGGCACCCCCGTGATGGCCTTCGGTACCCCCGGCGGCGACCAGCAGGACCAGTGGAGCACACACTTCTTCCTCGCCGTCGCCCTGCGCGCGCCGGTGCGCTCGGGACTCGACCTGCAAGGCGCCATCGACGCGCCCAACTGGCACCAGGAGAGCTTCCCCGGCTCGTTCCACCCACGGTCGATGGCGGCTGGGAAGGTCGTCGTCGAGTCCCGGATCGGCGAGTCTGCCATCGCCGAGCTCCGCCGCCGCGGCCATGACGTCACGGTCGGCGGCGCCTGGACCGAGGGCCGGCTGTGCGCGGTCGCCCGCGACCCGGACACCGGTGTCCTCCTCGCGGCGGCCAACCCCCGTGGCGCCCAGGGGTACGCCGTGGGCCGCTGACGGAGGGCCCCGGCCCTTGCGAGGAGCGGCCTGCCGGGCGGGTGTCGGTGGCGTGCCTTACGGTCATCCCATGACCACGTCCGACGATGTCCGTGCCATCGCGCTCTCGCTCCCGGAGACGACGGAGAAGACCGCCTGGTCCATGCCCACCTTCCGGGTCGCCGGGAAGATGTTCGCCACGCTCCCCGAGGACGAGACCTCGATGGCGGTCCGATGTCCCAAGGTGGAGCGCGACGAGCTGGTCCTCGCCGAGCCGGAGAAGTTCTGGATCGCCGACCACGAGGCGAGCTTCGCCTGGGTGCGGGTGCGGCTTGCCGCGCTGGAGGACTTGGACGAGCTGCGCGACATCCTGGTCGACTCCTGGCAGCAGGCCGCACCGCCCCGGCTCCTGGCGGAGCGGGCCGGGCAGACGGGGCGATGAGCCCACGGCGGGGCAAGCGCGCCGTCAGCCGATGCGCGCCAGGCCCTTCGCCTGCTGACGGGCCCGGCCGCGGGAGACCCTGAGCGGATCCCAGTCCGGCCCGCGGTCGGGGAGCAGCGACGGGTCTCCCAGGACGGCGCCCCGGTGCACCTCCGGCAGCAGCCGGCGGCCCAGCACATGGGAGGCACACACCATGCCGCCGGTGGCGGCGCCGCCCACCCCGCTGCCGTACCGGGTGCTCTGGCCGACCACGTACAGGCCTTCGACGCCGGTGCGCACATCGGGGCGCTTGCCCACGCCGCCCCAGTCGGCCAGCCCGTACGGGGTGCCCCCGCTGGCCAGGATGTATCGCTCGTTGGTCAGCGGGGTGGCGGTCTCCAGATGGGTGATGTGGTCCCGGAAGGGGCCGATGACCTGCTCGGCGGTGGCCAGCATCTTCTCGGTGACCTGCTTCTTCCGCGCCACGTAGGCGGCGTTGCGGCGGTAGCGCCCGCCGTCGGCCGGGCCCTTCTCCACGCCCCAGAACTCATAGCCGGGCGGGCAGAGCGTCATGATCTGGAAGTTGCTGTGACCCGGCGGGCACACATGGGGGGCGCCGGCGTCCTTGACCGAGGCGAAGGAGAAGACCAGCTGAGGAACCTCCCTCATCTGCTCCTCGATCATCCTCGCGTGCGCCCGCTCCAGGTCGTCGCTGTCGTGCCACCAGACGTTGGCGTTGGGGGTGTCGGGCAGCTCCATGTCCAGCGCGACGTACACCGCGGTCAACGGGCACCGCATGGTCGCTTCCCGGGTCTGTCTGACCAGGTGGGCGGGGAAGGCCGCCTCCCCGCCGCACAGGTCGAGGATGGTCCGGCGGTAGTCGGCGTTGGAGATCACCAAGGGCGCCATGACGCGCTCGCCGTCGGTGAGTTCGACCCCGACCGCCGTGTCGTTCTCGATGAGGATACGAGCCACCGCGGTTCGGGTGCGCAGCTCCCCGCCATGTCCCTCGAGCGCCTCGACCAGGGTGGCCACCAGCACCTGGCCGCCGCCCTCGGGGTAGTAGGCGCCGCGCATGTAGTGATCCATCAGGTTGGCGTGCACGGCGAAGCCGATGTCGTCGGGCAGCGCCCCGTAGTTTGCGAACTGTGCGGCCAGCAGGGTCCTGGCCTTGGGCGAGAACCCGCAGTGGCCGAAGACCTTGCCGAGGGACCGCCGACTCCAGCGCGTCACTTCGGGGTTGGCGTGGTAGAGATCAATGACCGGCTCGCCGAGCAGACTCGCCCGGCTCAGCGCGGTCGTGCTCTTGGAGAGGTCGATGAACGTGTCGATGCCGACGGCCTCGCCGGGCAGCGCGCGCTTGAGTCTGTCGCGGTAGTTGTCCCAGCCCGACGGCACATCCAGCGTGGTGGTGGGGGTGATCACCCGGTCGAAGCCGCGCTCGTTGTCCATCGGCCGGAAGCGCACCCGGTCGCCGACGCCGAGTCCGGAGAGGATGGCCGGAATGATCCCGTCCGTCCCGCAGTCGCCCAGGTAGTGGGTGCCGACGTCGAACTCGTACTGGCGCCGCCTGCGGAAGACATGCGCGTTTCCGCCGGCCACGTCGTGCTGTTCCAGGACCAGCACCCGGCGGCCGTCGGCGGCGAGATAACCGCCGCACACCAGGCCGCCGATGCCGCTGCCGACGATGATCGCGTCATAGCGATCCGACCGTGTCGTTTGGTCCGAGGTCACATCGGTGGCCATCCAGCTCCCCCTTGTACGGTGCCGCCTGGACCTCAAGGCCAACTGTGGCGTACCGGCCCGGCCCAGGACTTAACGACATGAGCCACGTGCTCATGGATAAATCCTGACCGCAATATATGGCCTGAAGCTCCGGCTAACGGTGAAAACTCACATAAGTGTGAGCCGCCGCGAAGCGTTGATCAGCCATCAGCCCAGGTGTCGCTCCGTGGGGTTGCGCGCGCGTGCCGTCCACTATGTGGGCGGACAGCCGGTGGGCCCCCTTCAGCGAAGGCCGAAGCGGTCCGCCCAGGACATGACGTCCCACGTGGTCACGTTGCCGCCGCAGATCACCAGCCCCAGCCGGGCGCCGTCGCCCACCCGCTCCAACACCCGCCGCGCGGCCGGAAGGAGGCAGCCGGCGGCGGGCTCGGCCCACACCTTCGCGTGCTCGGCGAGATCGAGGGTGCCCTGCACCGCCTCGGCGTCCGACACCACGAGTACCTCGGTGACCAAGGCGGACACATGGTCGTAGGTGAGTCGGCAGACGGATGGCGCGCTGAGGGTGGAGACGATCGAGGACAGCGCGACCGGCACCGGGCCGCCCGCGGCCAGCGCCTGGGACATGGCCTGGGCACCTTCCGTCTCCACACCCCAGATCCGCACCCCGGGCCGCCGTGCGCGCAGCGCCGCGGCGACCCCGGCGATCAGCCCGCCGCCGCCGATGCTGACCAGCACATCGGTCAGCTCGTCGGCGTCGTCGGTCAGCTCCAGGCCGACGGTGCCCTGCGCGGCGACCACCAGGGGGTCGTCGTAGGGGTGCACCAGCGTCAGGCCCTCGGCCTGCAGCCGCGACATCAAAGCGAACGCGCCGTCCATGTCGTCCGTCAGACGCACCGTGGCCCCCGCCCCCTCCGCGATCCGCACGGCGCGCGCGGGCGCCGACCGCGGCATCACGACGGTCGCCTTCACGTCCAGGGCGCCGGCCATGACCGCGACCGCGATCCCGTGGTTGCCGCCACTCACCGCCACCACCCCTGCCGCGCGGTCGGCCTCGCTCAGCGACAGGAGCTTCGCCGTCGCCCCGCGCGCCTTGAAGGAGCCGGTGCGCTGCAGCAACTCCAGCTTGGCGGTGACCGGCGCACCGAGCAGACCGGTGAGACCCGGGCTCGGCACGGTCGGGGTGCGTACGACATATCCGGCGATCCGTTCGGCGGCCGTCTCGATCGCCTCGATGTCCGCGATGCCCATGACGGCACCCACCTTTCTGTGAGAGTGCGACGGGGCGCGACGACGGACGACAGGGCGCGCCCTCGGCTACCGCTGGGGGACCCCGCCAGCGGTAGCTGGGGGAGCGTCATCCGCGGCGCCTCGCCAACCCCGTCGCCATCGCCCGTGATCAACACCCTAACCACGCCACCCGGACGGTCACGACGCGTTCCGCAGCCCGGTCACCCGCATGGTGATGTTCAGCCGCCCCGCGCGCAGCCCGGTGGCCGGGTCGCCGGTGCCCCCGTGGACCTTGGGCACCCCGTGGTACACGTACCGCGAGGGGCCGCCGAAGACGAACAGGTCGCCGGACGCCAGCTCGATGTCCGTGTACGGCTTGGTGCGGGTCGCGGTGTTGCCGACCCGGAAGACGCAGGTGTCGCCGATGCTCAGCGAGACGACCGGGGCGGAGGACTTCTCGTCCTTGTCCTGGTGCATACCCAGCTTGGCGTCCCCGTCGTAGAAGTTGATCAGCGCCGTATCGGGTGTGTAGTCGGCCGCGGCCATGTCGGCCATCCCGGCCCCCTCGTCACGGTATGCCTCCGCCAGCGCTCGGCGGCCCAGCTCCACCATCCAGTTGGGGAATTCCGCGGCCCGGGCGCCGTTCACATCGTCGGCCGTACGGCTGTACCGGTAGGGCAGCCAGTGCCAGCCGACGCACACGGTCTGTACGGACATCACGCCTCCGCTGGGCAGCCTGGTGTGCCGGATCGGGACGGGCCCGCCCGCCCAGGCCCGGCAGGCCGCGACGAGCTCGCGCTGCTGCTGGAGCGTGAGCCAGTCCGGCACATGCACCGCGCCCGGGGCGACCTCCCTGCGGGGGCGTGGGATCAGTGCGCTCATGCGCCCTCGTGGGCGAGCAGCTGCCGCTTGCGCTCCAGGCCGCCGGCGTAGCCGGTCAGCGAGCCGTTCGCGCCGATCACGCGGTGGCAGGGGCGCACCACCAGCAGCGGGTTCGCGCCGAGCGCCGAGCCCAGGGCGCGCACCGCCGCGCGCGGGGCCCCGATCCGCTCGGCGAGCCTGCCGTAGGTGGTCGTGGAGCCGTACGGGATGGTGTCCAGGGCCTGCCACACCCGCTGCTGGAATGCGCTGCCGCGGGTCACATACTCGATGTCGAACCGGGTCAGCCCGCCGTCGAAGTACGTGCGCAGCTGAGAGACGATCTCACCGAACGCCTGCGGGGACGGCCGCCAGCCGTCCTGGACCACGGCACCGCCCTTCTGGCCGGGCACGGACAGAGAGGCGAGTGCGGTGCCGCCCTTGGCGGTCTTCGACTCCTCGCCCACCAGCAGCAGTTCGCCCAGCGGGCTGTCGACCGTCGTGTAGACCGTCATCGGTCTTTCCTTTCGTGTTCCTCGTACGTCTCGTGCGTCTCGTGCCTGTCGTGCCTGTGGAAGTCTTCACGGTCCGCGGCAACGTTCCAGAAGTGGTGCATGGCGTAGCTGCGCCAGGGCCGCCAGGCCTCGGAGTCGACCGCCGCGGCGCCCGTGTGCCGCATCCCGGCCCGTACGGCCACATCCGCGGTCAGCAGCACGTCCGGGTCTCCCAGCGCCCGCATGCGGATGTAGCCGGACGTCCAGGGACCGACGCCGCGCAGGCCCAGCAGCGCCTTCTCGGCCTCGTCCCGGTCGGCGCCGGGGTCGAGCCGGACGGCGCCGTCGGCGAGCGCCGCGCTGACGGCGCGCACGGTGTCACGGCGCGCGTCGGGCATTCCAAGCTCTCCCAGCGCCGCCTCGGCCAGCCGCTCCGCCCGCGGGAAGAGATGGGTCAGCCCGCCGCTGGGCGTCCGCAGCGGCTCGCCGTACGCCGCCAGGAGCGCCTCGCCGAGCCTGCGGCCCGCGGCCACCGAGACCTGCTGGCCCAGCACCGCCCGGACCGCCAGCTCGTGCGGATCGGCCGCGCCGGGCGCGCGCAGCCCCGGCCGCAGGGCGACCAGGGGGGCGAGCGCGGGGTCCGCGCCCAGCCGCTCGCCGACCGCGTACGGGTCGGAGTCCAGGTCGAACAGGCGGCGCACCCGCTGGGTGGCGGTGGTCAGATCGCGCAGATCGCCCAGGTGCAGTCGGCACTCCAGCCAGCCGCCCGCGCCGGGCGCCTCGCCGACCTCCGCGATCCCGGCGCCGTTCGGCAGCCGCAGGGCCCCCCGGTAGAGGCGGGCGCCGCGCTCGCCGGTGATCTCCTCGACGCCCGCGAGGGCGCGGGCGCCCAGGTAGTCGAAGACCTCGGCGGAGGCGTACGGACCACGGAAGGCGAGCCGCAGCGGTATCCCGGCCGCGCCGTCCCCGGAGCCGACCGGACCGACGCGCGCGTCGTGCCCGGGGCGGGCGGCGCGCAACTCGCTGGGTGTGGCGGCGTAGATCTCGCGGATGGTGTCGTTGAACTGCCGCACGCTGGCGAATCCGGCCGCGAAGGCGATCTCGGCGGCCTGCATGGAGGTGGTCTGCAGCAGGATCCGCGCGGTGTGACCGCGCTGGGCGCGCGCCAGGGCGAGAGGGCCCGCGCCCAGCTCGGCGTTGAGCTGGCGCTGTACCTGCCGGGCGCTGTAGCCCAGCCGCCCGGCGAGCCCGGCCACCCCCTCGCGGTCGACGACGCCGTCCCCGATCAGCCGCATCGCCCGGCCGACCAGATCGGCCCGGATGTTCCACTCCGCGGATCCGGGCACCGCGTCCGGGCGGCAGCGACGGCAGGCCCGGAAGCCGGCGCCCTGGGCCGCGGCCGCGGTCGGGAAGAAGCGGACGTTCTTGCGCTTGGGCGTGTTCGCGGGGCAGCTCGGCCGGCAGTAGATGCCGGTCGTCGAGACGGCGAGGAAGAACTCGCCGTCGAAGCGGTCGTCGCGGCTGCACACCGCCTCGTACTTGCTGTCGTCGCTCATCACCCCTCCACTGTGCGGCAGGACAGGGCGGTGTGCTGGCGGGAATCGGACATGGCGCTTCACGGCGCGCGTGGCCGTCACCGGTCTTTTACGGCAAGGTCATGCCTCGACCCCGTACGGCCCGACGCCGCACCCCGCCGCCGCGCGGGTTGACCGGGGTGACCGCTCAGTCGACGGGCGCGGGCCGGGTCGCGGGGCGGTAGGCGTAGCAGCGCCGCAGCCAGCGGGCCCGGCCCTCGGCGAGCGGCTGGAAGGGCACCCGGCGGTGCATCACGCGGCGGTTGTCGAAGATGTGGAACCCGCCCGCCTCGACCAGCACCGGAGTCCCCGGCAGGGTGGCCGCGTGGCGCTCGAGGTCCGCCAGCGCCTCGCGCGCGTCAGGGGTGAGGCCGGTGAGCCTGCCGGGGCCGTAGCGCAGGGCGGCGTTGCCGTCCGGAAGGGTCCAGAGCATGGGGATACCGGTCCGGCTCAGCGGCCTGCCATCGCCGTCGGCGGTGTACGACTCGGGCGCGGTCACCGTGAAGTCGGGGCGCCGCAGTGCCTCCGCCGTCCGGGCCGGCAGCGCCTCGAGGAGGGTGTCGACGGGCAGCAGGTCCGTGGGCACCCGCTCGTCGTTGCGCATGCCGTAGAAGGACAGATAGTGGGGGATGGCCTCGGCGGCGTCCGCGTCCGGCCGGTGGTCGAGCACCGAGTCGTCGGTGTGCCAGTCCAGTGGCTGTGCGTACCCCCAGGAGGTGAGGGTGCGGGCCGATGCCGCGCGCGGCGCCACGTTCCTGATCAGGCGGCCGTCGTTCTCCCACGGGTAGGCGATCGGCGCGAGCCCGAGCAGGTGGAGGATGCCGAAGTGCACGAGGTTGGGCGTCCTCAGGAGCGACTCGTCGCAGAACCCGTCCCGGGGGGTGGGCACGGGTTCGTGGGGGCCGGGCAGATTGGCCAGGGTGAGCCATGCGGTGGGGGAGTGCCGCCACTGCGCGAGCGCGTCCAGGATCTGCGCGGGCAGGTGGTTGCGCAGCTGCTTGGCGCCGTACTCCAGATAGAGGTCGAGGCCGGTGTCGGGCACGGCGTCGCCGAGTTCGGTGACCGCGCCCAGGGCGGCCTGCGCCGCGGCCTTGGCGGAGTCCGGGATGTGCAGGGGCTGGATACGGCTACGGCTTTTGGTCATGATCTTGACCCTACGAACACCTCGCTCGCGGTATTCGTCTTCTGTGGAAGATTTGAGCGGATTCTGAGGATGCCGCCCCCGTGACCGCCGCCGCTTCCCCACGGCCGCCCGGGCGCGGCAGCACCGCTGATGTCGCCCCCTGAACTAACGTGAACCAAGGGCGGCTTGCGGGGGGCGGCTCATAGGGCACCAGGTCTGCGAGCAGAGGGGGAATGGTGAACGCGGCTGCTGGGGCAGGGGCGTGCTCGGCGCCGGCCGGGGCGGTGCGGGTGCGCATTCTGGGCCCGGTGTCCCTGGAGGCCGACGGGCGCAGGATCGGGCTCGGCCCGCAACAGCGGGTGCTGCTGGCCGCGTTGGTCCTGGCCGGCGGACAGGCCGTCAGCAAGAGCCGGCTCATCGAGCTGATGTGGACGGGCGAGGCGCCGGACGGTGCCGCCGCGACCTTGCGCACCCATGTGCTGAACCTGCGGCGGCTGCTCGAGCCGACGCGGCGGGCGGGGCTCGGCTTCGAGGTGCTGGTCAGCGCGGGCGGCAGGAGTGAGGCGAGCTACGCGTTACGCCTGCGTGACGGCCAGCTCGACGCGACGCGGTTCGTCGAGCTCACCCGGGACGCGCGGCGCGCCATGGCCCAGGGCGATGCGCACCGGGCCCTGGCGGAGCTGGACCGGGCGCTCGCCCTGTGGGACGGCACGGCGCTGGGCGAGGTCAGTGAGCAGGCCTTCGCCGGACCCGAGGCCACGCGCCTGGAGGAGCTGCGGCTGACGGCCAGGGAGGAGCGGATCGACGCGCTCCTGACGCTGGGCCGGCACGACGAGGCGATCGGTGAGCTCACCGTGCTGATCGGTGAGCACCGGATGCGGGAGAGGCTGTGGTCGCAGCTCATCCTCGCGCTCTACCGGTCGGGCAGACAGGCCGAGGCGCTCGCCGCGTACCGCGAGATCTACCGGATCCTCGACGAGGAGCTGGGAGTGGAGCCGGGGCGGTCGCTGCGCGATCTGCACCAGCGGGTCCTGCTGGCCGACCCGGGCATCGAGCGGCGTGCGGAGCCCGCGGCGGCCATGCCCGTGCCGCGGCAGATCCCCGCGGACGTGGCAAGCTTCACCGGCCGCGCGGGCTATCTGCGGCTGCTGGACGCGACGTTGCCCGCGGGGGACCCGGATCCGGCCCAGACCCTGGTGATCTCATCGGTCACCGGCACGGCGGGCGTCGGCAAGACCACGCTGGCGGTGCACTGGATGCACCGGGTGGCCGGGCGGTTCCCGGACGGCCAGCTCTATGTGAACCTGCGCGGCTACGCCTCCGGATCGCCGGTCGCCGCCGACGAGGCGCTGAGTCACTTCCTGCGGGCGCTGGGCGTGGCCGCCGTCCGCGTCCCGGAGGACTGCGACGCGAAGGGCGCGCTGTACCGCTCGCTGCTGGCCGGCAAGCGCATGCTGGTGCTGTTGGACAACGCGGCCGAGCTGGAGCAGGTGCGACCGCTGCTGCCGGGCTCCCCGACCTGCCTGGTGGTCGTCACCAGCCGCAACGACCTGCGGGGGCTGACCGCCTTCCACGACGCCCTCCACGTCGACCTCGACGTCTTCAGCGAGGACGAGGCCATCACCCTGCTGGCCCGCACGGTGGGGGAGGGGCGGGTGCGGGCCGAGCCCGAGGCGGCCTCGGAGCTGGTCGGGCTGTGCGGGTATCTGCCGCTGGCCCTGCGGGTCTGCGCGGCCAACCTCATCGGCAGCCGGCACCGGCGGATCGCCGACCTGACGCGGGAGTTGCGGGAGGGCAACCGCCTGGCCGCGCTGAACATCGCGGGGGAGCGGCGCCCGGCGGTGCAGGGCGCCTTCGATCTGTCGTACGCCGCGCTCCCCGCGGCCGAACGCAGGCTGTTCCGTCTGCTGAGCCTGGTTCCCGGCCCGGATGTGACCGCCGCGGCCGCCGGCGCGCTGATCGGCGCCGAGGAGAAGGAGGCCGAGCGGCTGCTGGACCATCTGGCCGCGCGCCACCTCGTCTCGGCCCACCAGCCGGGCCGCTACCGCCAGCACGACCTGCTGCGGGTCTACGCCCGCGACCGGGCCGAACAGGAGGACGGCGACGAGGAGCGGGAGGCCGCCCTGCGCAGGCTGCTGGTGTGGTATCTGTCCACCACCGCCAGGGCGGGGCGTCGGCTGTTCGGGCAGTTCTACTCGGGTTTCGTCCCCGCCGGGGACGAGCTGAGCGACCCCGTGGTGCGCCCGGTGGAGTTCGCCGATCTGAACGAGACCATGACATGGCTGAGCGCCGAGCGGAGCAATCTGCTGTCCGCCATGGACCACGCCGCCGAGTTCGGCCCGTCCGCCTTCACCTGGCAGATCGCCGACGCCCTGCACGGCCATCTGATGCTCAGCGGGGAGCGCCCGGACTGGGCGCGGGCCGCGCGGGCGGGACTCCGCGCCGCCGAGAAGGGCCGCAGCGCATACGGCCAGGCGGCCATGCACGACAGCCTGGGCAATCTCTGCTGGGAGGAAGCCGAGTTCGCGGACGCGGTCGACCACGCCGGGACGGCCGTGGCCCTGTACGAGGAGATCGGCTACGCGGAGAGCGGGATCGCGAGCGAATGCTGCACCGCCCTGGTCATCCTCGGCGCCGCCCAGCGCGAGCTGGGCGGCCTCGACCACAGCGAGCACTCCCTGACCCGTGCGCTGCGGGTGATGGAAGGCGGGGAGAAGCGGCCCACCGCGTCCGCGCTGGCCTACCTGGGATATGCGCACGCCGACCGGGGCCGGTTCGACGAGGCCCGGGAGCGGTTCTCCGCGGCCCTCCTCGTCGACCGGGAAACCGGCAGCTTCCTCGCCACCACCCTCGCGCTGCGCGGCCTCGGGTTCGTCCACCGCGCCCGGGGAAGGGCCGGTGAGGCCCGCCGGCACCTGACCGAGGCCGTGGACGTCACGGGCACCTGGCCGCGGTTCTCCTACGCCCGGGAGACGGCGCTGGCCGAGTTCGCCGCTCTGTGCCGCGACACCGGCGGCTATCAGCGGGCCCTGGAGTACGCGGAACGGGCCCTGCACATCATCCAGCGGACCAAGCGCCGCACCTTCGAGGCGGAGGTACGCAACGTCCTTGGCACGGTTTTGAGCCGTCTCGGCGACCTCCCGGCGGCGGAGGACCACCACCGCGGCGCGCTGGAGGAGGCGCTGCGCACCGGCTGCCGCCGGGAGCAGGCGGCGGCGTACACGGGGCTGGCGGCCGCGCACCGCGAGCTGGGGCGTGAGGACGAGGCCCGCGCCGAGGCCGAGGCGGCCGCCCGGATCGCCGCCGGGTCCGGCTTCAGGCTCCACGAGGGCGAGGCGCTCGCCGTGCTCGGCGCCCTGCACCTGGGAGGCGGCGCGCTCGCCGAGGCGCGACGGCTCGCGGAAGGCGCCCTCGCGGTCCACCGGGACATCGGATACCGCCTCGGCGCGTCCCGCGCCCTGCAGGTTCTGGGCGATGTACTGGCCGCGGAGGGCCGGTCACAGGAGGCCCGTCGGCGCCGTGCGGAGGCTGCGCGCACCTGCGAGGACATCGGCGCACCGCCGGGGGAGCGGCTGCGCGCCGTATGAAGGCGGCGTCCGCGCCGACGCGGGCCCACCCCCGTGGAGCCCGTGTCGACACGGGGTGGTCGTTCCCCCCGAGAGCGACCGCTCCCAGTGTCACCGGGGAGCGTGAAAGATGCGTTGAGGCCGCATGGTCCTTCCAGGAGCGGGAAGGTTTGGCGTGCACATGACCATCCGCGCGGAGGGGCATGGGATGAATACTCCACTGGAGCTGTCGGGGACCGGACACGCCATCGGCTCGCGGGTCATACGCAACGCCGACGTCGCCATGTCTCTGGGACTGCCGCAGGACTGGTTCCAGCGGCGCACCGGGATCGTGGAAAGACGCGCCACCGACGCCCACGAGTCCGTGGTGACCCTCGCCGGCGAGGCCGTCACCGCGGCCCTGAAGGACGCGCGACTGAGCCCGGACGACCTCGGGCACGAAACCGTGCTCCTGCACATCCAGAACGGCCCCACCCATCTGACGCCCTCCGCGGGCGCCGTCCTCAGCGGCCACCTCGGCCTCAAACGCGTCCGAGTGCTGGGCATCGACGGCGCCTGCGCCGAGCCGGTGGCCGCCCTCGAGGTCGCCGAGACCCTGCTCGCCATGGGCCGCTGCCGCCGTGTCATCCTGTCGGCCGCCGCGGACTTCCTCTGGGCCGTCGACCCCAAGGACCTCGGCACGGCAGGCCTGTTCGGGGCCGGCGCCGGGGCCGCGATCCTCTCGGCGCAACCGACCCAGGGCACGCCGCTGGCCATCCGCGCCATCCGCTGGGAAACCCACTCCGAGCAATGGGAGCTGGGCGTGGCGCCGATCCACGCCAAGCACCCGGAGGACTCCGCGGTGAGACTCGAGGTCGGCTACTACACCATGCAGGGCATGGCGCTGGCCCGGTTCGGCAAGAGCACCGTGCCCGCACTCATCCGCGCCACCATGAAGGAGGCGGGCTGGCATCCGGAGGGCGTCGATCTCCTGCTCGCCCACCAGCCCAACGTCCGGCTGCTGACGATGGTCTCCCGCGAGCTGGGCTTTTCCGCCTCCGCCGTCCCCACACCCGTCAGCCACCTGGGCAACATGGGCCCGGCCAGCCTGCTGGTCAACCTCTCCCTGGCCCGGCACGAAGGCAGAATGCCCCCCGGCACCAAGGCCCTGCTCACCACCTTCGGCGTCGGCTTCTCCTGCGGCGCCGCCGCCATCGAGACCTGAGGGACGGCCATGCCCACGCCACGCCGCGCGGCGGACATCAGCCAGGAGGCGGTGTCCGACCGGAAGGCCCTGAAGCGGCTGATGCGGCCGCTGCGCCTGTCCGACGGCTCCCAGGTGCCCTGCGCCCGCATCGGCTCGGGGACCCCGGTCATCTGCCTCCCGATGGTCGCCGAGACCAACTTCGTCTACGCGCGGCAGATTCAGGCCCTCTCGTGCGACCATGAGTTCATCGTCTACGAGCCGAGGCTCAGCCGCACCTCACGGGTGGCAGTGGCCGACCGGGCCGAGGAAGTCCAGCTGGTGCTGGACGCCTTGGAGATCGACAGCGCCCATGTGTACGCCTGGAGCGACACCGGGTCCGCGGCCTACCGCTTGGCCAAGGCCCGCCCGGACCGCTGCCGTTCCCTGTGCCTGATCGGCCTGGCCGACCGCTACACCTTCCCCGCGCCGGTGCGGTATCTGGCCAACGTCGCCTACCGCAACCCCGGCGAACGACTCATCCCGCCGCTGATCCTGAATCTGCTGCTCGGCTACTACCTCAGCGGCGAGCGCACCCCCGCGGGGTGGGTCCGCCGGGAAGCGCGAGCCATCCCCCGGTTCCTGCGGCTGTTCAAGCACAGCGTGCTGCCGAATCTCATCGAACACCGACCCGTCGAGGGCGAGATCGCCGTACGCACCCTCGCCCTCTGCGGCGACCGGGACCGGCTGCTGACCGTCGACCAGGCCCGCCGTATGGCCCAGCTCATCGGCCCGCACTGCGACTTCGAGGTCGTCCCGGGCGGCGAACACTTCCTTCCCTACGCCACCCCGGAGCCGGTGAACAGCGCCCTCCGCGACTTCTACGCCTCGCTGGACGGCGTGGGCGGTGGGCGGGCGGCCCTTCCGGATACCTGAGAGAGGTGACTTGGCCATGCCGGGCACACCGGACGCGGACCTGCTCGACGAGCTGTACCACCCGTCGAACAGGCCGGACCCGTATCCGGTGCTGCACCGGGTGCGGGAGGCCTCGCCGTTCCTCTTTGCGGGCGGCCGGGGCGTCGTGGTCGCACGACACCGCGACTGTGCCAGGCTGCTGCACGACCCCCGGCTCAGCGCGGACCGGATCAGCCGGGGAGCGGACGTCATCAGCCGCCGTCCGGTCGTACCGTCCTTCCTGTCGATGGATCCCCCCGACCACACCCGGCTGCGCCGGCTGGTGTCCCGCGCCTTCACCCGCACGGCAGTGAGCGGCATGGCACCGCGGATCCGGCGGATCGCCGAGGAGCTGGCCTCGGACCTCGTCGGGCATAGCCGGTTCGACCTGATCTCGCAGTTCGCCCACCCGCTGCCCTCCCGCGTCATCGGCGAACTGCTGGGTGTGCCCGCCGAGGACCGTGAAAGGATCCAGGACTGGGTGGACCGGCTGACCCGGGTGGCTTTCGACCCGCCGCCCCAGCAGTCCGCGGACCTGGAGAACGACCAATTGGTGCGGGCCACCGCGACCGAGTTCCACCGCTACTTCCACACCTGGTTCGAGGAGTGCCGCCGCGCCCCGCGCCCGGGCCTGCTCTCCGAGCTCGTACACCTGGAGCACCAGGGCGACCAGCTCACCACCGACGAACTGGTTTCCACCTGCACACTGCTCCTGACGGCCGGCTACGAGACGACCGTGAGTCTCATCGCCCACTGCTATCTGGCCCTGCTGCGCAACCCCGGGCAGATGGCCGAGGTGCGGGCGGACCCCGCCCTCGCCGCGGCGGCCGTCGAGGAGACCCTGCGCTACGACCCCCCGGTACAGCTCACCAACCGATTCCTCCTCGAACCCATGCGCATCGGTGACGTCGACCTGCCCGCGGGGAGCGAGGTGTGCTTCCAGCTGGGGGCGGCGGGCCGTGATCCGGACGTCTTCCCGGACCCGGACCGCTTCGACATCCATCGGGGAGCCGACCACCACCTGGCCTTCGGCGCGGGGCCGCACTTCTGCCTGGGCGCGCCACTGGCCCGGCTGGAAGCCACCACGGCTCTGGAGACGCTGGTCTCGCGGCTTCCCGGAGCGCGGCTGGTGGAAGGCGCCCTCCGCTTCAAAGAGCACATCACCCTCCGCGGGCCCCGGGCCATGATCGTCGCGCTTCGTGAGGATCACGCTCCGTGAGGGGTGCGGCCGAGCGTGATCCATAAGCGTGGACCCATTGACCCATGGCGTTCACCAGCCTAGCCTCCATCTTCATATGTAGATGCAGTGCGCATGCGTGGAGCTATCTCGGAGGCAGGGAACCCGTCCATGAGTCAGCCAACCGTCACCGCCTTCTCCGTCTACCCGGTCGCCGGCCGGGACTGCATGGAGCTCAACCTCTCCGGGGCGCACGGCCCCTACTTCACCCGCAACGTGGTCGTCCTCGAAGACTCCGAAGGACGCACGGGGCTGGGAGAGGTACCGGGCGGCGAGAAGATCACACAGACGCTGCGGGACGCCGCCTCCCTCGTCGTCGGCGCCCGCGTGGGCGACTACAAGCGCGTGCTGCGGGAGATCGCGAACCGCTTCGCCGACCGCGATTCGGGGGGAAGGGGCCTGCAGACCTTCGATCTGCGCACCACCGTCCACGCCGTCACCGCGGTCGAGTCGGCACTGCTCGACCTGCTGGGACAGCACCTCGACGTCCCCGTCGCGGCACTCCTGGGCGACGGGCAGCAGCGTGACTCCGTCCGGGTCCTCGGCTATCTGTTCTACGTCGGCGACCCCGACCGCACCGACCTGGAGTACGTCCGCGAACCCGACGCCGACGCGGAGTGGTACCGCATCCGGCACGAGGAGGCGCTGACCCCCGAGGCGATCGTCCGCCAGGCCGAGGCCACCTACGACCTCTACGGCTTCCGCGACTTCAAGCTCAAGGGCGGGGTCCTGGAGGGCCATGAGGAGGTCAAGGCCATCCGGGCGCTCAAGGAGCGCTTCCCCGAGGCCCGGATCACCCTCGACCCCAACGGCGCCTGGTCACTGCGCGAAGCCGTCGAGCTGTGCCGGCCCCTGCTGGGCACCCTCGCCTACGCCGAGGACCCGTGCGGAGCCGAAGGGGGCTACTCGGGTCGTGAGATCCTGGCGGAGTTCCGCCGCGCCACCGGCCTTCCCACGGCGACCAACATGATCGCCACCGACTGGCGGCAGATGACCCACACGCTGGCCCTGCAGTCGGTGTCCATCCCGCTGGCCGACCCGCACTTCTGGACCATGCAGGGCTCGGTACGGGTCGCCCAGCTGTGTCATGAGATGGGGCTGACCTGGGGATGCCACTCGAACAACCACTTCGACATCTCCCTGGCGATGATCGCCCACTGCGGCGCCGCCGCGCCGGGTGAGTACAACGCCTTGGACACGCACTGGATCTGGCAGGAAGGGCTGGAGCGGCTCACCGTCGAGCCGCCCCGGATCGCCGACGGCCGGGTCGCCGTCTCCGACCTCCCGGGCCTCGGCATCCGGCTCGACATGGACCGGCTCCTCGCCGCCCACCAGCTCTACCAGGAGAAGGCGCTCGGGGCCCGGGACGACGCGGTCGCGATGCGGTACCTCGTCCCGGACTGGACGTTCGACAACAAGCGCCCCTGCCTCGTGCGCTAGTCCGTACAGTCTCCGAGCGAGCGGCCCGGCCCGCCGTGGCGGACCGGGCCTGGCTCAGCCCTGGCTGTTCTCGACCGCGTGGCCGCCGAACTGGTTGCGCAGTGCGGCGATCATCTTCATCTGCGGGGAGTCGTCCTGGCGGGACGCGAACCGGGCGAAGAGCGAGGCCGTGATGGCGGGCAGCGGCACGGCGTTGTCGATGGCCGCCTCGACGGTCCAGCGGCCCTCGCCGGAGTCCTGCGCGTAGCCCCGCAGCTTCTCCAGGTGCTCGTCGTCGTCCAGGGCGTCGACCGCGAGGTCCAGCAGCCAGGAGCGGATCACGGTGCCCTCCCGCCAGGACCGGAAGACCTCGCGGACGTCGGTGACCGAGTCCACGGCCTCCAGCAGCTCCCAGCCCTCGGCGTAGGCCTGCATCATCGCGTACTCGATGCCGTTGTGGACCATCTTCGCGAAGTGGCCGGCGCCGACCTTCCCGGCGTGGACATAGCCGAAGTCGCCCTCCGGCTTGAGCGCGTCGAAGACGGGCCGCACGACGGCGATGTGCTCGGGCTCGCCGCCCACCATCAGGGCGTAGCCGTTCCGCAGGCCCCACACGCCGCCGGAGACCCCCGCGTCGACGAAGCCTATGCCGCGCGCGGCCAGCTGTTCGGCGTGGCTCTCGTCGTCGGTCCAGCGGGAGTTGCCGCCGTCGACCACGATGTCGCCCGGGGAGAGAAGGCCGGCGAGTTCGTCGATGACGGCCTGGGTGGGACCGCCGGCGGGGACCATGACCCACACCACGCGCGGCCCTTCGAGGGCGCCGACGAGCTCGGCGAGGTCGGCGACGTCGGAGAGGTTGGGGTCGCGGTCGTAGCCGATGACGGTGTGGCCCGCGCGGCGGATGCGCTCACGCATGTTGCCGCCCATCTTGCCCAGGCCGATGAGTCCAAGCTGCATCTCAGATGTTCCTTTGCTCTTCGTGGCGCAGCGAGCGGTAGGCGGCGACCAGGGCGGCGGTGGAGGCGTCCAGGCCGGGCACGGCGGCACCTTCGGTGAGCGCGGGCTCGACCCGCTTGGCCAGGACCTTGCCGAGCTCCACGCCCCACTGGTCGAAGGAGTCGATGTTCCAGATCGCGCCCTGTACGAACACCTTGTGCTCGTACAGCGCGATCAGCTGGCCCAGCACCGAGGGGGTCAGCTCGGCGGCCAGGATCGTGGTGGTGGGCTTGTTGCCGTGGAAGGTGCGGTGCGCGACCTGCTCCTCGGCGATGCCCTCGGCGCGCACTTCCTCACCGGTCTTGCCGAACGCCAGCGCCTGGCCCTGGGCGAAGAGGTTGGCCATCAGCAGGTCGTGCTGGGCGGCCAGTTGGGGGCCGAGCTCGGCCACCGGCCGGGCGAAGCCGATCAGATCGGCCGGGATGACCTTCGTGCCCTGGTGCAGCAGCTGGTAGTAGGCGTGCTGGCCGTTGGTGCCGGGGGTGCCCCACACCACCGGGCCGGTCTGCCAGCTGACCGGATTGCCCGCGCGGTCCACCGACTTGCCGTTGGACTCCATGTCCAGCTGCTGCAGATACGCGGTGAACTTCGACAGATAGTGGCTGTACGGCAGCACCGCATGCGACTGGGCGTCGAAGAACGCGCCGTACCACACGCCCAGCAGCCCCAGCAGCAGCGGCGCGTTGGCCTCCGCGGGGGCGGTGCGGAAGTGCTCGTCGACCAGATGGAAACCGTCGAGCAGCTCGCGGAACCGCTCCGGGCCGATGGCGATCATCAGCGACAGGCCGATGGCGGAGTCGAACGAGTAGCGCCCGCCGACCCAGTCCCAGAACTCGAACATGTTGGCGGGGTCGATGCCGAACTCCGCCACCTTCTCCGCGTTGGTGGACAGCGCCACGAAGTGCCTGGCCACCGCCTCCTCGCCGGCGTCGGCGCCGAGATTGGCCAGCAGCCAGCCGCGCGCGGACGTGGCGTTGGTAATGGTCTCGATCGTGGTGAAGGTCTTCGACGCGACGATGAACAACGTCTCGGCCGGATCCAGGTCCCGCACGGCCTCATGCAGATCGGCGCCGTCCACATTGGACACGAAGCGGACGTCCAACTCCCGTGCGGTGTACGGGCGCAGCGCCTCGTACGCCATCGCGGGTCCCAGGTCCGAGCCGCCGATTCCGATGTTCACGACGGCCCGGATGCGCTTGCCGGTGGCGCCGGTCCACTCACCCGAGCGGACCCGCCGCGCGAAGGAGGCCATCGTGTCCAGCACCGCGTGCACGGCCGGGACCACGTTCTCGCCGTCGACCTCGATCACCGCGTCACGCGGAGCGCGCAGCGCGGTGTGCAGCACCGCCCGCTTCTCGGTGACATTGATCTTCTCGCCGCGGAACATCGCGTCCCGCAGCTCCGCGACGCCGCGCGCCTCCGCCAGCTCCCGCAGCAGCCGCAGCGTCTCGTCGGTCACCAGGTTCTTGGAGTAGTCGATGCGCAGATCCCCGACCCGCACCACATAGCGGTCGGCGCGCCCGGCGTCGGCGGCGAACAGATCGCGCAGATGGACCCCCGTGAGCTCCTCGCGGTGCCCCGCGAGCGCGGCCCACTCGGGCAGCCGGTCGAGGGGGGCGGGGTCAGACATCCTTCTGCTCCTTCTTCTCGGAGACCGCGGTAGCCGGAGCCGGCGCGGGGGCGGTGACCCGGGCGCGGAGGGCGGCGGCGTACGCCTCGTCGGGGTCGAGCCTGCGCAGCTCCTCGGCGATCAGCTCGGCGGTGCTGCGCACCTTCAGCGCGAGGGTGCGGTCGGGCTGGCCCGGAATGGACAGGGTGGCCACCGGGCCGTCCGGGCGGTCGATGTGGATGTCCCCGGCGGCGGTGCGCAGCCGGACCGCCGTGACCACCGGGCCGTCGGTGACGATCTGCTCCACCGGCACCTTCAGCCGGTGGGCGAACCAGCGCGCCAGCAGCTCGGCGCTCGGATTGTCCGCCTCGCTCTCCACCACCGCCGAGGTGACCTCCGTACGGGCCTGGTCCAGCGCGGCCGCGAGCATGGCTCGCCACGGGGTGAGCCGGGTCCAGGCCAGGTCGGTGTCGCCGGGCGCGTACGAGGCGGCGCGGGCGGCCAGCTGCTCCAGCGGCTGTTCGACGGCGTACGCGTCGGTGATCCGCCGCTGCGCGAGCGCGCCCAGCGGGTCCTGCGCGGGCCGGGCCGGGGCGTCGACGGGCCACCAGACCACGACCGGGGCGTCGGGCAGCAGGAGCGGCAGCACCACCGAGTCCGCGTAGTCCGCGAGTTCGCCATACAGCCGCAAAACGACGGTCTCCCCGCCCCCGGCATCGCCGCCGACGCGCACCTCGGCGTCGAGGCGGGCGGTGCGGCGGTCGCGCGGGGAGCGGCCGGGCCGCTTGATGACCGCCAGGATGCGCGAGGGGTGTTCCCGGGAGGCGTCGGCGGCGGCCTTGAGCGCGTCGTAGTGGTTGCCCTCGTCGGTGACGACGACCAAGGTGAGCACCATGCCGACGGCAGGGCTGCCCGCCGCCCGGCGGGCCTCCACCAGCGCCGCGTTGATCTTGCTGGATGTGGTGTGGGTCAGATCGATGTTCATGGCCGGCGCCAGTTCCGTCCGTCTCGTGCGAGCATGTCGTCCGCGGCCTTCGGGCCCCAGGTCCCGGCGGTGTACTGCTCGGGCCGGCCGTGGGTGTCCCAGTACCCCTCCACGGGATCGAGAATCTTCCAGGACTCCTCGACCTCCTCCGTGCGCGGGAAGAGGTTGGCGTCGCCGAGCAGGACGTCGAGGATCAGCCGCTCGTACGCCTCCGGGCTCTCCTCGGTGAACGACTCCCCGTAGGCGAAGTCCATCGTCACATCCCGGATCTCCATGGAGGTGCCGGGCACCTTGGAGCCGAACCGGACCGTGATGCCCTCGTCCGGCTGCACCCGGATGACCAGCGCGTTCTGCCCCAACTCCTGGGTGTCGGTGGCGTCGAAGGGGGAGTGCGGAGCGCGCTGGAAGATCACCGCGATCTCGGTGACCCGCCGCCCGAGCCGCTTGCCGGTCCGCAGATAGAAGGGCACACCGGCCCAGCGGCGGTTGTCGACCTCCAGCTTGACGGCCGCATACGTGTCGGTCTTGGAGGCCGAGGCGATGCCCTCTTCCTCCAGGTACCCCCGCACCAGCTCGCCGCCCTGCCAGCCGGCCGCGTACTGGCCGCGCACCGAGTGCGCACCGAGGTCGGCGGGGAGCTTGACCGCCCCCAGGACCTTCAGCTTCTCGGCCACCAGCGACTCGGCGTCGAATCCCGCCGGCTCCTCCATCGCGGTCAGCGCGAGGAGTTGGAGGAGGTGGTTCTGGATGACGTCCCGGGCCGCGCCGATGCCGTCGTAGTAGCCGGCGCGCCCGCCGATGCCGATGTCCTCGGCCATGGTGATCTGTACATGGTCGACGTAGGACCGGTTCCAGATCGGCTCGAACATCTGGTTGGCGAAGCGCAGCGCCAGGATGTTCTGGACGGTTTCCTTGCCCAGGTAGTGGTCGATGCGGAAGACCTGGTCGGACGCGAACACCTCGTGGACGACCTGGTTCAGCTCCTCGGCGGAGGCCAGGTCGTGGCCGAAGGGCTTCTCGATGACCGCGCGCCGCCAGGACCCCTCGGGCGCGTCGGACAGCCCGTGCCGCTTGAGCTGCCGCACGACGGTGGGGAAGGACTTCGGTGGTACGGAGAGGTAGAAGGCGAAGTTGCCGCTGGTGCCGCGCGCCGCGTCGAGCTCGTCGACGGTCTCACGGAGCTGCTTGAACGCCTTGTCGTCGTCGAACTCACCGGGGACGAAGCGCATGCCCTCGGCGAGCTGCCGCCAGACCTCCTCGCGGAACGGGGTGCGGGCGTGTTCCTTGACCGCGTCATGTACGACCTGGGCGAAGTCCTGGTGTTCCCAGTCGCGGCGGGCGAAGCCCACCAGCGAGAAGCCCGGGGGCAGCAGACCGCGGTTGGCCAGGTCGTAGACGGCGGGCATCAGCTTCTTGCGCGACAGGTCGCCGGTGACGCCGAAGATGACCAGGCCGGACGGGCCCGCGATGCGCGGCAGGCGGCGGTCCGACGGGTCGAGCAGCGGGTTGGCCCACTGGCCGGCTGTGGTTGCCGACATGGTTGTTCAGGCCTCCTTGGGCGCCAGGCGCCGGAGCTCGGCTTCGGTGGAGGTGAGCAGGTCCAGCCAGGCCTGCTCGAACTTCTCGACGCCCTCGTCCTCCAGCAGCTGGACCACCTCGTCGTACGGGACGCCCAGCGCGGCCAGCGCGTCGAGGACGGCCCTGGCGTCCTTGTAGGTGCCGCGGACGGTGTCGCCGGTGATCTCACCGTGGTCGCCGGTGGCCGCCAGGGTGGCCTCGGGCATGGTGTTGACCGTGTCGGGGGCGACCAGCTCGGTGACGTAGAGGGTGTCGGGGAGAGCGGGGTCCTTGACGCCGGTCGAGGCCCACAGCGGACGCTGCCGGTTGGCGCCCGCCTCCCCCAGGGCTCGCCACCGCTCGCCGGCGAAGGCCTCCTCGTACGCCTGGTAGGCGAGGCGGGCGTTGGCGAGGGCGGCCCGGCCCTTGAGGGCCTTGGCGGCGTCGGTGCCGAGCTTGTCGAGACGCTTGTCGATCTCGGTGTCCACGCGGGAGACGAAGAAGGACGCCACCGAGTGGATCTCCGACAGATCCAGACCCGCCGCCCGGGCCTGCTCCAGACCGGCCAGATAGGCGTCGATCACGGCCTTGTACCGGTCGAGCGAGAAGATCAGCGTGACGTTCACGCTGATGCCCGCGCCGATGACCTCGGTGATCGCGGGGAGCCCGGCCTCGGTGGCCGGGATCTTGATGAGGGTGTTGGGGCGGTCGACGAGCCAGGCGAGCTGCCTGGCCTCGGCGACGGTGGCGGCGGTGCGGTGGGCGAGCCGCGGGTCGACCTCGATGGAGACCCGGCCGTCCCGGCCGCCGGTGGACGCGAACACCGGGCGCAGGATGTCCGCGGCGTCCCGCACATCGGCGGTGGTGACCATGCGGATGGCCTCGTCCACGGTCACCTCGCGGGTGGCCAGGTCGCGGAGCTGGTCCTCGTAGCCGTCGCCCTCCGAGATCGCCTTCTGGAAGATCGACGGGTTGGTGGTGACCCCGACCACATGGCTTCCGTCGATCAGCTCGGCCAGGTTGCCGGAGACAATGCGCTTGCGCGACAGGTCGTCGAGCCAGATCGCGACGCCTTCGTCGGCCAGGCGCTTGAGTGCGTCAGTCATCGTTCTGCTTCCCTGATGGATCGCGTCATGTGGGCCCGATCCTTTTATGTTTAGCTACGAAACAATCAAGCAGAACATGAGATCCTCCGCCCCTATTCCGGGGGCCCGTGTGATCTGGCGCACGCGATGCGTCGAAGCCGGTTTCGGCGTTCGACGCCATCCTCGCCCCGACCGGAGATCGTTAAGCTGATCCCGCAAGGCGGTGGCGGGCCGCCGCTCCGCAGGACATGGGGGAGAACATGGTCACCGAGGGTGCCACGGCGGCGCGGGCCGTCAACGCGATGACGGCGAACTGGACGCGGGAAGCCGTGCACCAGGGGGGCACGGTCCTCACCGCGGCCGGCGTCTGGCCGGCCCTGGCCCTGCTCGCCGACGCCGCCGACGGCCCGGCCCGGCGCGAGCTGGAGGAGGCTTTGGGGATCGGCGCGGAAACCGCGCTCGCCCATGGCCGGTACCTGCTCACCGCACTGGGCGAGTTGCCGGGTGTCGACACGGCCCTCGGGCTGTGGACACGTGAGGAGCTGCCGCTGCGCCCCGAGTGGCTGAGCCGGCTGCCCCTGGAGACACACGGCACCCTCACCGGCGATGTGGACGCCGACCTCGAGCGGATGAACGCCTGGGCGGCGCGTCACACCGACGGCCTGATCGAGAAGATGCCTCCCGTGGTCGACCCGGACACGCTGCTGGTGCTGGCCACGGCGCTGGTCGTACGGACCACCTGGCGGCAGCCGTTCGACCCCTCCGTGACGGCCCCGCGCCACGGCCCGTGGGCCGGGCGCACGCTGGCCGGCCTGCACCGCACCGGCCCGCTGTCGGACGAGATCGGCGTCGCGCACACCCCCGACGGCCCACTGACCGTGTTGCGCGTCGAGGGGGACAGCGGGCTCGACGTACACCTGCTCCTCGACGCGGAGGGAGCCCCGGGCGGGCAGGTGCTGCGGGCCGGCGTGGCGGCGCTCGGCGGGGCGTACCCGACGACGGCTGGCGAGGCGCTCCCGACCGGCGTCCCGGGCCCCGGCCTGACCGTCGAGACCGTGGCGAGCTGGGCCGGGACGCCCGTGCTGCGCGTCGCCGCGGTGCCCTTCACCGTGGACGGCGACCACGATCTGCTCGACCACGCGCCGCTGTTCGGGCTCCGCTCCGCGCGGAACGCCTCGCGCGGCCACTTCCCGGGGATCAGCGACGCGCCGCTGGCGATCTCGGCGGCGCGGCAGAGCGCGACGGCGACCTTCGGCGCCCTCGGGTTCCGGGCCGCCGCGGTGACCGCGCTGGCCGCGGCGCCCGGCGGCGTCCCGCCGACGCCCCCACACCGGGCGAAGCTGGTCCACGCCCGCTTCGACCGGCCCTTCGGCTTCCTCGCGGTGCACCGGGCCTCCGGCCTGGTGCTCATGGCCGGCTGGGTCAGCGAACCGGAGGAATACCGGGAACGGCTCCTGCCGGGGATGCACATCAGCCACTGAGTGCCCGCGGGGGTGCGCGAGGTGCGGGACGAGGCCTGCGGGATGGCAGTATCGGGGGATGACGACACGGATCATTGCCGCGTGCGACGGGGCGTCGAAGGGGAACCCCGGGCCCGCTGCCTGGGCATGGGTCATCGCGGGCGCCGACGGCGCGGTGGCGCGGTGGGAGGCCGGCCCGCTGGGCACCGCCACCAACAACGTGGCCGAACTGACCGCGCTCATGCGCCTGTTGGAGGCCACCGACCCGGCCGTGCCGCTGGAGGTGCGGATGGACTCGCAGTACGCGATGAAGGCGGTCACCACCTGGCTGCCGGGATGGCGCAGGAAGGGCTGGAAGACCGCCTCGGGCACCCCGGTGGCCAACCGCGATCTCGTGGTGCGCATCGACGAGCTGCTGGGCGGCCGGGACGTGGAGTTCGTCCACGTGGCGGCCCACCAGGTGGGCGGCGACCCGTTCAACGCGGCCGCGGACCAGGCGGCCAGCGACACGGCCCGCACCCAGCAGGCCATCGGCAGCTCCCTCGGCTCGGCCCTGCCCCCGCCCCAGGCCCCGGCCGGACACGGTGGCAAGCAGGGGACCAAAGCAACCAAGCAGGGGACGGGGTCCGCGGCGCGGCGGGGGAGCGGTGCCGCCCGCTCGGGTGGCTCCATCACGGCGAAGTTCCCCGGCCGCTGCCGCTGCGGAGCGCCGTACGCGAAGGGGGAGACCATCAAGAAGAACCCCGACGGCTGGGGCCACCCCGCCTGCGCCATCGCCGCCGCGAACTGACCGGCGGCCGGGCACCCCGCGCCCGCGGGGCCGGTTCCGACTCCTCAGGCGTTTCTCGTCCAGGAGCCCAGCACCATGAGCGTCTTGGTGCCGGTGACCTGCCCCGCGCGCCGCAGCCCGTCGATGACCTGCTGCAGATGCTCGATGTCCCGCACACGGACATGCACCAGCGCGTCGGGATCGCCCGCGATCGTGAAGACCGCCTGGACCTCGGGCACCTTGTACGCCGTGCGGACGATCTCCCTGACGGGGGTGGTGCCCGTGTACGACAGCTCCACGAAGGCCTCGATGCCCCAGCCCAGCTTGGTGTGATCGACCTGCACCGTGAAGCCCGTGATCACACCGCTCTCCCGCAGCCGGTCCACCCGGCGCTTGACCGCGGCCACGGACAGCCCGACCTCGGGCGCCATCTCGGAGAAGGTGCGCCGCCCGTCCTCGCGCAGCATCCGCAGCAACTGGCGGTCCACGTCGTCGATCTCGGTCATTCCCAGGCCCCTGCTCCGGCTCGATAAAGCATCCCGCCACACGCAAGCAAAACCATCCGAACAGCGTGCGTGTGGAAATACTTTGCGTCTTCCACCCGACTTCTCACAAGGTCCTTGTGCCCCACGGCCTCGTATTGCTGTCCTGAGCCCCGGACCCCACGACGTCGAGGAGGCTCGCGTGAGCACCGTCCCCGCCGCGGTATCGCTTGACGACACATACTCGGCCCACAGCGGGCGGGTGCTGATCTCGGGCATCCAGGCCCTGGTCCGGCTGACCCTGGAACAGCGTCGCCTGGACCAGGAGCGCGGACTGGACACCCGCGCGTTCGTCTCCGGCTACCAGGGCTCGCCGCTGGGCGGCCTCGACCTGGAGATGAGCCGGGCACACCGCTTCCTCGAACCCGCCGGCGTGGTGTTCCGACCGGGGCTGAACGAGGAGTTGGCCGCCACGGCGGTGGCCGGCACCCAGCTGGTGGGGCAGCTCCCCGGACGCCGCCACGAGGCGGTCACCGGCTTCTGGTACGGGAAGAACCCCGGCCTGGACAGAGCGGCCGACGCGATCCGCCACTGCACCATGGCCGGCACCGCACCCCTGGGCGGCGCCGTGGCCTGGATCGGCGACGACCCGGGCAGCAAGTCGTCGACGGTGCCCAGCTCCTGCGAGCCGATGTGCCAGAGCCTCGCGATGCCGCTGCTCGCCCCCGGATCCGTGGCGGAGATCATCGAACTCGGACTGCACGCCGTCGCCCTGTCCCGCGCCACCGGACTGTGGGCCGGCCTGAAGATCGTCGCCGATATCGCCGACGCCTCCGCGGTCGTCGACGCGGGCACGCTCCGGCCGGACATCCCCGCCCCGCCCCGAGCCCCGCGCGGCGCCCCGCCCACCCTCGTCGGCCCCGCCTCCCTGGACGCCGAACACGACATGCTCACCCGCCGCCTCGACCTGGCCCGCGCCTACGCGCGCCAGACGGGCCTCAACCGCGTCGAGTTCAGCGCCCGGCGCGCCCGGCTCGGCGTGGTGGCCTCGGGCATCTCCTACGCGGTGGTGCTGCGCGCCCTCGCCGACCTCGGCATCGACCAGCCCGCCATGGAGGCGCTGGGCATCCGGCTGATCCGCCTGGCCATGCCGTACCCGGTGTGCAACGAAGAGCTGGCGGCCATGGCCGGCGACCTCGAGCAGGTCCTCGTCGTCGAGGACAAGGTGCCCTTCCTGGAAGGACACCTGAAGCAGGCCCTCTACGGCACCGCCGGCGCCCCCGTCGTGGTGGGACGCCGCGGCGAGGACGGCCGCCCGCTGCTCACCGCACGCGGCACCCTGGGAGCCGAAGACGTGGCCAGGGCCCTGGCCGGGCGCATCGGGCCGGAGCGCCTGCCCCGCGCCGCCGCCGCCCACCTGGCGTCCCTCACCCCGCCGGCCCCCGCCCGGATCGCGCTGCCGACCGTCTCGGCACGCACCCCGTACTTCTGCTCCGGCTGCCCGCACTCCACCTCCACCCGAACCGACGACGACACACTGGTCGGCGCGGGCATCGGCTGCCACATCATGATCGCCCTCGACGGCGCGGGCCGCGGCCACCAGATCGGCCTCACCCAGATGGGCGGCGAAGGCGCCCAGTGGATCGGCCTGGCCCCCTTCACCGACGACCGCCACTTCGTACAGAACCTCGGCGACGGCACCTTCCACCACTCCGGGTCTCTCGCCATCCGCGCCGCGGTGGCCGCGGGCGTGACCATGACCTACAAGCTGCTCTACAACGACGCGGTCGCCATGACCGGCGGCCAGCGGCCCGAAGGACGCCTCGACATCCCCGCCCTGACCCGCTGGCTCGCCCTCGAAGGGGTGCGGAAGGTCGTCGTCACCACCGCCCGCCCGGCCGACTACCGCGGCGTGCGCCTCGACCCGATCGCCACCGTGCGCCACCGCGACGACCTGCCCGAAGCCGAGAAAGAGCTCGCCGCCACCGACGGTGTGACGGTCCTCGTCCACGACGACCGGTGCGCCGCGGAGGAACGCCGGCTGCGCAAGCGCGGCGCCCTGCCCACCCCCGCGGAAAAGGTCGTCATCAACGAGCGCGTCTGCGAGGGCTGCGGCGACTGCGGGGAGGTCTCCACCTGCCTGTCGGTGCAGCCCGTCGCCACCGAGTTCGGCCGCAAGACCCGGATCCACCAGGCCTCCTGCAACTCCGACTTCAGCTGCCTGAAGGGCGACTGCCCCTCCTTCCTCCTGGTCGAGCCGCGCACTCGGCAGCGCCCCGCCCTCCCGGCGCTCCCCGTGGAGCTGACCGCCCCCACCCCCGCCGTGACCGGCGAGCACACCCTGCTGCGGATGCCCGGCATCGGCGGCACCGGCGTCGTCACCGTCTCGAAGATCCTGCAGATGGCCGCCCACCTCGACGGCCGCTACGCCGCCGGCCTCGAACAGACCGGACTGGCCCAGAAGGGCGGGCCCGTCGTCAGCGACGTACGGATCTCCGCCACGCCGGTCAGCGGCGCCCTGCGCGCCTCCCGCGCCACCGCGGACGTCCTCATCGGCTTCGATCTGCTGGGCGCGGCCGACGACGCCAATCTGCGGGTCGCCCGCCCCGACCACACCCTCGCGGTCGTCAACACCGCCCTCGTCCCCACGGCCGCCATGGTCACCAACCGGGTCGTCGTCCCCGGCACCCCGGACGACGCGCTGGAGAGAATCGAGTCCGCCACCCGGCCCAAGGAAAACCTCTACCTCGACGCCCAGGGCCTGGCCGAAGCGCTCTTCGCGGATCACATGCCCGCCAACATGCTGCTGATCGGCGCCGCCTTCCAGCACGGCTGCCTGCCGCTGTCCGAGCGGGCCGTCGAAGGTGCCATCCGGCTGAACGGGGCAGCGGTGGACCAGAACCTGGCGGCCTTCCGCTGGGGACGCGCCGCCGTCATCGACCCCGAGGCCGTACGCCGCGCCCTCGCCACCCCCGCCCGGCCCACCCTGGCTGTCACCCCCGAGGCCCGGTCCCTCGCCACGGCCGTCGCGGAGCCCGGCGAGCTCCAGGAGGCGGTCGCCCTGCGCACCGCCGACCTGATCGCCTACCAGAACCAGGCATATGCCCGGCGATACGCCACCGACGTGACGCGGGTGGCCGCCCTGGCGCGGGAGCGGGCCGGCCACGAGGCGGGGGAGCGCATCGCCGTGGCCTACGCCAAGGGCCTGCACCACCTCATGGCCTATAAGGACGAGTACGAGGTGGCCCGGCTGCACCTGGACACCGTCGAACGGGCCAGGATCACCGAGGAGTTCGGCGCCGGAGCTTCCGTCTCCGTCCTGCTGCACCCCCCGGTGCTGCGCGCACTGGGCATGAAGCGCAAGATCCGGCTGCGGCGCACCGCCCCCGCCCTGTTCCGGGCCCTGTACGGGCTGCGCGGCCTGCGCGGAACCCGCCTGGACGTCTTCGGACACGCCACGGTACGCCGCGAGGAGCGCGCCCTCATCGACGAATACCGGCGCCTGGTCCAAGACGCGCTGACCCATCTGACGCCTCGGACCGCCACCGGGATCGAGGCCCTCGTCCTGCTCGCGGACGGCATTCGCGGGTACGAGGACATCAAGCTCGCCCGCATCGCCGAGTTCCGCGACCAGGCGCGCACCGCCCTGCGCGACCTGAGCGCCCCCGAGGCCGTCTCCGTCTGATCCCCGCCCGCCCGTCCGCACCCGGGAGCATCGTCATGACCGTCGAGCGCCTGCTGCCCACCCGGGAGGCCGAGGACCTGCTCGACCTCGTCCGCGACATCGCCGACAAGGAACTCGCCCCCCGCGTCGACGAACACGAACGCGCCGAGACCTACCCCGAGGGCCTGTTCGCCCTGCCGGGAGAGGCGGGGCTGCTGGGCCTGCCCTACCCGGAGCAGTAAGGCGGAGGTGATCAGCCCTATGAGGTCTACCTCCAGGCCCTGGAGGAAGGCCGCCCGCTGGGCGGCCGTCGCCGTCGCGGTGAGCGTCCACACCCTCGCCGCCTTCCCCCTCCTCACCTTCGGCACCGACGCCCAGCTCAGCCGCTGGGCGGACGACATCCTCAGCGGCCGCCTCATCGGCGGATACAGCCTCTCCGAACCACAGGCCGGCTCGGACGCCGCGGCCCTCACCTGCCGGGCCGACAAGGACGCCGACGGCTACCGGATCAACGCGCCAAGGCCTGGATCACCCACGGCGGCGAAGCCGGGTTCTACGCCCTCTTCGCCCGCACCGCTCCGGGCGGCGACGGCATCTCCTGCTTCCTCGCCTCCGGCCACACCGACGGCCTCACCTTCGGCCGGCGCGAGGAGAAGATGGGTTTGCACGCCATCCCCACCACGGCCGCCTTCTGGGACAACGCCCTGCTCGCCCCCGACCGGCTCATCGGACGGGAAGGGCAAGGGCTGCAGATCGCCTTCAGCGCCCTGGACTCCGGCCGGCTGGGCATCGCCGCCTGCGCCACCTGACTGGCACAGGCCGCCCTGGACGCCGCCGTCGCCCACGCCCGTGAACGCACCGAGTTCGGCCGCAAGATCATCGACCACCAGGGGCTCGGCTTCCTCCTGGCGGACATGGCCGCCGCCGTCGACTCCGCCCGCGCCACCTACCTCGACGCCGCCCGCCGCCGCGACGCCGGACGCCCCTACAGCCGGCAGGCCAGCGTCGCCAAGCTGATCGCCACCGACGCGGTCCAGGTCTTCGGCGGCTACGGATACACCCGCGACTATCCGGTGGAGCGCTATACGCGCGAGGCGAAAATCATGCAGATATTCGAGGGCACCAACCAGATCCAGCGACTGGTGATCAGCCGCCGGCTCGCCGACTGACTCGCGCTGACACGAGCGGCCGCGGTCTTCGCGCACGACTCACCCCGCGGAGAAGCGGACTGCCGATCAGCAGGCCGACCAGCAGCACGACGGACATATAGGTGCAGAGCAGGGTCTGCTTGGAGTCGGCGACGGCGGTGGCCGAGCCACGCTCACCTCCGGCCTGCCGTTGGGTGGCGCACAGGAACGGCGTGATCGTTAAGGAGAGGGCCGCGATGACGATGCCGGGAACGGAGTGGTCGGCATCGCCGGTGCCGGTCAGCGCCCAGATCGAGTCGACGGTGACGTAGGCGGCGAGCGCAAAGAACGACACCGCAATAATTTGCAGGGTGGTCTTCTCGCGGGCCTCGCGAACGGCATGATCGGTGGCGGAGAACTGCCAGGCGACCGCCGTTGCGGAGGAGACCTCGATGACGGAGTCGAGGCGGAAGCCGATCAGGGCGGTGGAGGAGGCGAGGGTACCGGCCGTGATGGCCACGATCGCCTCGATGACGTTGTAGGTGATGGTCGCGGCGACCAGCAGCCGTATGCGGCGGTGAGCGCGTCACGGCAGGCCGGGCTTGAGCCGAAAAATACCGATCTGTCCGCCGCGGTCATCATCAGCAGCCCTTCTCGTCGGCGTCGACGCAGGTGCGGTCGGTCTCGACGGCGACCACGGCGGTGCGCAGGTCGTCCAACGCGTGCCCGCCTGACTCCTTCGGGTGTGAGCGGCAAGCGCGCGTCCAGTCGCATCTGGGGATCCTGGGCCAGGGTCGAGCAGCGGGCGTAGCCGATCCTGATGTCCGCGCTCGGGGTGCCTGTCTCGACGGGCGCGGGCGCCGGGGTGCCGGGCCGCCACGGCTGCCCCGGGGCGCGGTCGGCCGGAGGCGGCACGCGCAGGAGCTTGGCGAGCTGGGGCACCTTCGTGAAGCGGCCGGTGTGGTAGGAGCTGGCGACCGCACCGGAACGCGAGCGGCAGGGTGAGCCTGGCGCTGCGTGACAGCGCGGGCAGGGGTGGCGCTCGACGTCGTCCGCGTCGCTCGGGTGTGCAGGTTGCAGGTCCGTCATGACCCTGGACCGTGTCACGAACCATTCCCAGAACATGCCCTGTTCCACTTTTGCGTGAGAACGGGTTCTGACAAAGGTGCGTTTATGAGAGGGACGCCGGGCTGAATAAGAAGCGTCGTCTGGCTAGTGGTAGGCCCGGGCACGGGCGGGTGGCTAATTCAGTGGTGTTCGGTACTGGTGTGGTCTGCGTGCTGTGTGGTGGGGGACGGGGTGGTTGGCAGGGTGAAGGCGGCGGTGTGAACGGTGCCTTGGTGCTTGAAGTCGAGGAAGAGGCGGTAGGCGCCGTGGGTGGGGGCGGTGGCCATGAAGGAGATGGCGGGGCCGGGCTGGGTGGTGCCGTCGCCGGGTTCGCCTTCGGGGTGGACGTGGAGGTAGGCGAGGTCGCCGGCGCGCAGGGCGACGAGGTGGCCGTAGGCGCCGAGGTAGGGCTCAAGATCGGTGACGGGCTTGCCGTCCTTCGCCACGCTCAGCGTCAGTCCGGTCGTGTTGCCGGCCGCGAGGGTGCCGTCGAGGGTGACGGTGTAGCCGTCGACTTCGGCTGTGGCTTTCTGCGGGGGCAGCCCTCGGGGCTGGTAGGTGCCGGCGACGGCGAGATCTGCGCCCAGGGTAAGGGGCTTGGCACCCTGCGCCGCGGGGGTGAAGTCGGCGAAGACCCGGTAGTCGCCGGCCGCAGGAAGGTCGACCGGGGTGCTCCAGGTGCCGTCGGCAGCCCGGTTGGGGTGCAGGTGACGGAAGGTGTTCAGGTCGCGTGAGGCGACGATGAGGTGCAGTTCCTTGTCGTGGGCCCTGGCGTAGTCGGTGACGGCTTCGCCGACCTCGTCATTGATGGCGAAGCGCAGCGGAGTTTCCTGGCCGGCGGACAGGCGCGGGGTCAGCAGGTCCAAGGTATAGCCGTCCTGGGAGGTGTGCAGTCCGCCCGGCGGGGGCGGTGTCGCGCCGGTGTGCTGGTCGCCGTGGTTCATCGCGTTCTTCTGGTGTGCGGTGTGCGGGGCGGCGGAGGTGCGGCCAGTGAGCGGGTCGGCTGCCGCTCCTGCGCCGTACGCGCCTGTGAAGGTCAGGGCGAGGGCTGCGCCGTAGAGGCCGATCTTGGCTGCTGTGTTCATGGTGGTCTCCCGTGTCATGCGTGGGCCGGAGCGGCGCGCGCTGGAGTTTCCGACGGGCCAGAGCATACCCCCACGGGGTATCAATGCAACGGTCGCGGCGGTTTGCTTTTTATACCGGGTGGGGGTATATCTGAAACCCATCACGTGTACCCCCTAGGGGTATCAAGTACCGCTGATGGTTGGAGAACCAGATGTCTTCGTCCTGCTGCTCCCCGAACAACACCTGCTCGACCGCCGCGCAGTCGTCGGTGGCTGTGGACGGCATCCGCACCGTGTACGCGGTGGCGGGTATGACCTGCGGTCACTGCAAGGACGCGATCACCACGGCGGTCGGCGCCGTCGAGGGCGTGGCCAGCGTGGAGGTGGACCTCGCCTCCGGGCAGGTCACCGTGGTCAGCGCCGCCGATCTCGACGACCGGGTGATCGCCGCCGCCGTGGACGACGCCGGCTACGAGCTCACCGGCCGCGCGGCCTGACCCGCCCCCTCTCCTTCTTCTCCGTTCCGGACGGCCAGGGTCTGCCGGGCCCTGGCCGTTCGCCGCCACCAGGAGCACGCATGAGCACTGCCACCACCACCGTCACCACCGTCACCACCGTCACCGCCGGCGCCGCCGAGGTCGAGCTCGCCATCGGCGGCATGACCTGCGCCTCGTGCGCGGCCCGGATCGAGAAGAAGCTCAACCGCATGGACGGGGTGAGCGCGACGGTCAACTACGCCACCGAGAAGGCCAAGGTCACCTTCGACGCCTCGGTCTCGGTCGCGGACCTGATCGGCACGGTTGAGGCCACCGGTTACACGGCCCGTGAACCGCAACCGCCGCGGCCGGATTCCGGCGCGCGTGCGAGCGGCACGGGGCCGGGCGAGGACGACGGGCTGCGCCCGCTGCGTCAGCGTCTGGTGGCGGCGGTGCTGTTGTCCGTGCCGGTCATCGCGATGGCGATGGTTCCGGTCCTGCAGTTCGACTACTGGCAATGGCTCTCCCTGACCCTGGCCGCGCCCGTGGTCACCTATGCGGCCTGGCCGTTTCACAAGGCAGCGTTCACCAATGCCCGGCACGGCGCCGCGACCATGGACACCCTGATCTCCCTCGGCACCTCGGCGGCGTTCCTGTGGTCGCTGTGGGCGCTGTTCTTCGGCACCGCGGGTATGCCCGGGATGACGCACCCGTTCGAGTTCACCATCGCCCGCAGCGACGGGTCGGGGAACATCTACCTGGAGGCCGCCGCCGGAGTCACCGCGTTCATCCTCGTGGGCCGCTATTTCGAAGCATGCTCAAAGAGGAAGGCCGGCGCCGCGCTGAAGGCGCTGCTGGAGCTGGGCGCGAAGGACGTCACCGTGCTGCGCGGCGGCCGTGAGGAGCGCATCCCCACGGCCGAGCTGCGGGTGGGAGACCGCTTCGTGGTGCGGCCGGGCGAGAAGATCGCCACCGACGGCGCCGTCATCGAAGGCTCCTCCGCGGTGGACGCCTCCATGCTCACCGGCGAATCCGTACCCGTCGAGGTGAGCGCCGGCGACACCGTCACCGGCGCCACCCTCAACGCAGGCGGCCGTCTCATCGTCGAAGCGACCCGAGTCGGCGCCGACACCCAGCTCGCCCGTATGGCGAAGCTGGTCGAGGACGCGCAGAACGGCAAGGCCGCCGCCCAGCGCCTCGCGGACAAGATCTCCGCCGTGTTCGTCCCCGTCGTCATCGCTCTCGCCCTCGGCACACTTGGGTTCTGGCTGGGCAACGGCGCGGGCTGGACCGCCGCGTTCACCGCCGCCGTCGCCGTCCTGATCATCGCCTGCCCCTGCGCCCTGGGCCTGGCCACGCCGACCGCGCTGATGGTCGGTACTGGACGCGGCGCCCAGCTCGGCATCCTCATCAAGGGTCCCGAGGTCTTGGAGTCCACCCGCAAGGTCGACACCATCGTCCTGGACAAGACCGGCACTGTGACGACCGGCCAGATGACCCTCCTGGCCATCTACACCGCCGACGGCACGGACGAGACCGATGTGCTGCGCCTGGCGGGCGCGCTGGAGAACGCTTCCGAACACCCCATTGCCCAGGCTGTCGCCACCGGTGCCGCCACCAGGGTCGGCTCCCTGCCGGCCGTGGAGGACTTCGCCAACCTCGCGGGACTCGGGGTCCAGGGGATCGTTGAGGGCCATGCCGTCCTCGTCGGCCGCGAGAAGCTCCTCGCTGAGTGGGCCATCGCTCAGCCCGACCCCCTGAAGCAGGCCAAAGACCAGGCCGAGGCGGCGGGGCGGACTGCGATCTCGGTGGCCTGGGACGGTGAGGCCCGCGCGGTCCTGGAGGTCGCCGACGCCGTCAAGGACACCAGCACCGAAGCCATCACCAGGCTCAAGGCGCTCGGGCTCACGCCGATCCTGCTGACCGGCGACAACCGCACCGTCGCCGAAACGGTGGCAGCCGAGGTCGGTATCGAGGAGGTCATCGCCGAGGTGATGCCCGAGGACAAGGTCGACGTCGTCAAGCGCCTCCAGAGCCAAGGGCGGATCGTCGCCATGGTCGGTGACGGGGTCAACGACGCGGCCGCCCTGGCCGAGGCCGACCTCGGCCTGGCGATGGGCACCGGTACCGACGCCGCGATCGAGGCCGGTGACCTGACCCTGGTCCGCGGTGACCTGCGGGCGGCGGCCGACGCGATCCGCCTGTCCCGCAAGACGCTGAGCACCATCAAGTCGAACCTCTTCTGGGCCTTCGGCTACAACATCGCCGCCCTCCCTCTGGCCGCGGCCGGCCTGCTCAACCCGATGATCGCCGGAGCGGCCATGGCCTTCTCCTCGGTCTTCGTCGTCGGCAACAGCCTGCGGCTGCGTTCCTTCCGCGCCGACACCTGAGCCCTGTGCCCCTAGACGCCCCCGCCCGGCCGCCCGGGCGGGGCACCGGCACATCCGCGGCGGCGCCGGCGGAACACATCACCGCAGCCCGTCGTTACACCTATACCCCCCTGGGGTAAAGGGTGGAAGGGGAGGGATCGCCATGCACGGCTACACCGCCAACAAGGACGACGTCCTCAAACGACTGCGCCGCATCGAGGGCCAGGTGCGGGGCCTGCAGCGCCTGGTCGAGGAGGACACCTACTGTATCGACGTCCTCACCCAGGTCGGCGCCACCACCAAGGCGCTGCAGTCCTTCGCCCTGACGATGATGGACGACCACCTCCAGTCCTGCGTGGCCGACGCCATCGCGCAAGGCGGCGACCAGGCCCAGGACAAGATCACTGAAGCGTCCCAGGCGATCGCCCGGATGGTCCGCTCCTGACAGCCACAGGCTGACCGGGGCGACTGTCAGCGCCGCGCGGCCCCGCCGCGTACGGCGGTGACCAGCCAGGAACTGCTGCGCAGCCACACCGCGCCATCGGCTTCATAGCGGCGCAGTGCGGCCGTCAGCGCCTGCCGCGCCTGGGCCTGTTCCTGCGGGCCAACCTGGTCGAGCAGGTGGCGCCCGGGGCCCGAGTCCAGCAGGAACGCCGCGCCATCTGCCGCGTCGGCACCCCACTTCCCCGGTACCTCGATGCGCTGCACGTCGACTCCGGCGAACCCGCCCGCGGTGACCAGGGCGCGGATTCGATCGGGGTCGGTGAGCGAGAACATGCCGGGGCCGCCGGGCTTTCCGAAGCCGCCGAGCGGCAGGATGCCCTCCAGCAAGGCCAGCGCCTCAAGCCACTCGTTGGCCTCGGCCTCGGCCGCGCAGATGAACGCCAGCCGGCCTCCGGGCCGGAGCGCACGGTGGAGATTGGCGAACGCGGCGACGGGGTCGGTGAAGAAGGTCATGCCGTAGCGGCTGATCACCGCATCGAACCCCTCGGCGTCAAAAGCGTGGACCTGGGCGTCGCCCTGAATGAACAAGACGTTCTCCACCCCTTCATGCAGGGCGCTCTCTCGGGCCTTGCCCAGCATCGGACCGGACAGATCCAGGCCCACCGCGCTTCCCCGGCGGGCGCGCCGGGCCGCGAGGCGGGTGGTGCGGCCGGCCCCGCAGCCGACGTCCAGCACGCGGGCGGTGTCCGCGAGGGCCGCCGCATCCAAGAGGGGCTGGTTGAAGCCGTCGTTGACCGCGTCCCAGCGGTCCTGGCTGCGGGCCCACTGCTCGCCCTCATAGCCGTTCCACGCCTCGGCCTGCGCGGTGTTGGCGAGTTGGTCCATGGGTGAACTCCCTCGGCCGGGGTGCAGTACGGCGCTCCCGGCCCCTAGTATGGGCAAGTGCCCAAATGGTATGGGCGTGCGCCCATACTTGCAATGGGGTTGAGGGAAGGGGCGGTTGTGTCACCTCGTGGAGTGGCGATTCCGGACTTGCGGGAGCGGCTGTTCGCGGCCGCCGAGCGGGTGGTGGCCCGCGACGGCGCCGCGGCCCTGACCAGCCGCGCGGTCACCGCCGAGGCGGACTGCGCCAAGGGCGTCCTGCACACGCACTTCGCCGGCCTGGACGAGTTCGTTGCCAAGCTGGTTCTTGACCGGTTCGCGCGCAGCGCCCGCCAGGCCCAGGCGCTGGAGGCGAAGGTAGGGACGGCCACGATTGCGGACAACCTTCAAGAGGTCGTCCTCGTCCTGATGGAGGCTCTGCCTCCGGCAGTGGTGGGGCTGGCGATGACCCGCCCGACAGCCGCGCTGCACACCCGGGAAGGCTTTCAGGCCGGCGCACCCGCGTTCGATACGATCCAGCACGCCTTCACTGCCTACCTGGAGGCGGAGCAGCGGGGCGGTCGGCTGCCCGCCGACGCCGACGCCGCCACCATCGCGCTCGCGGTCGTCGGCACAACCCACCACCTGCTGATGACACGCGTACCCGGACGGGGCGAGGACACGAAGGCGACCATTGGACGGCTGCTGGCCGTTCTGCTCCGCGGTTCCGAGTAGCCGCCGGTGGCGTAATTCTCGGGAGCGGCGCCCTGTGCCCCGGGGGCGGTCCCTACCGAGGTATCAGTCCGATAGGAGATCTTGAAACTGGCTTCGGTGAGGTCAGTGGTCCTGTGTTCGTGTGGACCGTCCTGTGCACGGTGGTCCAGGTGCGGCCGCCGTCCTTGGACTCGTGAACGGCGTCGTCGGTGTCGGCGGCCAGGAGATGAGTGGGGCCGGCCGCGGTCAGTACGGCGGGCTGCGCACCCTGCGGGAGCCGGCCGCGTTCGGTCCAGGATGTGCCGTCGGTGCCGGACAGCACCTTGCCGTCGGCGGTGAGGGCGACCAGCTTGCCGGGAGCCGGTTGCTCCACGGCGGCCACAGCCGGTGCGCCGGGAACCGGCCGGAAGGTGCTGCCGCCGTTGGTGCTGTGGGCCAGCCCGTCGGGGGTGGTCGCCCACATCTCCTGTGGCGTCCCGGCGTGGGCGGCGAGGTCGCCGGGCCGGGAGTTTCGCGCGCCGCTCCCACGTGGCGCCGGCGTCCTTGCTGGCCCAGACCTGCGAGGTCTGGCTGTCGAGGCCGTAGAGCATCGGGCCGGCCTGCTGCAGGGAGTGGAAATCGGCTTCGCCTGCGGCGGAGACGGTGGTCCAGGTCTGTCCGGCGTCGGTGCTGCGGATCAGGCCCAGATGGGGTGAGGTCGCGGTGGGGTCGGTTGGGGGAGGGGTGGCCACTGACGAGAAGGTGCGCGGGCCGGTGGCGGTGAAGCCCATCGTGTCCTGGTAGCGGTCGGCGATCCGTACGGCGCCGGTGGGGGTGAGGCGGAAGACGCCGAGGTGTCCGGCGGCGTAGAGGGTGCCGTCGGCCGGGTCCACGCCGAGGCCGTGAAGGTGCCCGGTTCCGAGGTCGGCATCGCTTGGCAACGGCTGCCCGCACCGGGCCGACCAGCCTTTGCTCCCCTTCAAGCGTTCTGGACTTCACCCATGACCATCCGCTTCCGCATACCCGCGCTCGCGGCCGCCGTGGCCACCGCAGCCCTGGTGCTGACCGCCTGCTCGACCACCGACACCACACCCATCCAGTCCGGCGCGACGAAGGCCGGCACCAAGCCCTCATCCACCTCGCGCGGCAGCAGCGGACGCTCCTTGACCCGCCGCCGCGAGAGCGCCGGGAGGCGGCAGACCGCCTTTAAGATGCGCTTGCCGCCCTGAAGCCGCGCCCAACGCGTTCGACTCGCCCAGCAGCGACAGGAACGGGCGCACGGTGTTGTAGCGCAGGGCCGGCTTCTCCCGCATCGCCGCCTCGGTCGATCCGTCGTCCTCCGGCACCAGGACCTCGACCATCGCCACCGCCCCCGACACCGCCTCGCGCGGCACGGGCTCCTCCACCGCCGCCCACAAGGCGGCCACGTCCAGGTCCGTCCCGGCCTCGGCGACACGGCCGGACCGTAGCCAGCCCCCGCACCCGCTCCACGATCTTCCCCCAAAGGCCCCCGCCGAGGTCATTCCCTGTGGTAGCCATGATCATTCTCGGCGCTACATCCTGTACCGCAGTTACTCACACCGTCCTTGTCCCTCCGGAAGGGCCGGGAGCGGCGCTGTCGAAAGTGTGAACATTTTGCCCCGTTGGAGCGGGCCCGGCGCCTCCCGAGCCCGCGTCGGAGTGCTGTTCTTTCTCCTTCTCATGGACAGAGCCATGGTCCTCGTCGTCGAAAGCGTGTGGGGACGGGATTAACCGAGTGTGGCCAGCAGGCCGTTGCACGCCTGTTCGCACCGGCGGCAGGCTTCGGCGCAGACCCGGCAGTGCTCGTGCATGTCGGCGTGGGACTCGCACTCGTCGGCGCATGCCTTGCACGCGGTGGCACACGCCTGGACGATCGCACGGGTGATGTTGGCGTCGTAGCCGGTGTGCCGGGACAGGACAGCGCCGGTGGTGTTGCAGATGTCGGCGCAGTCCATGTCGGTGCGGATGCACTTGGTGAGCTCGCCGACCATGCCCTCGGACAGGCAGGCGTCCGCGCACGCGGTACACGCCTGGGCACAGGCGATGCATTCCTCGATGCACTTGGCCATCGCCTCGCGGTCGACGCCGCCCAGGTCGGCCGGGTAGGTGTTCAGCATCTCCTTGACCGATGTCGCCATGGTCTTCTCCTCCTCATGGGCTGGGGACCCGCGGCTGCAGCCTGCGCGGGCGCCGGTGACGCCAGCGCGAGTACCCCCTGCGCGCAGGACGAAGTCCCCGGCCCGTGGACGGACCGAGGACTTCCCGCAGGGGAGGGCTGCGGCTCAGTGGTAGGCGTGGACGACGGCGTGGCCCTTGCCGCGGCCGATCATCCACTTATTGACCGGCGTGGTGATGACGAAGGCGACCGCGAACCCGCCCAGCAGCGCCGACCAGAACAGCCCGTCACTCAGGTGGGCGTCCATCGCGCCCGGCACGATGGCGATGATGCCGTTGTCGACGAGCTCCATCACGGCGATGGAGACGGTGTCGGCGGCCAGCGCGACCTTGATCGCGGTGTGGAAGTCCAGGCCGGCGGGGCGCACCGCGAACAGGGTGAAGGAGTACCCGAAGACGAACGCCAGCGCGATCGCCAGGATCATCGTGGGCAGGTTGCCCCACAGCAGGGCGGTGCCGATGACCATGCCGAGGATCTCGCCGATGGCGCATCCGGTCAGACAGTGCAGCGTCGCCTTCGCCGCCGTGCCCCCCCTGGGGTATTTCTCCAGTGGTGTTCCGTTCCGCCGGAAGGCTCAAGGAGCACCGTCCAGGTCCGGCCGGCGTCGGTGGACTGATACACGGCGTTGCTGCTGTCGGCGGCCAGCAGCCGGTTCGCCGTCACGGCGGTGAGCACGGCGGGGGTGCTGCGCCGAGCTGCGGCGGCTGGGCCGGACGGTCAACCGCAAGCGGGTGGAGCGGGTCATGCGCGAACGCCAGATCGCCGGTGTCACGCGCCGAAGACGCCGCTCACTGACCCGTCCCGACAAGCAGGCACGACCGGCCCCGGATCTGATCGGCCGTGACTTCACCGCTGCCCGGCCCGGCACCCGGCTGGTCGGCGACATCACCTACCTGCCCACGCACGAGGGCTGGCTGTATCTGGCCTGCTGGCTGGACCTGGCCACCCGCGAGGTCATCGGCTACGCGATGGCCGACCACCACCGTGCCGAGCTGGTGGTCGATGCACTGCGGATGGCCCACGGCCGTGGCGGCCTGGAAGCCGGCTGCATCATGCACAGCGACCGCGGAAGCGAGTACACCTCGGCTGACTTCCGCGCGGAAATAGACGCATTGGGGCTTCGTCAGAGCACCGGCAGGACCGGATCCTGTTTTGACAACGCGGCGGTGGAGAGCTTCTGGGCCGTGCTCAAGGAAGAGATCGGCACCCGGACCTGGCCCGACCGGGCAACCGCCCGAGCCGAGGTGTTCGCATTCATCGAGAATCGAGACCTTCTACAACCGGCGCCGCCTGCGCAAACACGCAGTCTTCGGGTACCTCACACCCCACGAGACACCTCAGCGGTTCCACAACGACCAAACGCTCGCAGCGTAGAAGAAGAGTGTCCAGGATCACGGGGGAACTTCAGGGTGAGGGTGCGGATGTTCTTGCGCAAGCCCGACGCCTGCTGGTCGCGGCGAAACTCGGCGAAGTCCTCCACCAGTGCGGTGGCCGCAGCGGTCAGCGGCAGTTCACCCGGCGGCCGGCTCCGCAACCGAGTCAGTACCGGTGACCAGATGCGTCGCATGGTGAACAGGTACTCCTGCCGTCGACGGCCGTACCCCGCTCATACGAAGCCCCCGCCCGGGGACTTCGCCGCCGCCTCCTTGGCACCCTCCTCGTCGATCAGTTTCATCACGGTCTGAAGCGAAACTCGCGATCGAGCTGCTGGGGTTCCGCTTGTAGATATATGCGACGTGTGTCGTCCAGATCGGGCACTTCGGCGCCAATCCCGTGCAACACTGGGGTTGTGCCCCTCGCCGCATCCCCCGTCGGCGAGGGGCTCTCACGTATAAGGAGGGGCTGCGGCCTGTCAGGCCGCCTCTGGGAGCCCACCCCGCTGGGCCTCGGCCCACACGGTCAGTAGCCGCCCGTACTCAACCCGCTCCGCCGGCCACAGAGGCCGCCCGGTCCGCGCTGCCATGAACCGCCGGATCGCCTCGTTCGCGCGCTCCGTGGCGCGCGCAGCCTCCATGGACTCAGGCATCTCGGACATGCGAACAAGGCTACGGGCGGGTGAGGACAATAGCCCCGTGCCGCTGAGTGGTTCTGACCACAGCAGTCAGTCACCAGCCTGCCGTGACGCCACGTGGTGCACAGGTCGCCCGCGACGCCGCCGGGAACACCGGTCGAGTCGCGCCCCGACGCTCGGGGCCGACAACGATCTGCGGGACGGAGCGGCGCGGACTACCGTGGGAGGCGATGCCTTTGACCCGGCTCGGACTCGTCGTCCACCAGGGCCGTCCGGTCGCCGTCGCGGCGGCGCGGACCGCGCGGGAGTGGTGTGCCGCGCATGGTGTCACCTGCGCCGACATCGACGTATGGCAGGAAGGGGTGCCGCGGCGCGGCGGCCAGGAAGAGGCCGTGGCCGCGGGCCACCCGGGCGTGGTCATGACCTTCGGCGGCGACGGCACATTTCTGCGCGGGGCGCGGATCGCCGCCAAGGACGGGGCGGTGGTGCTGGGCGTGAACGTGGGCCGGGTCGGCTTCCTCACCGAGATCGCCACCGACCAGGTGGAGGGCGCGCTGGACGCACTCCACCGGGACCAGGCGGTCATCGAGGAGCGGATGGTGCTCACCCTCCGGGCGTCGCATCCGCTGGAGACGCCTGTCGGCCTGGACGAATCGCTGTGCTATGGGCGCGGCCCCGCGCTGCCCGCGCCGACCGTGCGCCCCGGCGCCACGGACAAGGTCGGCTGGGGTATCCCTCTGGACGTCACCGCGGTCAACGACGTGGTCTTCGAGAAGCTCGCCCGCAACCGACAGGCAAGCCTGGCCGTGTACCTGGCCGGGCAACTGCTGGCCAGCTACTCGGCCGACGCCGTCATCGTGGCGACCCCCACCGGCTCCACCGCCTACAGCTTCGCCGCCGGTGGCCCCGTCCTGGCCCCCGAGGCCGACGCGATCGTCTTCACCCCGGTCGCCCCGCACATGGCCTTCGATCGCACCGTGATCGCCGGGGCCGACGAAATGATCGCGGTCAGCGTGCTGCCGCACTCCGGACGCGTGGCCGTCAGCATCGACGGGCAGCTGCGCGGGGTGCTGGACCCGGGGGACTGGATGGCGGCCTACCGGGCCCCGTACCGCCTGCGCCTGGCGCGGCTGGCCCCGCTGGAGTTCTACCGGCGCCTGCGCGGCCGCTTCCAGCTGGCCGACGCCCCGGCAGCCGCCGTCGATCAGACCCCGCCCGTCTACCGGCACGCCACCCCGCCGCCCGACGACCTGGCCCATCTGTACCGGCACTGGCCAGTTACAGGGTGATTTACTCTGATATGAGAGCATTCGCTGCTATGGGGGCATGCGCCGCCGAGCACCGCTGAGCGTGCGCCGCTGTGCGGCGGAGCTGCGACGGCAGGGAGGCCTGGCATGGTGTTCGACAGCGCCGGATTCGGGCAGGAGACCCGCTCCCCGACGGCCTCCTCGCGCTATCTGCCGATCGCCGACCACGGACTGATCGGCGACCTGCGCACCGTCGCCCTGGTCGGCACGAACGGCACGATCGACTGGTACTGCTGCCCGCGCTTCGACGCGCCCAGCGTGTTCGGCTCGATCCTGGACGCGGAACGGGGCGGATCCTTCGAGCTGGCCACCGACGTCCCCGCGCGCACCCGCCAGTTCTACTTCCCCGACACCAATGTGCTGATCACCCGGTTCTCCGCCGCCGACGGCGCGGGGGAGATCCAGGACTTCATGCCCGTCGTCGACGACTCCCGCGACGCCGGGCGGCACCGGCTGATCAGGCGGGTGCGCTGCGTACGCGGCACCCTCCCCTTCACCGCACAGGTGGCGCCCCGCTTCGGTTACGGGGCCGAGCCGCACACCGCGCGCCTACAAGGCGACAGGGTGCTCTTCGAGTCCCCTTCGCTGTCCCTGGCGCTGACGGCCACCGCGCCCCTGGAGTGTGACGGCCGGGACGTACGGTCACGCTTCAAACTGCTCGAAGGCGAGTCCGCGGTCTTCGCCCTCGACCGGGTCGACGACGAGGTCGCCGTCCTCGGCTGTGCCCGGCGCGAGGCCGGAGCCGACTTCGAGGCCACGGTCCGCTTCTGGCGCAAGTGGCTGAGCGCCTCGCGCTACCACGGACGGTGGCGGGAGATGGTCCAGCGCTCCGTGCTGACCCTGAAACTGCTCACGTACGCACCGACCGGCGCCATCGTGGCCGCCCCGACCACCAGCCTGCCGGAGACCATCGGCCGCGGGCGCAACTGGGACTACCGCTATATGTGGGTCCGGGACGCCGCCTTCTGTGTCTACGCCTTGCTCCGCCTCGGCTTCACCTCGGAGGCCGAGGCGTTCATGGGCTTTCTCTCCGAGCACTGCATCATGTGCGGCGACGGCGCCACCGGGCCGCTGCAGATCATGTACGGCATCGACGGACGCCGCGAGCTCCCCGAGCGCGAACTGTCCCATCTGGAAGGCTACTTGGGATCGTCCCCGGTCCGGGTGGGCAACGGCGCCGTGGCCCAGCTCCAGCTGGACATCTATGGAGCGCTTATCGACTCCGCCTATCTGTACGACAAATGGGGACAACCCATCAGCAGCGGCCAGTGGGACGAGGTGGGCTACCTGGTGGACTGGGTCTGCGACCACTGGGACCAGCCCGACGAAGGCGTCTGGGAGACCCGAGCCGGACGGCAGAACTTCCTGTACTCGCGCCTCATGTGCTGGGTGGCCATCGAGCGGGCCATACGCATGGCCAACCGCCGCGGACTGCCCGCCGACCTTCCGCGCTGGCGGAGCAGCCGCGATGCCATCTACCGGCAGATCATGACGCGCGGCTGGTCCGCCCGGCGCGGAGCCTTCGCCCAACGCCTGGACCAGGACATCCTGGACGCCGCGGTGCTGATGATGCCGATGGCCAAGTTCGTCTCCCCGGTCGACCCCAAGTGGCTCGCGACACTCGACGCCCTGTCGCAGGAGCTCGTGTCCGACTCCCTGGTCTACCGCTACGACCCGTATCTCAGCCCGGACGGCCTGCCAGGCACCGAGGGCACCTTCTCGATCTGCTCGTTCTGGTACGTCGAGGCGCTCACCCGGGCCGGCCGCCTGGAAGAGGCCCGGCTGGCCTTCGAGAAGATGCTCACCTACTCCAACCACCTGGGCCTGTACGCCGAGGAGATCGGCCCGACGGGCGAACAACTCGGCAACTTCCCTCAGGCCTTCACCCACCTCTCCCTCATCAGCGCCGCCTTCAACCTCGACCGCGCCCTCGGCTGATTTCCTCGCTTCGCCGATCCCACTGCTGCGCCGGGATGGCCCCACCCCGGCGGGGAATCGATAACATCGCCGCGATCCCTGTTCGTCGGCCGGGAAGACGAGCTGGCCGAGGCCTGCCGACTGCTCGACCAGGAAGGCTCCGGGACAAAAACCCTGTTGGTCACCGGCCCGGCCGATGTCGGCAAGGCGGCCTCCCGTGCGTACCGGATCGCCGGGGCGCGACTGGCCGCACGATCGCACTGGCCCCTGGCCAGAGTCGCCCGCGCCCTCGCCGATGAGCAGCGAAAGCTCGACGAACTGGCGGTCGGCCACATTGCCGTACGGGCCGGCCTCGAACTCACCTACCAGAGGATGGCCCCGACCACCCAGCACGCCCCGCGGATGCTCGCCCTGCTGCCCGGGCCCAACTTCGCCCCCTGGGCCCTGGCCGCCCTGCTGGACACGGGCCTGTCCGACGCCGAGACCGTACGCGACGACCTGGTCGAGGCGCACCTGGTGGAGATCGCCTCGGCCGGTGCCACCGGATTCCGCCACCGCCTGCACGACCTGGTGCGGCTGCTCGGCCGGGAGCGGGCGGAGCGGGAGGTCTCCCGCCAGCAGCGCGCGACGGCGCTCCCCCCCCGGCTGCTCGCTGCGAGCCTGCACCTCGCCGATTTCGCAAGACGGCTCTGCGCGCCGGCGACCGGCGCAGCGCCACCAAACTCCACCGCTACCCGGAAGCGCTGGAACACTTCGAGCAGGCCCTGCTGCTCGCCGAGGGAGAGGGCCCGGCCTACCGCGCCAGTGCCACGGCCGGGTCGGCGTATGTGCACCGACTGCTGGCCCGGCGAGGCCCAGGCCTTGCGCTGCCTGGGGCAGAGCCACCGCGAACTCGGCGGCCACCCGGCCGCCGCCGACTGCTTCCGGCAGGCCGCCTCGATCAGCGAGGACCTCGGCGACCGGCTCGGCGCCATACGGAATTCGGCAAGCTGTGGGGCGAGGCCGCGACGCCGCTGTACGCGCTCGCGGAGGCACAGCTCAAGGCCGGTCGCCCCGGACCGGCCCGCCGTCGCGCCGAAGCCGCGGTCAGGCTGTGGCAGCGGATCGGTTCCCGGACCTGGCTGGCCGTCGGCCTCGACATGAGCGGGGTCAGTCGATCCAGACCACGACCGGAACCCGTATCGCCCGGACGTCGTGGTGGACGCTGTACTCGATGATCACAGGCTCGCCCGCGACCTGGATGCTGAACCGTGTGCCGTGGTCGTCCATCGGGTCGCCCGGGGGCTGCTTGTGCTTGTCCAGCGCGCCGCCCGCTTCGAGCGCGAGAGCGGCGATGTAGTTGGCGACCTTCTTGGCCAGATCCTGGGGCATCGCCACGATGGCCGCGGCCGGGGTCTCTTCGATGTACGCGGCCCAGCCCGGCCGGGGACGCTCACGGTTCACCCGTGGGCTCCCTCGAGCCGGGTCATGAGGTCGTCGATGCTGACCAGGTTCCGCCCGTCGGCGGCATTCGCGCGGCTGCGCTCCGCCAACGGGGCCTTGGCCAGCATCGCGATCTTCCACCAAGAGCGCATCACCGCGGGAACGACGGCCTCCTCGGCGGCCAGGACCTCCCCGTAGAAGCGGGCCCGCTGCTCACCGCTCAAGGCTTCACCGATGGCGTTGATGGTGTGTGGAATGGCGGCGACCTTGCGGTCGACAGAGTGATCGGGCTGCGCGCTCACGCGTACCTCCTCGAGGTCGGGGCCAGGGCCTGCTGATGACAGTACCCGCGGGCGCGCCATTCGTGAGCCGTTGGTCGGACCCGGCGCCGTTTCCGCGCGGTCGGTCGTCAGTAGACGGTGAGGCCGTAGGCGTTCAGCACCTCCTGGATGGGCTGGTAGTAGGTGCTGCCTCCTGAGGAGCAGTCCCCGCTGCCGCCGGAGAGAATACCGATGATCTTGTCACCCGCGTAGAGCGGGCCGCCGCTGTCACCCGGCTCGGCGCAGATGTTGGTCTGGATCAGGCCGTAGACGATGTCACCGTTGCCGTAGTTGACGGTGGCGTTGAGCCCGGTGACCCGGCCACAGTGGACGCCGGTTGTGGCCCCCCGGCGGCAGACCTGCTGGCCGACGTAGGCGGTGGCGGTTCCGGTGACGTCGACGGTTCCGACGGTACCGGGGTGCGGGACGGCCGTGTTGGCGTACCGGACGACGCCGTAGTCGTCGCCGGGGAAACTGGTGCCCGTCGTCGGGCCGACCGCGGTGGTCAGGCCGGAGCTGGTGTACCAGGTCGGCAGGGTGTCAGTGCAGTGGCCGGCCGTGATGAAGTAGTAGGTGGAGCCGCTTTGCACATTGACCCCGGCGGAACAGCGCCACCCCGCGGAGGCGTAGACGCCGTCGCCGCCCGAGAGGAGGGTCCGCAGCGCCCCGCCGAGCCGTTCGACGGTGACGGCGCCGCCGAAGCGCTCGGTGGTACGGCCGAGCCTGGCCAGATCGTCGCCCCCGACCGCGGAGCCGACGAACACACGCAGCGTCCCGGTGCGTTCGTCCACGGTCCAGGCGGTCCCCGGGACATTCAGGGACTCGACGGCCGAGGCGGCCTCGGACACGGAAGCGGACGCGGGGGACAGGTCGTCGGCGGCAGCGGCCGCACTCGTGCCGACTGTCGCGAGGGCAGCCGCGGTGAACAGGCTGCACACCGCGGCGACCAGCCGGGAACTTCTCCAGGTACGGCGTGCCGTTTTCACCCGAACCTCCTTGAGAGACTATCGGTCAGGCTTGACCTGCGTCGATGCCCGGTGAAATGACGAAATATGGTTCAGCCGCTTCATTGTGCCCTCGGCCCGGCCGTCGCGTAACCCAACTGCCCAGCCGTTAAAGGGGACATGGGAGCGCGTTCGCTCGGGCGGCTGGGCAGCCGCCACGTCAGCGGATGTGCGCCTGCACCGCCGCCCACCCGCTGGACGGCGGGATCGGCGAGGTCGAGGCGGTAACTGTCCGGCCGGCCCGCCTGGATCCAGCGGCCATGCACGCCCTCCACCTCGGCCCAGATGTTCCGGGGGCCCGTGCGCTCGACGACCCAGGTGCCGCCGTCCAAGCGGACGATGACACACGAGTCCTCGGCCGGGGCGTACAGGGACAGCCGCTCGGCGCTGATGGGCGGGCAGGAGACGGCCGACCGCCGGCCAGAATCCGGCTTCCCCGGGTGGGGCGAGGCGACTGGGGCGGACGGTGACCGGACCGTCCGGCATCCGGTCGGGCGCGGTGACCAGGTCCACGCCCGAGCCCGGCCGGTGCCCCGCGGTGACCGGTCGCAGCACGGCGTCAAACGTGTCACCGGTGCGGCGGACCAACGCCTGGGCCGGCCAGCCGAGCGCGCCGGTGGTGACCGGCGCCACCAGCGTCCCGCCGTCGGCCAGCTGCTCCAGCAGAGCGGCCGGCAGACTGCGGACCGCGAACGACAGCAGGATCGCGTCGAAGCGCTCGCCCTGACAGCCGGCCGGCCCGTCACCCCGCACGACTCGGGGCCGGTGCGGATGCTCGACCTCATCGAGGACAACACACCCCACCACCCTGCCCGGCCTGCGCTCCTCGCACATCCTCGACGGCTGCGGCCACTGGATCCAGCAGGAACGCCATGAGGAGGTAAACCGGCACCTGACGACTGGCTCGGCTCCCTGCCTGCCTGAGCAGCGGCGGAGCGGCGGCCTGTCCTTTACCACCGTGGTGGTGATGGCGGTGAGTCGAACCGTGAGCACCGTGTCGCCAACGCGTGGTCACGGGGGGCGTATGCGCGGGTGAGCCGGGGGAGCGCGTTGCCCTCGGTCGTACGCCGCTGCGCCCCCACGCGCCGTGGCGTGACAACTTCGCTCCGCTTCGCGACCGGAAATGGTCAATCTCTGCCCGGAATCTATGGCTGTAGGCGAAGGTTTTGGGGCGGGAACGGCGATGGTGCGATTAACGGACCGTAATGTTGGTGCCCTGTCTGCGTGACCATGTAGCGTCCCAGAACACGAGAGAGCCCCGGTCCTGGTTGGCAGGCCGTAGCCGGGGCTCACTCGCTTCTGTACCTTCGATCAAGGAGGGCGCTATGCCTCCAGACCGTTTCCCGCTCCGCCGACGACCGCGAGCGGCCCGTTCGGAGCGAGTCGACCGTAACATCCCTCAGTTGCGGCTGGTTGAAACCGATGAGCTCCGTGACAGAGCGGTCAACATGCAGGTGGGGGCGTTCATCGCCGCTCCCGTAGTGGGCATCGTGCTGATCTGCCGCCCGGAAGCCCAGAACGGGGCGCTGGCCGCCATGGTCGCTCTGATGGCCGCGTTGCGGCGTTCCTACTTCCGTCACCGGCACATTCGCGTCACCTGACGCTGCCGGCCTGTGGGGGCCAAGACCTGTGCCCGGCTCCCACAGGCCGGACCGGACGGGCGATGCCTTCTTCGCCGACACAGGTTCGCGGTGGAGAGGATTCCGCCCTCCCCGTTGGCAAACCGCCACCTTTCTGAGGTCAACCCACGGTCGCTCATCCCCGAAAGGGACTACACCCCATGACCCTCAAGGACCCCCTCCCCATCCGCTGCCTGAACCCTTGCTGCCCGAACACGGTCCAGCAGGTGAAGAAGTCCGGCCGCCCCCGCCAGTACTGCAGCGAGGCGTGCGGGAAGGCCTACCGCAAGAACCGGGAGGTACGGAGTGCCCGGGTGGGCGTCGACCAGGCTGCCTACACCAGGGAAGTCGCCGACGACCTCGCACGACAAATCGCGACCTGTCTGGAGGCCGCACGCACGCGCGATCCGCTGACGGCCCTGCGCCAGGTGGTCCAAGTGGAAAAGGACTTCGCTGATCTCAAAGACGCCCTCGTCCAGCAGGCCCGGCACCAGGGGACCAAATCCGCACAGATCGCCGAAGCGATGCGCATCAGCCCCTACAAGCTCTCCCGTGACATGTCGGCCATCGCGGTCAGCCGCCGCAGGGAGAACAGGCGCCGCGCTCGTAGCAGCGAGGCGGCCGCTCCTTTAGCCGACCGCCCCGCACCGCCCTCGGCGTCTTCCCAGGGACCCGCCCTCCGCCTTCCGGGCGGGCGCAGCTCCCCACCCACATCCGCGGACCCCTCACCGGTCTCCAGCGATGCGAGCACCTCGGCCGGGGGAGCCAAGCCCATGGCCACGCTCGCCCGCGCGCTGACTCATCTGCAGCGCACCAGCGACAAAACCCTGCGCGCACTGGCCGGGGAGTCCGGGGTGTCCGCCTCCTACGTCTCCCGCATCCTGTCCGGGGGCCGCTGCCCCTCCTGGAAGATCACCCGGCAGATCGCACTCTCCTGCGATGCCGACCCTGCTGCGCTCAAGCCGCTGTGGGACATCGCCCGGGGCCATACCGTTGCGCAGGCCGACACCTTCCACGCCGCCTTGAGGGGGCTGCATCTCGCTGCTTCCTGCCCGGAGCCCGAGACCATCCGGCAACTCAGTCAGAGCGCCCTGACGGTGAATGACATCACCATGATGCTCCACGGACAGCAGGTACCGGCGTGGCAGATCGTCGACCACTTCATCAGTGCGCTGCACGGCCGGCCGGAGACCATCCGCCCCCTGTGGGACGCCGCTCGCCACGCCGCCTTGGCCGCCCAGCCGGCCGAGGCCCCGGTATCGGCACGTGTGGAGTCGTTATCCGAAGCCCTGTGACCCACGCACCTTCGTCTGTCCGCGCAAAGGGGGAAACCATGCCTGCCGATACTGTGCATGACACCAAACCCTCGCGCAGGCCACGCCCTGAGACCGACGGCGACTTCAGCGATGAGCAACTGCCCCCTGTGACCTTGCCTCTCGCCTTCCAGGCCTTCCACCATCTGCACTACGAGCGCTATCTCGAATACGCCCGGGCGCACCTGCCGGAGACGAAGGCCATACGGGCCGTGCGGGAGGCCTTCGGCTGTCTCGCCACCCACTGGCCCTACATCGTCAGCCGCCTCAACCCCACGTCCTGCGCATGGTCCTGGTTCACCACCCGCATCCGGATCGGCAGCTGTCCCGTTGTCACAGCCGTCTGCCCGAGCCAGTACGACGCCGTTCTTCTCCACTACGTCCTCGGCCACCCCATCAAGGAAGCCGCCGCTCTCATGGGCGAGCACCCCAGCAGGGTGCGGTACCTGACCAGCCGCTACCAGGGGCCTTCACGCCCTCGGCCAACCGGGCTGAAAAACGGCTGATCGGGCGGCGGCGCTGCACCCCCGGCCGAGGCAGTGCGCAAGGCGCGGCGCGTGATTCGGCGTTCGCTCGGGCGGAGGTCAGGGCCGGCGGATGTCGTCGTACTTGGGGTTCGGCTGTCCGTCCGGCAGGGTACGTGGTGCGGTGAACGCCCCGTACAGCTCGTTGTTCTTGTAGTACGGGTCACCGATGGTCCGGCGCGGGAGGGCCAGCCTGTAGTGCTCGCCGAACAGGCGGTACACATCGGCCATGGCCGGGACATACAGCCCCCACTCGTCCGGGTCGTCGGGATAGCCGGGGTCAGGCTTGGAGCTGCCGAGCCCGATCTCGACGGTCATGCGCGCGGTGAGCGGGTGATCAGCCCTGACCTGTTCGTGAACCTCGCCGTCGAAGTACTGCCAGTCCCACTTGCCGTCCACGACGGCGACGACCATCGGGGGGTCCATGGCGGTGTCACTGATGTGCACGTAGGTGCGGCCCTCCCACAGGTGGCGCAGGTGGCTCCGGTTGTACCGGAAGATGCCCTCTCCGGTCTCGAACGCGAACGCCCACCCGCCGCAGGTGCCCAGCCGGGCGAGGTCCGGCAGCCGTACCGTCCCCCCGGAAGCGGCCACGATGGCGTTGCAGGTGGGCGGGTCCATGACGGTGCCCGGCTCTGCGCCCGGCATCATCGCCAAGTCCCCGACTTCGGCGTCCTTCAGCGCGACCAGTTGGAAGGCAACGCCCTGTCCATGGAGGGCTTCATGTATCCACTCGATCCCGTCGGTCATGACCGGCAAGCTACCGGGCACCACCGACACAGCAACGTCCGCCTCACCACCACATAGGTCATCCCGGGAGTCACACCTTCAGCCCGGGGCTCGGCGTGCTCGCCGCGGACCGGCTACTGGCGGGCGTTTGGCCCGATACCGCTGGGCTGGGTGGAGGGTGTGACCGTGCGGTACAGGCCCACTGTCGCCAGTTGTGGTGCGGCGCGTGCGGCCAGGACCCGGATCCGGACCCGGTCGGTGCGTACCGGCGCGTTCAGCTTCAGGATCCGGCTGTAGCCGATGGTCGTCCCGCCCGCCGCCTGCACCCAGCCGGCGCCGTCCCAGGTGTCCACCGCGAACTCCTCGACCCGCTGGCCCCGGGTGATGTTCTCGCCGAGCAGGATCTGGTCGAAGCTCTGGGCCTTGGACAGGTTCAGGACCACATTGCCCGTGGTGGCCTGGCCGGCCGGGGACCAGCCGGTGGACAGGTCCTCGTCGGCCAGCGCGGCGCTCGTCGCGTCCGCTCCGGGCGCGAGCAGGTTGGTGCGGTAGGTGTCGCGGATGGCCGTGCCGAAGGAGGTGAGCGAGGCGAGATCGGCGTCGGCGATCCGCCCGTCCGTGCCGGGCGGCGCGTTCAGCAGCATCACGGCGTTGCGCCCGACGGATCGCCGGTACTTGTCGACCAGTTCGGCCGCCGACTGAGGCCGCTCGCCCGGATGGTAGAACCAGCCGGGCCTGATCGAGGAGTCCGCCTCGGCCGGGAACCACTGCAGATAGCGCACATCGGGCCGGTCGAGCACCGCCCGGGAACCGATGTCCTCGGCCCACGCGCCACCGGGGATCAGCCCCTCGTTGTGTGCCGTGTCCGGGTCGCCTGTCGCCGGCACGACGCTCCACTCGCTGGTCCGCGCCACACCCGCCTCGTTGCCCACCCACCGGGTGCCCTGCGGCCCGGCGAAGACCGCGGTGTCCGGTGACAGCGCCTTGATCATCGCGAACCAGGTGGTGAAGTCGTACTTCTCGCTGATCCCCGAACCGGCCCATGGGTTGGCGCCGTCCAGCCACAGCTCGTCGATCGGCCCGTACTGGGTGAACAGTTCGTAGAGCTGGTTGAGGTAGTAGGTGTTGTAGTCGTCCTCGACGACCTCGAACGTCGGCAGGGTGCCCCGCGCCACCGCGCGGGCGCGATCGTCACCGGGTACCAGGGTCGGGATCGTACGCGCCGTGGGCGTGCTGGAGTTGCCGTACCGGCCCTGGCCGGCCGGGCTCGCGGGGGCGTCCTCCAGCGTGGCCTTCTCGGCGATCGAGCGCGAGCCGGCCGGCTTGGCCTCGATCGCCGGGATGTAGGAGTCCCGGTGCCACGCCGGGGGCAGTTCGGCCCCGTCGGAGGGTGACAGATAGACCCCCACTCGCAGCCCTGCCGCACGGGCCGCGCGGACGTAAGCGCCGAGGATGTCCCCGCCCTGCCTCTCGCAGCCCGCCTTCCGCACCCGCCAGTACGCGGTGGGGTCGCTGTCGCGCTGCTGCTCGGCCGCGGCCCGGGCCGCGGCGGCCTCTTCGGCCTGCTCGCAGCCCGCGGTGCTGACCCACCAAGGGCTGGCGATCACGGAATGGTTGCTGTAGCGGGTGGGGTAGAGCACGAAGCCGTCGTGGTGCTTGGCGGTGAAGATGACCTGCTTGGCGCCCATCGCCCGGTACGCGCGCATCCACTGTGTCACGTCGACGTCCCGCGGGTTGAAGCGTGACTCCTTCTCCATGCCCGAGCCCCACTCGCGGTCGGTGAAGGTGTTCATCCCGAAGTGGGTGAAGCCCACGATGCCGCGCTGCTGCCAGGCCACTTGGGACGGGCGCGGCACGATGTTCGCGGCCTTCTCGACGATCCGCTCCAGGCTGTCGCACTCCTCCACGGCCATGAGCGGCGCCGGCGTCACGGGTTCCTGACATCCCGTGACGCCGCTCGCCGATTCGGCCGCGGCGGTGGCGGGCGGCAGGGTCGCCGCCCCGGTCAGTGCCGTGATCGCGGCGGCGATCAGGGCGCGGCGCAGGGCGCCATTTCTCGAGCACGGGAACAGATTCATCGGATGTGTTCGCCTCTCGATGCCTTGACACCGGTCACGGCGGACGAGACTAGTAAGCGTGTTCGCCGCTGGGAAGTGGGTAACAACCCTCATGCCGATGGACACAGTGATCCAACGACTGCGCGCCGCGCACGGATGCCCCCGCTGGGCCGCCTGCCTCCTGGCCGCCCTGGCCCTGTTCGTGCCGCCGGCCCTTCCGGCCTCGGCGCTCACCCCCGCGTCCGCCGCCGTCCGCGCCCCGGCCACACCAGAGGTGATGCCGGCCCTGACCGGGTGGACCGCCGGATCCGGCACCCTCCAGCTGCACCAGGGCTCCCGTATCGTGTCGCCCACGGCGAAACGGGCACAGGCCGACGCGGCCACCTTCGCCGACGACCTGGCCGACGCGACCGGACTGCGACTGCCCGTGGTCACCGGGGGAGAGCCCCGCGCCGGCGATCTGGTCCTGCGCCTCGACGCGGGCGCCGGAGACCTCGGCGCGGAGGGGTACGAACTTCTCGTCTCCGACACCGTGCGGATCACCGGAGCGACCGACGCCGGACTGTTCCTCGGCACCCGCACCGTGCTGCAGATGCTCCACCGCCAGACCGTACTGCCGCGCGGCCGGACCGTCGACGTCCCCCGATACCCCGAACGCGGCGTGGGAGTGTGCGCCTGCTACATCCACATCTCGATGCCCTGGTTCGAGCGGCTGATGAGGGAGATGTCCTACCTCAAGCTGAACCAACTGTGGATCGAGGCGAAAGTCGCCAGCGACGACTACCCGAAGACCAAGTTCTGGGGCTACTACACCAAGGACGAGATACGACAGCTCTCGGCCATGGCGAAGAAGTACCACATCACCCTCATACCCGAGATCAACTCCCCAGGACACATCGACCCCTACCTGCAGAACCACCCCGAACTGCAACTCACCGACTCCTCCGGCACCAAGTCGCCCTCGCGGCTGGACATCACCCGGCCCGAGGCCTACAGCTTCTACACCGGGCTCCTCGACGAGGCCCTCACGGTCTGGGACACCCCCTACTGGCACATGGGCGCCGACGAGTACATGCTTGGCTCCGACTACGCCGCCCACCCGCAGATAGCCGCCTACGCGAAGGCCAAATACGGGGCGTCGGCAACGCCCCAGGACGCGTTCATCGACTTCGTCAACCGCGTGAACGCCCACGTGCGAGCCGACGGCAGGACCCTGCGGATCTGGAACGACGGACTGACCGGCGAGAACACCATCTCTCTCGCCGAGAACATCGACGTCGAGCACTGGACCCCTGAGGCAGAACAGCCACCCTCCACACTCCTCGCGCAGGGCCATCGGGTCATGAACTCCGCCTACTCCCTCTACCTGATCCGCGGCGGCTCAAAAATGAGAACCCAAGCCCTGTACGACGGTAACTGGACACCCCTGCGTTTCGAGGGAGAGACTCTGACCGGCCCCCAGCCCCAGGTTACCGGCGCCAAGATCACCATGTGGCCCGACTTCGCGTCCGAGCAGACCGAAAACGAGGTCGAGATCGACGCGTTCATGCCGCTGCGCTTCATCTCCCAGACCACCTGGGGCAGTCCCAAACCCGCCGCGACCTACACCGGTTTCGCCGAACTCGCCGACCGGCTCGGCCACGCCCCCGGCTGGGACAACGTGACACGCCTCCCCCTGAAGGACGGCACCTACGCGCTCACCCTCCCCGACTCGACCAAGCGGCTGACCACGGCGGGTACCACGGAAGGAGCGCCGGCCAAGCTGGCGGCCGACCCCGACGCGACCTGGACGCTCTCGGCGACCCCCGACGGCTACTACCGGATCCGCGCGGTCCGCGCCGGCGCCGCCACCGGCAACTGCCTGGACATGGTCAGCGGCAGGCGTTACCTCGGAGCACCACTGGAGGCGGGCGCCACCATCACCCAGCAGGCCTGTTCGGACAACACCCGAACACAGCGCTGGCAGCTGACCGCCAGGGGCGGATCGGTGACCCTGGTCAACGCCATCTCCCAGCTCGGCCTCGCAGAGAACGCCGGCGGCCCGGCCGTACAAATGCCCCCGGACACCCAGGCGCCGACCGCGCTGCGCCCGGTGGCGGGATAGGCGGCGGGCGCCGTGGCCGGGTGCGGCGCAGGCATATGCCCGCCGGCGCCTACCGCGCGCCGGCCGTCACCCTCGGTCGGCTCGCCGAGAACGCCGAACTCCTCGGAGCCGCGCACCTCGCACGCCCCCGAAGTAGCCGCCGACCAGCCGCCCAGGACCGGGACTGCGACCGTTTCCGGCCAAGAAGGTGATCAGCTCGGGCGCGCGATCACCAGCCTCGCCCCCTGCGCCGGGTGAGGAGGGCCCGGATCCGCGCAGCTCGCGTGCGCGGGGCCACGAGGGCCCTCCCGGCAGCCGCCGCGCGGGTCGCGGTAGAGGTGATCGGTCACTTCAGCTCCAGGACGCGCACCCCGTACGGGTCGAGCGTCACGTCCGGTGTCGGTGCGCCGGACGCGAGATCGTTCAGCGTGCCGTCGGCGGCGGGGCGGACGTCAAGCTCCTCGGGCTCTGGCTGACCAGCCATACGAAGCGGCGCCCGTCCTCGTGGACGAGGAGGTCCGCCCCGACGTGCGGGCTGTCGACCGCCAGGCGCCGGACTCCGGCGGCGTCGGCGAGCGCCGCGTACAGGCGGTGGGTGTCCTCGGGATCGACCCGGGCGGTGCGGGCGGCCATGTGCTCCAGGGGATAGGTGGCCAGGACGGTGCGGCCGCGTCCCGTGTCGCGCATCAGGAGCGCCGGCCGGCCGTGTGCGTCGACCGCGACCACACGGGCATCACGGGGGAGGACCGGCAGATACGCCCGGCTGTCGTCGTTGCCCGCGACGGGGAAGCGCAGGGTGTCTCCCGTCGTCAGCCCGCCGAAGTCGTCGGTGAACGTCATGTCCAGGACAGCGTCCTCGATGGGCTCGGGGACACCGTAGGAGAGCTGCGGTTCGACGCCGAACAGCCCGTCCAGGTCGTCGAACCACGGGCCGCGGGTGCCGGGGTGCTCACCGGAGCAGAACGAGAGGTAGACCGTGCCGCGAACGTCGGGATCAGGAAGCCCAGTGAGAAGATCTTCTCCATCGCCGAGGCCAGCTGCCCGGTCGACCGGGCGAGTGCGAACGCAGCGGGCACCGCCCGGTCAAGCCTTTGTCGGCCACCGCTATTTGGTCATCGAGCCGGCTCCGATGCTTCCGGCTGGTCGGGGGTCTTGGCGGGAGGGGTCCCGGGGTCGGCGGGTTAGAAATTCCGTGCGGAAGAGCCGCTTTCGAGGACAGGAGGTTCAACTGGTGAGCACCGGAAAGCATTGGAGGGGCGGGGCGGTCGGTGTGACGCTGACGTTGGCGGGCACACTGGGGTTCGGCCTGACGGCGCCGGAGGCGTATGCCGCCGGCCACGGGCCCTGTTACGACGGGCGGTGCAAGATCACCGTGTCGGAGCCCGCGAGCATCAAGGTCAACAGTCACCGTTTCGGGTTCGGGAAGGTGCGGATCACGCATGTCAGTTCCCGGTCGGTGAAGATGTCGGCCACTACGACGGGCGGTGCCCGCCTGAGCGGCAGCACCAGCCCGGGCGGCACCGTCAGGCTCAATAACCTGAAGATCGCGGTCAAGTCGGTCACCGGCCACAAGGCGAAGCTCGTACTGACACCCACGTCCTGAGCCTGTCCCTCGACCCCGGCGCGTCCGTCCGCGCCGGGGTCCGCCGTTTGCCGGCCGAGGGCGGCGGAAAATGCGCATAGGAAATGCAACATTGCTAGAGTGTGGGCGTGAGGCTGACCAGATACTCGGATCTCGCGCTTCGGGCAGTGATGCGCCTGGCCGTCGTGGACGGCGAGGAGCTGCTGACCACGAGGCGGATCGCCGACTCCATGAACGTTCCCTATACGCATATGGCGAAGACGATCGCGCATCTGCAGCACCTGGGGGTCATCGAGGCGCGGCGCGGGCGCAACGGCGGACTGACGCTGGCGGATGCGGGCCGAAGCGCGCGGGTGGGTGAGCTGATCCGGGTGCTGGAGGGGGACCGGGAGGCTGTGGTGTGCGAGGGGGAGGCTCCCTGTCCGTTGGCGAGTGCCTGTCGGTTGCGGCGGGCGTTGCGTGAGGCGCAGGAGGCGTTCTATGCCTCGCTGGACCACGTGACCGTGGCCGATCTGGTGGCTCCGCCAACGGGGCCGGTGCTGTTGACGCTGGGCGCCGCCCCGGGCTGACCGGTCGTGGTCGCCGGCATCAGGCGAGCTGCTCCACCCGGGACCCGCCAGTGACAGTCCGTCGAACAGGTCCCGTCGCCGCAGGTAGAGGCCGGGTTCGGCGAGGATGCTGAGCATTCCGCCTGTGCGGCAGCGCAGTTGCAGCATGTGGGCCTGTTTCATGACGAGGTCCAGGCCGTCCTCGAAGGACATCGCTCCGGCCACGGTGGCGGCGATGTACTCGCCCAGGCCGTGCCCGAGCACCGCGTCGGGGTGGAAGCTTTCGTCGCGCAGCGCCTCGGTGAGGCTCCAACCGATTCTGTAGAGCGCCGCGTGGGTCTCCAGGATGTCGTCGAAGTACCGCCCCATCCGGTGGTACTGGGTGCCCTGTCCTCCGTACATGAAGACGATCTCGGGCCGCTGTCGTGTCCGGTGCGGGGCGGGCGGTTTCCGCTGGATCGGGAGGGGCTCTTGGCGGATCCTGGCGGTGAGCTTGGTCAGGACGTTGCCCGGGCCGATCTCGTGGAAGTCGCGGTGGCCCCGGCTCATCAGCCAGGAGATCGACTCGTACCACGCCGCCACAAGCCGGCGGGGTCCTCGATGCCGCCCGGCAGCCGGCAGGCCATACCGATGATGGCGATATCGCGGGAGTCGTCGTTCCCCCGCACCCCGTCCCGCCCCTCGCCGGCAGCGGAGGGCGCGGCGGCCGGGGAATGGGAACCCTTGCTTCTCAGGCCGTCGAGGTATGCGATGATCCGCGCGCCCGTGTTGTGCTCAGAAGAAGAGTTGTTCGACGGGGACTCCGTACCGGATCTGGATTTCCGCCTGTCATTCCAGGAGGTTCGCGGAGTCGAAGCCCAGCTCGAAGAGCGGGCTGTCCAATGGTCGGTCAATTCCCGCCCAGGCGTCCGCGCCGAGTATCTTGTCGAAGATCTCGAGCATGTCGTCGGTCAGTCGGTCGGCTGCGGGGATGTCCGATATGGCGGTGACGGCATCTTGCGCAAGCTGCCGGACTCGCTCCGAACGTCCCGGGAGATCGTACGCGACAAGGACACCGTGCCCGTCATTGACGAGATCACCGGGCCGATATCCCGGGACGAGGCATCGAACCTGCCCTCCGTGCAGTTGATGCATGCGTAAAACGGTGTCGAGACAGTGGCCCTGCGCATTGGTCGCGTGAATGTATTCGGGGAGTTCGAAACCAGGGTGTCGCTCGAAGTCCCGGCAGCGGGTCACTCCCACCGCCGTCTCCGGGGCCTCGCTTTGGGGCCATTGGGCCGGTGCAGCCGGTCGGCCGTGTCAAAACTTGACGAAAGGAGGTCGTCGGAGGTGTCGATGCGCTGCGAGTAGACAACTCCCCAGATGGCTCCCTCGGCTCGACGACAAACTGTCCAGCAGGATGAAACAACAAGCGTTGCCTGATGGTCTCCTCGGAGACCCGTAACTGTTCGGACCAGCAGCGTTCCTCTATCTCCAAGGGTCGCGGAATATGGGATGAACGGGCATTACGAATAGCACATGGTGTGCATGCGGCATGAGTCGAGTCCGATCTTCCCCCGTGTCCGGTACTTGTCAGTGACCTGACCAAGCCCTTGCCTCGCGCCCAAGATGCCGCCAAAACCGGCAGAAGAACACTCAGAACTCTCTCGGTGCCTCCCCTGAAGCGGCGATGCCTGCGAGTGTCGCAATCATGGGTCCACTGTCTGCGGGTGACGTGGTCAGGAGCACCGGGGTGGACCTTGCCGGGACTGTCTGCCTGGCTGTTGACGGACCCTACCCAGAAGCGAGGGCGAGATCAATGGAACCGGGAGATCCTGCCGGTTGGCAGGAGCCCTGAAGCAGGGCGCGATATCCCCGTCAGACAGGCGATGATCGGTGCATACTGGGCGTATCCAATGCTCCGCGATTGTGTTTGACCAAAGCTTTGCAGCGGTGCCGGGATGACGGTTCGCCGTTGCCGGTAATGATGGGTACGCGCTGCGGGCCAGGACATTTCGTAGAGGGCCCGGTTCCCCTGTTGCTTGATGTACCTGAGCGCGTCTCCGTACGGTCCCGATCACCTTCTGCTCAAGGTACGCGCCGTCTCATCTGTCCGGAGGCCGGATCTGCATGTCTTTCCCTCCACATCTGCGCCGGGTGCTCCTGGTGACGACGCTCGGGTCGTTCCTCGCGTTTCTCGACTCCAGCATTGTCACCGTGGCCCTGCATTCGCTCTCCGACAACTTCGACGCGTCGCTGACGACCGGCCAGTGGACCATCACCGCGTACCTGCTGGCGCTCGCCGCTGTGTTACCCCTGTCCGGGTGGGCCGCGTCCCGATTCGGGCCGCGGCGCACGTACGCGACGTCCGTCGCCGCCTTCGTACTGGGCTCGCTGGCCTGTGGGATGGCCACCTCGATGGGACAACTGATCGCCTTCCGGGCCGTGCAGGGCGCCGCCGCGGCGGTGGCCGCGCCCGTGGCGCAGATGATCGCCGTACGGGCCGCGGGGCCGGAGCGGATGGCGAAGGTCATGAGTGTCACCGGTGTGCCTACTGTCCTCGCCCCCATCCTCGGCCCGACCGTGGGCGGGCTGCTGCTCGAACACGCCGGCTGGCGCTGGATCTTCCTGGTCAACGTGCCCATCGGCGCCCTCATCGTCGTCCTCGCGGTTCGGCTGCTGCCCCCGGACGAGGCCGAGGGGGCCGACCGCCTCGACGTACCCGGCCTCGCGCTGCTCGCGCTCGGCTGCGTCGGGCTCACCTACGGTCTGACCAAGCTCGGCGAGGAGGGCAGCGTCACCTCCCCGTCCGTACTGCCCTGGACCCTGGCCGGCGTGGTGCTCCTGGGGGGCTTCATCGGCCATGCCTTGCTGGCCCGTACGCCGTTGCTGGATCTGCGACTGCTGCGCAGGCCCCACTACTCGGCGGCCGCCCTCGCCAACTTCTGCCTGGGCGCGACCCTCTTCGGCTCGGTCATCCTCATGCCGCTGTACCTCCAGACCGTGCGCCACGAGGACGCGGTGGCCACCGGGCTGCTGCTCATCCCGCAGAGCGTCGGCGTGGCGATCGCCGTCGGGCTCGGGTCGCGGCTCGTCGCGGCTCTCGGCAGCGGACGGGCCGCGCTGCTCGGAGGGTTGGTGAGCGTGGTGGCCACGGTCCCGTTCGCGCTCATCGGCGCGCACACGTCCTACTGGCAGCTGGGCGCCGCAATGGTGGTGCGGGGCTTCGGCGTCGGTGCCACCATCGTGCCCATCACGACCGCGGCCTACCAGGCCGTTCCGGCCACGGCCATCAGCGACGCCACTGTCCAGCTCAACGTGCTGCAGCGGATCGCCGGCTCGCTCAGCACCGCCCTCTTCGCGGTGGTGCTGCAGAACGAACTCGACCGCGCGACGACGCCGGCCGCGGCAGCGGCCGGGTTCGGCACGGCGTTCTGGTGGGTCATCGTCGTCGGCCTTGGCGCGACGGCCCCGACGCTGCTCCTCATCGTCGCCGAGCGGCGTGCGCAACGGCCCCACGAGCAGCCCACTCCGGTCACGTAACGGAGCAGCGGGCCGGGGGAGTTGACCGCGGATGGCGGGCGGCAACCGGCCCGGTCCGGGCGTTCTGAACACGGACGGCTCCGGTCTTTCGGCCGAGCACAAGAAGGGAAACGCGAACATGAGATGGAACGACGTCTACATCGATGCCTCAGGGGCCCGGCTGGGTCGGAGTGAGGACGTGTGGCAGGCCGTGGCCGAGGGACGTTACGACGCCGATGAGTGCAAGGTCGACGACCTGGTGAGCGTCAGCGTCGTGGATGACGTCAGCCACGCCGACCTGGCCGTGGAGGCGGCACGGCGCGCCCTGAGCCGCGGCAGGGCCGCTCAGGACGACTTCATGCTCGTCGCACACGTCACCAGTTTTGGATTCCAGGGCTTGGATCACTGGGCGCCCGCCGCGTACATCCAGTCCCGTACCGTCGGCGGCCGGGCCCCGGCCATCAACTTGCAGCAGGCGTCCAACGGAGGCATCGGCGCGCTCGACCTCGTGGCGGCCTATGTGGCGGCGGGCGGGCCGTCCAGCGCCGCGCTCATCACCACCAGCGACAAGTACCACCTGCCGATGTACGACCGGTACCGCTCGGACAAGAGGGCGCCGCGGGGCGACGGGGCCACGGCGCTGGTGCTGACCCGCGGCTCTGGTGTGGCCAAGCTTCTGTCCACCGCGGTGATCTGCGACACGACGCACGAGGGTGCGTACCGGGGGACGAGTCCGTGGGCAGCCGCCGCGGGCGAGAACGGGTGGCCGGTCAGCCTGCGGCAGCGCTTCAAGGAATACCTGAGCAGCAGCGGCGTGGAAGTGGCGGACACGGCCAAGGCGGCCGCCGCCGGACAACAACTGGTCATGGAGATGGCGATGGGCGATGCGGGCGTCGGCATCAAGGACGTCGCCCGCTTCGTCTACCCGCACGCCGGGCGGGCGGTGATCGACTGGGATGAGGTCAAGAAGATCGCCGGTATCGACGTCGAGCAGACCAACTGGGAGTTCGGTCGTCGCCTCGGCCACCTGGGAGCGGGCGACCAGTTCGCCGGACTCAACCACCTGCTGGAGACCAGGGCCGTCACACCGGGCGACAAGGTCGTGCTGTCCAGCGTGGGCCACGGGTACACCTTCGGCTGCGCCGTCCTGGAAATCGTGGCAGAGCCGGAGTGGCCGCAGGAGAGCACCTGACGGATACGCCGCCGGGCCGTGCGCACCCGGCCCCGGGTGTGCGCGGCCACTGCGCTGGGGCCTGGATGTGGTGAGAGCTGCCCATGCCCTGCCGCCCCGGTCACCTCGGCGCCATCCTGAGGGCACCGTCCAGCCGGATCGTCTCGCCGTTGAGCATCGGGTTCTCCACGATGTGCGTGACGAGCGAGGCGAACTCCGACGGGGCACCGAGCCGGGCCGGATGCGGCACCTGCCGGCCGAGCGCCGCCACCGCGGCCTCGGGGAGAATGTCGAACATGGGGGTGCTGAACAGCCCCGGCGCGATCGTCACCACACGGATCTTCGACTGGGCGAGATCGCGGGCGATCGGCAGGGTCATGCCCACGATGCCGCCCTTGGAAGCGGCGTAGGCGGCCTGGCCGATCTGACCGTCGAACGCGGCCGTCGAGGCGGTGTTGATGATGACTCCGCGCTCCTCACCCTCCTCCGCGTTCCGGCACATCTGCGCCGCGGCAAGGCGGATGACGTTGAAGCTTCCGATCAGATTGACGCGGACGACGTCACTGAAGGTGTCCAGGGGGCACGGGCCGTTCCTGCCGACGGTCTTGGCGGCGCTGCCGACCCCGGCGCAGTTCACCGCCATCCGCAGGGTGCCGAGGCTCGTGGCACGCTCGACCGCGGCGGCGACATCGTCCTCGTCGGTCACATCGCCGGGGGAGAACACGGCGCGCTCGCCCAGTTCCTTCGCGATCTGCCTGCCCGGTCCGGAAGGCCGGCCGATGACGACCACGGACGCGCCCTGGGCATGCAGTTTCCGTACGGTGGCCAGGCCGAGGCCGGACGTTCCGCCGGTGACCAGCGCGACGTTTCCTTCGATCCGCACCTGTTGCTCCTATTTCTGCGTCTGTGGCAAAAAGTTAAGCAGCCGCCATCATTGTTTTCGTCGGCACTTCGGCAGCGTAGTACGTCGGCTCCGCGACCCGGGCCAAAAGTGATGCTCTGCCAGGAAGCCGCAAAGTGTGAAAGTCGTGGGCAACCTTCGGGCGTTTAGCCCGATGCTCCACGAGCTCTCTGGCGGGGGTTAGGGCAGTAACCACTGAATATCACGCTGCGTTCATCGGCGCGAGTGGATCATCACCCTGTGTTCATTGCTCTGACTGGTGGCAGTGGGTAGCGTTGTCGACGGCCAAGGGGTGAAACACGGATAGTGTGCATCTCCTCGACGGGGTGACGCGTGGTGGGAGGACCACAAGTCCGCTGTGCAGCGGAAACATGGGGGAATTGGTGATTTTTGATACCTTTTGGCGGACTGTCTCTCGCTTCTCACGCAAGGGTGCCGTGATGCCCTTTGTGTGTTCCCGGGGAATCATGGCGCATTTCGGGTAATACGTTCATCCTTCGGTTTTTCTGGCGTCTTGGTCCTCGGCGCCCTCCAGGGGTTGATGGATTCGCATTCCGATTCCGTGCGCACTGAATCACGACATCATGCATCCATAGGATTTCGCGCGGCTCCGAAGCCATCCGAAGTTGGTCATGGGTCCGGATTGCTGCTGGTCTACGGCTTTTTGGAATCGATATCGACTTACGGGGATGGGTACCGATGGCGGACGCGTCGGCGTTTCGTGAGGCTTTTACCGTAACCACTGAAAACCCTTTGTTGCGCGGTCACGTCGTCCACGGGCGCAACCTTCTGCCCGGTGTCGGTTATGTGGATCTGGTGCTGCAGGTCCTCGCCCGCCAAGGTCATCCGATGCCGGGTGTCGAACTGCGGAACCTCACCATCCTGGCCCCGCTCGTCGCCACGCCCGGGGAGAAGGTCCTGACGGTCGTCGAGGGGCGTCCCGCGCCGAAGGGAGGCTGGCGGATCGAGGTCCGCAGCCGGAGCGAGCGGGGTGCCGCGGATGTCGTGCACGCGGTGGTGAGCGCACACCGGTGCACTCCGTCCGCCTTCCCGGACCGGCTGGCGCTGCCGATCACCGGAGGGCACCGGACCACCCGACTCGCTGATCTCTACAGGTGGCTGCGGCAGAACGAGCTCGTCCACTCGGGCCTGATGAAGATGGACGGCGTGGTGCACCACCGTTCCGAGGACTGGGTCGTCGAGCTCGAACTTCCCCCGGCGTACCAGGCCACCGCGGACACCTTCCTCTTCCACCCGGCGCTGTTCGAGTCAGGGCTGCTCGGCGGCAGCATCGGCAGCCACATGCTGTATCAGGGCAACGAGGGCGAGGGGCTCTACCTGCCGCTGGTGTTCGAGTCGTTCCGCGCATCGGCCCCGCTGGGCAGCCGCTGCTTCGTCAGGGTCCCGGCCGCCTCGGTGCACCGGGACGACGAACTCATCCGGCTCGGCGTGGAGTTCTACGACGCCACCGGGGCGAAGATCGCCGAGGTCGGGCGGCTCACGGCCAAGCGGGTGCGGGCCGTCACCTCGCTCGACGTAGGGGGCGAGCCCGCCCGCGAGCCCGTGCCCGTGCCCGTGCCCGTGCCCGAGCCCGCGCCCGCCGTGGCCTCCGCCCGTGCGACGGCGCCCGTGGCGACCGCCTCGGTGTCGGCCCCGGTGTCGGCCCCGGCCGGGCAGAACGCGTTGACCACGTTGTGTGAACTCGTCTCGACGCGGCTGGAGGTGCCCTGGGAGCGGATCGATGTCCACCGGGGCTTCTACGAGTTGGGCCTGGCCTCGGCGGACCTGGTGTCCTTGGTGCCGCACCTGGAGGACCGGCTGTCCCTGACGCTCTCGCCCACCCTCGCCTTCGAGTACCGGTCGATCGCCGCACTGGCGGCCCGGCTGGAGGAGTGCGTCGTCGAGCAGCACGGCGCGCCGGCCGTGTCCACGGCGGGGAACGACGCCGAGGCCGCCACCCGCGGCGCGGTGGTCGAGGAGGTCTCCGCACTGCTGGCCGTGGACGCCGACGAGGTCGACCCGGACCACGAGTTCGCGGAGTTCGGATTCGACGTGACCGGCCTCGCCCAGCTCGCCGCCCGGCTGAACGACCGCTTCGGGCTGGCACTCACCTCCGCCGTCTTCGCGGAGCACCGGACCGTACGAGCACTCGCGCGGCTCCTCGCCGCCCCGGGCGGGCCGGCCCCGGATGCGAACGGTGGCCCCGCCTCGGCTCCGGACGCCACCGCCGCCCGTGACCGGCAGGGGGAGCCGCGCCCGCATCCGATGCTGCACCGTGCCGTGCCGGACGGCGACGGCGTGGCGTACCGCACCCGCTTCGACGGCGGCGAGCCGTTCCTGCGGGACCACCGGGTGCGTGGCGCCCGTGTCCTTCCCGCGGTCGCGCAGCTGGAGATGGCGCGCGCGGCAGTCGAGCACACCGCCGGCGACGCCCTCACCGGCCCCGTGCGGCTGGACGACACCGTGTGGCTGCGCCCCGCCACCTGCGGCCCCGACGGGCTGGAGCTCCAGGTGAACGTGCGCACCCTGCCCGGGCCCCGCTGGGAGTACACGATTCACCGTGTGGCCGGAGACGGCGAGCTCATTCTGTGCGGCAAGGGCCGGGCGAGCCCGCCGGACACCGCGGACCGCGCACTGCCGTCCCTGGACGCGCTGCGCGCCGCCTGCGCCGAGCGGTCGCTGCCCGCCGCCGAGCTGTACGACCTGTACGCCCGGGTGGGCATGGACTACGGCCCCGCCCAGCGGTCCCTGGTGCGCCTGGACCTGGGCAGCGACGCGGCGGGCCGCCCCCAGGTGCTGGCCGAACTGCGCCTGCCCGAGGCGTTCGGCCCCGGCGACGGCCTGCGGCTGCACCCGAGCATCACCGACGGCGCCCTGCAGGCCGTCGCCGGCTTACGGACAGCCGCCGCGGACCCCGACGGGCAGGCGCAGGCCCGGGCCGCTCTGCCGTTCGCGCTGCGGCACGTGGAGGCGTTCGCCGCCACCCCGGCACGGGCGTACGCCTGGATCCGGCATCGGCCAAGGAGCGCGGCCGCGTCGGAGGAGCTGGACATCACCGTGCTCGACGAAGACGGCCACAGGTGCGCGGAGCTGACCGGGCTGACCACCCGCGCCCTGGCCAACGCCCCCGAGCCCGCCGACCAGGCGTCGGCGACCGCGACCCCCACCGCCCGGGACCGGGCGTACCCGGACCGCGCCGCCGCACGAGCCGTGACCGACATCGCCATCGTCGGCCTCAGCGGCCGTTACCCGAAGTCGCCCGACCTGGACGCGTTCTGGGGCAATCTCCGCTCCGGCCGCGACTGCGTCCACGAGGTGCCACCCGAGCGCTGGGACCACCGCCGGTACGCCGACGTCGGCGGTTCCTCCTCGGGCCGGTGGGGTGGCTTCCTGGACGAGATCGACCGGTTCGACCCGCTGTTCTTCCAGATATCCCTGCACGAGGCCGAACTCCTCGACCCCCAGGAGCGGCTGTTCCTCCAGTGCGCCCACCATGCTCTCGAGGACGCCGGATACACCGGGGAACTGCTGGCCCGGGCCGCCGTCGAGCCGGACGCCGCGGCCGTCGCGCCACCCGGAAGGGTCGGCGTCTTCGTCGGTCTGATGTACCAGGAGTACCAGCTCTACGGCGCGCAGGCGCAGGAGCGCGGGCAGGCCGTCGCACTGTCGGGCAGCGCGTCCTCGGTCGCCAACCGGGTGTCGTACGTCTACAACTTCAGCGGGCCGAGTATCGCCGTGGACACCATGTGCTCGTCCTCGCTGACCGCTATCCATCTGGCCTGCGAGGCCATCAAGAGCGGCCAGTGCGAGACGGCACTCGCCGGGGGCGTGAACATCCACTCGCACCCCAACAAGTTCCTGCTGCTCAGCCAGCGCCGGTTCCTCTCCAGCGACGGCCGCTGCCGCAGCTTCGGCGAGGGCGGCGACGGCTACGTACCCGGCGAGGGCGTCGGCGCGATCGTCCTCAAGCCCCTGGAGCGGGCTGTCGCCGACGGCGACCACATCTACGGTGTGATCAAGGGAACCGCGCTCAACCACGGCGGCCGGACCTCGGGCTACTCGGTGCCCTCCCCGACCGCGCAGGGCGAGGCCGTCGCCGAGGCGCTGACCGCCGCGGGTGTCGACCCGCGCGCCATCAGCTACCTGGAGGCGCACGGCACCGGGACGTCCCTCGGCGACCCGATCGAAATCGTCGGCCTGACCAAGGCGTTCGACGCCCACGGGGCGCTGCCGGAGCACTGCGCGATCGGCTCGGTCAAGTCGAACATCGGCCACTGCGAGGGCGCGGCCGGCATCGCGGGCGTCACCAAGGTGCTGCTGCAGATGCGGCACGGGGAGTTGGTGCCGAGCCTGCACTCCGCCACGCTCAACCCGCGCATCGACTTCGCGAGCACACCACTGCGGGTACAGCAGCGGCTGGAGCCCTGGCACCGGCCCACGGTGGAGATCGACGGGGAGCGCCGGACGGTCCCGCGGATCGCGGGCGTGTCCGGCTTCGGCGCGGGCGGCTCCAACGCACACGTCATCATCGCCGAGTACGAGCCGACCGCCCCGCGCCCGGCGACGCCCGCCACCGACGGCCGCCCCGCGCTGCTGGTGCTCTCCGCCCAGAGCGAGGAACAACTCGTCGAGCAGGCCCGGCGGATGCACGCTCGGCTGGCCGAACTCGACGAGGACGCGCTGCCCGACGTCGCCTGGACCCTGCAGGTGGGCCGCATGGCGCTGGACGAGCGGCTGGCCTTCGCCGCGACCTCGCCGGCGGACGCCCGGGCCCGGCTGGAGTCGTTCCTCGCTCATCCGGCGGGGCCGGGCGCCTGGATGCGCGGCACGGTCCGCCTCGGTGCCCCGGCCGATGACGCGCTGGGCGCGGCCATGGCGGACTGGACCGACCGCGGCGCATACGAGGCGCTGCTGCGCCAGTGGGTCGACGGAGCCTTGGTCCGGTGGGAGACGCTGTACCCCACGGCCCCGCCCGCCCGGCGCATCAGCCTGCCCGGCTACCCCTTCGCACGTGACCGCTGCTGGTACGACCTGGGGCCCGCCGAGGCGACATCCCGCCCCCTCGCCCCCGCGGATACGGACGCGCCCCGGCCGGAGGGGGCGGTCGAGGGCGCGGAGATGATGCTGCTGCGCCCCGTATGGTCCGTCCGGGAAGCCGGGCCTGGCCCAAAGGCCACGGGAGAGGCGTTCGCCGAGCACCACGTGGTGGTGGTCGGAAGCCTGGCGGCAGGGGAGAGCGAGGCGCTGCGGGCCGGGCTGCCCGTGTCCACCGCCTGCCAGTTCGTGGATCCCGGCGACGGCCCGCTGGACCGGCAGTACGCCGAGGTTGTGCAGCGGGTGTTCACGATGGCCCGCGGTCTGCTGGCGGGCGGTGTGCGGCGCCCGGCGCTGCTCCAGGTCGCCCTGGTCGGCGCCGCCGACTCGGACGCCGAGCGGGAGCGCCTGGCCTGCTTCGGCGGGCTGGCGGGGCTGCTGAAGACGGCCCATCTGGAGAATCCGCTGCTGCACACCCAGTACGTCGAGTGCCTCGACGGAGCGGCACCGGCCACCGTGGCCGCCCGTCTGCTGGCCGAGGCGGCGTCGTCCGGCCCGGAGCCGGAGGTGCGCCACCGTGACGGCCGCCGCCACGTGGTGCGGTGGGAGGAGGTCGCGCATCCGCGCCCCGCGGCCGTGCCGTGGCGGGAGGGCGGCGTCTACCTGATCACCGGGGGCGCCGGTGGCCTCGGCCGGATCGTGGCGCACGAGATCGCCGCCTCGGCCGGCCACGCCACCGTCGTCCTCACCGGCCGCTCGCCGCTGAGCGAGGAGCAGCGGGGCGCACTGAACGCCCTGCGGACGGCGGGGCTGACGGCCGACTACCAGCGCGCCGATGTGACCGACCGGGACGCGGTCGGCCGGCTGCTGGCCCATGTGGCCGACAACCATGGGCCGTTGACGGGGATCGTGCACAGCGCCGGGGTCATCGACGACGCCTACATCCTCCGCAAGAGCCCCGAGGAGTCGGCGCGCGTGCTGGCGCCGAAGGTCACCGGGCTGGTCCACCTGGACGAGCTGAGCCGGGACCAGCCGCTCGAGGTGTTCCTGTCCTTCGCGTCGATCGCCGGGGCCTTCGGCAACGCCGGGCAGGCCGACTACGCCGCGGGCAACGCGTTCATGGCCGGGTACGCCGCGTACCGCAACCGTCTGGTCGACGCCGGGGTGTGCCACGGCAGGACCGTCTCGATCGACTGGCCGTTGTGGGAAGAGGGCGGCATGGGAGGCGACGCCGTCCGGGAGAACCTGCGCCGTGCGGGCCTGGCACCGCTGGAGGCAGCCCGTGGGCTGACGGCGCTGCGGTGCGCCATGGCCCCGGAGGACAACGGCCTGGCGGACGGCAGACTGCTGGTCGTCGTGGGCGAACGCGACCGGCTGCCGACGGTGCTGGGCGGCGGTGAACAGCGGGGGGCCGAGTCCGCCGGCGGCGCGGTCGACGATGCCACCGCCGACCGCGGCGGGTCCGCTCCGGGCGGCGGCGCGGACCGGCTCCTCGAGGACCGGGCGGTGGGCCATCTGCGGCGGCTGGTGGCGTCGGCGTTGGGGCTCGTGGCCGAACGGCTGTCTCCCGACGCTCCGCTGGAGCGGTACGGGATGGACTCGGTGATCGCGCTGGATGTGATCGCGCGGCTGGAGGAGTCGTTCGGTTCGTTGTCGCGGACGCTGTTGTTCGAGGTGGAGACGGTCCGTGAGTTGGCTCGGTACTTCGTCGAGGACCACGGGGAGGCGTTGCGGGCGCTGCTCGGCGTGCCCGTGCCCGTGCCCGTGCCGGAGTGGCCGGCTCCTGACGCGCCGGTCGCGGAGGCTCCGGTGGTGGCTGCGGGGGGTGCGGTGGTGCGGGAGCGTGAGGCGGCCGCGGGTTCGCCGCACAGCGGCGGCGGTGGTCGTGGTCAGGATGTCGCGATCGTCAGCATCAGTGGACGCTATCCGCAGGCGGAGGACGCTGAGGCGCTGTGGGCCCGGCTGCGGGAGGGCGCGGATTGCGTGACGCGGGTGCCGGCCGACCGGTGGGATCTGGCGGCGGTGCCGGACGTGGAGGGGGCCCGGCCTGGTGTGTGGGGTGGGTTTCTGGAGGGAGTGGATCGGTTCGATCCGTTGCATTTCGGGATCTCGCCGCGGGAGGCGGCGGCGATGGATCCGCAGCAGCGGTTGTTCCTGGAGACGGTATGGCACCTGCTGGAGCGGGGTGGTGTGACGCAGGAGGTCATCGAGCGGCGCTATCGGCGGCGGGTGGGTGTGTATGTCGGCGCGGCGTATCAGCTGTATCGGGCCGAGGAGTCCGATCGGGTGCTGGCCGCGGTGACGTCGGCGACCTCGTACAACATGATCGCCAATCGGGTTTCGCACTTCTTCGGTCTGGAGGGGCCCAGCATGGCCGTGGATGCCATGTGTGCGTCCTCGGCCATGGCGATCCATCTGGCGTGTGCGGACCTGCAGCGGGGTGAGACCGAGCTGGCCGTGGCCGGTGGCATCAACCTGACGCTCCATCCCGACAAGTACCTGGCGCTGGCGGAGATGCAGCTGCTGGGCAGCGATCGGGGAAGCCGTAGCTTCCGCGACGGCGATGGATATCTGCCGGCCGAGGCGGTGGGTGCGGTGCTCCTCAAGCCGCTGGAGGCGGCGGTGCGCGACGGCGATGAGATCCATGCGGTGATCAGGGGGACCGCGTCGGTGCACGGGGGGCGGTCGAACGGGTTCATGATGCCCAGTCCCCGGGCGCAGGTGACGGTGATGCGGCGGGCGTTGGAGCGGGCCGGGGTCGGCGCGCAGTCCATCGGGTATGTCGAGTCGGCGGCCAACGGCACGGCGCTGGCGGATGAGGTGGAGGTACGTGCGCTGCGGGAGGTGTTCGCGGGGGTGAGCGAGCCGGTGGCAGTGGGGACGGTGAAGTCCAACCTCGGTCACCCGGAGGCGGCCTCGGGCATCGCCCAGCTGACCAAGGTCGTCCTGCAACTGCGCCACCGGCAACTCGCCCCCCTCGTGGCGGCGGGTGCCCCGAACCCGAATCTGGACCTGGAGGGGACCGCACTGCGTCTGTGCGAGACGTTGTCGGACTGGGAGCCCCGTGGCGAAGCCGACGCCGCGGCGCCTCGTCGCGCGTTGATCAACTCGGTGGCGGCGGGCGGCAGCCACGTCAGCCTGGTCATCGAGGCACCCCCGAGGACCCGGGCCGGCGCGGAAGGCGCTTTCGACCCCGGGCCGCAGCTGGTGGCGGTGTCCGGCCGGACCGACGGGCAGCTGCGGACCGCGGCGCGGCGACTGCACACGTACCTGGTGGAGCACGCGGACACGGTGGGCCTGGCCGATGTCGCGTACACCACGCAGCTGGGCCGCGAGGCCCTGGCCGAGCGCCTCGCCGTGGTGGCGGGCTCGGTGGAAGAGCTCACCCAGGCGCTGGCCCGGTACCTGGACGACCGCTCCGACACCACGGACGGTCCCCTCCCGGACACGCCGGTCGTCACGGGCAACGCCGACGACGGCGCGGGCCCGCTGGGCAGCGTGCTGACCGGGTCCCGGGGCGAGGCGTTGCTGGCCGGGCTGGTTGCGGACGGCGAGCTGGAGCACCTGGCCGAGCTGTGGGTCCGCGGAGTCGAGGTGCCGTGGGCCGGATTGCATCGCGGGCCGCGCCGGCTGGTGGCGTTGCCGGCCACCGCGTTCGAGTCGGGGCGGTACTGGGTCGGCCGCAAGCCGGTGGCCGCGAACGCGGCAGCGGGCGAAGCACCCGCGGACAGCGAGGTCACCACCGGTAGCGGCCATCCCCACGATCCCGGGGGGCTGAGCGACACCGAGCGGTTCCTGGTCGCCGCCTGGTCGGAGCTGTTGGGGATCGATGCCGACCAGCTCGACGCGAGGAGCGATTTCCTCACCCTGGGGGGCAATTCGCTGCTGGCGACGCGCTTGATGAACACACTGAAGGCGCGGACCGGGGTGGAGTTGCCCGCCCACGCTGTTTTCGCTGCTCCGCGGCTTGCCGAGCTCGCCGCCACATTGGAGCGCTACATACCCTCCGACACGAGCGGGACGCTCAACGCGGAGCAGAAGATCCTCGACAGCATCGCTCTCGTCGAAAGCATGAGCGATGAGGAACTGGACGCGTTGACCGGCGGGAACTGAGGAGGCGGGACGAGATGACGACCACCCATCAGGACCTGGCCGGGCTGGAGCTCATCCGGCGGATCAGGGCGCTCCCGGCCAAGCGGCAGCGCGCGGTGCGGGCGTTGCTGGAGAAGCAGGGTGTCGACCTCTCCCTGCTCGACGTCATCCCGCGGGCAGCCCGGCCCGCCGACGGGCTGGTCCCGTTGTCGTTCACCCAGCAGCGGCTGTGGTTCCTGGCGCAGCTGGACGGGGCCGACGCCGCTTCGGCCTACAACCTCCCCGGGGCGACCCGGCTGTCGGGGCCCTTGGACCGGCAGGCGCTGATCAGGGCGCTGGAGGAGGTGGTGCGACGGCATGAGGCGCTGCGCACCCGGTTCGTGGTCCGCGACGGTGTGCCGTACCAGCACATCGGTGACGGCGGGAACTTCACGGTCGGTGTAGCGGACCTCGACGATCCGGCGCGTCTGTCCCGGATCGTCGAGCAGGAGGCGGTCACACCCTTCGACCTGGAGCGTGGCCCGCTCATCCGGGCGCGGCTGCTGCGGTTGGCCGAACAGGAACACGTCCTGGTGATCACGGTGCACCACGGTGTGGGCGATGGCTGGTCGTTCGGCGTCCTGTACCGCGAGCTGGGCGTGTTGTACGAGGCGTTCAGCGCCGGCCGCCCCTCGCCCCTGGAGTCGCTGCCCGTCCAGTACCCCGACTTCGCCCACTGGCAGCGCGACTGGTTCGCCGGCCAGGAGAAGGCCCGCCAGGTGGAGTACTGGAGGCAGCAGCTCGTCGGCGTCGACCCCAGGGTGTCGTTGCCGCCCGATCGGCAGCGCCCGCCGGTCAAGACCTACCGGGGGGCGCGTGAGCGGTTCCGCTGCCCGGCCGAGCTGGTGGACCGGCTGCGGGAGGCCGGCGCCCGGCACGACGCCACGCTCTACATGACGCTGCTGGCGGCCTACCACGTCGTGCTGCACCGCTACACCCAGCAGACCGACATCGCCGTGGGCACGGTGGTGGCCAACCGCAACCGGCCGGAGTTGGAAGGGCTCATCGGCTATTTCGCCAACACCCTGGTCATCCGTACGGACCTGTCGGGCGATCCGGCCTTCGCCGAGTTGCTGACGCAGGTGCGCAAGACCGCGCTGGAGGCGTACGACCACCAGGACGTGCCCTTCGAGGCCGTGGTGGACGCGCTCAAGCTCGAACGTGATCTCAGCCGCCACTCGCCCGCCTTCCAGACGATGTTCGTGCTGCAAGAGGCGCAGGGCCAAAGAGTGATCAAGGTCGGCGGGCTGGAGTTCCGCCCTCTCGGGATCGACGTCCCCGTCGCCAAGTTCGAGCTCACCATCGACCTGCAGGAGACCGCGGACGGGCTGGACGGCACCGTCGAGTACAACACCGACCTGTTCGACGCGGACACCATTGAGCGGTTCATCCGCCACTACACCGCTCTCCTCGCCTCCGTCGCGGCCGACCCGGAGGAGAAGGTCTCCCGGCTGGCCATGCTGCCGCAGGACGAGCGCCACCGGGTTCTGACCGAGTGGAACGAGCTGCCGGGCGGTGTGGAGTCGCGGGAGCGGTGTGTTCACGGGTGGTTCGAGGGGGTGGTGGCCGGCTCGCCGGATGTGGTGGCGGTGGAGTACGAGGGTCGGTCGCTGACGTACGGGGAGCTCAATGCGCGGGCGAACCGGTTGGCGCGTCATCTGTGTGGGTTGGGTGTGGGCCGGGATGTGCTGGTGGCGTTGTGTCTGCCGCGCAGTGAGCAGTTGGTGGTGTGTGTGCTGGCGGTGCTCAAGGCCGGCGGCGCGTACGTGCCGCTGGACCCGGCGGTTCCCGTGGAGCGGCTCGACCACGTGCTGCGGGACAGCGCGCCGCGGGCGCTGGTCGTCGACGGGCGGGTCCCTGAGGGGCTGGACACCGCCCAGATCGCGGTCGTCGACGTACGGGCGGACGCCGAGGCGTGGGAGGGCCTGCCGGACGGCGACCTGGATCCCGTCGAGGTCGGGTCCACGCCGTCCGACGCGGCGTATGTGATCTACACGTCGGGGTCGACCGGTGTGCCCAAGGGTGTGCTGGTGGAGCATCGGAATGTGTCGCGGTTGTTCTCGGCCACTGAGGGTTGGTTCGGTTTCGGGAGTGAGGATGTGTGGACGTTGTTCCACTCGTTCGCTTTCGATTTCTCGGTGTGGGAGATGTGGGGTGCGCTGCTGTACGGCGGGCGGTTGGTGGTGGTTCCGCAGGGGGTGACGCGCAGTCCCGCGGAGTTCTATGAGTTGTTGTGCTCGGCCGGGGTGACGGTGCTGAATCAAACGCCGAGTGCGTTTCGGCAGTTGATCGCCGCGCAGGGGGAGGGGGGTGGTGCGCACCGGTTGCGGATGGTGGTGTTCGGTGGTGAGGCGTTGGATGTGGCGGCGCTCAAGCCGTGGCTGGGCCGCCCGGTCAACCAGGACACCCGTCTGGTGAACATGTACGGGATCACTGAGACCACGGTGCATGTGACCTACCGGCCGCTGACCGTGGCCGATACCGACGGTTCCGCCAGCCCCATCGGGGTGCGCATCCCCGACCTGCGCATCTATGTGCTGGACGGGCAGGGTGAGCCGGTGCCGGTCGGTGCGGTGGGTGAGTTGTACGTCGGTGGCGCGGGTGTGGCCCGCGGCTACCTCAACCGCCCGGAACTGACCGATCAGCGTTTCCTCCCCGACCCGTTCGCCGGGCAGCCGGGCGCGCGGATGTACAGGACCGGGGATCTGGCGCGGCAGCTTCCCGACGGCTCGCTGGAGTACGTCGGCCGCAACGACGACCAGGTCAAGATCCGCGGGTTCCGCATCGAGCTCGGCGAGATCGAGGCCGCCCTGGGTCGGCATGAGGCGGTGGCCTCGTGCGTGGTGGTGGTCCGTGAGGACCAGCCCGGCAGCAAACAGCTGGTGGCGTACGTGGTCCCGGTGGACGGGCACCTGGAACAGGACCTGCGGGCCGAGCTGGGGCGGCATGGCGAGCGGCTGCTGCCGGAGTACATGGTGCCCAGCGCGTTCGTGGCCCTTCGCACATTACCGTTGACGGCGAACGGCAAGCTGGACCGCAGGGCGCTGCCCGCACCGGGGATCGACGCGTATGCGCGGCGGGAGTACGTGGCCCCGAGCACGGTCACCGAGCGGGCGCTGGCGGCGGTGTGGGCGGACCTGCTGGGCTTCGAAGAGGAGCGGGTCGGCGCGGGAGACAACTTCTTCGAGCTGGGCGGGCATTCGCTGCTGATCACGGTGTTGGTGGCCCGGCTCAAGGAGCTCGGCTTCGACGTCCCGGTGCGCAGCGTGTTCGCCAGCCCGACGCTGGCCCGGCTGGCGGCGGAGATCGATCGCGGCGTGGCGGCTCCGGCGTACGAGCCGCCGGCGAACCTGATCGAGGAGGGGGCTGAGCGCATCACCCCGGGCCAGTTGCCGCTGGTGGAGCTGAGCCAGGAGCAGATCGACGCGATCGTGGCGAGCGTGCCCGGTGGCGCGGCGAACGTTCAGGACATCTATCCGCTGGCGCCGGCGCAGGAGGGCATCCTCTTCCACCATCTGCTGGACCCGGACAACGACCCGTACCTGGTCTCCATCCTCCTGGCCGCCGACGACGAGAAGGCATGCGACAGGTTCACCCAGGCGTTGCAGGCGCTGATCGACCGGCACGACGTCCTGCGCACCGCCGTGCGTACGACGGGGCTGCCCGAGCCGGTGCAGGTCGTGCAGCGCACCGCACGCCTGGCCGTGGAGCGGACCCGGCTGGACCAGGACCACGACCAGGACGCTGCTCGGCAGGCGCAGGCGCTGATGGACCGGCCGCGGGCCCTGGCGGTGGACCAGGCGCCGCTGCTGCGCCTCCTCATCGCCGAGGACCCGTGTTCCGACCGCCGCTACCTCCTGCTGAGCGCACATCACCTCATCGAGGACGCCACCACGCTACGGCTGTTCCTCCAGGAGATGGCGGCCCACATGAGGGGTCGCGCGGACGAGTTGGCTCCTCCGGCCCCGTACCGCGACTTCGTCGCCCACACCCTGCACCGGATGGCCTCCGAGGACGTGGAGGCCCACTTCCAGGCCGCTCTGGGCGATGTGGCCGAGCCGACCACGCCGTTCGGGCTGACGAACGTGCGGGGCGACGGCCACCAGTACCCGCAGCTGCGCCGTGCCCTGCCCGCGGACCTCACGCGTGAGATACGCGCCCAGGCCCAGCGGCTGCGCCTGAGCCCCGCCTGCCTCTTCCACGCCGCCTGGGCATGCGTGGTGGCCGCGGCCACCGGTCGGGACGACATCGTCCTCGGCACCGTGATGTCCGGACGCCTGCAGGGCGTGCCCGGGGTGGAGCGGATGCTGGGCAATTTCATCAACACCCTGCCCCTGCGGGTCCGTCTCGCCGACAAGACCGTACGGGACCTGATCGCCGAGGTCGACAGCGGGTTGCAGGAGCTGATCGCCCGAGAGCAGACCCCGCTGAGCGTGGCCCAGGGCAGCAGCGGCCTGGGCGGCGACACCCTGTTCAGCTCGGTCGTCAACGTCCGCCACTTCGAACCGGGCCACGGCGGCCCGGCCGCGCCCGGCCTGGAGGACCAGGGCATCCACTGGCTGGGGGAGACCGACGCCATCAACTACCCCCTGTCGCTGTCCCTGGACGACTTCGGCAGTGAACTGTCCCTGCACGTACGGGTGGACGACGCCGTGCCGTGCGACCTGGTCGTGGACTATGTGGAGACCGCGCTGGCCGGCATCGTCGCCGCCCTCGCCGTCGACGACGGCACCGGCACCGACGCGCTCGCCGTCGACGTCCTGCCCGCCGCCGAGCGCCACCGGGTTCTGACCGAGTGGAACGAGCTGCCGGGCGGTGTGGAGTCGCGGGAGCGGTGTGTTCACGGGTGGTTCGAGGGGGTGGTGGCCGGCTCGCCGGATGTGGTGGCGGTGGAGTACGAGGGTCGGTCGCTGACGTACGGGGAGCTCAATGCGCGGGCGAACCGGTTGGCGCGTCATCTGCGTGGGTTGGGTGTGGGCCGGGATGTGCTGGTGGCATTGTGTCTGCCGCGCAGTGAGCAGTTGGTGGTGTGTGTGCTGGCGGTGCTCAAGACCGGCGGCGCGTACGTGCCCATCGACCCGGCCGTTCCGGTGGAGCGGTTGCGCTACATCCTCGAGGACAGCGCGCCCCGGGTGCTGCTGGCGGACGGACCCCTCCCCGACGGGCTGGAGACCGCCGGCATCCCCGTGGTCGACATCCACGCCGACGCCACGGCGTGGGAGAGCCTGCCGGACGGCGACCTGGACCGGACCGGGGCGGCGCCCACCGACCTCGCCTACGTGATCTACACCTCCGGATCCACCGGGGCGCCCAAGGGTGTGCTGGTGGAGCATCGGAATGTGTCGCGGTTGTTCTCGGCCACTGAGGGTTGGTTCGGTTTCGGGAGTGAGGATGTGTGGACGTTGTTCCACTCGTTCGCTTTCGATTTCTCGGTGTGGGAGATGTGGGGTGCGCTGCTGTACGGCGGGCGGTTGGTGGTGGTTCCGCAGGGGGTGACGCGCAGTCCCGCGGAGTTCTATGAGTTGTTGTGCTCGGCCGGGGTGACGGTGCTGAATCAAACGCCGAGTGCGTTTCGGCAGTTGATCGCCGCGCAGGGGGAGGGGGGTGGTGCGCACCGGTTGCGGACGGTGGTGTTCGGTGGTGAGGCGTTGGATGTGGCGGCGCTCAAGCCGTGGCTGGGCCGCCCGGTCAACCAGGACACCCGTCTGGTGAACATGTACGGGATCACTGAGACCACGGTGCATGTGACCTACCGGCCGCTGACCGTGGCCGATACCGACGGTTCCGCCAGCCCCATCGGGGTGCGCATCCCCGACCTGCGCATCTATGTGCTGGACGGCCGGGGCCGCCCGGCCCCCCTCGGCACGGTCGGCGAACTGTACGTCGGTGGCGCGGGTGTGGCCCGCGGCTACCTCAACCGCCCGGAACTGACCGATCAGCGTTTCCTCCCCGACCCGTTCGCCGGGCAGCCGGGCGCGCGGATGTACAGGACCGGGGATCTGGCGCGGCAGCTTCCCGACGGCTCGCTGGAGTACGTCGGCCGCAACGACGACCAGGTCAAGATCCGCGGGTTCCGCATCGAACTGGGCGAGATCGAAGCCGCCCTGGCCCAACACCAGGACGTCGCCCAAGGCGTGGTCGTCCCCCAGGGATCCGCCGACGGCCGCACCCTGGTCGCCTACCTGAGCCCCACCCGGCGATGGCTGGACGCCGCGGCCCAGGAGCAGAACACCCTCCTGCTGAACCAGTGGCAGGCGGTCTTCGACGACGAGTACGCGGGATCCCAGCGCACCACTGATGATCTCAACCTGGCGGGCTGGGAGAGTAGTTACACCGGCCGGCCTATCCCCGAGCCGGACATGATCGAGTGGATCGACGGCACCGTCCAGCGCATCCACCAGCTCCGGCCCCAGCGGCTGCTGGAGATCGGCTGCGGCACCGGGCTCCTGCTCTTCCGCTACGCCGACGCCTGCCGCAGCGTCCACGCCGTCGACCTGTCCGCCTCCGCGCTGGCCGATGTACGCCAGGGCGTCGAACGCCGCGGCTGGTCGCACGTCACCCTGGCTCAAGGCGACGCCCTGTCGGTGGCGGACCTGCCCGAGGCCGGCTTCGACACCGTGGTGATCAACTCCGTCGCCCAGTACTTCCCCAACCGGCTCTACCTCGAACAGGCCCTCACCGGCATCCTGCCCCTGATGGCGGACGGCGGCCGCATCCTCATCGGCGACGTACGCAACCTTGACCTGCTCACCCCCCACCTGATCGCAGTCGAACGCGGCCGCGCCACCGGCCGCACCACCGCCGCCGACCTGAGCGCCCAGGTCCAGCGCCGCCGCCGGCACGAAAGCGAACTCCTCTTCAGCCCCACCTACTTCACCCAGCTCACCCGCCACTTCCCCGAGCTGGGCACGGTCGACGTGATGGTCAAACGCGGAGTGGGCGACAACGAGATGCTCGCCTACCGCTACGACGTCATCCTCACCAAAGGCACCCCCTCCGCGGCAGAACCGGACCTGCCCTGGCTCCGAGCCACCACCCCCGGCGACCTGCGCACCCTGCTGGAGGACGCCGCCACTCCCGACCGGTTCGGCGTCACCGGTCTGACCAACCCCCGGATCGCCGACGACGTCCGCATCAGCGACGTCCTCACCCGCTGGGCACCCACCCACGACATCGACCCCCTGCCGGACGGCGCCCGGGTGTCCCCCGAAGCCGCCACCGCCGTCCGCGAGCTGGAGGCCGTCCTGCGCCACGCCGAACACCTCGGCTACCAGGTCGCACCCACCTGGTCCCAAGACCGCCCCGACGGCCTGGACCTCGTCCTCGGCAAGCACGGCCTCCCCCGCGTCCAGGCCCACGCCCCCTACCGCGCCACCCACCTGGCGAACACCGTACGCATCGGCGACCTCGCCCCCGCCATGGCCCGCCCGCTCAGGGACCACCTCTCCAGCCGGCTGCCGGAGTACATGGTCCCCGGGGTGTTCATGCTCCTGGAGGAGCTGCCCGTCACCCTCAACGGCAAGGTCGACAAGCGCGCGCTGCCCGTCCCGGACGAGGACGCCGTGGCCAAGGAGGCGTACGTCGCCCCGCGGACCGAGACCCAGCGGGCGCTGTGCCGGATCCTGGAAGAGGTGCTCGGCCTCAGCCGTGTCGGGCTGGAGGACACCTTCTTCGCCCTCGGCGGGCACTCCCTGCTGGCCGTCCGGCTCAACCTGCGGGTGCGGCAGGAACTGGGCCGGGAACTGCCGCTCCAGCTGATCCTCACCGGCGTCACCGTCGCCGATCTGGCCGCGGCGCTGGAGGAGGAGCAGGCCGCGGCGGACGGCGTGCCGCTGGTCCCCGCGGTGCCCGTGCGGGACGGCGAGGAGGCGCCGCTCGCCCTCCAACAGGGCGACCTGTGGTTCCTCAACCACCCCTGGCACCTGCCCGCGTCGTACGACAACGTCCAGCTGGCGTACCGGATCGAGGGCCCGCTGGACCGCGACGCCTTCACGCGCGCCGCGCGTGCCCTCGTGGCACGCCACCCCATCCTGCGTACCGGCTACGTCCGCCGCTACGGCACCGTCACCCAGCGGGTCGGGGACGCCACGGGCTTCGAGCTGAACGTCACCGAGCCGATCGCGGACGACGACGCCCTCACACAGTGGCTGCGGCAGGAGCGGACGCGTCCGTTCGCACCGCAGGGCCGGTACCCGGTGCGTGTCCACCTGGTGCCGGTGGCCGACGACGAGCACGTTTTCGTCCTCACCAGGCCCTGGGGCGTCTTCGACGGATGGTCGCTGGCCATCGTGCTGACCGAACTGATGGCGCTGTACCGGGGGTTGAGCCGCGGCGCGCAGCCGGAACTGCCGGACCTGCCGCTCGCCTACGCCGACTTCGCCCGCTGGCAGCGACAGGTGGTCGGCACCGCGGAACTCGACCGGCAGTGCGCCTACTGGCGGCGGCAGCTGGACGGGCTGCCCGCGAGCCTGTCGCTGCGCACCGACCGGCCGCGGGGCGCGGTGAAGTCCTACCAGGGCGCCTCGGTGGACTTCGGCGTGCCTCTCGACGTGCTCACCGGGCTCCAGCAGCTGAGCCGGCAGCACGGCGGCAGTCTCTACATGACCCTGTTGTCGGCGTTCGCCGTACTGCTGGGCGGCCACACCGACGACCGCGAGCTGGCGATCGGCTCCCCCGTCAGCCACCGGCCCGGGGCCGAACTGGAGCGGCTCGTCGGCTACTTCGTCAACACTTTGGTGATCCGCCTGGACATCGCCCCGGACCGCGCCTTCACCGACCTGCTGGCGCAGGCCCGGCACGTCACCGCGGAGGCCCACGAGCACAAGGACCTGCCCTTCACCGAGCTGGTCCGCGAGCTGGTGCCCGAGCCCGACCCGGCGCACTCCCCGCTGTTCCAGGCGATGGTCAACCTCGTGCCGAATCCGGCGCCGGCGGCGGGCGGAGACGACGCCGACGACCTGCGGATCTCCCCGGTGGACACCGGTTCCCGAACGGCCAAGTACGACCTCAACCTGACCGCGGTGGAGACGGCGTCCGGCCTGAGCGGCTACCTGGAGTACAGCACCGACCTGTTCGCGGGTGAGACCGCGGCGGACATGGCGCGCTCCTACGAGCGGCTGTTGCGGGAGATCGCCCGGGACCCCGACGCGAATCCGGCCCGGTTGCGCGACCGGGCCAGGGAGCCGCGTACGGACGCCTCCGACTCCGTCGCCCACTGAGCGACCCGGAACAGGAACGACAGGGGGAGGAACACCTCATGCCCGCGAGTTATCCGATCGAGCGCGCGGTGGCGGTCGTCGGCATGTCCTGCCGGGTCCCGGGCGCCGACGACCTCGACGCCTTCTGGCAGCTGCTGCGCGACGGCGTGGACGCGATCACCGACGTGCCGGCGGGACGGTGGGATCCCGACGGCGTTCCCGGCGAACTCGACGCGCCGGGCCTGCGGCGGGGCGGCTTCCTGGACCGGGTCGCCGACTTCGACCCCGGGTTCTTCGGCATCTCCCCGCGCGAGGCCGCGGCGATGGACCCGCGCCAGCGGCTGGCGCTGGAGCTGAGCTGGACGGCGCTGGAGCACGCCGGTGTCGTACCGGAGCGGCTGCGCGGCGGCTCCACCGCGGTCTTCCTCGGCGCCACCGGCGACGACTACGCCGCGCTGGTCCACGCGCGCGGCCAGGACGCGGTGTCCCACCACTCGCTGACCGGGCTCAGCCGCGGCCTGATCGCCAACCGGGTCTCGTACCACCTGGGTCTGCGCGGGCGCAGCCTCACCGTGGACGCGGCGCAGTCCTCCTCCTTGGTCGCCGTGCACCTGGCGTGCGAGAGCCTGCTGGCGCACGCCACCGGGCTGGCCCTGGCCGGCGGGGTCCACCTGAACCTCGCGCCGGACAGCACGCTCGCCTTCGCCCGCGCGGGCGCCCTGTCCCCGGACGGCCGCTGCCACACCTTCGACGCGCGCGCCAACGGCATCGTCCGGGGCGAGGGCGGCGGCGTGGTCGTCCTCAAGCGCCTCGCGGACGCCGTCGCCGACGGTGACCCGGTGCACTGCGTCCTGCTCGGCGGCGCGGTCAACAACGACGGCGGCGGCGAGGGCCTCACCGTCCCCGACGGCGACGCCCAGCGGGAGCTGCTGCGCGACGCCTACGCCAGGGCGGGCGTGGACCCGGAGCGGGTGCGCTATGTCGAACTGCACGGCGCCGGGACCAAGGCGGGTGACCCCATCGAGGCGGGCGCCCTCGGCGCGGTGCTCGGCGAGGGCCGGGACGACGGACAGCCACTGCTCGTCGGATCGGTGAAGACCAACATCGGACACCTGGACGGGGCCGGGGGCGTCATCGGGCTCATCAAGGTGGCGCTGGCGTTCAGGCACGGCGTCCTCCCGGCGAGCCTGCACTACACCGAGCCGAACCCGGCGATCCCCATGGAGCGGTGGAAGCTGCGGGTGAACGACGCCCCCGGCCCGTGGCCCGAGGGCCCCCGGCTCGCGGGCGTCAGCTCCTTCGGCCTGGGCGGCACCAACTGCCACCTGGTGGTGGCGGACGCGCCCACCGCGCCCGAGGAGGACCAAGCGCCCGGGGCGGACGCCATGACGGAGCCCGCCGAGGCGTTCTGGGTGCCGGTGGTGGTGTCCGGCCGGACCGAGGCCGCGCTGCGGGCCCAGGCCGAGCGGTTGCGGGAGGCGGTGGCGTCCGCCCCCGGGCTGCGGCCGGCGGACGTCGGCTACGCGACGGTGACCACCCGGTCGGCGCTGGAGCACCGCGCTGTCGTGGTGGCCGCGGACCGCGCCGAGCTGCTGGCCGGTCTGGCGGCGGTGGCGGCGGGCGAGCCGTCGCCGCACGTGGTGGAAGGCGCGACCGGGCCCGCGACCGGGGTGGTGTGGGTTTTCCCCGGCCAGGGGCCGCAGTGGGCCGGGATGGCGCTGGACCTGTGGGACTCCTCGCCGGTGTTCGCCGCGCGCATGGACGCCTGCGCCCGGCTGCTGGACGGTCTGGTCGACTGGTCGCTGCGGGAGGTGCTCGCGGACGAGGCCGCGCTGAAGCGGATGGATGTGATGCAGCCCGCGCTGTTCGCGGTGCAGGTGTCGCTGGCCGAGGTGTGGCGTGCGGTCGGGCTCGCCCCGTCCGCCGTGGCGGGCCACTCCCAGGGGGAGATCACCGCGGCCTGCGCGGCGGGGATCGTGTCCCTGGAGGACGCGATGCGGCTGATGGTCGAGCGCAGCCGGGCCATCGTCGCCCGGCTGTCCGGCCGCGGCGCGATGGCGCTGCTGGCGCTGCCGGTGGACGAGGTCGACCAGGAGCGGGTGACGATCGGGGCGGTCAACGGCCCGGACGCGGTCGTCGTCTCCGGCCCGGTGGACGTCGTCCACGAGATGGTGGCCGAGTGCGAGGCCCGCGGCGTCCGCGCCCGGATCGTCCCCATCGACTACGCCTCGCACTCCCCACAGGTGGAGGAGATCCGCGACGAGGTGCTCCGGGCCGCCGCCGGGGTCACCGCCCGGGACCGCGAGGTCGCGTTCTACTCCACCGTGACCGGCGGCCGCCTGGCCACCGACCGGCTGGACGCCGCGTACTGGTACCGGAACCTGCGGGAGCGGGTGCGGCTCGAGGAGGCCGTCCGGGCGCTGGCCGAGGATGACCACCGGGTGTTCCTGGAGGTCAGCCCGCATCCGGTGTTGACCATGGCCATGCAGTCCACCGTGGACACCGTCGACGGGGCCGCGGGCGCGGTGGTGCAGGGCACGCTGCGCCGGAACGCCAACGGGCCCCGGCGGCTGCTGCTGTCCCTGGCCGAGGTGTACGCCCAGGGCGGCGCGGTCGACTGGCGGCCGCTGTTCGAGGGCACCGGGGCGCGGGCCGTGGAGCTGCCCCCGTACGCCTTCCAGCGGCAGCCCTACTGGATCGCGGGCGACGGCCCGGCCCGGCCCGTGCCGCGCGGTGAGCGCGCGGCGCCGACGCCGATGCCCGCCCGGGCCGCGAGCGAACCGCCGGGCGCCGCGCCGTCCGCTCCGGGCGGGGAAGAGCTGCGGGATCTGACGCTGTCCCAGGCGGCGGCCGTCCTCGGATACGACGGGCCGGGCGCGGTCGATCCCGACCGCACGTTCAAGGAGCTCGGCTTCGACTCGGTGACAGCGGTGGAGCTCAGCAGGCGGCTGGGCCGCGCCACCGGGCTGCGGCTGCCCACCACACTGCTGTTCGACCACCCCACCCCCACCGCGCTGGTGCGGCACCTGGACGAGGAGCTGTCCGGACGGGGCGGCCCGGACCGGGAGCGGTCCGCCGCGGGTCCGGCCGCCGAGGGCATAGACGCCGACGCCGACGCCATCGCGATCGTGGGCATGGCCTGCCGGCTGCCGGGCGGCGTGGCGTCCCCCGAGGAGCTGTGGCGGCTGGTCGCCGACGGGGCGGACGCCATCACGGCGTTCCCGGAGGACCGCGGCTGGAGCCTGGAGCCGGCCGACACCGGGAACGTCCGCACCGGCGGATTCCTGTCCGGCGCCCTGGACTTCGACGCCGACTTCTTCCGGATCAGCCCGCGCGAGGCCCGGGCGATGGACCCGCAGCAGCGGCAGCTGCTGGAGGTGTCGTGGGAGGCGCTGGAGCGGTCCGGGATCGACCCGGCGTCGCTGCGCGGCAGCCGCACGGCCGTTTTCGCCGGTGTCATGGACCAGGACTACGTGCCCCCGCTGCACCAGACCTCCGACAGCTTCGGCGGACACGCCCTGACCGGCGGAGCCCCGAGCGTGGCGTCCGGCCGCGTCGCGTACGCCCTCGGGCTGGAGGGCCCGGCGGTGTCCGTGGACACCGCGTGCTCGTCGTCGCTGGTGGCGCTGCACCTGGCGGCGCGGTCGCTGCGCTCGGGGGAGTGCTCGCTGGCCCTCGCCGGGGGAGTGACGGTGATGTCCACCTCCGGGATGTTCGTGGAGTTCTCGCGGCAGGGCGGGCTGTCGCCCGACGGCCGCTGCAAGGCGTTCTCGGACGCGGCCGACGGCACCGGCTGGGCTGAGGGCGTGGGGGTGGTGGTGCTGGAGCGGCTGGCGGACGCGCGGGCAGGCGGGCACCGGGTGCTGGCCGTGGTGCGCGGCTCGGCGGTCAACCAGGACGGCGCCTCCAACGGACTCAGCGCGCCCAACGGCCCCTCGCAGCAGCGGGTCGTCCGCGACGCGCTGGCGAGCGCCGGACTGTCCGGCGCGGACGTCGACGCGGTGGAGGCGCACGGCACCGGCACCGCGCTCGGCGACCCCATCGAGGCGCAGGCCCTGCTGGCCACGTACGGGCAGGAGCGGGAGCGGCCGCTGTGGCTGGGGTCGGTGAAGTCCAACATCGGCCATACCCAGGCCGCGGCGGGGGTGACCGGTGTCATCAAGATGGTGATGGCGATGCGGCACGGTGTGCTGCCGCCCACCCTGCACGTCCAGGAGCCCTCGCGGCACGTGGACTGGTCCGCGGGGTCGGTCGAGCTGCTGACCGAGCGACGGCCCTGGCCGGAGGCCGGGCGGCCGCGCCGGGCCGGGGTCTCCTCCTTCGGGATCAGCGGCACCAACGCGCACGTGATCATCGAGCAGCCGCCCGCGGACGCCGGGGACACCGACCGGCCCGCTGAGGCCTCCCCGGTGCCGGTGGTGCTCTCCGGCCGGTCCGAGGCCGCGCTGCGCGCCCAGGCCGGGCGGCTGCGGGCCCACGTGGCGGCCGGCGCGGACCTTCGCCCGGCCGACGTCGGCTGGTCGGCGGCCACCGCGCGCAGCGCGTTCGAGCACCGCGCCGTCGTGGTGGCCGCCGACCGGGACACCCTGGTGGCCGGGTTGGACGCGCTGGCGCACGGCGGGGAGGGCCCGGGCGCGGTGAGCGGCGTGGCCCGGCACACCGACGGCCGTGTGGTGTTCGTCTTCCCCGGCCAGGGCTCGCAGTGGGCCGGGATGGCCGTGGAACTCCTCGGCTGCGCACCGGTGTTCGCCGAGCGGCTGGCCGCATGCGCCGCGGCCCTGGCCGAGTTCGTCGACTGGGACCTGGAGGGCGTGCTGCGGCAGCTGCCGGGCGAGCCGACGCTGGAGCGGGTGGACGTGGTGCAGCCCGCGTCGTGGGCGGTGATGGTGTCGCTGGCGGCGCTGTGGCGGTCGTACGGCGTCGAGCCGGCGGCGGTCGTGGGCCACTCGCAGGGCGAGATCGCGGCGGCGTGCGTGGCCGGGGCGCTGTCCCTGAGGGACGCGGCGCGCGTGGTCGCGTTGCGGTCGCAGGCCATCGCCAAGGGGCTGGCCGGGCTCGGCGGCATGATGTCGGTGGGCCTGCCGGTGGCGGAGGCCGCGTCCCGGTTGGAGCCGTGGGAGGGCCGCCTGGACGTGGCGGCGCTGAACGGCCCCACCTCCACCGTGGTCGCCGGCGACCCGCGGGCGCTGGACGACCTGCACGCGGCGTGCGAGGCGGACGGGATCCGGGCGCGCAGGGTCGCGGTGGACTACGCCTCGCACACCCTCCACGTGGAGCGCATCGAGGACGAACTGGCCCGCGTGCTCGCCGACGTACGGCCCGAGCCCGCCCGGGTGCCGTTCTTCTCCACCGTCGAACGCGACTGGCTCGGCGAGCGCTTGGTGGACGCCGCCTACTGGTACCGGAACCTGCGGCAGACCGTGCACTTCCAGTCCGCGGTGGAGGCGCTGGCAGAACAGGGCTACGGCCCGTTCATCGAGGTCAGCTCCCACCCGGTGCTCACCATGAGCGTCCAGGAGAGCCTGGAGGGCAGCGCGGGCGAGGCCGCGGCCACGATGGTCTCCGGTTCGCTGCGCCGGGACGAGGGCGGCCTGGACCGGTTCCTGGCGTCGCTGGCACAGGTGTGGGCGCGCGGGGTCGAGGTGGACTGGGACCGGGCGTTCGCGGGCGCCGGGGCGTCCCGCGTCGACCTGCCCACGTACGCCTTCCAGCACCGGCGCTACTGGCTGGACGCCGCCGCGGACCAGCCGCTTCTGGGGCACGCGGTGGAGCTCGCGGACGGCGCGGGCACCGTCCTCACCGAACGGCTGTCGCTGCGGACCCGGCCGTGGCTGGCCGACCACCGGGTGCTCGGCCAGATCGTGGTGCCGGGGACCGCGCTGCTGGAGATGGCCCTGCGCGTCGGCGCCGCGGTGGACGACCTGACCCTGCACACCCCCCTGGTGCTGCCCGAGCGGGGAGAGGTCGAGGTGCAGCTGGCGGCGGCCGCACCGGACGACGTCGGGCGCCGCGCGCTGCGCCTCCACGGCCGTGTCCTCGACGGCGCCGACGCGCAGTGGCAGCTCCACGCCACCGGCGTGGCGCGCGCCGCCGGGCCCGGCGGGGCCGGTGTCGTCGTCACCGAGTGGCCGCCCGCCGAGGCGACGCCGCTGGACCGCACCGGCTGGTACGAGGAACTCGCCGCGCGCGGCCTGGAGTACGGGCCGGCCTTCCGGAACCTGCGGCAGGTGTGGCGCCACGGCGACGATCTGCTGGCCGAGATGGCACTCGGCGACGACGCGGGGCCGTTCCATGTGCACCCGGCGCTGCTGGACGCGGCGCTGCACCCGCTGGTACTGGAGGCGGGCACCGGCCCCATGGTGCCGTTCTCCTGGTCCGGTGTGCGGCTGGCTCGCGCGGGCGCGTCCCAGCTGCGGGTGCGCATCAGCCCGGCCGGTGAGAACCGGGCGGCGCTGACCGTCGCCGACGGCAGCGGCGTCGAGGTACTGGCGGTGGAGTCGCTCACCCTGCGGCCCCTGGACGCCCGGCGGTTCGACCCCAGACTGTTCCAGGTCGAGTGGCGCGAGACCACCGTCCCCGGCGAGCCGGGCCGCCCCGACGGCGCCACCGCCACCGTGCTGCCGGTGGCGCCGGAGGCGGTGCGGGGGCCGGAGGCTGTCCACACGGCGGCCGAGGCGGTGCTGCGCGACGTCCAGGCGTGGCTGGCGGAACACCCGGACGGCCCGTCCCGGCTGGTGGTCGCCACCCGGCGGGCGGTCGCCGTGGCGTCGGGCGAGGCCGTCGACCCGGCCGCCGCCGCCGTGTGGGGGCTGCTGCGGTCGGCCCAGACCGAACACCCCGGCCGCATCGTGCTGGTGGACCACGACGGCGGCGGCGACCTCACCGCCGACGCGTCGGTCCGCGCCCTGGCGACCGGCGAGCCGCAGATCGCCCTGCGTACGGACCGGGTCCTCGCACCCCGGCTCGCCCGCGGCTCGGTTCCCGCGCCCGACCCCGACCGGCCGGCCCTCGACCCCGGCGGCACCGTACTGATCACCGGCGGGACCGGGGGACTCGGTGGCGCGGTGGCCCGCCACCTGGTGGCCCGGCACGGCGTACGCCACCTGCTGCTGATCAGCCGCGGCGGGGCGGCCGCCGACGGCGCACAGGAGCTGGTGGCGGAGTTGACCGACGCGGGCGCCTCGGTCGCGGTGGCCGCCTGCGACGTGACCGACCGGGCCGCCCTGGCCGACGTCATCGCGTCCGTGTCCGCCTCGGCGCCGCTGCGGGCCGTGGTGCACGCCGCGGGTACCCTCGCGGACGCCGCGGTGGCGTCGCTGACGCCGGAGCGGCTGCACACGGTGCTGGCGGCGAAGGTGGACGCGGCCTGGCACCTGCACGAGCTGACCGCGGACCTGGACCTCACGGCGTTCGTGCTGTTCTCCTCGGTGTCGGCCACCCTCGGCCTGGCCGGGCAGGCGAACTACGCGGCGGGCAACGCGTTCCTCGACGCGCTGGCCCACCACCGGCAGGGACGGGGGCTGCCCGCGGTCTCCCTGGGCTGGGGACTGTGGGAGCAGGCCACCGGCCTCACCGGCCGGCTGGCCGACGCCGACCTGCAGCGGATGGCCCGCATGGGCTTGCGGCCGCTGCCCATGGACGGCGGCCTGGCCCTGTTCGACCTCGGGCTCGGCGCGGACCGGCCGCACCTGGTGCCCGCCTGGCTCGACCCGTCGGAATTCGCGGTTCGCGACACCGAACCGCCCGCGATGCTCCGCGGCCTGGTCCGCGCCCCCGTCGCCGACGGCGGCCGGGCGCGGGAGGACGCCCAGTCGCTGCGCGACCGGCTGCTGACCCTGCCCGCCCACGACCGGGAGCTGACGGTGCGCCGGGTCGTGCAGGCCGAGATCGCGACCGTCCTGGGCCGGTCCGGCCCTGGCGACGTGCCCCCCGCCCGGGGCTTCGCGGACCTCGGCTTCGACTCGCTGACCGCCCTGGAGCTGCGCAACCGGCTCGGCGCCCTCACCGGCCTCACCCTGACCGCCACGGTGACCTTCGACCACCCGAGCCTCGCCGCCCTGGCCCAGCACCTGCTGGAGCGGCTGGCCCCGGATCGGGCCGCTTTGGAGCGGCCCGTGGCCGATCCGCCGCTGCTGGCCGAGCTGGACCGGCTGGAGGCCGGCGTGGCTGCCATCGGCGACGACCACCTGCGCACGGCCGTCACCACCCGGCTGTGGGAGCTGCTGGCGACCTTGGGCACCGGGGACGACGCGGCAGAGCAGGCCCCCGACCACGAGGTCGCCGCGGCGAGCGCGGACGAGCTCTTTGCCCTGATCGACGATGAGCTGGGAAGGCTCTGACATGAGCGATGAGAAGCTGCTCGCCTATCTGAAGCGGGTCACCAGCGAACTGCGCCACACCCGGCGGCAATTGGCGGAGCTGGAGTCGACGGACCGAGAGCCGGTCGCGATCGTGGGCATGGCCTGCCGGTTCCCCGGCGGCGTGACCTCGCCCGAGGAGCTGTACCGGCTGGTCGCCGACGGCGTGGACGCCGTATCGGAATTCCCGGCCGGCCGCGGCTGGGACCTCGACGCGCTGTACGACCCCGACCCGGACCGGACCGGCACCAGCCTGACCCGGCACGGCGGGTTCCTGCACGACGCGGCCGAGTTCGACGCCGCGTTCTTCGGCATGTCGCCGAAGGAGGCGCTGGCGACCGACCCGCAGCAGCGGCTGCTGCTCCAGTCGTCCTGGGAGGCGCTGGAGCGCGCCGGCATCGCCCCGTCGTCGCTGCGTGGCAGCCGCACCGGGGTCTTCGCCGGGGTGATGTACAGCGATTACGGGTCACGTCTCGCGCGGGACACCGGCGGGTTCGAGGGCCACCTGTTCACCGGCAGCCTGCCGAGCGTGGCGTCGGGCCGCGTCGCGTACACCTTGGGGCTGGAGGGCCCCGCCGTGTCCGTGGACACCGCGTGTTCCTCGTCGCTGGTGGCGCTGCACCTGGCGGCGCAGTCGCTGCGCTCGGGCGAGTGCTCGCTGGCGCTCGCCGGCGGCGTGGCGGTGATGTCCACGCCGACCACGTTCATCGAGTACTCCCGCCAGCGCGCCATCTCGCCCGACGGCCGGTGCAAGGCGTTCTCCGACGCCGCCGACGGCACCGGCTGGGCCGAGGGCGTGGGCGTCCTCGTCCTGGAGCGGCTGGCCGACGCGCGGGCAGGCGGGCACCGCGTGCTGGCCGTGGTGCGCGGCTCGGCGGTCAACCAGGACGGCGCGTCCAGCGGGCTCACGGCGCCCAACGGGCCGTCGCAGGAGCGGGTCATCCGGGAGGCGCTCGCCGCCGCCGGGCTGTCCCCGGCCGACGTGGACGCCGTCGAGGCGCACGGCACCGGCACCGTCCTCGGCGACCCGATCGAGGCGCAGGCGCTGCTGGCCACGTACGGGCGCGACCGCGCCGAGCCGCTGTGGCTCGGCTCGCTGAAGTCGAACATCGGCCACGCCCAGGCGGCCGCGGGGGTCGGCGGCGTCATCAAGATGGTGATGGCGATGCGCAACGGCGTGCTGCCGCGCACCCTCCACGCCGGCGTGCCCTCCCGCCACGTGGACTGGTCCTCGGGCGCGGTCGAGCTGCTGGCCGAGCAGCGGCCGTGGCCCGAGGCCGACCGGCCGCGCCGGGCCGGGGTGTCGGCCTTCGGCGCCAGCGGCACCAACGCGCACGTGATCCTGGAGCAGCCGCCCGCCGCCGAGGCCGAGGCCGAGGAGCCCGCGCCCGCCGTCGGGGCCCCGGTGCCGGTGGTGGTCTCGGGCGTCACCGAGGCGGCCCTGCGGGTCCAGGCGGAGCGGCTGCGGGAGCGCGTGGCGTCCGGCGAGGACGTGCGCCCGGCGGATGTCGGGTTCTCCACGGTGACGACCCGTACGGCGCTGGACCACCGCGGTGTGGTCGTCGCCGAGGACCACGCCGAACTGCTGGAGGGCCTGGCCGCGCTGGCGGCCGGCGCCCCCTCGCCGCGGGTGGTCGAGGGCCGGGTCGTCCCCGAATCCGGCGTGGTGTGGGTGTTTCCCGGAGGGGGGTCGCAGTGGGCCGGCATGGCGCGCGCCCTGCGCGCCTCCTCCCCGGTGTTCGCCGCGCGGCTGGACGAGTGCGCGCGGCTGCTGGACGGCCTGGTCGACTGGTCGCTGCACGAGGTCCTGGAGGACGAGGCGGCGCTGGCACGGGTGGACGTGGTGCAGCCCGCCCTGTGGGCCGTGATGGTCTCCCTGGCCGAGGTGTGGCGTGCCGCGGGTCTGGTGCCGTCCGCCGTGGTGGGCCACTCCCAGGGCGAGATCGCCGCCGCGTGCGTGGCCGGCGCCCTGTCCCTGGAGGACGGCGCCCGGGTGTCCGCGCTGCGCAGCCGCACCCTGCGGGCACTGGCGGGCACCGGTGGCATGCTGTCGATCGTCGCCTCCGAGGACTGTGTACGGGAGGCGATCGAACCGTTCGGCGACCGGATCTCGGTGGCCGCGGTCAACGGCCCCAACACCGTGGTGGTCTCCGGCGACCCCGACGCGCTGCGCGACCTCGGCGGCGTGCTGGCGCAAGCCGGGGTGGCGCGCTGGAAGAACGTCCGCGGTGTGGACTTCGCCGCGCACTCCGCGCACGTGGAGGCCCTGGAGGCCGAGCTGGCGGAGCTGCTCGCCGGCCTTCGGCCGCGCCCGGCCCAGGTGCCGTTCTACTCCACGGTGACGGCGGGCCCGCTCGACGGGACGGAGCTGGACACCGCGTACTGGTACCGCAACCTGCGGCAGCCGGTGCGGTTCGCCGAGACCGTAAAGGCCCTGGCCGAGGCCGGGTTCGGGGTGTTCGTGGAGGTCAGCCCGCACCCGCTGCTGACCATGGCGGTCCAGGACACCGTGGACGGCGGCGTGGTGGTGGCGGACACCCTGCGCCGCGAGGAGGACGCGAACCGGCGACTTTTGCTGTCCATGGGACAACTGCATGCCCACGGCGTCGCGGTGGACTGGTCGCGGGCCTTCGACGGCACCGGCGCCCGCACCGTGGACCTGCCCACCTACGCCTTCCAGCGCAGGCCCTACTGGCTCCAGGCGCCCAGGCCGCTGCTGGACCCCGCCGTCGAGCTGGCGGACGGCGAGCAGACCCTGCTGACCGGACGGCTGTCCCTGGGCACCCACCCGTGGCTGGCCGGTCACCGGGTGCGCGGCCGGGTCGTGGTGCCGGGCACCGCCCTGCTGGAGATGGCGCTGCAGGCCGGGGACGTGGTGGACGAACTCATCCTGCTGGCGCCCGTGGTGGTGCCCGACCGGGACGTGGTCGAGATCCAGCTGCTGGTGGGGCCCGCCGACGACACCGGCCCCCGGCCCCTGCGGCTGCACGCCCGCGGCCCGGAGGGCGACTGGCGGCTGCACGCCACCGGCGCGCTCGCCACGACCGGCGAACAGACCGCCCCGGACGCGGGCGACATGACCGTGTGGCCGCCGCCCGACGCCGAGAAGGTCGACCTCGCCTCCTGGTACGCGGACCTGGCCGCGCGCGGCCTGGAATACGGACCCGGCTTCCGAGGCCTGCGCGCGCTGTGGCGGCACGGCGGCGAGCTGTTCGCCGAGGTGGCCCTGGCCGAACCGGTCCGCCCCGCGCTGCTCGACGCCGCCCTGCACGCCGCCCTCGCCACGGGCTCCGGGCCCGCGATGCCGTTCTCCTTCAGCGGGGTGCGGTGGCTCCACCCGGCCGCGGCCGGCGAGCCCGCCGGCCTGCGGGCGCGGATCACCCCGCTGGGGGACGGCGCGGTGGCCGTGCGGATCGCCGACGGCACCGGCCGCGGCGTGCTGGCGGCCGACTCCCTGACCCTGCGTCCGCTGGACGCCGCCCAGCAGGCCCCGGACGCCCTGTACGAGCTGAGCTGGGTCCCCGCGCGGCCGGCCGCCGCGGCGTCCGGCGCCGCGGACGTGACCTTACTGCGCTGCCCGCACGCCGACGGCGACCTGCCCGACCGGGTCCAGGCGGTGGCCTCCGCGGTGCTCGCGGACCTGCAGCGCCGGCTCGCCGAGACCGACACACACGGCGCGCGCCTGGTCGTGGCCACACGCCATGCTGTGGCGGCCGACGACGGCGCCGAGGTGGACCCCGCCGCCGCGGCCGTGTGGGGCCTGGTGCGCTCGGCGCAGACCGAGCACCCGGGCCGGATCGTGCTCGTCGACACCGACGACCCCCGACCCACAGACGACACAGACGACAAAAACGACCCCGCCGGCCTGTCCGCGCTGCTGCCGTCCGTGCTGGCCACCGGCGAGCCCCAGGTCCTGGTGCGCGGCGGCGACCTGCGCGTGCCCAGGCTGGTGCGCGCGACGCCACCGGCGACGCCCGCGGCTTCGGCGTTCCCCGCCGACGGCACGGTGCTGATCACCGGGGCGTCGGGCACCCTCGGCGGCCTGGTGGCCCGGCACCTGGTGACCCGGCATGAGGTACGTGACCTGCTCCTGGTCAGCCGTCAGGGCGCGCCCGAACTCGCCGAGAAGCTGACCGCGCTGGGCGCCACCGCCACCTCGGCGGCCTGCGACGTCGCCGACCGGGCCGCGCTCGCCGAGCTGCTGGCCGCCCTCCCGGCCGACCGCCCGCTGCGCGCCGTCGTGCACGCCGCCGGGACGCTGGACGACGGCGTCATCGGCTCGCTCACACCGGAGCGGCTGCGCTCGGTGCTCGCGGCCAAGGCCGACGGCGCCTGGCACCTGCACGAGCTGACCGCGGACCTCGACCTGTCGGCCTTCGTCCTGTTCTCCTCGGTGGCCGCCACCCTCGGCACTGCCGGGCAGGGCAACTACGCCGCGGCCAACGCCGTCCTCGACGCGCTGGCCCACCACCGCCGCGCCCTCGGCCTGCCCGCCGTGGCGCTGGGCTGGGGCCTGTGGGCCGAGCGCAGCGCGCTGACCGGCCGGCTGGACGAGGCCGACCTGGCGCGGCTGACCGGCGCCGGGCTGCGCCCGCTGGCCACCGAGGAGGGCCTGGCGCTGTTCGACGCCGCGCTCGCGGCGGACCGGGCACACCTGCTCCCGGCCCGGCTGAGCCCCGCCGTGCCGGACGCCGCGGACGGCACCGTGCCGCCGCTGTTCCGCGCCCTGACCCCGGCCCGGCGCCGACGGCCCGCCACGCCCGTACCCGGCGCCCTCGTGAGCGCCGCGCCCGCCGCGGGCGAGGGGGCCGGGCTGCGGGAGATGGCCGCGGACGAGCGGGAGCGCTTCGTCGGTGACCTGGTGCTGCGGGAGGTCGCCGCCGCCCTCGGCCACGGCGCGGCCGACGACATCGACCCCGATGCCGACTTCCAGCGCATGGGCTTCACCTCGCTGGCCGCGCTGGAGCTGCGCAACCGGCTGAGCGCCCGCACCCGGCTGCGGCTGTCCGCCACGCTGGTGTTCGAGCACCGTACGCCGCGGGCGCTGGCCGGCCACCTCACCGGCAGGCTGCTCGGCGACCAGCCGCTGCCCGTAGCCCCCGCCGACGACGCGGCAAAGGCGGCCGGGACGCCTGAGGGGGCCGACGACCGCATCGCGATCGTCGGCGTCGCGGGCCGCTACCCGCTGGCCGCAACGGTCGGCGAGCTGTGGGAAAACCTGGCCCGGGGCCGGCACTGCATCCGCGAGGTGCCCGCCGACCGGTGGGACGCGGACCACCATTACGACCCGTCCGGCGCGCGCGGCGCCTACAGCAAGTGGGCCGGTTTCGTGGACGACGTCGACGCGTTCGACCCGCTGTTCTTCCACATCTCGCCCGCCGACGCCGAGGCGATGGACCCCCAGGAGCGGCTGTTCCTGCAGACCGCGGCGAACACCCTGGAGGACGCCGGCTACCCGGCGGCCCGACTCGCCGCCCAGGGGCCGGTCGGCGTGTTCGTCGGCGTGATGAGCAACGACTACGCGTGGATGGGCGGTGAGGCGAACGCGCTCGGCGTGCCCACCCACGCCCACTCCCACCCCTGGTCGGTCGCCAACCGGGTGTCGCACTTCTTCGACTTCACCGGCCCCAGCCTCGCCGTGGACACCGCCTGCTCGGCCTCGCTGACCGCCCTCCACCTGGCGTGCCAGAGCATCAGGTCGGGCGAGTGCGCCGCAGCGCTCGCCGGTGGCGTCAACCTCATCCTGCACCCGCAGCACCTGCGCAGCCTGGCGCGGAACGGGATGCTCGCGCACGACGACCGGCTCAAGGCGTTCGGCGCGGACGCGGACGGCTTCGTGGACGGCGAGGGCGTGGGCGCGGTGCTGATCAAGCCGCTGGCGGCGGCGGTCGCCGACGGGGACCGGGTGCTCGGGGTGATCCGCGGCTCGGCCATCAACTCCGGCGGCGACGCGGGCGGTTACACCGTGCCGCGGGCGGCCGCCCAGGCCGGGGTGATCCGCGGGGCGCTGGACCGCGCCGGCGTCGGCCCGGACACCGTCGGCTACGTGGAGGCCCATGGCACCGGCACCCACCTGGGCGACCCGATCGAGATCGCCGGGCTGGTCGAGGCGTTCGGCGGGCCGGTCGACCCGGCGGGCCGCACCGGGCGGCCTGCGGTCGCGGTCGGCTCGGTGAAGACCAACATCGGCCACCTGGAGGCGGCCGCCGGTATCGCGGGCCTGACCAAGGTGCTGCTCCAGTTCCGGCACCGGATGCTGGCGCCGTCGCTGCACTCGGCCCGCCCGAACCCGGAGATCGACTTCTCCGCCACACGGTTCGCGGTGCAGCAGACCCTCCAGCCGTGGACCGGGCCTAAGCGCTCCGACGGTGAAGGCGGTGACGCCGGGGAGCTGCCGCTGCGGGCCGTCGTCAGCTCCTTCGGCGCGGGCGGCGCCAACGCGTGCGTCGTCCTGGAGGAGTACGTACCCGTGGCCGCGCCCGAGCCGGCGGACGACCCCCGCGAGCAGCTGCTGGTGCTCTCCGCCAAGACCGAGGAGCGGCTGCGGGCCTCCGCGGCCGACCTCGCCGCCTTCCTGCGCCGCGGCGCCGCCCCGGGCGTCCCGGGCGTGCCGGCGGACGCCGGACCGCTGTGCCTGCGGCTGGCCGCCGAGGTGGCCGGCGTCGACCCGAAGTCCCTGGACCTGGCCACCGACCTGGTCGACTGCGGGCTCGGAATGGCCGAACGCGCGCACTACTACGCGCTGTTGGCCGCCGAACTGGGCACCGAGCTGCCCCCCGCGGCCATGGCCGCGGACACCCTCGCAGAGGTGGCCGAGGCCGTCGCGGACCTCATGCCGCGCACCGGCGCGGTCGGCGAGGGCACCGCCCCGCGGCTGGTGGACGTCGCCCACACCCTGCAGTCGGGCCGTACCGAGTACGCGTTCCGGCTGGCCCTGACCGCCGGTTCGGCGGCCGAGGCCGCCGGGCTGCTGGAGGCGTACGCGGCCGGCCGTGCGGCCGAGGGCCGGGTCCGCACCGGTGAGGTCGCCCGTACCCGGGTGTGGCTCACCGAGGACGAGGCCGCCGCCCTGGAGCAGGCCCTGACCCGGCGCGATCTGACGACGGTGGGCGGGCACTGGGCGGCCGGGGCCGAGGTCGACTGGTCGCGCGTCACCTCCGGTGCCGCCCGCCGGATCGAGCTGCCCGGTTACCCGTTCGCCCGCACGCGCTGCTGGATCCCGCGGCCGCCCGCCGGGCCCGCGCCCGCCGCCGGGGTCGGGGCGGACCGCGGCGTGGCCGAGGCATCGGCGGGCCCGGGGGCCGGGGCGGGCGTCGGCTCCGCCGTCACCGAGGTGCTCGCCGGGTACGAGGCGCTGGACGCGGCCTCGGTCTCCGGGGTGCTCGCCGTCTACCAGCGTATGGGCGTCTTCCATCGGGCCGGCGAGCGGCACCGCAGTGAGGAGCTGCGCGGCCGCCTCGGTATCCGGGACAAGTTCCAGCGGCTGAACGAGGCGCTGCTGGGCCTCCTGGCGGACGCCGGCTACCTCACCCGCGACGGCGATCAGATCACCACCACGGCCGCGCTGGACACGGCCGGCCCGGACGGGGCCGAGGAGCGTTGGGAGGCCGAATTCGACCGGGTGGCCGGCGCATGCCCGGACATCGCGCCCACGGTCACCCTCAACCGGGCCTTCCTGCGGGCCTATCCGCGGCTGCTGCGCGGCGAACTGATCGGCACCGAGGTCATGTTCCCCGACTCCTCGATGGACCTGGTGCAGGATCTGTACAAGGGCAACCCGCTCACCGATCACTTCAACGTGCTGGTCGCCGAAGCCGTGCGCGGCCTCTTCGACGCCCGGCTGCCCAAGCTCGCCGGCCACGAGACGTTCGAGGTGGTCGAGCTCGGCGCGGGCACCGGCGCCACCAGCGAGCGGGTGCTGCCGGCGCTGGCCGGCCACGCCGACCGCGTCCGCTACACCTTCACCGACATCTCGCCGCGCTTCCTGGACTACGGCCGCGAGCGGTTCGCCGCGCACTACCCGTACATCCGGTTCCAGCTGCTCAACCTGGAGCGCGGGCCGGCCGAGCAGGAATTCGCCCTCGGCTCGGTCGACGTGGTGGTGGCCACCAACGTGGTGCACGCCACCCGCGACCTGCGGGCCACGCTGCGCAAGATCAAGGCCCTGCTCCGGCCGGGCGGCTGGATAGTGCTCAACGAGCTGACCACCATCCGGCCGTATCTGTCCGTCGGCGGCGGTGTGATGGAGGGCTGGTGGGCGTTCCAGGACAGCGAACTGCGTATCCACGGCTCGCCGCTGGCCGCCCCGGACAGCTGGGCCCGGCTGCTGGGCGAGGAGGGCTACACGGACCTCGAAATCCTCGGAGCCGAGTCCGCAGACCTGGGCCAGCGGGTGCTGGTCGCGCGCAGCGGCGGCGCGGTGCCGGTAGCGGTGCCCGTGGCGGTGCCCGACCGCGAGGTGCCCGCGGCCGCCGTGGCGCCGGAGCCCGTCGCGTCGGTCGGCGAGCGCCTCCGCGAGCTGCTGGAGCGGGTGTTGAAGCTGGACGAGCGGATCGAGCCCGACCGTCCACTGGCGGACTACGGCTTCGACTCGCTCAGCGGGTTGAAGATCGTCTCGGCGGTGGACGAGGCGTTCGGGGTGGCGGTGCCGTTGGACGAGTTCTTCGAGCGCCCGACGCTGCGGGAGCTGACCGACCACCTGACCTCCGGCTGGCTCGCCGACGTGACGGCGGACACCGCGTCCCCCGCGGCTCCCCCCGTCGAGCCGCCCTCCGCCGAGCCGCCCCCCGCGGTGCCCGCGCCCGCCGTCCCCGCACCGTCCCCGGCGGCGGCCGTGGCGGGGCGCGTCCTGCGGCCCCGCACCGACGCCGACCTGACGCGCCACCCGGTGTCCGAGGGGCAGCGCGCCCTGTGGGTGATCGAGCAGATCGCCCCCGGGAACTCCGCGTACAACCTGCCGCTCGCCTTCTGGCTCGACCCCGACGTCGACGTGCTCGCCCTGCGCGTCGTCCTGCAAGACCTGCTCGACCGGCACGAGGAGCTGCGCGCCACCGTCCGCACGGACCAGGACGAGCCGTACATCCGGATCGCCGCCGCACCGGAACTGCCGTTCCAGCAGGTCTTCCTCACCACCGTCAGCGACGCGGACCTGCGCGAGCAGATCCGCACCGACACGCGGCAGCCGTTCGACCTGGCCGGCGGCCCGCTGCTGCGCGCCACGCTGTACACCCTCGGCGACGGCCGGCAGGCGCTGCTGCTGACCGTGCACCACCTGGTGCTCGACGGGGTGTCCATCCCGCTGCTGCTGGAGCAGGTGGACCGCGGCTACCGCGCGCTCCGCGAGGGCCGTCCGCTGCCGGACGACCGGCCCGCCCGCACCTTCGGTGACTTCACGGCCTGGCAGCGCGATCTGCTCGCCGGGCCCGAGGGCGAGCGGCTGCGCGGGTACTGGCTGGACCGGCTGCGCGACCGGCAGACCTCGGTACCCCTGCCGCTGGACCGGCCGCGCCCGCCGGTGTCCGGCTTCCGCGGCGCCAGCGTCGAAGGGCGCGTCCCGGCGGCGGTGACCGACCGGGCGCGCGCGCTGGCCACCGCGGAGCGGACCTCGCTGTCCAGCGTCATGCTGGCGGGCTTCTTCGCGCTGCTGCGCCGCTACAGCGACCAGGCCGAGATCGCCGTCGGCACGCCCACCGCGAGCCGCCCGGCCGGCGACTACGACGACGTGCTCGGCTATTTCATGAACATGGTCGTCCTGGCCGAGCGGGTCGAGGACGGCGAGCCCTTCCGCGGCCTGGTCCGCCGCGTCCACCGGACGGTCCTGGGCGCGCTGGAGCACAGCGCCTACCCGCTGATCACTCTCGCCGAGGAGCTCAAGCGGCAGGCCCCCGGCGCCCGGGGCCCGCTGTTCGACGTCGCCTTCTACTTCCACAACTGGGCGCGCGACCTGCGCGCCGACGGCCTGGTCCGGGGCCGGGTCGACGGCGTGCACCAGGAGGGCGAGTTCGACCTCACCCTCGACCTCATCGACCACCCCGAGGGCTGCCGGTACACGCTCAAGTACAACCCCGACCTGTTCGACGCCGCCACGGTCGAGCGCCTGGGGGACCACTTCGTCACCCTGCTCGCCTCCGCCGTGGACGCCCCCGCCGCCGCGGTCGGGGCGCTGGAGCTGCTGACCGAGAGCGAGCGGGAGACGCTGGCCCCGCCCGCTCCCGCGGAGTACCCGGCCGACACCCTCGTGTGGGAGCTGGTGCGGCGCCAGGCCGAGGCCCGGCCGGAGGCGGTAGCGGTTCGCTACCAGGACACCGAGCTGACCTACCGTCAGCTGGATGGGCGGGTGGACACCCTCGCGGCCCGGCTGCGCGCGGCCGGGGTCGGCCGGGGCCGTACCGTCGGCGTGCTGCTGCCCCGCGACGAAGGGCTGCCGGTGGCGCTGCTCGCCGTGCAGGCCGCCGGCGGGGCGTACGTTCCGCTCGACCCGGCGTACCCACAGGAGCGGCTGGCCTACATGGCCGAGGACGCCGGGCTGCACCTGCTGCTCACCCACTCGGCCGTCGAGGCCGCCTGCGGCGCCACCGTGCCCCGGCTGCTCGTCGACGGCGACGGGCAGCCGCCCGCGGCGCCCTCGCCGGGTCCGGCAGGTCCTTCGGACACCGCGTACGTCCTCTACACCTCCGGCTCGACCGGGCGGCCCAAGGGCGTCGGCGTCCCGCACCGCGCCCTGGTCAACTTCCTGTGGTCGATGGCGCGCGAGCCCGGGTTCGGGCCGCGGGACACCCTGCTGGCCCTGACCACCGTCTGCTTCGACATCTCCGCCCTGGAGCTCTACCTGCCGCTGCTCACCGGCGGCACCGTGGAGATCGCGCCGACCGAGGTCGCCCAGGACGGCCTGCGGCTGCGCGAGGCCGTCGAGCGCGGCACGGCCACGGTGATCCAGGCCACCCCGGCGACGTGGAGCATGCTGCTCGCCGCCGGCTGGCGGGGGGACCCGGGCCTGACCGTGCTGTGCGGCGGCGAGGCGCTGCCGTCCGACACCGCTCGGGCGCTGCTCGCGGGCAACCGTGCCGTGTGGAACCTGTACGGGCCCACCGAGACCACCATCTGGTCGGCGGCGAGCCGACTGCGCGCCGGTGAGCCGGTCACCATCGGCACCCCGATCGCCAACACCGCGCTGTACGTGCTCGACAGCGCCCGCAGACCGGTTCCGACCGGAGTGCCCGGCGAGCTGTACATCGGCGGCCACGGCGTGGCCGACGGCTATCTGGGCCGCCCCGAGCTGACCGCCGAGCGCTTCCTGCCCGACCCGTTCGCGGCCGGGCCCGACGCCCGGATGTACCGCACGGGCGACCTGGTGCGCAGGCTGCCCGACGGGCGCCTGGAGTACCTGGGCCGCATCGACTCCCAGGTCAAGGTGCGCGGTCACCGCGTGGAGCTGGAGGAGATCGAGGCGACCCTGCGGCGGCTGGACGGCGTCCGCGAGGCCGTGGTGGTGGCGCGCGGCCGGGGCGGCGGGGACCGTTCGCTGCTGGCCTGCTACGTGCCCGCCGACGGCGCCCCCGAGCCGACCCGGGAGCAACTGGCGGCCTGGCTGCCGGCCCACATGGTCCCTGACGTGCTGGTCCCCGTCACCGGCTTCCCGCGCACGCTGAACGAGAAGGTCGACCGGACCGCGCTGGCCACGCTGCCGCTGGCCGACCTGCGCGTCCGGCACGGCGCCCCGGGCACCGCGGAACCGCCCAAGCCCGCACGGCCGCAGGGCCCCGCGGAGCCCGCGGGCCGCGTCGAGGCGCTGATGGCCGAGCTGGCCGGGATGGTGGGCCGGCTGGCCGGGCTGGCGCCCGGGGACATCGGCGGGCACACCCCGCTGGGCGAGGTGGGCATGAACTCGGTGAGCTTCACCGCGCTCAGCACCGAGCTGCGCACCGCGTACGGCATCGAGGTCTACCCCACGCTGTTCTACCGCCGGGGCACCCTGCGCGCGCTCGCCGAGCACCTGTGGCAGGAGCACCCGGCCGCGCTGGCCGCCCGGTTCGGCGCCACCCCGGCCCCCGCGCCCGTACCGCGCCCGGCGCGGACACCGGCCGAGCAGCCGGCCGGCGGCGGTGTCGCGGTCATCGGCATGGCCGGGCGGCTGCCCGGCTCGTATGACCTCAAGGAGTTCTGGGACCACCTGGCCGCCGGGGACGACCTGGTCCAGGAGATCCCCGCGGACCGCTGGGACTGGCGCGACCAGCCCCGATCCCACCCCCGCTGGGGCGGCTTCGTGCCCGATGTGGACCGCTTCGACGCCGCCTTCTTCGGGATCTCCCCGCGCGAGGCGGAGCTGATGGACCCCCAGCAGCGACTGCTGCTCGAAGTGGTGTGGTCCGCCGTCGAGGATGCCGGCTACCGCCCGTCCGACCTGGCGGGACGGCGCGTCGGGGTGTTCATCGGGGTCGCCAACAACGACTACCTCCAGGCCCAGCGGGCCGCCGGCTGCGCCCCGCAGGGCCACACGGCCACCGGCGCGGCGCTGTCGGTCGTTCCCAACCGGGTCTCCTACCTGCTGGACCTGCGCGGCCCCAGCATGGCCGTGGACACCGCCTGCTCCGGCTCGCTCACCGCCGTCCACCAGGCCGTCGCCGCGCTCCGCGACGGCACCTGCGATCTGGCGATCGCCGGCGGCGTCAATCTCATCCTCAACGCCGGTGTGTACGAGGTGCTCAGCCAGGGCGAGATGCTCAGCCCCGACGGCCGCTGCAAGGCGTTCGACAGCCGCGCCGACGGCTATGTCCGCGGCGAGGGCGTCGGCGTGGTGCTGCTCAAACCGGAGGACCGGGCCGAGCGCGACGGCGACGCCGTACACGCGGTCATCAAGGCGGCCGCGGCGGGCCACGGCGGCCGGACCACGTCACTGACCGCTCCCAGCCCGGACGCCCAGGCCGATCTGCTGGTCGAGGCGTACCGGGCGGCCGGGGTGCGGCCGGAGACCGTCGGCTACATCGAGACGCACGGCACCGGCACCGCGCTGGGTGACCCGATCGAGACCACCGGGCTGTCCACCGCCTTCCGGCGGCTGCGCGCGGAGCGGGGCACGGCCACCGCGCCCGGCTGCGCCATCGGGTCGGTCAAGACCAACATCGGCCACCTGGAGGCCGCCGCCGGCATCGCCGGGCTGTTCAAGACGGTGCTCGCGCTGCGCCACGGCACCATCCCGGCCAGCCTGCACTTCCGGGAGCAGAACCCCTATCTGGAGCTTGACGGCGGCCCGTTCGAGGTCGCCGCCACCGCCCGACCCTGGCCGCGGCCGCACGACGCGGGCGGAGGCGAGCTGCCGCGCCGCGCCGGGGTCAGCTCCTTCGGCTTCGGAGGGGCCAACGCACACATCGTGCTGGAGGAACCACAGATGCCGGACACCCGCGAGGAGCACCCAACGGAGCAGGCGTACGTGCTGTCCGCCCGCACGCCCGAGGCGCTGCGCGGCGCCGCCCAGCGGCTCGCCGACCACCTGGCCGAACAGGACGTCCCGGCCGGCGACCTCGCGTACACCCTGCAGGTGGGCCGGGAGCCGATGGCCCACCGGCTGGCCGTGGTCGCGGACGGCGCCGCCGCGCTGCGGTCCGAGCTGACCGCGCACCTCGCCGGCCGGCCGTCCGCGGTGCGCACGGGGAAGGCCGAGCGGCCGGCCGCCCCGCCGGCCGGCCCCACGGCCGGGGACCCGGCCGCCGAGGACCCGGCCGCCGTCGCCGACGCCTGGCTGGCCGGCGCCGAGGTCGACTGGACGGCCCTGCACCGGGGCGCGGCCCGCCGCCGGTTGCACCTGCCCACCTACCCCTTCGCCCGCACCCGGCACTGGTTCACCCCGGGAGCGACCCCAGCGGCGCCGACACCGGCCGCGGCGCCTGAGCCGGTGGTGCCGGCACCGGCCGCGGCCCGGTTGCACCCGACGCTGCTCGACGCGGACGTCTCCCGCGGCGGCGAGCGGGCGTTCGCCAAGACGCTCACCGGCGAGGAGTTCTTCCTGCGCGACCACGTCGTCGGCGGGGAGCTGGTGCTGCCCGGCGTGGCGTACCTGGAGATGGCCCGGCTGGCCGGGGAACTGGCCACCGGCGAGCCGGTGCGGGGCGTCGACGGCCTGGTGTGGGCCGCCCCCGTCCGGGTGCCCGCCGGGGGCGAACACCGTTTGGTGGTGCGGCTCGACGGCGACCGCGCCGGCACGTCGTTCGAGGTGCACAGCGCCGAGGGCGGCACACGGGCACACGCCCGCGGCACCCTGGTCTTCGGCGCGGCCGCGGACCGTCCCGCCCGGGTCGACGTGGCGGGCGTGCGCGGACGCTGCGGCACCCTCCACGACGGCGTCGGCTGCTACCGGCTCTTCTCCCGGGTCGGCTTCGACTACGGCCCCGGCTTCCAGGTCATCGAGGAGCTGGCGGTGGGCCGGGGCGAGGCGCTGGCGGCGCTGCGGCTCCCCGCCGAACGGACCGCCGACGCGGGCGCGTACGTGTTCCACCCGTCGCTGCTCGACGCCGCCCTGCAGACGGCGGCCCGGCTCGCGCCCGGCGCCGAGGACCTGGCGACGCCGCTGCCGTACCTGCCGTTCTCGCTCGGCGCGGTCCGGCGGTACGCCGACCTGCCCGAGCGGATGTACGCCTACGCCACGCCGTCGGCGCGCCCGGCCCCGGCCGGCACGCTCTGCTTCGACGTGGCGCTGCTGGACCCCTCCGGCGAGGTGGTCGTCGCCGTCGACGCCTTCACGCTCCGCGCGGTGCCCGGCGCCTCAAGGACGGACACGGCCGATGAGGTGGCCGCCTTTGAACCGGTCTGGCAGCCCGCCCCGCGGCCCCCGCGCACCCCGGCGGGCACCGTCCTGGTGCTGGACGCCGGCTCCGAAGGGCAGGCGGTGAGCGCCGCGTGCACGGCCATGGGCGCGACCGTCCGGCGGATCGCGCTGGGCGCGGGCTTCGACGCCGAGGCGGCCGTCCGCACCGGGCAGCCCGGGCCCGTCCACGTGGTGCACCTGGCGGGCGAGGACGCAGCCCCCGGCAGCGCCGTCGAGCACGGCTTCCACACCGCCATGGCGTTCCTGCAGGCGTGGCAGCGGGAGCGGCGCGGCGCGCTGCGCTACCTGTACGTGCACCGAGAACCGGCCGCCTCGCCCGCCCACCCGGCCATGGCCGCCTTCGCCCGCTCGGTGCGGCTTGAGCACCCGGCGGTCGACATCGGTGTCCTGACCGTCGCGTCCGGTCCGCTCGCGGACGCTGTGGCCGGCGAACTCGGCGCCGGAGGCGGACCCGAGGTGCGGCTCGACGCGGCGGGCAGGGCCCGCCGCACCTGGCGCCGGGTGAGCCTGCCGGCCGCCGCGGGGTCGGCGTTCACCGGCCCGGGAGCCCATGTCGTCACCGGCGGCACCGGGGCGCTGGGGCTGCTGCTCGCCGAGCACATCACCGCCGTACGGCGCGAGGCGGGGCTTCCCGGCGGCGGCATCGTGCTCGCTTCCCGGACCGCCCCCGCCCCCGAGGTCCGCGCCCGCATCGAGGCCATCGGGGCACACGTGGTGCGGGCCGATGTGGCCGACCCCGCCCAGGTGCGCGCGCTGATCGACCAGGCCCGCGCGGCCCACGGCTCGGTCAGCGGCGTCCTGCACGCCGCCGGCGTGCTCAGGGACGGCCTCCTGCGGCGCAAGGACCGGGCGGACGCGGACGCCGTACTGGCCGCCAAGGTGTACGGAACGGTGCTGCTCGACCAGGCCACGCGGGACGAACCGCTGGACTACTTCGTGACGTTCTCCTCCATGGCCGCGGCGTTCGGCAACGCCGGTCAGACCGACTACGCCTTCGCCAACGCCTTCCTCGACCACTTCGCCGAGCGGCGTGAATGGCTGCGCCGCCAGGGCGAGCGGCACGGCCGCACCCTGGCCGCCGGCTGGCCCGTGTGGGCCGACGGCGCCATGCGGATCGACGCCGCCGCCGAGGAGTACGTGGACCGCGTCCTGGGCCTGCGCCCGCTGCGCACCGCCCCGGCGCTGGCCGCGCTGGAGCGGGCGCTGGCCGGCACCGCCCCGAGGCTGCTGCTCGCCCCCGGCGACCCGGACCGCATCCTCGCCGCGCTCGACGGCAGGTCCGCGCACACCGCGGCGGCCCCCGCCCCCGCGCAGCCGTTCACCGACGTGCGCCCGTCCGGCGACGGCGTACGGGACCGGGCCGAGCGGGCGCTGACCGGGATCCTGGCGGAGGCACTGAAGCTGCCCGAGACCGATATCGACGCCACCGAGCCCTTCGAGCACTACGGCGTGGACTCACTGATCACCATGAGCGTGACCCGGCGGCTGGAAGAGTTGTGCGGGCCACTGTCGAAGACCCTGCTGTTCGAGTACGTGACGGCCCGTGAGCTGGCGGACCACCTGGCCACCGCGCACCCCGCCGCGTTCGCCGCGCCCGAGGAAACCGAGGCCCGGCCTGGCGCTGAGAACGCCCCCGCGCACGCCGTGGAGCCCCTCTCCGCGCCCGCTGCGCCCGCCACGGCCGCCGCCACGGCGGGCGGCGACGACATCGCCGTCATCGGCGTCGCCGGCCGCTATCCGCAGGCCGACGACGTGGACGAGTTCTGGCGCAACCTGCGCGCCGGCCGGGACTGCGTCGAGGAGGTACCGGCCGACCGGTGGAACCACGACCGGTTCTACGATCCGGACAAGTCCGCCGTCGGCAGGACGTACGGCCGCTGGGGCGGGTTCATCCGCGGCGCGGACCGCTTCGACCCGCTGTTCTTCCGCATGTCGCAGATCGAGGCCGAGCACACCGACCCGCAGGAGCGGGTGTTCCTGGAGACCGTCTGGCACCTGCTGGAGGACGCCGGCTACACCCGCGACCAACTGAGCGCCGCCCGCACCGGCGTGTTCGTGGGCATGATGTACGGCCAGTACCAGCTGTACGGCGTCCAGGAGGCGCTGCGCGGCGAGGGCCTGCCCCCGCACTCCTCGTATGCCTCGGTGGCCAACCGGGTGTCGTACTTCTTCGACTTCACCGGGCCCAGTGTCGCCGTGGACACCATGTGCTCCTCCGCGCTGGTCACCATCCACCAGGCGTGTCAGGCCATCCGCGACGGCGACTGCGAGGTGGCGGTCGCGGGGGGCGTCAACATCTCCACCCACCCGGCGAAGTACCTGCAACTGGCCTGGCGCGGCTTCCTCTCCGAGGACGGCCGCTGCCGCAGCTTCGGCGACGGCGGGACCGGCTACGTCCCCGCCGAGGGCTCCGGCGCGGTGCTGCTCAAGCGGCTGGACGCCGCGCTCGCCGACGGCGACCGGATCCTGGCGGTGGTCAAGGCGTCCGCGGTCAACCACGGCGGCACCGGCCGGGGCTTCAACGTGCCCAACCCCCGCGTCCAGGGCGACCTGATCCGCACCGCGCTGGACCGCGCCGGGATGAGCCCGTCCGACCTGGACTACCTAGAGGCACACGGCACCGGCACCGCGCTCGGCGACCCGGTAGAGGTCACCGGGTTGCTGCGGGCTTTCGACGGCGACGTGCCGGAGCGGCTGCCGATCGGGTCGGTGAAGTCCGGTATCGGGCACGCCGAGTCGGCGGCCGGGATCGCCGCCGTCACCAAGGTGCTGCTGCAGATGCGGCACGGCGAGCTGGCCCCCTCGCTGCACGCGGACACCCTCAACCCCAACATCGACTTCGCGGCGACCCCGTTCCAGGTCCAGCGCGAGCGGGCACCATGGCCGCGCCGCGTCCTCGCGGACGGCACCGAGCTGCCCAGGACCGCGGGCGTGAGCTCGTTCGGCGCGGGCGGCACCAACGCGCACGTCATCCTGCGGGAGTACCTCGGCGCCCCCGCGTCGCCGACCCCCACGACCGGTCCCCAGTTGGCCGTGCTCTCCGCGCGCGAGGCCGACCGGCTCACCGCGCAGGCCCGCCGCCTCGCGGCCCATCTGCGGGCCGAGGGCGCCGACCAGGCCCCCCAAGAGGTCGCCTGGACGCTGCAGTCGGGGCGCGAGGCCATGGCCCACCGGCTCGCCGTGGTCTTCCGTGACCTGCCCGAACTGGCCGTACGGCTGGAGGAGTTCGCCGCCGGCGGCACCCCCGCCGACAGCTGGACGGGGACGGTCGACCCGCGCAGGCCCCAGCCGGGCCGTCCGCCGGCGGCCGACCCCGTGGCGTACGCGGAGGCCTGGACCGCGGGCCGGCGGGTGGACTGGGCGGCCCTGCACGGCGGGGCGCGGCCCGGCCGCGTACCGCTGCCCGGCTACCCCTTCGGCGGCGAGCGGGTCTGGCTCGCGGCCGCGGACGCCGAACTGGCCGCCCTGGACGCCGCCCCCACCGCCGGTGGCGTGCTGCTGACCCGGCAGTGGGTGCCCGCCGAGCCCGCGGGGCGTACCCCCCTGCCCGGCCGGACCGCGGTGCTGTCCGCACCCGGCACCGAGCGGCTGGCCGCCCGGCTGGCCGCCGCCCTGCCGGCCGCGGACGTGCTCGGCCCGGAGCGGCTCACCGCCGACCTCGCCGCCGACGGCACCCGCTGGGACCGCTACGACGCGGTGGTCGACCTCGCGGGCTGCGCCGACCAGGGCGCGCCCGGCGACCGCGCCACGCTCACCACCTGGCTGCGCTGGCTGCAGCGCCTGGTCGACCGGGGCCCGCGCGAGCTGACCGCCCTGCTGGTCTCCCGGGGTGCCGGGCTGGTGCCCGGCGGTGCGGCACGGGCCGGGCTCTACCGGATGCTGCAGAGCGAGTACCGCCACCTGCGCTCCCGCCATGTGGACCTGGGCAGCTGCGCCGACGAGCAGCTGCTGCGGTGGGTGGCCGACGAGCTCGCCACGGCCGGGGACCACCCCGAGGTCGCCTACCGCGACGGACTACGGCACCGGGCCCGGCTGGCCGAACTGCCCGACGGCCCGCGGCGCGAGCTGCGGTTCCCCGACGGCCACGTCCTGTGGGTGACCGGCGGGACGCGCGGCATAGGCCTCCTGACGGCCCGCCACTTCGTCGAACGGCATGGCGTGCGCAAGCTGGTCCTCACCGGCCGCGAGGAGCTGGTGCCGCGGTCCGAATGGGCCGCGCACATCGCCGCGGACGGCCCGCTCGGACGCAAGCTACGACCCCTGGCCGAGCTGGTGGAGCGGGGCGTGGAGCTCGAGGTCCTCGCCGTCCCGCTGGACGACCCGCAGGCCACGGCCAAGGCGCTGGCCGACGTCAGGCTCAGGCTCGGTCCCGTCGGGGGCGTGGTGCACGGCGCGGGCTTCACCGACGCCGAGAACCCCGCCTTCGTGCGCAAGCCGCACAGCGGGATCGAGCGGGTGGTCGGCCCGAAAATCTTCGGCCTCGACACGCTCGTGGAGTGCTTCCGTGACGAACCGCTGAGCCTGTTCGTGCTGTACTCCTCGGTCGCCGCGGCCGCGCCCGCGCTGGCGGTCGGCCAGAGCGACTACGCCATGGCCAACGCCTACCTGGACGCGGTCGCCGAAGCCCGCCCGTACGGGCTGCCGCTCCTCAGCATCCAGTGGCCCAGCTGGAAGGACACCGGGATGGGCGAGGCGCGCGGCGCCGCCTACCGGTCCTCCGGGCTGGCCGCGCTGTCGGACGCGCAGGGGCTCGCCCTGCTGGAGCGCGCGCTCACCAGCGGCGCACGGGTGGTGCTGCCCGCGGTGGTCCGGCCGGATGCCGACTGGCGGCCGGAGCGGCTGACGGAACGGCGCCTGGACGCGGGCGCCGTGGCCGGGGCTGCACCGGCACCCGCGGCGGCTGCGGCGGCTGCGGTTTCCACGGCGCCCGCGGTGGCGTCGGGCGAGGCCCTCCAGGGCGCGGTGGCCGCCGTGGCCTCGCGGCTGCTCGACCGGCTCGCGGCGGAGCTGAGGTTCGACCGGGCCCGGCTCAGCGGCGACGTTCCGGTGCACGACTACGGCATCGACTCGATCCTGGTCACCCAGCTCGTCCAGACCCTCGGCAAGGAACTCGACGTGTCGATCGACCCGTCCGCGCTGCTGGAGCACCCGACCGCCGACGGATTCGCGGGCTACCTCGCCCAGGAGCACCCGAGGGAACTCCTCGCCGCCTTCGGCGAGCCGGCGTCGGCCGCCCCGGTCACCGCGCCGTCGGCCGCCCCGGCAGCGGCGCCGCCCGCCGCGGAGCCGGTGTACGCCGGTGGGGACATCGCCGTCGTCGGCCTGTCCTGCCGGTTCCCCGAGGCCGGGGACGCGGACGCGTACTGGGAGCTGCTGCGGCAGGGACGTTCGGCGCTGCGGCCCGTCCCCGACCACCGCTTCGGCCGGGCGATGGGCTACCACGCCGGGCTGCTGCCCGACGAGCTCCGCTTCGACCCCGAGGCGTTCCTGCTGTCGGAGGAGGATGTCGCGGCCATGGACCCGCAGGCGCTGCTGCTGCTCGAAGAGGTCGGCAACGCCGTCCACCACGCGGGCTACCGGCCCGCCGAGCTCAAGGGCCGCAGGATCGGTGTGTATGTCGGCGGCCGGGCCGGCCACATACCGGACCGGGCGCTGATGGAGCAGGCCCGTAACCCGGTGGTGGTCACCGGCCAGAACTACCTGTCCGCCAACGTCTCACAGTTCTTCGACTTCCGCGGACCCAGCCTGGTCGTGGACACCGCCTGCTCGTCCGCCCTGGTGGCGATGGACATGGCCGTCCAGGCCCTGCGCGCGGGCGACATCGAGTCGGCCGTCGTCGCCGGGGTCAGCCTGCTCGCGGACGACAGCCCGTACCAGGTGTTCGGGCAGCGCGGACTGCTCAATCAGGGCACCGCGTTCCACCTGTTCGACACCCGGGCCGCCGGGCTGATCCTCGGCGAGGGGCTGGGCGTCGTCGTCCTCAAACCGCTGGCCAGGGCGCAGGCCGATGGCGACCGGGTGCTCGCCGTCCTGAAGGGCATCGCCGTCAACAATGACGGCCGCACCGCCGGCCCGGCCACGCCGAACCTGGAGGCGCAGAAGGAGGTGATGGCCACCGCGCTCGCGCGCACCGGCCACCGCCCGCAGGACGTCGGCTGGGTGGAGGCCAACGGCTCCGGCTCGACCATCACCGACCTGCTTGAACTCAAGGCGGTCGAGGCGGTGTACGGGGCCGGCGCCCCGCGCCCGGTGGCCCTTGGCTCGATCAAGCCCAACATCGGCCACCCCCTGGTCGCGGAGGGCATCGCCGCGTTCATCAAGGTCGTGCTGATGCTGCACCACCGGGAGCAGGTGCCCTTCGGCTCCGGACACCAGCCGCCGGCCCACTTCGACCTGGCCGCCTCGGCGCTGTACTTCCCGAGGGAGCCCGGGCCGTGGCCGGACACCGCGGACCTCGCCGCCCTCAACTGCTTCGCCGACGGCGGCACCAACGCTCACCTGCTGCTCGCGCCCGCGCCCGGTGGCCACCGCGCCTCCCGCCGGCCGCTGCCCGAGCCGGTACTGAACCGGAGGGTCGTCATCAGGGGAAACGCCGAACCCCCGGCCGCGGCCGAGGGCCTGTTCTGGGACGCCTACCGGTGAGCGAGCCGCTGTCCCCGGGCGCCCCCGCCCCGGCGGGGCCGCCGCCCGTGGTGTTCATGTTCTCCGGGCAGGGCTCGCAGTACCACCACATGGGCCGGGAGCTCTACGACGACAACGAGGTGTTCCGCACCGCGCTGCACCGCTACGACGCCGCGGTCGCCGAGGAGCTCGGCGAGTCGGTGCTCGCCCGGATCTACGACCCGCGGAAGGGCAAGAACGACCCGTTCATCGAGACCCGGATCACCCACCCCGGGATCGTCATGATCGAGCTTGCCCTCGCGGAGACCCTGCGCGCGGCCGGGGTCGAGCCGGACTACCTGCTCGGCTCCAGCCTGGGCGAGTACGCGGCAGCCGCCGTCGCGGGCAGCCTCGACCCGGTTGACTGCCTGCGGCTGCTGATCCGGCAGGCCGACGCCCTGCGCGCGAGCCCACCCGGCGGCATGCTCGCCGTACTCGCCGGGCCCGAGGTGCTGGACCGCGTCCCCGAACTGCGCGCCTGCGAGATCGCCGCCCGCAACTACCCGGGCAACTTCGTGCTCGCCGGTGCGCAGGACGCGCTGGTCCGTGCCGAGGCGGCGCTGCGCGCGGCCGAGGTGCTGCATGTGCGGGTGCCGGTGGAATACGCGTTCCACTCCCGGCTGATGGAGCCGGTGTCCCAGGAGTGCCGGAGCGCCTTCGAGGGCGTGGTGTTCGCACCGCCGCGCATCCCGTGGGTGTCCTGTGCGGACGGCGAAACGGTGGAGCGGCCGAGCGCCGAACACTTCTGGCGGGTGGCCCGCGGACCGATCGAGTTCGCGCGCACCATGGCCGCCATGCGGCGCCGCGGCTCGTTCCTCTACCTCGACCTCGGCCCCTCGGGCACCCTGCACAGCTTCGTCCGCGGCAACCTTCCGAACCGTGCGGACGCCGCGTCGCTGCCGCTGCTCAGCCCGTTCGGCGAGGACGTCCGCCTCCTGGACCGAGCCCGCGCCCAGGCCCGCCGCCCACCCCCCACGGCCCCGCGCGCCACGGCGCCCCCGCCGACAGCGGTGGCGAACGCCGCGCCCGGCGGGGGACCGGGGGAGGGGCCGCACATCCCAGCAGCGAGGACGACCGCGACGACACCCAGGAAGGCACACCGCATGAAGGTCTATGGTTTCCCGGGCCAAGGCGCACAGCGGCGGAAGATGGGCGCGGGGCTGTTCGAGCGGTTCCCGGAGCACACGGCGACCGCCGACCGCGTGCTCGGCTACTCGATCGAGGAGCTGTGCCTCACCGACCCGCAACGCCGGCTCGCCCGCACCGAGTTCACCCAGCCCGCGCTCTACGTGGTGGGCGCGCTGGCCTATCTGGACCGGGCGGCGCAGGACCCGGTGGAGCCGGACTACCTCGTCGGGCACAGCCTCGGCGAGTACGTGGCGCTGTTCGCGGCCGGCGTGTTCGACTTCGAGACCGGACTGCGCCTGGTGCGGCGGCGCGGCGAGCTGATGGCCGCCGCCGGAGACGGCGCGATGGCCGCGGTGGTCGGGATCGACGAGGACACCGTCACCCGCATCCTCGCCGAGCCCGGCCTCGACGGCCTGGATCTGGCCAACCACAACGCCATGGACCAGTTCGTGATCTCCGGCCCGCAGGAACAGCTCGACGCGGCGTGCGCGGCGTTCGAGGCCGCCGGGGCCCGTACAGTCCGGCTGCACGTGAGCGCGCCGCTGCACTCCCGGTACATGCGCCCGGCCGCCGAGGAATTCGCCCGCTTCCTGGACGGGTTCCCCCTGTACCCCCCGACGATCCCCGTGCTCGCGAACGTCGACGCCGCCCCGTACACGGCCGACACCCTCAGGGAGCGCCTCGCCGCGCAGATCGCCTCGCCGGTCCGCTGGACCGAGACCGTACGCAGGCTGATGGGGTACGGCGACGGCGACTTCGAGTTCATCGAGCTCGGCCCCGGCCACGTGCTCACCAAGCTGGTGCGGCGCATCAGGGAGTCCGCCGGGCCCCTGCCGGCGGGCTCGCCGGCCTCCCCGCCCTCCACTGCACCCACGCACCCCGAGCCGAGCCCCGCCGCCACCGCGGCACGCCCCGCCGCCCCTGCCGCGCCGAACCCCACCGCCGACACGCTCGGCGCCCGCACCTTCCGCGAACGGTACGGCCTGGGCCGCGCCTACGTGATCGGCTCGATGTACGGCGGGGTATCCGGCCGGGACCTGGTGCGCGCGGCGGCGAAGGCGGGCCTGCTGGGCTTCCTCGGCACCGGCGGGCTCACCGCCAACGAGCTGGACCGGAAGTTGCGCGGCCTCGTCGACGACCTCGGCCCGGGCGGCGCGTACGGCGCCAACCTGCTCTACCCGCACGGCGCCCCCGAACAGGAGGCCCATCTGGTCGATGCCCTCCTGCGCCACGGCGTCGACCTGGTCGAGGCGTCCGGCTACCCCCTGATCACCGAGGACCTGGTCCGCTTCCGGCTCAAGGGCGGCCGGATCCTGGCGAAGGTGTCCCGCACCGACATCGCCGCCGCGTTCCTGGCCCCGCCGCCCGAGCGGCTGGTCGCGCGGCTGCGCGCGGCGGGAGCGGTCACCGACCAGGAGGCCGCCGCCGCGGCGGGCCGCCCCATGGCGGACGACCTGTGCGTCGAGGCGGACGGCGGCTGGTTGAGCGGCACCGCGGATCCGCTGACCCTGCTGCCCGCGGTGCTGCGGCTGCGGGACGAGGCGGCCGGGCAAGGCCACCGGGTGCACGTCGGATGCGCCGGCGGCATCGGCACCCCGGAGGCGGCCGCGGCCGCGTTCTTGATGGGGGCCGACTTCGTGCTGACCGGCTCGGTCAACCAGTGCTCGGTCGAGGCTGCCACCAGCGACGCGGTGAAGGACCTCCTGCGGGAGGCGCACGAGTACGACGTGGACACCGCCCCGTGGGGCGAACTGTTCGAACTCGGGGTGCGGGCCCGCTACCTCAAACGCGGGCTGTTCTTCCCCGCCCGGGCCTCCCGGCTGCACGAACTGTGGCGCCGCAACACCTCGTTCGACGACCTCGACCAGGACACCAGGACCCAGGTGCTCGACCGCTACCTGGGCGGGGAGCACTCCCCGGCCGCGACCACGGGGGTGGACACCAAGGTGGCGCTGGCCGACCTGTTCCGCAACTACTTCACCCGCGGCTTCCGCCTCGCGGTGGCCGGCGACCCGCGGTCCCGGGTCGACTACCTCGTCCACTGCGGCCCGGCGATGGGCGCGTTCAACCGGGCTGTCGCCGGCACCGGGCTGCACCCCTGGCGCGCCCGCACCGTCGAGGCCATCGCCGACACCCTCATGGAGGGCGCGGCCGTCCACGTCACCACCCGACTGAGGAGCCTCCAACAGACCTGGAGCATGTGATCCGTCATCCGCCCGACCCCCTGTCCCTCCCGCCGTCCCTCCCATGTATGCCGATGCCGACGCCTGTGCGCGCGGGTCGGAAGAGGAGATCACCATGAGCACCCTGCCGCAGAGCGAGCCCCTGATATTCAATCCGTTCACCCCGGAATTCATGATCGACCCGTATCCGCACTACGCGGAGTTGCGCAGGCATGTGCCGGTGCACGAGCATCCAGGCGGCTTCTGGATGTTCTCCGCCTACGAGGATGTGGCCGAGCTGCTGCGGTCCGGGCTGTCCGTCGAGCAGCGCCACGTCGCTCCCGGGCCGTTCCGCGACGCGTACGCGAAGGCGGGGGTCACCGACGAGCCGCGGCTGAAGGGTCTGGCCCTGCTGGACCGGGACCCGCCGGCCCAGACCCGGCTGCGCAAGCTGGTCACCACGGCGTTCACCATGCGCGCGATCGAGGCCATGGAACCGCGGATCCGCGCCCTGGTGGACGAGGCCCTCGACGGCATCGCCAGAGGTGGGGGCGGCGACCTGGTCGAGGCGCTGGCCTTCCCGCTGCCGTTCACCGTGGTCTCGCAGATGCTCGGCATGCCGCCGACCGACACCAAGCGCATGCGTGTGCTGACCAGCACCCTGATGCGCTCCGTCGAGCCGACCACCGACGTCGAGGTGATGCAGGCCGTCGAGGCCGCAGACGCGGAGCTGTTCGACCTGGTCAGCGAGGCCGTGGCGTGGAAGCGGCGCAACCCGGCCGACGACCTGCTCACCGCGCTGATCTCCGCCGAGGACAACGGGGACGTGCTCAGCCACGACGAGCTGGTGGCCCAGGTGACCATGCTGTACGTGGCGGGTCATGAGACCACCGTCAACCTGATCTCCGGCGGGACCCTGGCGCTGCTGCGCAACCCCGACCAGCTGGAACTCCTGCGCGCCAAGCCGGACCTGGAGAAGAACGCGATCGAGGAACTGCTGCGCTACGACGCCCCGGTGCACAACAGCCGGCGGATCACGCTCGAGCCGTACCACGCCCGCGGGTTCGAGATCCCGCCGGGCTCGTTCATCCTCGCCAACCTGGCCGGGGCCGACCGGGACGAGGAGTTCTTCGGACCCGACGCGGGCGAGTTGCGGCTGGAGCGCGAGAACGCACGCCGCCACCTGGCCTTCGGCGGCGGCATCCACCACTGCCTGGGGGCGACCCTGGCCCGTATCGAGGGCAGGGTGGCGATCGGCGAACTGGTGCGCCGCTTCCCGGGGCTGAGCCTGGACGGCGAGGTCGAGTGGAACGGCCTGCTGAGCCTGCGCGGGGCGGCCCGGCTGCCCATCCGGGTGTGACGGGTTCCGCCGTCCCCGGGCACCGGAATCGGTCCGGTGATCGCAAGACAGCAAGCGTCCGGATCAGCGTCACGGTGACGCTGATCCGGACGCTCCTTTGCTCATTTCCTCGCAGGAGACGGCATGCCGGCTACGTCGAGGAAGCGCGAGTGGGAGCCGGGGCGGGCTGGGGCGGGGCCAGAGTCTGGCGGCCGCCGGACCAACGGCGCATCAGGGGCAGTTCGAAGTACCGGTAGATGACCACTGACAGGGCCAGAGCGACGGCGATCAGTCCGAGGACGATCGCGAAGCCCACCCAGGGAGCCAGGTCGGGGTCAGGGCCGATCGCGTAGACGACGGCCATCATCAACGGGAAGTGGGTGAGGTAGAGGGCGAAGGAGGAGTCACCCAGGGTGATCAGGGCCGGGCGGAGCAGGCGTCGCGAGCGGCCCTGGAGGTCGGCCAGGGCCAACCTCGCAATGATCACCGCGAAGGCGGGAGCCATCGCCGAGCCCATCGCGTACTGCGGGGGCAGAGAGGGCAGGACGGTGAAGAACACGAAGACGGAGACAGCAAGGTACCGGCGGCGGACGTGGGGCCAGGTGCCGGTCTGGATGAGACGGGCGGTGGCGATGCCGAGGAGGAATTCCAGCAGCCGTACGGGCGGAAAGACGTAGATGAACCACAGGCTGCGTTCGTTGATGGGGAGCCAGTCGTACAGCTTCGGCCCCGGGATGGCAGCGGAGACCAGCGGCATCACGACGATCAGCACGGCGAGCGCCGTCCACACCGACCGCAGCCGGCGTACCGGGATCCGGTGGGCGACGACGATGAGGGCGGGGAAGAGCGCGTAGAAGAACACCTCACAGGAGATCGACCACGCTGGTGTGTTGAAACCCGAATACACGTCGATGTCGGGTATCCAGTCCTGGACCAGGAACAGGCTGGCGACAGCCGCCCCGGTCCCGTCTCCGGGAGGCGCTGGGATGGGTATCTCGGAGGCGGCCACGGCGAAGAGCACCAGGGTCATGGTCCAGGCGAGCAGGTGGTTGGGGAAGATCTTCCACCACCGGCGCCGCCAGAACCCGCCGGGCCGGTCACCGGGTCTGTGAGCCCAGGTCAGCACGAACCCGGAGAGGACGAAGAAGCCGCTCACCGCACCCGCCCCGAACGGCGCCACGATCCCGAGCGCCTTGTGCAGGGAACCGTCGAAGATCCCTGAGACATAGCTCATGTGGTACCAGATGACAGGAATGGAGAGGAGGAAACGCAGGCTCGTCAGAGACGGCAGACGACCGGCAGAGGGTTCGACGGACATGGCTTTCCATGCCTCCTGGATGTGGGTAGGCCGTTTATGGGCGCAGAGATGTGATCAGCCGACCGGTCGGGTCGCGTCGTGAACGCCCTTACCCCAAGGCGTACATGGCGATATAGGCCTGGCCGGGTGGACCGGATTGCATGATCCCGCGTTCACCGGCCGGGTGCACCAGGAGCACCATAGGCGACATTGCCCGTCCCCCGCGACGGGTTCTGACCGGCAACTCCAACCGCATGCCGATGTGTTGGACGCAAGGGCGCGGAAAGGTGATCGCTTGCCTGCGTCGATTGGCCATATCCGGCGGGGGATTCCGAGCTTGCGCCCTTTGTTCCTGCAGTTGACGGAGGAGGACGGATTCGGAGTCACGCTCAGTTCTCGGGGTCGAGCGGATCATTACCCTGTGTTCATTGCCTCGCGCTGTCGGCCTGGGTACCGTAGCCGTCGATCGCAGGGGCGAACAGGTCAGTTCGATTTTCGGGGTATATTGCGACTACGGGGCTTGCGGCCGCACTGCGGCCGGAATCACGGGGGAGAGATGCAAAGATGCACTGATTTTCTATGTTTTCAACTGTGTGTGCAACGATGTTGTTCCTCACCTTTTTGTGGTCGGGCGTTGCGCGGTAACCCTGTGCTGTCAGGGCTTCGCGGCGCCCTTTTTCGGGTGTAATCTCGCGATTCAGTCGTACGGGAATTCTTTGCGCCCTAAGAGAGTTGGCCGATTCGCGGCCGAATCCGTATGCGCTGACTCGCGACTCGCAAAGGCCAGCTTTTCCTTGGGGCCCCGGGGTTTTCCGCGACTGGATCCCCGGTCGGGCCCACCGCCGGTTCGGCGCTGTTCTGCGATGGATACCGACTCGCGACCTCCACGAGCTCCACGACCTCCATGAACAGCGGAAGCGACTATGAACGGATTTAGTGCCCATGACCAGTGTTGACAGCGACACCGTGCGCGCAGTCAGGGACCTCCCGGTGGCCGAGCGGCGGGACGACGCCTGGCGGATGCTGATGGCCCGCGGGGAGCCGGCGCACATGGACGGAGGCCTTGCGGTGACCAGCCTCGACGCCGTCAAGGCGGTGCTCAGGGAACCGAATCGGTTCTCCGCAAAGAAGGCGTTCGACGCCGTGGAGACCGGCTACCCCCTCATCCCTCTGGCCTTCGACCCACCCGAGCAGACCCATTACCGCCGGATCCTGCAGCCCTTCTTCAGCCCGCGCCGGATGCGGGCACTGGAGGAGTCGCTGCGCGCCCAGGTCATCGAGCTCATCGAGGCCGTGAAGGCCCGTGGCAGCTGTGACTTCCTCGCGGACATCGCCGTCCCCTTCCCGGCGCAGGCGCTGCTGACCCTGCTGGGACTGCCGCTCGACGACCGCGACCGCTTCATCGAGTCGAAGAACGCCGCTCTCGAACTCACTGCCGCCGCCGTCGGCGAGTTGGTCCTCACCGACGAGGAGCGGGACGCCAGGGTGGCCCAGACCATGGCCCTGGGCGGCTATCTGACGGAGCTGATACAGACCCGCCGCACCCAGCCCGGCGACGACATCCTCAGTGAGATCCTGGCCCTCGACGGCGACGACCGCCTCTCCGACACGGAAGCCATGGGCGTATGCCTCATGCTCGTGCTCGCCGGTCTGGAGACCGTCACCGACGCGCTGAGCCTCGGGATGGAGCGGCTGGCCACCCACCCCGAGCGACGCCAGGAGCTGGCGGACGACCCCTCCCTCGTCCCCGCCGCCGTGGAGGAACTGCTGCGGCTCGACCCACCGGCCCCGTTCCTGCCGCGGGTCACCACCGAGGACGTAGAGATCGCGGGCTGCCCCGTTTCCGCCGGGACCCTGGTCAACACTCACCTGACCACGGCCAACCGGGACGAGACATGCTGGCCCCGCCCCCACGACATCGATTTCCACCGCCCGGACAACCCGCACACCAGCTTCGGCGTCGGCGTGCACCGCTGCCTGGGCACGCACCTGGCGCGGCTGGAGATGCAGCTCGTCTTCGAGGAGTGGCACCGCTGGATCCCGGAGTACGCCATCGCCGAGGGCACCTCGCACCGAGCCAGGCTGGTACGCGCGAACATCGGGATGGAGTCGCTGCGGCTGACGATCCCGACGGCATGACCGCAACGTCGTGTTGTGGCAGCACTGCACGCATGCAAACGTCGTCGGATTTACGGACCTTGGGGGTGTTCGGCTTCGGAACATTCCGGACCACTGGCTCGGTGGGCACTGCGCCTGGCATCCTTCTCCTCATGAGCACACCACCAGACGGATTGCCCATCTACCGAGTCCTGACCGGACCGGACGACGCCGCGTTCTGCCGGCGTGTGAGCGAAGCGCTTGGTCTTGGCTACGAACTGCACGAAGGCCCCGCCGTCACCTTCAACGGTGAGAGCGTCATCGTCGCTCAGGCACTGGTCTGGCCAGGACGGTCGTAGGGACCTTGCCCCCGGTTGCTGCGGCTGGTGAATGCGCCGGGGTGGTTGCAGAGGCCGCACTGGCACTAACGGTGTGACATCGGGCATGGGAAGTGTCCGAATGCCTGGCTCGGCCCAGTTCTGGCAGACCGACGCTACTCAGCGCAGTACGGCCGCCAGCAGGTCGGTGCCCAGCGCCGTCAGATCGGGCAGATTGAGGGTGTAACGGACGTAACGACCGTGCCGCCGGGCCGTGAGCAGGCCCGCGCGGCGCAGGACGGCGAGGTGACGGGAGACCTCAGGGGGTGAGAGTTCCCAGAGGTGGGCCAGCTCACCGGTGGTGTGCGGGCCGCGGGCCAGGGCGCGCAGCAGCCGCAGCCGTACCGGATGCGCGAGTGCCTCCAGCCGTAGGGTGACCGTTTCCAGCGGTACCGGCTCCGATGGCCCCGGCTCGGCCACGGGGTACTGCACCACCGGCTGCCACCCGGGCGCGTGGACCGCCACCAGGTGCGGGCGGCCGAAGACACTGGGGATGAAGGTGACCCCCATGCCGTGGGCGGCGGTCGCCTTGTCCTGCAGCTTGTCCACGATGATGCAGTCGCCGTCCGGTGCCAGGGTGACCGCGCCGGAGACCGATGCGAGTGCCGACCCGATGCCCTGGCGCTTCAGCAGGTCGTTCTTCAGGCGCAGGTCGGTGGCGAGCTGCACGGCGACGCCCGCCCAGGCGGCGTCGAAGAAGGCCTCGGCGCACTGTTCGAGGGTGTGACGCACTCGCGCCCGCACCGCGGCCGGGTCCGCGAGCAGCCGTTCCGCGAAGGCCTCTTGCCGTGTGCCGCGGGCCAGGGCCAGGTCCAGGGCCCGCTCGCGCGCGGTCGCGTCGGTGAGCGGCGACGGCGCGCCGAAGTGGACCCGGTTGCTGCCGCACGTGGTGACGAGCGCGGCGGTCACATACGTCTCGTCGTCGATCCGGTCCACGTCGTCCAGCTCCTCGGCGAGGGTCGGCCGAGGCCGGGCCGGGATCAGGAAGTCGGCCTGTGAGGAACGCCAGAGGAACTCCGCCTCCCTGAGCCGCTCGGCCAGCTCCGGCCGCAGCCCGGCCCAGACGTCCGCGGCCCAGCCGGCGAGCTGCGGATGATGCCCGGGTTCGGCCAGCACGTGCAGCATCGCGGTCAGCTCGGCGAGCGGGGAGGCGGCGAACCGCAGTCGCTCGGACGGCAGGCCGCTGATGTCGATCCTCAATGTCACCCCTCATCATCACTGATCGGACGGCCGGCGACGGCGTTGGTTGACGGTATCCGTCAACCGACGTAGCAAGCCCGGCGGCCCAACGCACCGTTGACGCCATGGCAACCACCACCAAGATCCAGCCCCGCGCCCTCGTCCATGCCTCCGGAGGCCCCCGCTATGCCGTCGCCCTGGCCGTGGACGCGCTCGGCACCGGCCTGCTGCGGCCCTTTCTGCTGCTCTACGGGGTGACGGTGCTGAGGCTGTCCGCGCCGGTCACCGGCACCGCCATGACGGTCGGCGTCGTCGCGGGTCTGGTGTGCATGCCCGCGGTGGGCCGATGGCTGGACCGGGGCGCACGCAGCACGGTCGTGGCAGCGTCGATGCTGGTGCGGGTGCTGGGCGTGGCGCTGTTGCTGGCCACCCCGGCGGGGCACGTCTGGCCGTTCGCGACGGCGGCGCTCTTCCTCGGCACCGGCAACCAGGCATGGCCGGCCGCCCACGCAGCTCTCGTGGCCACGGTCGCCCATGGCCGGGAACGCGACGCCGCTCTCGCGGGGGGCCGCGCCCTGCGCAACGCCGGCCTGGGCGCGGGCGCGCTCCTCGCCACCGCGTGCCTGGCGGGCGGCACCACCGCATTGCAGGCGCTGGCAGCCGTCACCGGGCTCGCCTATCTCGCTGCGGCGGCGTTGGCGTGGTCGGTTCACCTGCGCGCGCATCCGGCCGCTACCCCGGCCAAGGACAGTGACGACGGGCCCGCACCCCGGATGCGCGCGCTGCTGGCCGCCAATGTGGTCTACGCCTTCTGCCTCAACGTCCCCGAAATCGCGCTCCCTCTGGTCCTGGTGACACAGTTGCACGCGTCCCCGGTGTGGTCGGCAGCCATCTTCGTGGCCAACACGGTGCTGGTGGTCACCCTGCAGGTTCCGGTCACCGTCCTGATGTCCCGCTTCTCCCGGCGGACCGTGCTGGCTCTCGCCGGCGTGGTACTCACCGTGTCCTACCTCGGCTTCCTCGCGGCCACCTCACTGGGACACGGCTGGGGTGCCCCGGCCGTCGCCACGGTGTCCGTGGTCTGCACTATCGGCGAGATCATCTATGCCGGCAGCGCCACCGCGCTCGTCACCCACCTCGCCCCGGCCCATGTCCTGGGACGCGCCCTCGCCCGCTTCCAGCTCTCCACGGGCTTCGGTCTCGCTGTCTCCCCGGTGGTCATCACCACTCTCGCCCCCCACGGCTCGGCCGCCCTCTGGGGCAGTCTCGCCGCTGCGACGCTCCTCTCCGCCTCCGCCGTCGCCCACTGAGCCACCGGAGCACCAACGGACCGAACCCGCCGACAGGGCCGCCTTCTGAAGCACTCCGGACACCGCTCGCGGCCGTGTTCCTCGCTCGGGCACCACCCGCGCCTCTCACAGACAGGGCACCAGCCCAGCCCGTCGCACTCGTTGCACAGCACGTAGCCCCGTCGCACCGTCTCCGGGGTGCATACCGGGTTCGGGCCTACGAACGGCTGTGGTCAGCTCCGTGTCACTGCCCGCATCCGTCACCTCGTCGGTGACCTGCCAGCTTGCCGAGGCCAGCAGCACGCCGCGCGGGTGACCACGGCGGCGTCGTAGTCCTCGGCGAGGCGCTCGACACGGGCCGTGGCGAGGTACTGGTACAGCAACGGCTCATGCCAGTCGACAATGAGCGGACCGGACGGCATGTAGGGATCCGGATCCTGGCCCGCGGTGAGCCGCGCGGCCAGCCGACGCAGCTCCGCAAGCAGCGACTCGGCCGCCCGGTCCAACTCCTCGCGCGCGCCTTCGATCTCCGCCCTCAGGACACCTCCATCACCGGATTGCCTCTTGTCGTAAGGGGCCGCTTCACATCCGTTGTCCCAGCCAGCGCAGCGAAGCAAGGCCCAGGGCCGTCATCATGGCCACGAGGTTGCGATCGGCGGCTGGTCCGGCCACGGCGGCCACTCGCAGGAGGAACCCCGCCTGCAGTGCGAGCACTTCATTGACGTGGACGGGATCAAGGTCACGGATCAGAGCGTGGCGCTCGGCGATCGGTTGCGGATCCACGCCGCTGAGCGACGCGCTCGACAGCAGTGTGACCGCGTCACAGTGCCGGGGGCCGACCCAGGCATGCGGCCAGTCGACGACGAACACACGGTCAGCGGTCAGCATGATGTTGAATGGGTACAGGTCTCCGTGCAGGAGCGTGCTGCCGACCAGAGAAGCGTTGTGTTCCAGGGCGACGAGCTCATCGAGATGATGGGCCGCCCACGGCGACAGCTTCTCTACCTTCGCCCTGGTGGCGGCGTCCGCCGCTATCTCCAGCCACCCTCCGAGGCGCGGCTTGCTCAAGATCGCCTCGTCCATGGGCGACGGCGTCAGGACCTCGGCCATATCGGTGACTGCCGTGAGCACCCTGTCCAGTTCGTCAGGCTGCCACGGCTGGGCGGGAAGACGTCCAGGGATCTCTTCGAAGACCAGCACCACCCAGGTGCCGTCGTCGTACGCGTCAAGCAACCGCGGCGTCGGCGCCTCGGCGGGAAGCCGCTGCGAGACCGCGATCTCCCGACGGTGGAAGTTTGCCACTGCCGGTGCCACCAGCGAGCTCGCTGCCTTGATGAACACACGCTTGCCGTTCGCCAAGTGCACTCGCGCGGCCAGACCTTCGGAAAACCCGCCTGGCTGGCTGAACGCGCCGGCAACCGGGCTGCCGAGCACCTGCTCGATCCGAGCCGTCACCTCCCTGGGCACCGCGGCCCAGGCCATCCTTCGGCTACCAGTGGCCTCGGGCATGACCAGCCCTGGCGTGGCGAGACGTTCATCGCGGTCACTTGTCATCGTGGAAACCGTTCGCGGCCTCTCGTCGTGGGCGGCTCATGTGCACCGGCGTGGACATCGAAGATCCCAAAGAGCTGGTCCGGCGTGGGTACGACGCGCTCTCCCTCCGGTATGACCAGGCGTACGACGCCGAGACGAAGTACCAGCGGTGGATCAGCGAACGGTCCGGTCGTATCCCGGCCGGGGGGACGGTGCTCGATCTTGGGTGCGTAAGCGGGGTTCCCGTCGCCCGCGCGTTGGCGACCGCGGGTCACCGTGTTACCGGCGTCGACATCAGTGAGGTGCGGATCCGCAGGGCCCGGGAGCTCGTGCCGCAGGCCGAGTTCATCCGCGCCCATGCTACCGCGGTGGACTTCGCGCCGGCCTCCTTCGACGCCGTCGTCTCCTTTTACGCCCTGATCCACATTTCGCTCGACGAACAGCTTCCGTTGCTGGGGAAGGTCGCCCGATGGCTGCGACCTGGCGGTTGGTTCCTGGGCACCACTGGCCATCGGGCCTGGACCGGTGCCGACGAGGACTGGCTGGGCGGCGGGACTGCTATGTGGTGGAGTCACGCGGACGCCGCCACGAACCGGGCCTGGATCACTCGAGCCGGGCTGACGGTCGAGTAGGAGGAGTTCGTGCCCGAAGGCGAGGGCGGCACGCTCTGTTCTGGGCCCGACGCCGCTGATGCCTTCCCCCGGTCGCTCGCTGTTCAGTGCGGTCGACGCCCTGCTCGAACAGGTCGCCGACCCCCTCCCGCCGCCCGCCGAGCGCAAACGTCTGCGCCAGGAGGCAGGGCGGAGTCAGGCGCAGATCGCGAGGGCACTGAAGACCCGGCGCGAGTCGGTGGGAAACTGGGAGACCGGCCGGGCCGAGCCGCGGCCGCCGAAGCGCGCCGCCTACGCCCGCCTCCTCGAAAATCTCGCCGCCCGCTGTGTGAACAGCCGCTGGCCCCGAAATGGCGCCTCGCAGCGGGCAATGCCGGTCATCGTGGCCACGATTGCGGCCGGCTCGTGGGTTCGGAACCTGGCCTCGATGAGCCGGTCGGCCTCGGCGACCTTCTCGTTGAGAACTTGGACTTTCGCGGGCACGCAGCCATCGGGTGAACCGCGCGGCCCCGCGGCGCCGGAGTGCTGCCGGGGTCTGATAGCCGGCCAGCGAGATGAGCGGGCGTCAACCAGCTTGAGGAGTTCCGGCTCGTCATCGGCGACGCGGCAAGATGCCTGAGCTGTGCGCGTGAACGATGAGCGCAACTCGGTGGCGTCTGGAGTGGAAGTCAGGAAGGCTGGCGCGCATGGTTTCGGTAGTGCAGAACGTGGCGATTGACTGTACGGATGCCTACGAGCTGGCGCGGTTCTGGAGCACGGTGACTGGCCATCCACAGCATCCGGAGGACAAACCGGGTGATCGGGAGACTCAGGTGCTGCTGGCGGAGGGCCCAGTGCTGCACTTCAACCAGGTGCCCGAGTTCAAGAAGATCAAGAACCGGATCCATCTGTGTTTGCGCCCTGAGACCTCGCGTGAGCAGGAGGTGGAACGGCTGCTGGGGATCGGCGCCACCTTTGTCACCGACCACCGGAACCCCGATGGCTCTGGCTGGGCAGTCCTTGCCGACCCCGAAGGCAACGAATTCTGCGTTCTTCGCAGCGAGTCCGACCGAGCCGCGATGAATTCCTGAAGCTCACGCGCCATCCTGGCCGGTTTCGTATGACAGCTGGTCACAACCACTCGCCGATGGCCGCGATGCGAATGGTCGCCTCGTAGCGGACCGTGAGTTTGCCGTACCTCGTGGCCACGGCCCGGTGCCTCTTGAGGCGGTTGATGCTGCACTCGACCGCGTGAGGCTGGCGGTAGTCGGTCTTGTGGATTTCGGCGGACGGTCGCCGCGAAAGCCGGGCTTCTTGCGGTTGCGGACGTGATCGGCCTTGTCCGGGATGGTGCAGCGGATCCCGCGTCTGCGCAGGGAGGCCCGGTTCTTCCGAGAGGCGTACGCCCGGTCGGCACGCACGCGTCGGGCCGGACGCAGGGCCTTCCCGGCCCGACGCGGGGACACAGATCGCTTCTGTCCCTGCTCGACCGCCAGGTGCAAGCTTGGTGGTCACGCCACCTCGTGAGCGTCCGAGACCGTGGCCGTCCGGTTCAGTGGCGATGCCGCCTTCCCAGTGATCCGGCTACGACCACAACCCTGCCCTGGTCCTCGTCAAAGACCGGGTAGGCCACTTCACCGATCTCACTGTTAGCCTCTGTGGAGTCAAAGTGACTCAAGGGGGAAGTCCGTGCTCACGTCTGTTGCCACGGAGTGGCTGTGGCTCATGGCTGTCATAGCCCTCGTGATCCACTGCTCCGCCATGGCTAGATGGGTACCGGTCCAGAAGTTCTGGATGGTGTATCCCTTCATCTGGGTTCTGTGTGGCACCGGAGCGGCGGCGCTTGGTGTGCGGCGAGGTTTCGCTCTGGCCGAAATGCTCGTCATGTGTTCGTTTGCCCTCATCGGGTTGACGATCGGGATGTTCCCGACTCGCAAGCTGTTTGTGAGGTGGGCGCACGAGAGCAACACGGGTGCGACGCGTGAGAGGTGGGACTACCCACGCTCACACCTCGCATTCTGCGTCGTCTCCGTGATCGTCATGTTGCTCGCAGCGATGCTGTTGACGCGGTGATATGCCTGAAGGCGAGCAATGTGTGGGCACCTTGAATCCGAACTCTCGGCGTTGCTCGGAGCGGAGGAGTGGCGTAGCAACGGGAGGCAGCCCGGAACTCGACAGAAGGCGGATAGAACAGTCACCCCGGGACGACCTGGCCTCTTACGGCCGTCGCAGGTGCTCTCTCCACTGCTCTCCCGCGAAGACCGCGCACGTGAAGTACCTGCGCAGGTCCCTTTCGGAGCCGATGGCCTGGGCGTTCTCAAAGGCGCGGTAGAAGTGCTTGCTCGCGTTGGGCCCGTCTAGCTGCTGACACAGTGCTGTGCCCAGCCCGTGTTCCAGCATGGGCCGCAGGTCGGCTTCGGCGCGCTTGACCGATCGGGGGCCGATGGTGTGGGTGTCCAGGATGCGCAGGCCATCCCGCAGGACCGGTTCGGCCTCGTCCGGATCGAAGGCCGCCAGGTGGAAGGACGCCATTTGGTGGCGAAGCGAAGCCGCGCCGTAGGCGCCCAGCGGTGCGCCCTCGCTGTCAGCGTGAGTCTTCTCGGCGGCGTAGTAGACCGCGTACAGCTGGGCCGCTGGTTGAACATGGCCCAGCTGCCAGGCGTCTTCGGCAGCGGTCTGGGCAAGTAAGGCGACGTCTGGGTGATCAGCTCCAAGCTCGCGGCGGGTATCGTTGATCCTTTCTTCGTAGAGCTGCAGCATGTCGTCGTAGCGATCGGCCTTGCGATAGGCAGCGGCAACCTTGAACCAGGCCCTTGTGGTGGCCTTGTCCTGGGGGCCTTTGTGTCGCTCGGTGTCCTCGGCTCGCTGGAGAGCAGCCACTAGCGGCCGCTCTCTGCGGGGCGTGACCAGTTGCGGCAACTGACGCTGTCGGGCGCGGAGTTTCAGCACTTCGGGACTATCGGGTCCGTGGGTGCGGCTGAGGTGGCGGATGGCGGACCCGGCCAGGTGCCGGAACTGTCGGTACTTCTTGAGCTCGAACAGCGCGAGTACGTAGGCACCCCGTACATCAGTGAACAGCCTGTCCATGGGGGCCAGATCGCGCTCGGCCAGGTTGACGGCAGTGTTCAAGAGCGACAGTGCACGACGCGGCTGGTGATCCAGCGATTCCTCTCGAGCCCGATCCAGTGCCCGGCTGACCGTCACCCAGGCTGAGGCGTATTGCCTGTAGTCCGCGTTGGTGATGAGGCCCGCCATTGAGTTCACCCCGTCCGCGTAGAGGTAGGCGCAACGACCTGGGCCACCTGACTGGGGAGTTCCGGTACTGACCGAGGTGTTGTCACTCAGTATCTCGTATGTCGAAGCGAGAGCGCCATGTTTGTGGGGTCTCACCGCGCAAGACCTGTCGGATGTCGGCGAGACCGGAACCGGAGTCCTACCGACTGGCCCGCACCAAGGCGCAGAAGAACGACGCCACGAAGTACACCATCACGACGCCACGGAGTAACTGAGATCCGTCGCGGTGAGCGATGCGGGCACCAAACGCAACCACATCGTGCCTCGTTCGCCCGGATCATCGTGCAGGTAGTGCACGAAACGCTCGTCCCACAGAGCCTCGTCCGCTCCCAAGTAGCGGGCAAGTTTGCGCCGCCCCCTTGGCACATCGAAGGGGACAAGCTCGGCCCGGCCCCGAGCGATCACCTGCCGGACACGCCCCGTCGCGAGATCGCACTCGTCTACCACGAGGGCGACGTTCGGGTCGTCCTTCACGCGGTCGAACAGCCGGGCCCAAGGGCCTGTCAAGGTCCAGAAGGCTCTCTCTTCCCAGAGAAACCAGACAGGACGCACCGTTGGCCCGCTCGTCGCGACGCGGGCGGTGAGCGGCTGCTGCAGGAAGGCGTCCACATCAAAACCAGGAGATTCCACGTCTCCCATCTTCTGGTGCCGCCGATCACTTCACCACCGGCCTACGACCTACGACCAAAGCCTCAGACGCTCCGAGCCACCGGAAGAAAAGGTCAAGACGATCAACTGAGGCCGCTGGAAGGCGTTCTGCCGGGGCCGCTGAACAACGTCGCAGCCACGCCGGCCTGCGCGCCATCCACCGTCACGAACAGATGAGTGCGGCGTGATCGTCTACGAGCGCGTGGCGAGCAGCCCCTACTCCGAACGCATCCTGCGCTCACTCGGCCTGGACGGCGTCGTACAAGTCTCCCCGCTCCACTGCCACACGCTGGACGAGGTCGAGCAGTTCCTGTAGGTGACGCAGGGAATAGCGGTGCCGGCACCGGGCATGGCGGAAGTCGTTGGCCGAGGTCCGGGCAGCGCGACGAGCGTCCCGAGGTCCTCGCGGCCCGAATCTCGGACCGCGAGGACCGGAGGGCGCGGGCGCGGCAGCGGCTACGGCTTGAGACCGGCGCGAAGGGCCTCGATGAACCAGGTGAACACCGGCGCCAGGCTCGGCGGGACAGGCCATCCGTTGATGACCGCCAAGAGGTGCCAATAGCGTTCCGCGCGGGGGTCGCCGGCGATCTCCAGGCGTGTCAGCAGCCAGCGACGCAGGTCAGTGTCATCGGCGCGACCGAAGACCTGAGCGTAGCGTGCGGTGAGGGCGTCGATGATGGGTGCGGCCTGGGCTGAGGTGGGGGAGATGCCGGCGGTGAGGGCGTGGCCGACCTGGTCGCGGACGGTTTCGGTGAGGTCGTGGTGCAGACCCGTGGTGTCGCCCTGGGCGCGTTCGGCTGCCTGGTGCTCGGCCATCCGGCGCACTGAGGTGCGGAAGTCCGGGTCCTGGGTGAGTTCGACGAGTTCTACCCAGGCGTCGACCTGATCGGGTTCGGGGTCGTCCGGCAGGTCGGGCATGGCAGAGCGCATCATGTCCACGAAGTCGGGATTGGCGTCCAGGCATCCGAAGGTGTCGTCGATGAAGTCGTTGACGAGGCGTCGGCGCTCGTCGTCGGAGAGTTTTGCGATCTTGTGCATCAGGTTCAATTCCTCAGGGGTGGAGCCCCGCTTGGCTACCGCTCGCAGCACCGCGCGACGCAGTCGCAGGGTGCGGATCTGCACGTCCAGAGCGTCGGCGTGCGCTGCCGCGACCTCCGGCACCGAGACCTCCCGGTCCAGCACCTGCCGGATGACGGCGAGGTCGAGTCCCAGGTCACGCAGTGTCCGTACGAGGTCCAGACGCGCGAGCGCACGCAGGTCGTAGAGCCGGTAGCCAGCCGGGCTGCGGTCAGTCGACGGCACGATTCCGGTGTCGGAGTAGAACCGTATGGTCTTCACCGTTAGCCCGGTCCGCCGGGCCAGTGCCCCGATCGTGTAGAGCGTGTCGCCGTCCATGCCTCCACCTTTGTGTCTCCCCTTACTGGAGACTCAAGTCCATCCTTCCGGGAAACCCGTCAACCCTAAAGGCGGGCACCGTGGCATCGCCGGCGCAATCGGCTCGCCGACGTCCAGACCGCTCACTCCTGGGGAAGCAAGGGGAACAGCCGGGTGATGAGGGCCACCGGCCGGGCGCCTTCAGGCCGCGCCAGGGGGCGTTGTTCGCGGTCTTGGTAGGGGGCGAGCGCCCGTCGGATGGCGTCCGCGACCCGGGTCATCTCTTCGGGCGTCAGATAGGCGACAGCGCTGAAGGCTTCCTCGTGACGCCATTCGGCCGGCGCTCGGTCGCGTTGGGCGAGCCATCGCTGCCAGCTCTCGTCCTCCAGCCCTCGGGCCAAGTCGCCGAACCCCTCCTCCGCGGGTGCACCGGCGGTGAGGTTGCGCTGCCTCAGGCGCCAGGGGCGTGCACGCCCCCCGTGGTGAGGGGCTTCCTCGATGTATCCGTGGCGTGCGAGCTGCCGAAGGTGAAACGAGCAGAGCCCCGAGCTGTAGCCCAGCCGGGCGGCGGCCTCGGTCGCCGTGACCGTGCCGACTTCGGCCAGCAGGTCCAGTAGGGCCGTGCGGACCTCGTGCTTGCGCAGCTCGTCGCCGATGTCCCGTGTCTGTTCGGGCAGGGGGTTGAGATCGTCTTCAGTCACTTTGCAAAGTCTGCTACTTTGCAAAGTGCCTGGCAAGAGGTTCTTATCGAAGGCATCAGCCTGCGGTGACGTCCGCCGCATGGATGGCGTGCGCAGAAGGGGAAACCGCGATGTCCGTTCGCCATAACCGGCCCCGTCCCGTAGACCGGCGAGTCCGTGTGCAGGGCCAACCCGTCGACTCGTATCCCGCTCTGCCGCCAGAGGCCGAACGGGGTTCGGTGCGCCGCATCACGGTGGTGGGCGAGGAGATCCTGAGCCGCACGTGCCAGGAGGCAGCCGAGTTCGGTACTCCGGAACTGTCCGCGTTAATCGACGACATGTTCCTGACGATGTATGTGGCCGATGGTGCCGGCTTGGCCGCCAACCAGGTAGGTGTCGACCTGAGGCTGTTCGTGTATGACTGCGCGGACGAGTATGGGATCCGCCATGTCGGCCACATCGTCAACCCGGTTCTCGACCTGCCCGATCCGGGTGGCCGCCTACTCGTTGACGAATCCGAGGGCTGCTTGTCCGTGCCCGGTGCCACTATGACGGTGCCCCGTACTGATCGTGCTGTCGTTCGCGGACTCGACAAGGACGGCAACCCCCTTGTTGTCGAAGGAATGGGTTACTTCGCGCGGTGCCTCCAGCACGAGACCGACCATCTCCTGGGCCACACCTATCTCGACCGACTGTCCAAGCGAGACCGCAAGGACGCGCTGCGGCAGATGGCAGACCGTCGTGACGATGTCTTCGCGCAACGCGCGATCAAAGCAGCCCGTTTGGGCCGGTGACCGGGAGGTGGCATAGGGCCTGTTCCATGCTGACCAGACGGTCAGGGCCGACGGTCTGGAAGGCGGAGGCGTCCTTGCGCTAGAAATCAGCCATGGGGGATATCCGCAACGAGTTCAGCGGGATGGCTTTCGGCCCCGTCGTCCAGGCGGGCAGCATCGACAGCGTTTTTGTCACCGTCTTTCCGGCTCCTTCCCAGGAGGTCGACGGCCTGCCGCGGGGACCGGCCGTCTTTGTCGGCCGGGAACAGCAACTCGATGCGCTGCTGGCCGACCTCAGTCCCCGCAAAGCACCGAAAACACCCGTGCATAGCCGCTCCACACGGGCAGCCAGGCGGCAAGCGCAGCGGGCCTGGGCCGCGGGCCACACCGTGCTCGTGCTGTCAGGCCCGGCCGGAGTGGGAAAGACAGCGCTGGTGTTGCGCGCTGCCCGGGAGACGATCGGACGCCGGTGGTATCTCAACGGTATCTACGCGGATCTCGGCGATGCCTCAAAAGCGTCCGCGGAGCCTGCCGTATTCACCGCACTGGGCGCTCTGCTGCACTCGCTCGGAGTGGCCGCGCCACAGGTCGGGGCCACGACCGCCGACCGTATGGCTCAGTACCGGGTCACGGTGAGCACGCTGGCCAAGCGGGGGAAGCCCGTGCTCGTCGTGCTGGACAACGTCTCCTCCCTCGACGAAGTCGAACCGCTGCTGCCACCGCATCCGCGCAACTGCGCCGTGGTCGTAAGCCGCCACCGGCTGACGCACGGCGCGTTGATGGGGGTGCGTCATCACGCTCTGGGACTGTTCGAGCCTGCGGAGGCCGTCGCATTCGTGACCCGTGCGCTGGCGGCTGCCGATCACGACGATGCGCGGGCGGCTGCCGACCCGGATGCGGTACGCCGGCTGTCGGAAGCCTGCGGTCGGCTCCCGCTCGCCCTGGACCTGGCCGTAGGCGAACTGGTGGCCGACCGGCGGTTGCCGGTGTCGGCGCTCGCCGACCGGCTGCGGGACGCCTCGCGACTGGTGGCACCGGACTCCGGCGCGGCCACCGTCCGAGCGGCCTTCGAACTGTCCTACACCCGGCTGCCCGCCGCGCAGGCCCGGCTGTTCCGGTTGCTGTCGCTGCATCCAGGTGCCCATTTCGGGGTCGAGGAGGCCGCCTCGCTCGGTGCGCTGCCGGCTGCCGAGGCAGCGGTTCAGCTCATGGATCTGTTCCGTGTCCACCTGCTGGCGGAGAGCGGGCCAAAGTACGGCGGATACCGGTTCCAGGGCCTGCTGCGGTCCTACGCCACTGACCTGGCCCGGACCGAGGAGACCGACTCCGAGCGCACGGCCGCCGTAGAGCGGCTGCTCGATTACTACGTACGGACCGTCGAAGAGGCCGAAACGTGGCGGGGCCCGGCTGCCACGTCGGCGGAGGGCGGCATGTTCACCGGATCCCGGCAGGCCCTCCGGTGGTTGGACCAACAGCGTCTGACCCTGATCGAAGCGGTCCGGACGGCGGGGGCTCTCGGCCTGCACGGCCCAGCCGTACGGCTCGCCCTGCGGCTGACCGGGTATCTGGAGCTACGCTGTCGCACCGGCGACCGGCTGACCGTCCTCGAACTCGCCGCCACTGCGGCGCACTCGGCCGGGGACCACAACGCGGAGGCGGAATGCCGGCGCCGGCTGGGTCATGTCCACGCCCAGTCGTCCCCTGTCTCGTCCGCCCTCCCGTACTACGGCAACGCCATGACCCTCTTCCTGCTCGGTGGAGACAGCGACGGGGCCCGAGCGGTGGTCGGCGACGTGCTGGCGCTCCTGGAGCGCTATCGCGCGCATGAACGGGATTCCGGCACTCTGATCATCCGGTACGAAGCGGGCCTGGCCATCTGCCGACAAGGTGGCGATCCGGCCGCGGTCGCAGTCCTCCTCAACGATCTGGGCAACTTCCACCAGCGCTGCGGTGCCCACCACCGCGCGGCCGGCTGCCACGCCGAAGCTCTCGCGCTCCGCGAGCAGGCGCGCGATCTGGCCGGTGTCGCCGAGTCGCTGGCCAACCTGGCCAACGCGCAGCGCGGCAAGAGCGACGACCGGAACGCCGCCACCGGTTACGAACGGGCCGCCGCCCTCTTCCGCGAGCTGCGGGAGAGCCGCCAAGAGGCCCAAGCGCTGGAGAACCTCGGCCTGGTTCACCTCCAGGCCCGCCGGATACGGCTCGCGCGCCCAGCGTTCGAACAGGCCGCTGAAGTGTTCGAGCGGGAAGGCATGCAAGGCGATGCCGAGCGGGTACGCGCCCGTGTGGAACAGCTCCGCGGTCGGAGCGCCCGCCGCCGGGCCATCGGCATGGCGCGGCATCAGGCGGCCCATGTGCTCGGCGAGGAGCACGAGAGCAGGCGGGGCAGCTCGCGGGGCAGCCCGCAGCGGTCCTCTGGCACGGGCGGTCGACGCCCGGACCGCATCGACATCGATGTGCCCGACCTCGACGACGTCATTGACTTCACGGAGCTGGGGACCGTTCCGGACTACGGGCTCGACTACGGCGACGACGGGTTCGACGACGGCACCGACGACATGTCCGGCGACGACCTGGAATTCGACGACGACTGAGAGCGCTGGCCCGGGAGTTCAAGGCAGCTTTTACCGGATGACCCATCGCCCTGTGCCCTCTCCGAGATCGCCGCGATCATCAGGCGCGAGCTCGCTGCGCGCCAGATCGGTGAGGCGCGTTCGCCACCGAGCGCTGGTGGGACCTCGCCTATCCGGTCACCTACGACATTCTGCGGGACCGCCGTCACGGCCCGGTGGCCTCGGTCGGCGTCGACACCTCGATCTGGGACGCTGTCGGCAAGGCGTTGCGGATGCCGCTGCACCGGCTGTGGGGCGGCTACCGCAGGGAGACTCCCCTGATGGCGATCGGCGGGTACTACGGAGAACCGCGGGGCGCCATCGAGGATGCGGTCGCGAGATGGTCCGCTCGGGCCTGGCGATCGACGGCACCTTCGACCTCCCCTCGCTCACTCCGTGAACTGCCCGCGCCACGTGTCCTCCACCGGGCGGCACGGGGCCGTCAGTCTGCTGTCGGGCGGGTGCGTCGAACGTAGGCGCGGGCGGCGCGGGCGCGGTCGCCGCAGCGGGTGGAGCACCATTGGCGGCGCCCGTGGCGCAGCAGGTAGCGGTTGCAGGGGGTGGAACCGCAGCCTGTGAGGCGGTCGGCGTCTGGGCCGGTGAGGAGATCGGCCGCGTTGGCCGCGAGGATGGCGAGAGCGCGGTCGAGGATCTCGTTGGTGGGGCACGGCGCCGCGCGGTAGGGGCCACTCTTCTCGTCCCAGTACAGCAGGGCGGCCGTGGGAGCTCTGCTCAGCGCGTCGTTGACGGCGGACAGTGCCGCGGGCAGGGCGGGCAGCCCGGCGACGCGGGCGGCGAACAATGCCCTGAGGTGTTCGCGCAGGGAGCGTAGCTGCGTCGCGCACATTTCCTGCACCCCGGCGTCAGCCGGCGCGAGGCCGTGTTCGGTGAGCCACCGATTCGTGGCCTGGGGGGTGCCGAGGAGATCGATGAAGTGCCCTCCGGGCAGCGCGATGGCGCTGTTGACGAAGTCGAGGGCGAGGTGTTCCTCCGCCCCCGGCGCGGGCGGTGGCACGGATTCGGCGGTCGGGGTCTCGCTCATAGCTGTCATGGTACGGGTTGTGTTCATCCGTGAGACGCCGCTATCGTTCTTCACGGATAAACTGCTCCCCATCCGTGAGGTTCCGATGGCTGCTGCCAGCACGACCACTGAGCAGGTCCCCATCCGCGTCTTCGGCGGCCCGACCGCCCTTTTCGCCTACGGTGGCCTGCGCTTCCTGACCGACCCGACCTTCGACGCACCCCGCGACTACCACGTGCCGGGCGGCCGGCTGACCAAGACGGCGCCCCCCTCCGCCGCGCCGGCCGACCTCGGCCGTATCGACGTGGTCCTGCTCTCCCACGACGAGCACCCCGACAACCTCGACGACTCCGGCCGCGCACTGCTCGCCGACGTCCCGCTGACCCTGACCACACCTGGGGGCGGGCAGCGCCTGGGGGAGGGGGCCAGGGGGCTGGCCGACTGGGAGTCGATCGAGCTGGACCGCCCCGACGGCGGCACGATCACGGTCACAGGCGTGCCCGCCGTCCACGGGCCCGGCGCGCGCGAGGAAGTCGAACCGATCACCGGCCAGGTCGTCGGATTCGTCCTGACCGGGGAAGGCCTGCCCACGGTCTACGTCAGCGGCGACAACGCCTCGCTCGACCTGGTCAAGGAGATCGCCGAGCGGTTCGGCCCGGTGGACACCGCCATCCTGTTCGCCGGGGCTCCCCGCTTCCCCGTCCTCTTCGACGGCGCGCTGATCGTCCTCGACAGCGCACAGGCCGCCGACGCTGCCCAGATCCTCGGTGCCCGCCGGGTGGTTCCCGTCCACTACGACAGCTGGGCGCACTTCACCGAGGGCCGCGACGAACTGGTCGCCGCCTTCACCGATGCCGGGCTGCTTGACCGCCTGGACCTGGGCGACCACTGCTGACCACGCAGCCGGGCCGGCCGGCCTTGCCGACCGGTGCCTCGGCAAGGCCGGCCGGCCCGCGCGCTCCCCGGCTCGGCCGGACCCACCGGTGACACTGTCCGGCCGGGTCGCGCCCAGCGAGAGAACTCTCTTGCGACGACTACCCTGCCTGCTCGGATCGAGGCTCTGCAGCGGTCTCAGGTGCGGCGCCGCGTCCTGAGCGTCTTGATCGCCGTTCAGATCCTCAGCGGCGCCGGTCTGGCGGCGGGTGCGACCGTCGGTGCCCTGCTCGCGCGCGCAGGACATGCTCGGCTCCACCGGCCTCGCCGGTCTGCTCAGTGCCCGGCCCGCCACCGGTTCGGTGCCGACGGCCATCGCGGTCGGACGTATCTCTCGCCCACATCACCAGCCCCGCACCGAAGCGCCCGTACGCCACCGGGCGCCTGCTCGCCACCGCCATGGCCGACGTGCTGGTCGTCGGGGGCGCAGTCTGGGCCGACCGTCGCCGTGAGCCGCCACGCAACCGCCTCTTCCTCCGGCCCTCCCGCGCCGCCGCCGTCCGCAAAGCCCTTGCACGAACCCTGCTCCGTCCTGTTACCGTCCTCCCAGTTGCTCGGTCCCGCCTTGGACCGGGCCCAAAATTGCTCCTCCGCCTGGTGAACGGGGCGGCGGTGAGGACGCGTGTCCCGTCCTTCCGCAGTTCTGGACGTCCCTGGCGGGCCATGGGTCGCACCATTTCATCGCACCCCGGAGGGGTGCCAGGCGCCGGCGACCTGGGTGTGGCCCGTCCCGCCCGGCGACGACGAAGGACTCCTCATGTCGTCCGCCGCCTCCGGCTACCGTTCACTGCTGCGCACCCCCGGTGCCGCCGCTTTCTTCCTCGCCGCCACAGTGGGCCGCGTCGGCATCGCCATGACCGGCCTCGGTCTGGTCTGGCTGCTGCACGCCCGCACCGGCTCCTACGGCACCGCCGGCCTCGCCACCGCCGGGTTCGCCCTGGCCGAGGCGCTGATCGGCCCTCACCTGGCCCGCTTAATCGACCGGTTCGGCCAAATCCGCGTCTTGCCGTTCGCCCTCCTCGCCCACGCCGCCGCCGTCGCCGGCGTCCTTGCGTCCACCGCCCAGGCCGCGGCGGTCGCCTCCGCCACCTGCGCCGGCGCGGCCATCCCGCAGCTCGGAGCCCTCTCCGCAGCCCGCTGGGCCCACCTGCTGCGCGAGGAGCGGAGCGACGAACTGCCCACCGCCTTCTCCCTGGAATCACTGGCCAACGCCACCGCTTTCCTCCTCGGTCCCGTGCTCGTCTCCGCGCTCGGTGCGGCCGGCGACGCGGCGATCGCCAGCGCCACCGCCGCTGCCCTGGTCCTGGGCGGAGGTGCGGCACTGACCGCCCAGCGCCGCACCGCGCCCCGGCCGGCCCGCCAGTACACAGAGCGCGCCCAACCCGAACGGACGCTGCTGAGATGGGATTTCCTCCTCCTCGCCACGCTCAACCTGGCCATCGGGATGTACTTCGGCACCATGGGCGTCTCGGTGAGCGCCTTCGCCACGGGACACGACGCGCCCGAAGCAGCCGCGCCGATCATCGCCGCCTCCAGCTTCAGCGGGCTGCTCTCCGGCTGGCTCTACGGGCTGCGCCGACACCGCGCCCCGGCACATCTTCAACTCGTCATCGCAGCCGCATATCTGACAGGCACGAGCCTGCTGCTTCCCCTTGCCCCGTCCGCGATCTGGCTCGGCGCCTCCGTGGTGGTCACAGAGGCGGCGGTACCGCCCACGCTCGTCCTGCTCAACGTCCTCACCGAGAAGTCCGTCCACCCGGCGGTCCTCACCCAGGCGTTCACCTGGAACAACTCCGCCAGCGCGGCCGGCTCGGCGCTGGCGGCATCCCTCGCCGGCCGCACCGCCGACGAGCTGGGCGCCTCCGCCGCCTTCGCGCTGGCCCCTGCGGCCGGGCTCCTTCTCCTCATCCTCTCCGCCACCGCTCGGCACCGGACTGCATAAAGCCACGAGCAGGCCGACAGATCATCGATCCGCCTGGCCGTCGAACACCTGCTGCCCGGACATCGACCGCTGCTGACACTCGTCGGCAGATCGTTCGGATTTCCCGATGACTGGTGCTCGGAAAACTTCGCTGGACCGATCTGAGGCGGGCGGGGCACGGTGCTGGGCAAAGGACGCCATGCCCGCGTGCCCCTCTCACCGTCCCGCTCCGGACTCCCCGGGCGGCATCAGATTTTGGAAGGTCCTCATGCTCCCCGAGATCCCCTCGACTCCAGCGGCTGTCACCTCCCTGGACTCGGAGCCCGGCCGCCTGCTGGCCCGGCTGATCTCCATCGACTCCGTCAACCCGGACCTCGTGCCCGGCGGAGCGGGCGAGAGCGCCGTCGCCGGCTTCTGCAGCCAGTGGCTGGCCGCCCGCGGCTTCGAGGTGCGCAGTCTGGAAAAGCGCTCCGGTCGGCCCTCACTTGTCGCGATCGCCCGCGGCACCGGCGGCGGCCGTTCCCTCATGCTCAACGGCCACCTCGACACGGTCAGCCTTGCCGACTACGACGGCGACCCGCTCGACCCGCAGATCCGGGACGGCAGGATGTACGGCCGCGGCACCTTTGACATGAAGGGTGGCATCGCGGCCATGATGGTCGCAGCCGCCCGCGCCACCGCCCACGGGCCCCTGCGCGGCGATGTCATCCTCGCCTGCGTCGCCGACGAGGAGCACGGCAGCTTGGGCACCGAGGAAGTGCTGGAGTCCTTCACGGCCGACGCGGCGATCGTCACGGAGCCCAGCCATCTCGAAGTCACCCTCGCCCACAAGGGTTTCGCGTGGTTCGACGTGGAGATCGAGGGCCGCGCGGCCCACGGTTCGATGCCCGAACTCGGCATCGACGCCATCGCCAAGGCCGGGCACTTCCTGGTCGCCCTGGAAGAACTGGGCCAGCGCCTCGCGCAGGGCCCGGCCCACCCCCTCCTGGGCACCGGCACTGTGCACGCTTCCGTCATTCACGGCGGTGAGGAACCCTCCACCTACCCGGCGCACTGCCGCATCACCCTGGAGCGCCGCACCGTCCCCGGCGAGAGCGTCGAGGGTGTCGAACGCGAGATGACCGGCGTCCTCGACCGTCTCGCCGACACGGTCCCCGACTTCCGCTTCCGGCTGACGCGCGGCCTGCACCGCGACCCCTTCGAAGCCGACCGGGAGGCACTCGTCGTCCGTACCCTCGCCCGCCACGCCGAGCGGGCCCTCGGCCACCCGCCCGTGGTGCGCGCCGAGCCTTTTTGGACCGACTGCGCCCTCCTGGACCGCGCCGGCATCCCGTGTCTGCTGTTCGGCGTCGACGGCGCCGGCGCGCACGCGGCCACCGAGTACGTCGACCTCCCCTCGCTGGACCGCCTCACCGCCATCCTCACCGACATCATCACCGATTTCTGTTCCTGACCCCGCGGCCGGTACGGAACGAAAGGTGCATCATCATCACGCAGGTCGACCAGCACCACGGCGGTGGCCTGGCTGCCGGCGACCGTGCGTCCGCGGCGAGGGCCTTGTCGAGTTCGGCGGCCGGGCTCCATGATGTTTGCGTGAACATCGGACAGGGCGGGGGCGGGCGGCGGATGCCGGCTGGGTTGGTCGCGCTCGGGCTGGGCAGTTTCGGGATCGGTCTGACCGAGTTTGTGATCGCGGGTCTACTGCCCCAGGTGAGCCATGACCTGGATGTCTCGGAGGCCGCGGCCGGGTGGCTCATCTCGGGATACGCTCTGAGTGTTGCGATCGGCGCGATCCTGCTGACCGCCGCTACCACTCGCATCCATCGCAAGACCGTGCTTGTCGGGTTGGTGGTGTTGTTCGTCCTCGGCAATCTGCTGTCGGCCGTGGCGCCCACCTACGCTGTGGCGCTGCTGGGCCGGGTTGTCGCTGCCCTGTGTCACGGTTCCTTCTTCGGGATCGGTTCGCTTGTCGCCCGCCGTATGGTCCCGCCGGAGCGTGCCTCGCGCGCGGTCGCCGTGATGTTCGCGGGGCTGACGGTCGCCAATGTGCTGGGGGTGCCGTTCGGTGCCCTGGTCGGTGAGCGCTGGGGCTGGCGGGCCACGTTCTGGGCGATCACGGGGATCGGCGTGCTGGCCGTGGCGGCCATCGCCGTGTGGGTGCCGGCCTGGGCGGGCGCCGTGGACAAGGCCCACCGGGCGGCCGGTCTGCGCCCGCAGCTGCGGGCCTTCCGTTCCGGGCAGGTCTGGCTGACCCTGGCCGCCACCGCCCTCGGCTACGGCGGCATGTTCGGGGCGTTCAGCTACATCGCGTACACCTTCACCGAGGTCACCGGCTTCTCCAGCACGGACGTCGCCTGGCTGCTCGTCGTCTACGGCACCGGTCTGGTGATCGGCAACATCGCCGGGGGCCGGGCGGCCGACCGCGACCGCGACCGTACGCTGATCACCTCCCTGGCCGGACTAGCCGCCACACTCGCCGTGTTCGGGCTGCTGGCCGAGGGGCGGGTCGCGTCGGTCGTCCTGGTCTTCCTCATGGGCGTCTTCGGGTTCGCCGCCGTCCCCGGCATGATCACCCGTGTCACGGACGCCGCCGGCGGCGCGCCACTCGCCGCCAGCGCCAACGTCTCGGCCTCCAACGTCGGCAACGCCCTGGGCGCCTGGCTCGGCGGCCTGGCGATCAGCACCGGCCTGGGCTACACCGCGCCGCTGTATGTGGGTGCGGCGGTCGTGGCGCTCGGCCTGGCCGTGATGGTGCTCACCGCACGCACCGGGCGTGCCGTCACACCTCCGCCGACCGGCCCCGACCAGGGGGTTGGTCAGGCCTGGCCGGACCAGGAACGCAGGGAGAGCACGAGCCGGTAGCCGTCCAGCGGGAAACGTCGTGGGTCGCGTACTGCGAAGCGCGGTTCGTCATCGCGTCAGCAGACAGTGCTCGCTGCCTGGGGACCGGTCCCGGGGCAGTGAGCGCATCGTGGGGGACACCGGCTATCGCGACCGCCTCGGCGAGAGCGGAGAACACCGTGAGGAGCACCTGCGTGACCGCTGCGAAGTCCGTCTCGTTGCCGTCGTCGATCAACTGTGTCCTGGCCCGTCGCGACCCCGCCAAGCTCGCCCTCGACCTCGCGTCAGCCCAAGCGGACCTGTACGAACTCATCTGTGCTCTCGCGGATACCCGGACCTACAAAAACGAAAAGCGGAACGTCAACGCTCGCCGCCAGGCCAAGGCCCTCGCCCGCCGGCTGAGCCGTATCAGTCGCCGCCTGTACACAGGATCGTGCGCACGCATCCGAGGGCACGACCGGCTCGGCAGGTTCGTCAGCGTCCACGACCGCGACACTCTCGACGACGGCGGTCTCGCCGACATCGGCAGAAGTGTCGCCCGACTCGCCCGTGCCCTGTCGAAACTGCGCAGCCCTGAACCCTTCGCCGTCCTGGTACGCGATGGGAGCATGCCGGGCACCGCATGCCGCATGAGCAAGATCGGCGAGTCGCTGCAGGCCGCCCTCTTCACGGTCGTCCTCGACTTGTCCGCTGCCGATCTCACCGGCCTCGAGCCCCGCGAAGCGGGCCGGCTCAGCAACATCATCTGGGCGTCCGGCACGGTCTGGCCGCCCACGGCGGCCGAGCGGATACGCACCCGGTCCCGCGCCGAGCCCTGCCCCGGCGTCTTCCCGGTCTAGATGTGCGGTCACAGGGGAAACTGGTCAAGCCTCAGCGGCGGGCGGCGGTGGGCGCCCACTCGCTGGGGGCTGGACACGCCCGTACCTCTACCTCGCTCTGGCAAGGTGCTGGCCAAGGGATTCCCGCGCATCACACGCTTCCACCCCGATTCAACGCGGTTCACCCTTGTCGACCCGTCCTGAGCTCGAACACGGCGGCCCCAAGGAGCTCGAGGGCCCGGCGCCGGTCGGCTCCGACCGCCGCGAGGGTGCCACACGCTGCCGATGGCCGACGCGAGCCTCGCCCTCGTACAGAAGTCGGAGAGCACGCCGATCGCCGAGCACAGCATCCGCGGCTTCCAGTTCCCCCGCCTGTTGGCCGAGCTCGCCGCCTGCGTGATGCACGATCTGGGGCTGAGCACCCTCGCGGCCGGCCAGCACATACCCCCGACCCGCCGACGACCGCTTTGTCCAGGAAACGCGATCGTCGAGCATGTCGCCCGCTCCCAGGCAGTGGCACCGCCATACTCGATCGCAGCCGAGTTGCTGCGCCAGTGACAGGCCGGAGAGTGACCTCTGAGAGCCCGCACATGACCGGTTGATCGTGCAGTGTCGGGCAGAGCCGCCTGATGTGGCTTCGTTCACTTCTCGCGGGTCTGGCTCCACTTGTGTGGTGGTGCTGCCGAACACAGCGAGCCGAATGACGACTTCGGGGAGCCGTGGAAGCATTGGGCCATGGAGACACTCGGCACCCAGGAAATCCTCGGAGCGATCGCGGCCGGGCTCGGCGACTGGCGCAAGCTCGCCCAGCCCCTCGCCGCCCGCTACCGCGTCGCCGACACCGCCAGTGGGGCCGAGTTCGTCTCCGCGGTCGCCAAGGCGGCGGTCGCCGCCGGCCAGGAGCCGGAGATCCGGTTGGGGCGCGGGTTCGTCGATGTGGCCGTGTCCACCGTCGACGCTGACACCGGTGGGCGGTGGGTCACGACTCAAGACGTCGAGCTGGCCCGCGCCATCACCGGGCTTGCCCGGGAGCGCGGCCTGACCGCCGTTCCCAGCGAGGTGGCACAGCTGGAGCTCGCGCTCGACACCGCCGACGAGACGGCAGTGGCCCCATTCTGGTCCGCGCTGCTCACGGGAGGGACCAGCCGCACGGTGAGCGACGCGGTCCTCGACGTCCTCGACCCGACGAACCGTGTGCCGAGCGTATGGTTCCAGGGGACCGACGCCCATCAGACCCCGTGCCAACGCTGGCACATCGACCTGTGGCTGGCCCCGGAGGTGGCCGACGAGCGCATCGCGGCCGCCGTCGCCGCGGGAGGCACCGTCGTCGACGATACCCATGCGCCGTCGTACACCGTGCTGGCCGACCCCGACGGCAACAAGGTCTGCGTCTGCACCGCCCTCGACCGCGACTAGCTCTGTCTTGCTCGGCAGCCCTCGTGTCCGCATCGGGCAAAGCCGGTGAAGTACAGGATCGGGAGACCGACTTCAGCGGAGTACGACGCTTCGTCCGGCACTCGGTACGTCGCCGGGAAACCGCAGGTAGGAGCTGCGAACCCGAGTCGGCCAGGCGCCGCATCCTGGGCCCGCGGCGCCAACCGCCGGCCCAACCGCTTTGACAAAGGCGTTTGTTCACATGCACGGGTCGAACTTCGGACGACCCGTCGGGCGCAGTGCCAGTTGCGGACCATCGACATCAGCAACTGGTGGGTTTCGCTGTCGGCGGCCACGACACGCTCCCGGACAGATCGCCGCCGTCCGTGACGTACGCGGCGCGCTTGCCGACGGCGTAGTTCAGCGTGCCGCACAAGGGGTCCACCAACCACTGGCGGGGCCTCCGTGGCACCCTGCTGTCCGCCCTCTTCGCCGAGCAGAGCGTCATCGGGCCGGGCGGCATGAATGACGCTGAGGATCGTCTTCTCGGCCTCCACATCGGCGACGGTGGCGAAGTCCCCGGCGCCCTTGTCGATACGGGGGAGCCGTTGGCGGTACATGCTGCGCACTACGAGTTGATCACATTGCGCAGAGTACGTGCACGAGCGGACGGCGGTCTGACCTTCGGCCCGTGCGGCGGCCCGCTCGCCACCGCACGGGCCGCGCCCGACCGGTCAGGGGTCGGTCCGCTCCCGGTCGCCCGCCGGGACCACCGCGGACCGCTGGACGAGGGAGCGGTACTCGCCCGGCGGCATCCCGGTGTCGGCCCGGAACGCCCGGCTGAATTCGGCGGCCCGGGGGAACCCCCAGCGGGCGCCCACCGCGTGCACCGGCAGATGGCCGAGGCCGGGGTCGGCCAGGTCGCGGCGGCAGCGGTCCAGGCGGAGCCGCTTCACGTATCCCGACACCGTTGTTCCGTGCTGCTGGAACACCCGGTGAAGATAGCGCGGCGAGATCCCGTGCGCCGCCGCGATGGCGGCGGGGCTGAGGTCCGGCTCGCCGGCCCGTTCCCGGACGAAGGCGCTCGCCCGCAGGAACAGCGCGTGCCGTCGGGACTCCGCCGGCAGCGCGTTCTCGCGGTCGGCGTGGTGGGCCAGCGTGGCTGCCACCAGGTCGACGACCGTGCCGCCGAGCCGGGTGATGTCGCGCGGTGTGCACTGCGCGGACTCCGCGACCAGGCCGGTCAGGAACCGGGCGAGCGGACGTGATGACCGCTAACTGGTACAGCCCCGGATCGGACCGCCTGATGAGTGCCGGGGCGCGCAGGGAGGACAACGAGTCGTAGGCCAAAGCCGAGATCTGTGTCGCGCCCGAGGACATGGCCCGTATCCGCGCCCCGAACGACTCCGGCTCCAGGAAGCGGAAGCGGGTGGTGACCAGGGCGAGTGCCGTCGTCTCGGCCCACCCCTCCCCTGCTTCCCGCTCCGGTAAGTCCGTGCTGTCGAAAAGTGCCCGCATCCGTAGCCCCCGTTCGGTCCCCGTGTACGGCGTCGCCGACCGCTGGTGACGCCGGCATCAGCTTCACGTCGCGGGGCCGCGTGAGGGAAGTGCGCTATTCGCCAACAAGCGGGCGTCGAGGGGTAATGACGGCCGTCTCCGGCGGGCGGCAGAGTACTGCCGCGCGGCTCCGCGGCTCCGCGGGATGTCCTCGGCGCCGCGCGGCACGGCACATCAACGGACAACCGACCAGCACCGGAAGGTGGATGCAATGCGCATGGGGAAGAAGTGGACGGTCCTCACCGCCGCGGCCGTCGTGGCGATGTCGTCCCAAGCGCTCCTGGGGGCGACGCCCGCGTCGGCCGCGCCCAACTGCGCCTCTGGGTGACACTGCGTCTTCAAGTTCGAGCGGGGCTCCACCAGCCACGCCTTCTTCGACACCGATACCGACTTCAGCAACGACCGGGTCGGTGACGGCACGGTGGTCCACAACAACGTGTGGGCGGCCAGCAACTCCAGCACCGGCGGCTACGAGAGCCACTACTACACCGGCGTCGGCAGCGACTGGGAGACCAACGGCTTCCTGTTCTGTGTGAACCGGGCAGTTCCGTGTACGAACTGCCGACCGCGCTCAAGGACCGTGCCAGTTCCCTGCGGCTGCGCGGGACGACGTCGGTCAACTGCTACTGACGCTCCCTCACCCGAACCGTCCACGGGCCCTTCGGCGCCGCCTGCCGCCGGGCCCGTACGGAAGGAGTCCGCATGCCTGGCGACACCCGTGCCCGCCGTGTTCCCCGGGGCCTCGTGGTCGCGCTCGTCCTCGTCACCACACTCGCCGCGGGAGTGCTCACGGGGTGCTCGCGGGGCACGGCGCCGCCACCGGAGCCACCGCCCTCCCTGGCCGAACTCAAGGCTCGCCTGCCCCTGTACCGGTTCCTGTACGCCCTCACCGCCGACGACGTCCGGGTGAGCGAGGCCCGGCAGCGACTGATCGCGGCCTGCATGGACCGGCACGGCTTCCGGTACACCCCGCCACCCGCCCCGCGTACCTCCGACCACGCCACCTCCTACCCGGCGCCGTTCGGCCTGGAGCCCGCGGACCTCGTCCCGCCCGCCGTACCGGAGGAGCCCCGCGGCGAGGCGTACGTACGCGCCCTGTACGGCGACCCCGACAAGCGGATCTCCGCGACGGACCGCACGCTCAGGGTGACCCGCCCCGCGACCGGCTGCCAGGCCGACGCGGAGGAGCGCCTCCTCAGCGACGGGCGCGTGCGGTGGCTGACGCTGCGGCTGCGCTTGGACGACGGCGAGAAGCAGTCCCGCGGGGCCATCGGCCAGAGCGTCGAGTTCCGCGCGGTGGGCGACCGGTGGCAGCGCTGCATGCGGCAGGCCGGGTTCGACGACTCCGACCCCGTCGCGCTGCAGCGGGACCTGCCCGCCGAGGCGGACGCCCGGACAGGCCCCCGGGCGCGCGCGGACCTGCGCTGCAAGGAGAGCACCGGTTACCTGACGACCGCCTACACCGTGCTCGGCGCCGCCCAGCGGGCGTGGCTGACGGAGCACCCGACCGTCGAACGGGACTGGACCGCACTGCGCGACCGGCAGATCCGCGCCGCGCACGACGCGCTCGGTGCGGCCGCCCCCCGATGACACCGGCGAGCGGCCTGCCCTTCAGCGCCCGTCGCGGCCAACCAGGGTCCGTCTTCAAAGATCATTAGGTGGCGGATCATGGTGGCCGTGATACGCCGCCATGAACTCACCGGCCACGAGTGGGAGTCACTCGCACCACTGCTACCGCGAGCCGCGACGGGCCTGGCGCGACCTGCCGGCCGTGGAAGACGGTGTACACCCGATTCCGCCGCTACGCCCTGGAGCGCGTGTCGCCCCGGCCCTTCAGCAGATCCAGGCCGGACGATCACGCCCTCGGCCGATCCCGAGGAGAGGTCGGCGCGGGCGCCCCCTCGCCCGTGGCCTGGTCGGCCACATGGTCCAGCAGCAACCGCCCAATACCGCGGGGCAAACACCAGGACTCGTGACTCCTCGGCTGCCTTTGCCTCGATTACGGCGACGGCGGGGGCGAGGGCGAGTTGGTCGCGCTCGTCTGGTTGGCCCTGTGGCAGTACCGGCAAGCCGAGCGGGGCGCCCGAAACGACGTGGAGTTCCTTCGGCTCGGTCGCGAGCTCTTACGCGTCTTCGCTGAAGTGCCGAGAGTGGGCCTGCCGGCGTCCGCGCGGCGGAGGACGCCGCAGACGAGGAGGCCGGGGACTTCTCGGTGCAGACCGTCATGGCCAGCAGGAGCGCGGCTGCCGGGACGGCGCGGGCCAGGACACGAGGGGCGGTCGGGTGCATGGGCGTCGTCCCGGGGGCAGCCGGGCAGGGGCTCGGCATAGTGCCGGAACCCGTTGCGCTCGGTGTGGATGGCGTACAGGCGCTGAGCCAGGACGCCGGGGCTGCCGCGCTCGGCATCGGGGCGGATGGCACCGGGGATGATCAGCTGGGCTGCGTGGATGTTCTCCGGGGCGAGCGTGTCGTGGAGCATGCGCGCACAGGCGCTCTCGGCGGCGAACGCGATCGAGGTGCCTGCCCGCTCGGGATGCGGGCGCACCGCGCTGCCGCCATTGACGAACACCAGGGCGCCGTGGCCGAGCGCCCGCATCCCGGGCAGAACAGCGTTGACGCAGGTGACCGGGCCCTTGACGGAGAAGGCCAGCGGGGCGTCGAGGTCGGATGCGCTGGTGTCCAGGACCGGCTTCATGAAGTCGGCACGGGGCACGGGGCTGACTGGAGGATCTCGATGGGGCCGAGCTTCTCGGCGGCCGCCTGCAGGGCCGTGGTGAGGGAGGCGGGGTCGAGAACGTCGGCGGCGAAGCCGCAGGCCTGGATGCCGTCGCCGCCCAGTTCGGCCACCAGGCCGTCCAGATGGTCGGCGCTGCGGGAGATGAGCGCGACGCTGTGGCCGGCGGCGCCGAAGCGCCGGGCGGCCGCCAGCCCCAGGCCCGGTCCGGCGCCGACGAGAGCGAATGTGGTCACGGTGGGTCCTCGTGGGGACGGGGGCGGGGCCGCCGCGCAGGCCGACGTGGGAGAAGAACAGCTCCTGCCCGTCGAACCGCACCTCGTGCGGCAACGCCGACGAAGCCGACGTTGCCGCCGGGCCGGGCCGAGTGCAGGGCCTGCTGCATGGCCCGTGTGGTGCCGACGCACTCCCGTACCGAGTCGGCGCCGATCCCGCCGGTGAGGTCCTTGACGCGCGCCGTGCCTTCTTCGCCGCGTTCGGTGACGATGTCGGTGGCGCCGAACTCCAGGGCGAGCTTCTGGCGGGGCTCGTGGCGGCTCATCGCGATGATCCGCTCCGCACCGAGTTCCTTGGCGGCGATCACACCGCACAGGCCCACCGCTCCGTCACCGACCACCACGGCGGTGGCACCGGGCTTGACCTCCGCGGCCCAAGCGGCGTACCAGCAGGTGCCCATCACGTCGGACACGGCGAGCAGGCTGGGCAGGAACTCCTAGGCCGGGTGTTCGTCGGTGGCGACCAGAGTGCCCTGCGCATGGGGGATGCGCACGCCAGACGCTGCGTTGGACAGCGCGGACAAAGCGGAGTGCTCGTGCGGTCAGTAGAACAGCAGCCCTCACCGCCACCCGGCTCACGCGCTGATTCGGTCTCCCGCCTCACCTGAGCGGTGGGGAGGCTGGCTCGGCCTCGAGGTAGCGGCGGCCGCGTGGCCCCCGGTACTCCAAAGCCTCCCAGCCCAGGCGGCGCAGCACGTCCACGCAGCGCTTCAACTCTTCGTGGGCTGCGTACGCGGCACCGCTTCCTGGAGGACCCAGCCATTCGATCCGCACGACGTCGGCCTGGTCGGCGGCGCGAACGCAGTATCCGGTCGCGATGCGGCGCTCTTCTGGGTCGGTGGCAGACGGCGGGATGCCGGCAGCCTCCAGGGCGAGGGCAACGGCGCGCACCGGCTGGCGCCGTTCCCATTCAGCGGGCACATTCTCGGGGGTAGCAGTCCCGGTGTTCATCAGCCGCCGGATCTGCAGCAGTCCCTCGAACGCCGCCTGTACCGCAGCTTCTCGTTCCCGGGCGTTCCCCGCGGGGAGCGCTCCGGCGCCGGTAGCCACCTCGAACCCGGCAGATTCCCGACCGACGCCGCCCTCACCAGCCATCCCCTGATCTCCCCAGATCTCGACGTGCTCGCACACGATGAATCCTGCCGGCCCGGGCCAAGCCGGCGGCAGCTCCATCCTGCGGCATGCTGCGCATCAGGGTCTTGAGGGTTCCACGGTTTGTTGAAGGGGCCGGAATCTGCCGCGGCCTCGGATTCGCTGGTGCGCGTCGGCACGCGTGCTTCTGGATGAGGCTGCCGAGCAGTCAGCGCAGCGAAACCCGCTCGACCTGGTTCCCCCCTTGAAGAGATCATTCGGGGATGGAGTTTCTCTGCTACCACCGCGACCGGCCCGGCTCCCTGCCGCTGCGCTACGAGCTATCGGAAGAGCATTGGTCCTATATGGACCGGTACGCGAAGGAGATGATCGCCCGGGGCCCGACCCTCGCCGACGACGGCGACACACCCACCGGCAGCGTGCACATCGTCGACCTGCCCGATCCCGCCGCTGCCCGCGCGTTCGCCTTCGACGAGCCGAACTACCAGGCCGGCGTCTACCGGGACGTGCTGCTACGACGTTGGCGCAACACGCTGGGGCGCACCATGTGGGACTTCCCCGGCGGCCGGACCGACGGCAACCGGTACCTGGTGCTCGGCCTCGGCACGGGGCAGGCCGCCGACCTCGCGGTGCCGCCCGACCGGGACGAGCTGATCGCCTACGGGCCGCTTCTGTCCGACAACGGCGCCACCTGGCTGGGCACGGCGGTGTTGGTCCGGGCGCCGAACCCGGACACGGCACGCGCCGTCCTGACCCCGGAGCGGTACGCCGACATCGAGGTGCACAACTGGCAGTTCGGCGGGCGGCCGTCATGACTGAGGACGTACGGCCCATGTCACCGCCGAAGCCTTTCGGATCGCTCAACATCCTCGTGTTTCACCAGAACCCACGGGGATCACAGCCCCGGACTCCTGTCTATCTCTGACACCAGGTGCAAAGTAGGCATGTCTCCGCTGGTCAGCGGCTCGGCCGACGTCGAGGTAGGAAGGCTGTCACCAGCGCGAAGGGGGCAAGTGCCGGAAAACGAAGGTCCGTCGACCTCGGCCCGGCCCGAACGCCGGGTACCTTCGTCAAGCTGGCCGGGTTAATGCTCGAAGGGTCACCTGGCGGCCGTTCAGCACGCCACCGACCACAGCTGTGCTGGGGACGACCGAGGGGCGCTTGCCCTGGTTCTCACCCGAGGTGATGACGAGCTTCTGGGCGATGTGCGGCCCGGGGACCCCGTTTGCCCGCAAGGAGCGGGCGTAGGCGGCTACCGCTGACCGCTGTGCCGTTGTCCCTCAAGGCCGGTGAGGAGGTCATCAAGGGCCTTGTTGAGGGCTTTGAAGTCGACCGAGACGCCCCATGTGATCAGTCCGTGGGCACCCGCCCGTGCCTGCAGCGCGGTGACCAGCTTCGCTCACACCCCGGCCGCCTGCCACCGACGGAAGAACGTGTACACGCTTTGCCAGGGCCCGTTGCGTTCGGGCATGCCCCGTCAGGGCGCACTGACCCGCACCCGCCAGCCGATCGAAGCGGGCGCCAGCCGGTATCGTCTGCATCCGAGGTCTCCGGTACTGATGGTCATCTTGGTCGACGACATCACCTACCGGAGACAAGCTCGGCCAGGTGATGCAGCGAGTTGGTGAGATGCCCAGGGCCGAACGGCGGGAACTGGATGTACTCCCGGATGAACTGCGGCACCGCCGACCAGTCGTAGGTGAGGGTGACCTCAGTCTTGGACGGACCGAGCGGCGCAAGGTCGTAGCGCCAGATCCAGCCGCCGAACTCCAGCCCGCCGTCCTTCTCCTGCCCCGTCAGCCAGCCAATGGCGCGCGGCGGGTCGAACACCTGGACCTTGTTGGCCACCTGGTAGTCACCGTTTGGATGGTTGGCGTGATACATGTCCATCCGGAAAATCTGCCCCACCTCGATCAGCGGCGCCCGGTCGACAGCTTCCTGAACCCAGCCGGTGCCATCGATCGCAGAATGGGTCGCCGGGTCCGCCAGCACCGCGAACACTGTCGCGGCGGGCACGGCGACAGTGAGGGTGGCGCTCACGTTCTCCTGGTCCATGGTGTGCACGCTCCTTGTCATCTCATCTAGGTCTCCCGCAGGCGCGGAAGGGGGACGTTCCCCATATGCAGACGACGCGGCGAGGCGGAACTCATCGGTCGTGTGGGCGGACCCGTACCCGTACCACCAATGCGGGCTTGTAAGGGTCAAGTTTCGAGGGCCGGGGAGGCAGTCTCACCCATACGCATCCTGCGACACGCCACCGCGACCAGACCGTGACCAGCAACGTCACCCGACAACCCGCTTTTGAAGGGGCCCAGTCGAGTCCGTGTCGCGGGCACCGCGATGCCTGCGGCCCTGCCTCGAACCGCTCCGCGTGTTCCGGGGTGGCATCGTGGCGCGGAGCGGTCTCGTCGGAGGTGTCCTTGGTGAGCAGCCCGGTCAGCCCGACGCTCGGGCACAGCAGGAACATCACGGTCACGGCGGGGCGGGCCCACCGCTTGTTCACCCGGACGGCCCCGGATCGTCCAGAGCCAGGCGATGACGCCGAGCGCCCCGATGACCGACAACAGCATCAGGTAGGTGGTGACGGCCGAGTCGACGCGCGCCCGGGTGTAGGGGGGATAGCCGGCCCGGATGTGGTCGGCCAGCAGATGGGTGGTGGCATGGTCGACGAACGGGTAGACGGCGGCGATGGCGGTCAGGGCGAGCCCGATCCACATCGCCGCCAGGAGCCTGCGGCGTCGCCATGTCGTCAAACGTGCTGTGGTCGTTCCTACTGCCATCTCGATTCTCCCGTCTTGAGGTACTCGCCGGCTTGGTGAAAAGGGGACCTTGTGGTGGTCATCGCTCTTCCAGCGGGGCGTCTCCGGTGTTGCCGTACATCGCCACCTGGTAGAGGGCCGCAAGCGCTTCGTCGACGGGATGGGGTTGCGGCTTGCCCGAGGAGTCGAGTCTGTTGCACTCTGCAGGTTCACCGCGATGGGCGTCTGCCGGTTGCCGTCGGCGCGGGTCATGGCCAGCGCTCCAGCACCCCAGACCGTGCCGCCGTGGCCCCAGAAGGTGCCCTGGCCAGGAGCCTCCATCGGGTGCAGGCCGAGGCCGTAGTCGATCGTCTTTCCCTCTTGGGAGATGACCGGGACGGTGCGTTGCATCTGCGCCAGCGACGTATGTCGTAGACGCAGCTCGACCCCGATCATCCCTGCGCCCTCGGCGATCGCCGTCTGGAGACGGTCCTGGAGGTCGACGCGGTCGGGATGGCGTTCGGCGTGGGCGGCCGCGGCCTTGCGCGCCGACGCGCCGTCCGGCCCCGCCGCGACGACCCGGGCGCCGAGGTTTCCATCCGCTCCCGCTTGGCGGGATTGACGGTCTCGGGCACGAACACCTCGACCGGCATGCCGCGGGCCCGTCCCGTGTAGGCGACGGCTTGCCCGAACTTGCCCGAGCTGGCGCACACCACCGGCGTACCGGGGGCAAGTGTGCTCAGCATCGGATCGGCGCCCCGGCCCTTGAAGCTACGCACCGGATTGGCCGTCTCCAGCTTCACTGTCGCCCTCGCCCGGCGATGGTCAGGCGGCGGTTTCCGATGTCGACGTCGTCAGCCCTTCCGAGCGGTAAGCACCGCCCCAAACCCCGGCCAGCACAGGGCAGTGTGCGTCTCCGGCTCGGATCACTGGGCGGAGACCTTGTGGACGGTGGTGTCGTCGGCGTTCAGCCGTTGCCCGTCCGCGGACAGCACTTCCAGTGTGCGGAGGCGATGTCCCTGTCGGCGGTCGACCAACTGTGAGTGCGGTTCGCCGGGGGCGAAGAAGTTCTGTTCGCCCCACTGCCGCAGTGCCACGATGACGGGGAAGAGCGCCTTGCCCTTCGGAGTCAGTACGTACTCGCGGTAGGCGCTGCCGTCCGAGGCGGGGACGGATTCGAGGACACCGCCGGCGACCAGGGTGCGCAGACGAGCGGTGAGGATGTTCTTCGCCACGCCGAGGCTGCGCTGGAACTCCCCGAAACGCCGGCTTCCGTCGAAGGCGTCCCGCACGATCAGCAGGGACCACCAGTCGCCGATCGCGTCCACCGACCGGGCGACGGGACATTCGCTGTTGTCGAAGCGCGTCCTGGTCACCATGGCGTCCCTCACTCTCACGATGGTTGCAACATGCTACCAAAGAAGTTACCGTCGCCACTGGTAGCAAGATGAAACCAGAATGCGGGGGAGTGCTGATGTCCGGCAACGGCGAGGCTGTGACACGACGGACCGAGGCCGGAAGCGGGGAGGGTCCCGCGTTCGTCCTGTCCCGTGGCGTCGTCATGCTGTTTGCCGTCGCCTGCGGGGCAGCTGTGGCCAACGTCTACTTCTCCCAGCCGCTCCTGGTGACCATGGGCCATGACCTCGCCATGAGCCCGGCACTTGTCGGCAGCGTGGTCACCCTCACGCATGTCGGATACGGGCTGGGACTTTTCTTCCTCGTGCCGCTGGGCGACGTGGCCGACCGCAGACGGCTCATCGTGGCCCAGTTGTTGCTCCTGGTGGTGGCGCTGACCGTGGTAGCCGCCGCCCACACGGCGACGATCCTGCTCGCGGGCATGGCCGCGATGGGGCTCCTCGCGGTCGTCACGCAGACGCTGGTGGCCTTCGCGGCATCACTGGCCCCTCCCGCCGGCCGCGGACGGGTCGTCGGTCTGGTAACCAGCGGCGTGGTCATCGGAATACTGCTCGCCCGCACCGTATCCGGCCTCATGGCCGATCTCGCAGGCTGGCGCTCCGTCTACCTCGCCTCGGCGTTACTCACCGCTCTGCTCGCCCTGGTCCTGTACCGCGTGCTGCCGCGCCACAGTGAGGCTCCGCCGACAACTCTGCGCTACGGACAGCTCCTGCGCTCCACGATCACCCTGTTCGCGCGGGAACGACTGCTGCGCCTCCGGGCCCTGTTCGGTCTGCTGATCTTCGCTGCCTTCAGTACCCTGTGGAGCAGCGTCGCGCTGCCGCTCAGTGAGGCCCCGTATTTCCTGTCCCACAGCGCGATCGGGGCGCTGGGGCTGATCGGTGTCGCCGGCGCCCTGGCCGCAACCGTGGCGGGCCGCCTGAATGACCGCGGGCTCTCCCGGCGGACCACCGGCATCGCCCTGGCACTGCTCGCAGCCTCGTGGCTGCCCTTGGCCTTCACCCGCAGCTCGCTTTGGGCCCTGTTCGTCGGGGTGATCCTTCTCGACCTCGCCGTGCAGGCGGTCCATGTCACCAACCAGACCCTGATCTACGCGCTGCACCCGGACGCGGGCAGTCGGCTGATCGGCGGATACATGGTCTTCTACTCGATCGGCAGCGCCACCGGCGCCGTCGCCGCCACCTCCCTCTACACGGTGGCCGGCTGGGGCACCGTATGTGCACTGGGTGCCACGTTCAGCTGCCTCGGGCTCGTACTGTGGGCGTTCACACGACACAGGACCCCGACCCCGCCACCAAGATGACCTCTCGCAGCGATTCCTCATGCCGACTGCCGAGACCGGATCGTGCGGCAGATCATCGGGTGGCGTTCACGCTTCGTGACGCCGGGATTGGCTGAGGCTGCTCAGTGCCAGGCACTCAGCGTGCGGAACTCCTGCTGGCCGATGGACTGCTGCTGGTTGCGACCGCGCTGGAACACGATACCCATGGCGCCGGCGGCCCCCGTGCCCAGCGGGCCGGCGCCGGCTGCGGCTGCGCCCTGAGCGATGACGTAGGACGCGGCGCCGACAATTCCGACGCACAGGGAGAAGCGAATACGGCGCCGAAGACGCGGAAGCTCCGAGACGCTCATCACGTGGGCCGCTATCACCCTCATCACCAGGCGTCTGGCCCGCAAAGGCGCCGCCCGAAGCTGGACGATAAAACCTCAATCCCTGACCTGCCCCGCCCTGCCCGTTCCGGGGAGGGCAACATCATGCCCGGCCATGCGCCATCAGGGCCGCGTGAGGCAACACCAATACGCCGCCCGGGCCGGCAAACTCCGCACACAGCGACTCGAAGCAGTCCTTGATATCGGCAATTACCACTGGATCTTGGCTCGTCACAATCTGCCCGATCGTCGCCACTCCGGCGGCCGGTCCGCTCCACCACTCTTCGGCAGTTGTCCGATGGTCCCAGGACAGCGTGTCGCAGACGACGTCCATCAGACCCGCCTCGCCCAGCAACGCGGCGAAGCCCTGTTCAGTGCGCGGAAAGTCCTCCTCAGGAGCCAGAGTCGGCAGGTGAGCGGGACGGGTGACGCCCGCCGCCCGGACAGCCCTACCCAGCAGGGCCTGCCCGGCGGCCGCGGGAACCGCCCAGACGGTGACGGCTATCCTCCCGCCAGGCCGCGTCACCCGACGCAGTTCCCTCAAGGCTTCCCGGGGCCGTCCGACATGGTTGAGGACGAAGTTGCCGACCACGGCATCGAACTCGTCGTCGGGGCACGGCAGGCGGGGCAGAGCGGCAAGCCGCACGTCAGCTTACGGGGCCGTCAGCGCTGCCCGTGCGACCATGCAGTGGCCGATCAGAAGCTCCGCCGCTTGCCCGAAGCCCTCCAGCGCGCTCAGCCTGTCCGTGCCGCCGGCGATTCCGGGCACGGGCGGCGGCGCCGGCGAACGCGAACACGGTCAGAAAGTACGTCCGGCACGCGCTCAACCGGGCACCTTCTCCACCCCGCAGGCTGGCCGTTCACCGGCCCCCGGCGCTGACTCGTTGCCCACCTGACCCACAACCCGTACTCGCCTGTTGCTCCTGGTGGCCGCCGCACAGGGGATTGACCTGACGCGCCAGCCGGGCAGCGTCTCTCGGAGCACTGTCGAAGCCGCCCGGCCAGACGATCAACCAAGCCCAAGACTAGCAAGTTGACCTACGAGCAGCGGGGTCTGAACCTGACCAACCCCACGAAGGGGGTCACCCATTTCGTTCTCTACACCGAACCCAGGCTCGGTCCCACGTCCAGGAGCGGCTGGGCAGGCTCCGCGGGTGAACACGGACCGGGAGACCGCCCCGCCGAGTCAGCTGCTGCACCACCACGCGCGCAGGCCGCGTGATCGGTCGGCCGAGGCCCCAGGACGCCAGAGGATCAGGGCGATCCAGATGCTTCTGCTGCTTCCGCCTCACCAACGATCTTGTCGAAGGCCTCCCGGCTCGTAGCCTTATAGGTGTTCGACTGGGCTGCCAGATCGACGTCCAGAGTGAGAGTGCCTCCGCTGATCGAGCCATGGGCAGGCCTGCCGATCCCGCCCAATTCCGTTTCGATGGTGATGTTGTTGCCGTCCTGCCGGCCATTGAAGGGCTCGGGATCGCGCAGCATACGCCCGCTGTCCGAGGAGAAGGACACACTCGTCCACGTCCCCGAGAGAACCCCATGGGGGTCGGTCCGCCACTCGAGCAGATCGAAGTAGTGCTGGCCCGAGCTGTTGCGATAGAGGGCGTAGAAGAGGAAGTGCTTGCCGGCGGATGTGCTCGGGCTGGCCGAGGATGCAGGTCGGTTCTCGTCGGAGGAGCCTGTGCTGCTTTCCGAGCATGCAGCCGTCAACAGCGTGAGTAATAGGCTGAGACAAGCGGCAACAAGAACCCGACAACAAGGGGCCAAGGGGGCGTGTCGCCTCGCGCTCTCCGCCTCACCACTCATGGGTATCCATCTCCCGTCGTCCTTGGTCAAGCAAGGAAACTAACAGCGCTGCCTCGTGCCGGGACACTCCGCAAGAGGCAGAGTGCGCGTCGGCCTGTTTTGGATCAGGACCGCTGCCGGCGTTCTGCGGTTCCCTCCAGAGGAGAACGGACGCGGCAACAGCGTCGGGTACAGCGGGGGAGGCCCCGGCGCACTTGCCCAGTGGATCAACAAGCTCATCGACTCCGACAGCCAGGACACCGCCGCCAACGCTCACCACTACGGTCAGACAGTGGATCCGCGGCTGGACTCGTGCTTGTACGCGGTGGCGTGCACCGTCTCCATCCGGCGGAGCGCCGGCTCGCTATCGTCGTGCTTCATCGCACTGACGGCGAACTCCAGCAGCGCCCCCACCGCCATGTGGTTCTTCCAGTGCCGCAGCACCGCCTCGTCCACCAGCTCCGCGCCGCCCGTTATCGCCAGGTCAGCGAAGCGCTGCCGTGCCCGCCACTCCCGGTGCCGGCGCCACCGGCCCGCATCGGGCCGGCCAGATCCCGGACCTTCCGGAGCTGGCCCACCGTGGCCTGGATCTGCCTCTCCTGTTCGGGTGTCCATCCCGGCCGCGGCTCGCCGGGGAGAGGCTGGACCGCCCCCCGGACAGTCTGGTGGACCGCCTCGGCGCCGTCGTCCGCGTCGTCGCCCCTGCAGCGGCTCCACGCCTTCCTGAGCGACGCTTCCACCGCCTGACTGTCGAGTTCGGACATGATCTGCCTTTCTCCCTGGACGCGCAGCATGCCCGGCGGGCGCTGCTCGAACAATTTGTCGGCCTGCGCGATTACTTCGGTTCCATGCAGTCTGGGGCGTCTGCCGAGCGTCGGCGAATGACGTCCGGCGGGTGGCGGGAGCACGCGGCCGGGATGAAGAACAGGCCGATCACGTCCAGGGCGGTCACCACCACGCCGAGCAGGTCGACCGACACCGAGCGACTGCCGACCGACGCGACGTCGCAGAACACCGACGTCATCGCGACGAACACCGCGTCGCGACGACCCACGGCTCGCGCAGCGGGGAGCGGTTCCGCGCCACCACGCTCGTCCACCACACCCACCCGGCCGCCACGCAGAACACCACGGCGGCCGGAAGCAGCAGCACCGGCGGCGCCCAGCGGGTGACGTCGCCTTCGGGCAGTCGCTGCCCGGTGAGGTAGCCGACCCACACCCGGTCCACCGGCACCTCGACCACGATCACCACCCACCTCAGCGCCCGCGGCGACCGTAACGAGCCTCGCTCGCGAATCCCCGCGCCCTCCCCCTCGGCCGTACGGCCACGGGGAACGTGCTGGCAGAGCCCGGGCCCGCCGGAGGGCCGTCGCTCGCGCTCGTGCCTGCGCACACGGTCGAAGCCGTGCTACCCGTGTGGGGGAGGCATGCGGGCAGTGTCGGCACCGCCACGGGCATTCGTAATGGGCCCGTTTTGCTGTTCGTCGCGGCACCGAACCCCCTCCACCTCCCTGGGGCGGATTCCGCGTGACAACGTGACACCAGCTGTCCCGTTTCAACGAACTCTGGGCGGTCAGGCGCTCCTGGTCAGTTGCGGAAGGTCATGGCGAGGCGTCTCAAACAATCTGGTCGACGCAGGCCAGGGTGACCCATAGCATGGAATTCACGCAGGACGGGCTTCTTCGTCCACTCGAAGAGAATCACTGGAGAGCGGTGTGCTGGGAAACTAGCCCGCTCCGTTCGGGAAGGGGCCGTCGGAAAGGGCTCGCACCACGAGCACCTCGCCGGCGGTCTACTTCACATCGCCTGTGGTCGGCGGACGGCAGATGGGAGCGCCTGCTCCAATGGGTCCAGGCCGCGACCAAGGCCCTGCGGCGCTGTCGCACGATCGAGGGGCGGCCTGCCGAAGGCCACCCCTGACCACTCCACGGCCCGCTACACTCCAGCCGCCCAGTGAAACCCGCAGGTCAGACAGCAAAATCCTGCTGGAGTATTAGTACTCCAGCCGTAGATCGGGATCTTGTTGCGGCTTGCCCCGGGCAGCGCCGTTGTCGGATGCCGGGCGGCGTATGTGACACTGAGCGCCCATGCACAAGGCGTGGGTGGGTCAGCGAGTCATCTGCCGGGGGGCCATGGGCGCACGCACGACGAGGGCCTGGTTCCTGCACCACTACTACGAGCACGAATGCGGGCCGTTCAGGAACCTGTCGGATCTGGCGCAGGAAGCGGCCGAGGCCGTTCAGCGGAGGCTCAAGGAGCGGGGGGATGTCTTCGCGAGCCGCCGATCCGATGATTACCTGGCGATCCGACGGCAGCTTGAAGAGCGGGCGCGGGAACTGTTCATCTTCAAGGGCGGGGAACCTGCCAGAGCCCGTCCGCACTACATGACGCTCGGCGCGTGCGAGTGGATCAGGCAGTGGTACCGCGAGGGGCGGGAAGTAAAGCTTCGCGTCGACGAGTTCGATCCCCGGGCGGTCAGCTTTACCTATGGCGATCTGTTCCCGACGATGCGGTGCGGCGACGGGAGACCATACCGGGGCCAGGTTTACACCAGGGACGAGATCTTCCAGCTGATCGACGAGTACGGTCTGCCGCAGGACTGGAACCGCGACGGAAGCCAAGGGCCCGAGCGGTACATCGAGGCGCAGATATGGGACGACGCGCCGCTCGCCAGGTTCCTGCCCGAGAGCGTGTAGAGCGCACCGGCTGGCCTGGTCCGCCTGGCGATGCCGCCACCAAGCCCGAGCCCGAGCCAGCCACTACCACCGACAAGCCGCGAATCAGACATGAAGATCACGATCTACGGCTGGAGTATAGCGAAGATCATTTCTCAGTGACGAGGTCTGGGATTGCCCTGACTTCACGCGCACGCCGGCTCCAAGACGTACGCAACCGTTTCCAGAAGATGCACGCTACTGTTTCCAGCCTTTGACACCACCGCCGAAGATGGCCGCGGCGCTGGCAACGGTTCCCGGATGACCGGCCCAATATCTAGCGCGAAGTATGGACTGGAGGTTCCGGTCGGCGGCGGAGGCCCAACACTAATGATCACCGGAGTCACCAGGGAGTCCGCAGCATGACCGGCACCACAGAGGCCCTTAGCGGGTCGGCTGCAGTCGACAATGCAGCACGAAGTGTCACGCGCCCGTTCTACGTATACGCCGTGCTCACCAACTCGCTGTTCCAGCGCGGCGTATTCGTCATCTTCCTTTATCAGCGCGGCCTCTCCGCCGCGCAAGTGGCCCTACTGCAAACACTGCTGTACCTGGTCAGCGGACTTGCGGAGTTGCCGACGGGAGTCATCGCCGACCGAATCGGCAGGCGTGCCAGCATCGTGATCGGCCAGATGCTGATAGCTGGATGTCTGCTCGGTCAGGTGGTGTTCTCCAACTACTGGGTGTTCCTGGCTCTGTTCATCGGGCAGGGTGTAGGCATGGCATGTGTGTCCGGTTCGGACACCGCCCTGCTGTACGACCTGCTCGTGCGTCGTGGTGCAACGGCCAGCTACGTCAAGATCAAGTCCCGGTTGACCATGCTCGGGACGGTCACCTCGGGAGCCGCCATCGTCCTCGGCGGCCAACTGCAGCAGATTTCCTGGGGAGTCGTCTACGTCGGTTCGGCGGCGTGCCTCGTCCTGGCAGTGGTGGTGCTGATGTCAGGGGTGCCCGAGATCCGCGGCGCGGACGCGGTGGACGAGCAGGAGGGAGCCGAGGAGGAGCACGGCGACGTCACAGCATGGCGGGCGATGCTTCGGGTCGCCACGCCGGCGCTCGTGACGCTTGTCGTGGTGTCCGGATTGATGCATGCGACTTTGACGCCGTACATCATTTTTACGCAGAAGACCCTCTCCGATCAGGGAGCGGGCACCGCATTGGTCAGCGTGGTCATATCGGCGGGATTCATCGCCGGCGGGCTCACTCCGCTGCTGTCGGACCGCGCGGACCGGCGCATCGGGTATCGGATCATAGTCCCGGTGTCTCTCCTGACGCTCGCCGCGGCACTCGGCCTGAGCGGCCTCGGCCTTGTCTGGGTCACCATCGCCGCGTTCCTGGCCCTGGCCGGGATTCCTGAGATCACCGCCGTGATCGTGGACAACGTGTTCAACGAGGCTGTGCCGTCGCGCCACCGGGCGAGCCTGCTGTCGATGATCGCATTCGTGGAGTCGGCGCTCATCGGCATCGGCTATCTCGTCCTCGGCGCGCTCATGGACGGGCTGGGCTCGAGTGTGGGCATGGCCACCTACGCCGCAGTCCCCCTGCTGGCATGTCTCCTGTGGCTCCCGGTGCTCTTCCGAGGGGCACGGGTGACCACCGAGATCAAGAAGCCCGCCGACCAAAAGGCATCCTGAAACAGACCATCTCGCGCAACGTCCTGCCCGATGGCAGAGGCGCTGCTCGTTGACATGTCGCTCCCAGTCAGCGACGGAGCTGTCATCGCGACGATCAGCGCCAATCGGGATGGGAAGAAGCGCGCCACTGAGAAAACCTCGCTGACATACCCAGTTGGACATGCCAGGGCCCTGTCGAGCATGTCCAGCGAACGGTCCGCCTCCTCTTCGAAGGCATAGTCCGCATCCGGTCTGCGCCAGCTCGGTGAAGTGCCGGGCCACGTCCGTGTCCTCGTGGCGCAGCAGTACGTCGCCGCGGGCGATCAGGGTGATCTCGACGCCCAGGGAGGAGAACACGTGGGCCATCTCGGTGGCGACGAAGCCCGAGTCCAGGATCGTCATACGGCGTGGAAGCCGGTCCATGCGCATGACGGTGTCGCTGGTGTGGTAGCCGAGCTCCTGGTCCAGGCCGGGTACGCCAGGGGCGTCCGGGCGGCTGCCGACAGCCACCACGACCTAGTGTTCGCCGCAGGCTGCGAGGGGGCGATGCGGCCGAAGATCCGGTCGCGCACCGCGGGCCAGTCGACACCGCGCAGTGTCAGGTCGACGCCCAGTACGGCGCCGTGCTCCGGTGCGCGGGCGGTGTCGGCGGTGTGGGCTTGTCGACGATCGAGTTTCCGGAGCCGGAGCCGGAGCCGACGACGACGAGATCGAAGTGGTTGTCCATGGACGGGTTCCCTATCGGCTCGCGGCGGTAAGGCTGATGCCGGGTTCGTTCGCGCCGGTGCGCGACGCCAGCACGGCAGCCGCTGCCCGCTCTCCTGCCGCGAGGGCGCCTTCGATGTGTCCGGCGTGGTCGGTCGCCGTCTCGGTGGACGCCCAGTGCAGTCGGCCGTCGAGCGTCGGCCGCTGATAGAGGGAGTGGCCGAAGAGGAGTAGTCGGCAAGGTGCTGGACGGTGGACGGGGCGGTCCACCGCTCGGTGCTCCAGTCCTGCACGTGCAGGACGTCAGGGGTGGCCGCGGCCGGGCCGAAGAGCTGCGCGAGCTGGGCGAGGACCGCCTCGTCGAATCCCGGGCGGACGGTGCGGGCGTGCGCGAACCCGAAGAGGGCAGCGGGTCCGCCGTCGGGCCCCGACATGTCGTGTATCTCCTGCAGCGGGCCGGTCCTGCTGATCGCCGCACCGGCCAGCCCCGCCTCCCGCCAGAAGGTGACAGAGTACTGAGCGACGACCTTGGCGACGGCCCCCATCCAGACTGGGGTGGATCGTGCGAGGCACACGGTGTCGGCGGGGAGCGCGTCGCCGAAGTCGATGCGCTCCAGCGCCAGGGCCGGGGGGACGGCCAGGACGACGTGCTCGGCGTGCAGGGTCCCGGCCGGGGTGTGCAGGTCAAGACCGCCACGGACGTGCGGGTGGATGGCGGTGACGGGCGTGTTCGACCGCAGGACGTCGGTGGGCAGCGCGGCCGCGAGGGCACAGGCGAGGCTCTGGGCGCCGGTGGCGAATCGATGGGAGGGGGCATCGATCAGGTTGCCGGCAAGGCGGCGTGTGCCGGTGGTGTCCTGGAGGATGGTGTCCCCGGCGAGATGCTGCTCGAAGGTCTCGATGCCGCCTCGTGCGGCCAGAGCCCGCACGCGCTCCTCTCCGTCCCAGAACCAGGTGGCTCCCAGGTCGAGTGCCCGGTCCGGGGGCAATACGGGGGCCGAAAGCAGGAGTCCGCCGATGCGGTCGCGGGCCTCCAGGCAGACCGTGTCGCGGCCGGCGGCGTGCAGGGCGGTGGCCGCGGCCAGCCCGGAGGCGCCGGCGCCGACCACGATCACGTCGTGGCTGTCCCGGTGGGACATGTGTGGCTTCCTTTCTGGTCAGGCCGTGGTCCGGTGTCCTCGGGCCGACTTCCGGCATGCTGATTCTGCGTTGCCGAGCCGTTGGCATCAGGCAGGGGACTCGCCCGCACTGGGCGAAGACGGCGGCCGACGGCCCGGAGGGCCTGGTCACATGCCGCTGGAGGTGTCCAGGACGATGCGGAAGCGGGGGGCTCCGGAGCGCAGCCGGGTGACGGCTTCGCCGACCTGCTCCAGCGGCATGCGCTCGGTCATGGGGCGCACGTTGTGGGTGACGGCGAATTCCATCGCCTCCCCCGTCTCGCGCGCACCGCCGGTGAGGTGTCCGGTGACGGCGTGGCCGTTCATGACGAGCTGGGCCGCCGGAACGGTCAGAGATCCCGCGTCGACACCGACGAGGGTGAGCTGTCCGTGCACGCCGCCGAGTCGCTTCAGGGCGGCTCCGGGCGCCTGGGCATTGCTGTCGATGTAGTGGTGGGCGCCGAGGTCGCGGGCGAGTTTCTCGCGGTCGCCGCCGCGGGCGATGGCAATGGTCTCGTAACCGAGCTTCGCCGCGAACTGGACGGCGAGGTGGCCCAGCCCGCCGATCCCGAACACGGCGACGCGTCCGCCCGCACGGGTGCCGGCCTTGCGCACGGCGTTGAAGGTTGTCACGCCCGCGCAGCCGAACGGGGCCGCGTCGAAAAGGTCGCATCCGTCAGGGATGCGTGCGAGGGCATCGGCGGGCACGGTGATGCTCTGTGCCCAGCCACCCGGGTAGGAAAGGCCGGGCACCTTGCGTTCGGCGCAGTGGACGACGTCGCCCACCCGGCAGAAGGCGCAGTGCCCACAGCTGCCACCGAACCAGCCGACGGACACACGGTCCCCGACCTCCCAGCCCTCGACCTGGTCGCCCAGTTCGGCGATGACACCGGCGACCTCGTGCCCCGGGGTGACCGGGAAGGAGGTGCCCGGACCGGTGGCCGCGGCCGTTCCGATGTCGGCGTTGCACACGCCGCTCGCCGTGACGGACACACGGACCCACTTGCCCGTCGGCGATGTCGTCTGCGCCACAGAGGGGCCCAGAGGCCCTCCGGACTCGGTCACGACCATGGTCACGGCAGAGTCTGACATGGTGCCTTTTCATCCGAACACGACGATCTCTATAGCTGCTGCTTATGCTGAATCAGCAGGAGCCCCACCGTAGGCCGAGGAAAACGAGCCCGGTAGCGGACATCAGTGAATGCAGCGATAAGGCATGCCTATGACGTTAGATCGCCTGAATCTCGAAGGGCTCCGGTACGCGCAGGCGGTCGCCGAGACCAAGTCGTTCAGCGCCGCCGCACGGGCGTACGGCGTCACCCAGCCCGCCCTGTCCAACGGGATCGCCAAGCTGGAGGAGCGCCTCGGCGAGAAGCTGTTTCGACCGGTCGCCGCGCGGGGTGACCCAGACCGCTTTCGGCGCCCGGATCCTGCCTTTGATCGAGCGCGCCCTGGTTGCGCTCGCGCCGTCGCGGCGGAGGCCAGGCGGCTGACCGAACCCGGCGAGCAGAAGATCCGTATGGGCGTCTCGCCCCTGATCGGCTCGCACCTGGTCGCCCGGGCATTCAGCATGGTCTGCGACCTGCCCGTGCCCCGCGACCTCGTGCTGCGTGAGGCGAATATGCGGGAACTTCGCGAATGTCTGCCGGCCGGCCGGCTCGACATCATCCTGATCCCGGCCGTCGCCGCGATGCCGCGCTTCGAGCACCGGGTCATCGACGTCGAGCCGATCGTCGTCGTCAGCCCCGATGGCGGGGAAGACGCTTCCTTCGGAAGAGACACATGTGTAGTACCGCTGTTGCCACACCCCAACGCTGGGATGCAGCGAGCTGGGGACTTCTGATCCTCGTGTCCGGCGCGCCGTTTTTGGACGGCGTCGACCTGTCCCTCGGCCTGACAGCCAGCGCGCTCGCCTGGATCGTCAACGCCCACATCTTCGGCTACGGCGGATTCCTGCTGCTCGGCGGCCCGGGCGGCGGACCTGCCGGGGCTGCGCCAGGTCTCCATCACGGCCATCGCCGTCTTCGGCATCGCCTCGATCGTCAGTGCCTTCATGAGCGGCGAGACGTCGCTGATCGCCCTGTGCTTCGTCAAGTGTGTCGCGGCAGGATTCACCGTCCCCGCCGGCATGTCCATCGTGTCGACGTCGTTCGCCGCCGGACACAACTGGGCCAAGGCTCTGACCATCTATTCCGTTTTCGGCACCATGGGCTTCGGCCTCGGCCTGGTGCTCGGGGGAGTGCTGACCGAGTTCGGCTGGCGGCTGACCATGTTCGTCCCCGGCCCCATCGCAGTGGTCTTCTTCGCGGCGGGCCTCCGGCTTATCCCCGCCAGCCGCTGAACGCCCGTATCCCTGGCACCCTCCTCATGCTCGCGGCCAGCGCCGAACAACAACAGAGCGCTGATCGGTTCCAACCTCTCCGCCGCCCTGCTGCTCGGCAGTTTCATGGGCAAGACCTCACGCCGGACGAGGTGACCTGGCGCCCGCACGAGAACTCCAGCGCCATCGGCTGGCACCTCGGCCACCAGGCCCACGTCGCCCACTTCATGATCCGCAACCTCACCGCGGCCGAGCCCAGCCCCGACCCGGAGCTGGACGGGCTCATGGACTCCGCGAATTTGGAGAAGTTCCGCGGCGCCCTGCCCACCGTGCGACGGCTCACCACCTTCCGCGACACCGTCGCCGAACGCGTCCACGCCCGCATCGGCGACATCGCCACCGGCAAGGTCGCCGCCCCCACTCAGCTGACCATCGTCGTGACCCACCTGCTGACCGCACTCATCAACCACGAGTACCAGCACGACCAGTGGATCAGCGAGGTCCGTGCCGACAACCTCGGCCACGCCCTCCCGCCCGACCCCGCCTCGGACCGGCTCAGCCGCATCGACGGCTACCTCGTTCTCAACCCCTACGCCTGACCACCGCACCGGCCCACCTGCCTCAGTCCAGTCACTCAGCGAAACAGGAGCACCACATGTCCAGCACCACCCCCGACTTCACCGGCCAGAAGGTCGTCGTCATCGGCGGCACCAGCGGCATGGGATACGCCGTCGCCCGCCACGTCCTCCACGCCGGCGGAACCGCCGTCGTCACGTATTTGGAGATCTCCGAGACCGGGACCGCGGCGCCGTCGCGGTGGCGCAGCGATGCCGCGAGGTACTCGTCGTCCTTCGTATGTGCCTTCTTCGAATAGTCCAGGTGGTTCGAGACGTGGGCGCACATCTGGAGAACCGTCTTGACCTGCGTGTCCCAGACCGAGACCGTGGTCGAGAGCTCGTTCCCCATGGTCATGTTCTGCACGGACAGCTCCCTGGCGGCCTGCGCGGTGGAACCCGACCCGCTCTTGTCCATGCCCGCGCCCGCGATGTCGGCCTTCTTCCGCAGCACATCGTGCAACTCGTACGCCTCGTGGCCGACGGCTCCCAGGTCGTCCTGTGGACGACCAGGTCATGGTCGGCCCCCCACCCGGGCCGGGCTGGGCCTGGTTGAGCCGCATCCACTGAGCGCACCGCTGGCACCCGGCGGCAGCGTTCGAGGCGCCGGAGGCCAAGGCAGGATCCCACCGTCAGGCCCTGCCGCTGGAAGGAGCGGTGCAGGGAGCGGGGGATATGTGGTGGGCCCTTTGCCGTGGCCTCGCCGGCGAAGTGCCGGGCCATCACCAGCCCACGTGCGCGATGCGGAGCGCTCTCGCAAATCGATCGGACGAAGCGGAATCCGTTCAGACTTCGAGGTAGTTGTGTACCGGCTTCATCGGACCGAGCGTCAGGTCCGTGACGATATGGCTCGCGGAGATGATCTCCAGCACAGGCAGGTCGGCCAGGGGAGCGAGGACGTGTTCGAACAATTGCAGCCTGGCCGGCGCGGTCCACGCCTGCTTGACCTCGATGTCGGTGATCTCGGTGCGCACCAGCTCGCAGGCCCGCATCGACGCGTCATAGTCCGGGGCGAACTTGAGCATGTAGGTGGGGATGGAGATTTGCGCACGAGCGTCCTCAGGGTCCATGGCGTGGTGTTTGTAGCCCATGGTCGCGGTGGCCACCCGGAGCGTGCCGTAGTCGAGGGTGCCGACCAGTGCGGCGTTGTCGATGTAGAGCGAGGGCGATCCCAGGACCTTGGGGTAGGCGCCGACCTCGCGTCCACCGGCGGCCGCCGGGAAACTGTCCAGGTACATCGCGCGCAGATACTCGCCGGGTTCGCCGTGGTAGCTGACCGAGATGGCCTGTCCGGCCTCGGTGTAGGGGCCGTACCCGGTCACCTCGTTCATCCGCATCACCTCGAACCGCACGATGGGGTCCTCGATCTCCAGCGGCTCCGGTGTCACGGCTCTGGCGGCGTCCGGATCCGTCCGATAGAAGATGTTGAGGTACTCGCGGTCGATGTACTTGGGCAGCATCGGCGGGTAGGCGGGAGCGCCGATCGGGGTGGCATAGTGACGGCGCACGTCTTCGGCACGCATGGTTCTTATGGCTCCTTTGGGACGGATGGGCCCGACGGCCTGGATGATCGATTCCAAGGGTTAGTGGTCGTAGTGATCCCGGACTTGCCGGACGGGTGGCGCGGCCCCATAGGCTGAGCACCCGTCCGCACTGCCTGGGGAAGTAATGACCAGTAGGTTCACCGAGTTGGTTGTCGACTGCCACGATCCGGAGCGCCTCGCGGCCTTCTGGTGCGCGGTCCTGGACTTCAAGGTGATCGACCGGAGCGAGGGCAAGGTCGAGATCGGCTCCTGGGAGCCGACCGTCGAGGAGGTCCGGGCCCGCCAGATGCCGCCCACCCTGATGTTCATCCGGGTACCCGAGGGCAAGACCGTGAAGAACCGGCTCCACCTGGACGTCAGCCCGATCGATGGCAGTACCGACGACGAGGTGGCCAGGCTGCTCGGCCTTGGCGCCGCCAAGGTGGACGTGGGCCACGGCCCTGGCCGGAGCTGGGTGGTCATGGCCGACCCCGAGGCCAACGAGTTCGACGTCCTGCGCACCCTGGCGCCGTCCAAGTTAGATGATCACTCCCAAGGGTTGGTGGTCGTAGGCGGTCAGTGAGCGCAGGACGGGCTGTCCGCTCTGGTCGTTGTGCCAGATGGCGGTGGTCAGCGTGAGGATGCGCTGCATGACGCGGGCGACGACGCCGGCGGGTGTGCGGCCGTGGTGCCGTTCCAGGCCGGGCTGGCCCTTGAAGGTCTCGTTGACCGACGCGATGACCTGCCGCAGTGGTGTGAACAGCTCGGCTCCGGGCCGTTTCGGTTCGCCCTCGCGGGTTGGCTGCAGCAGCCGGATGCCGCGCTCGGCCAGCTGGTGCTCGAAGTCGCGGCCGAAGCGGCTGTGGCTGGCGCAGTAGCAGTACTTGGCCCATCCGGCCAGCTCGGAGCGTTTGACGGTCTCGCGGGAGCGGCCGCATTCCACGGGCGTGGAGTCCACGATCCATACGTCGTCGCTCCACACGGATGTGTCGGTGGCCAGCAGCCGGGTGATTCGGCGGAGCAGCTCGGTGGCCTTGCGCAGGCGCTTGTTGCAGCCGGGCTGCTGGGGCAGGTACGGGCACAGATTCCGCAGGTGAGCGCGGGCGTGGCGGGGCCGCTTGGCCTCGGAGGTGAACCCGAGCAGGGCCTCCGTCACCGTGAGGGTGACGAGCTCGGCGTCGGTCAGTTTCGGGGTGATCCCGACAGCCGGTCGCCGCGGCGCGAGATGCGGCGATGCCTTCAGCAGGTCGTCGGTTTTCACGTACGGTGCGATGGCGAGGGAGTCCAGGTCTGGCGTCACAACCGCACTTTGGGCTCCCTCGCCTCATGCGCGAAGCCGATCCCTTGGAATCGACCATCTAGGCGACGCTGATCGGGACGCTCTTGGGACCTCGCGCGCTGCGGGCGGTCCTCATCGTGACCTCTCCGGCGATCCGCATGTCCGGGAAGCGGGCGAACAGCTCGCGCAGGGCGATCTCCGCCTCCAGCCGCGCCAGCCCTGAGCCGACGCAGTGATGCGCACCGGCGGAGAACGCGATGTGCTCCCGGATGTTGCCCCGGGTGACATCGAAGCGATGAGGGTCGGTAAACACCTTCGGGTCTCGGTTGGCGCCCCCCAGCAGTTGGACGAGCCAACCGCCGCGAGGAATCAGCTGGCCGTCGAGTTCGACGTCCTCAAGGGCCATCCGGACGGTGAACATCGCCGGGGGGTCGTAGCGGAGAGCCTCTTCCACCACGTCGGGCGCGATATCGGGGCGGTTAAGGAACAGTCGTTTCTGATCCGGGTGCTCCAGCAGAAAGCGCACGCTGTTGGTGATGAGGTTGACGGTGGTCTCGAGACCGGCCGCCAGCAGCAGCCCCATCAGCCCGATCAGCTCTTCGTCGGTGACCGGCCGGCCGTCGACCTCGGCGCCGACCAAGCCGCTGATCGCGTTGTCACGGGCAGCGCGGCGATTCTCTTCGATCAGCTGAGTGAAGAACGCCGTCATCTCCGCCAGCACCGCGCGTACCATTCGTCGCTCACCCATGGTGCGTACGCCGTCGATGGTGGTGGCCAGCGCCATGCCCCACCGGCCGAACTGCTCGTAGTCCTCGATCTCGATGCCGAGCATGTCACCGATGACGGCGGTGGGCACCTGCGCGGTGAAGTCGCGGACCAGATCGAAGCCTTGGCCGCCGGAGATGCGGTCCAGATGGCTGTGGACGATCTTCTCGACCGTGGCGGCGCGGGCACGGAGTGCACTTGCGGTGAACCAGGGCGCGACAAGTCTGCGCAGCCGGGTGTGCTCGGGGGGATTCACCGCCAGCAGCGACCGCTCGATGGGGTGGATCAGCGCGTCCGCGTCCCCTTGGCACATCTCCCAGGCCGGGGGTGACGGGGGAACCGGCATGCCGAACCGAGGGTCTTTCAGGACCGATCGACACTGGGCGTGTGAGACGGTGCAGAAGATCCCGAGCCTGCTGCGGTACACATCGCCCTGCTCCCGGATCTGTTCGTACAGTGGCAACGGATTCGCGGGCTGCCGGATTGCCAGGAGTTTCGCGGCGGGATCCCCGGACAGCGCGGCCCCCGCCATCATGGTCCGGAACATGGCGAGCTTGATCGCCGTACGAGCACCTCGGATGCCCATCATCGGATGTCCTCTTCTCAAGGTCAGTTGACCTTGCGGTCGCTGTCCGCCCACAGTTGCTCGCGCAGTTTTCTGCGCAGGATCTTGCCGCTGGGGTTACGCGGTACCACGTCGATGACGTGGTACTTGCCGGGGATCTTGAAACGGGCGAGCTGGCCGCTCAGGAACCGTGTCAGCTCCTGTGCCTGTACGTCATGGCCCTGGCGCAGCACGATGTACGCGCGCACCTCTTCGCCCGCCGCGGAGCTGGGGGCGCCCACCACCGCGGCCTCGGCAATGGCCGAGTGCCGGCACAGCGCGTTCTCCACCTCAGCCGGGTATACGTTCTCCCCGCCAACGATGATGGTGTCGCTGATCCGGTCGCGGATGTAGAGGTAGCCGTCCTCGTCCCTGTAGCCCGCGTCCCCGGTGACGATCCAGCCGTCGACGAGGGTGCGCGCCGTCGCATCGGGCAGATTCCAGTACCCGGCCATCCGGGCCGGCGTGTGCAGCCACACCTGGCCGATCTCTCCGGTCGGCACGTCGTCGCCCTGGGAGTCCACGATCCTCATCCGTACGCCGGGATAGGGAAGTCCGGCAGCGGCGAGCCGGGGACTGCCCGGCCGATGCTCCGAGGGAGGCAGACAGACCGCGGTGTTGCCGGTCTCGGTGAGCCCGTAGATCTGGGCCAGGTCGCAGTCGAAGATGTCGAGGCCGCGTCGCAGCAGCGTGTCCGAGATCGGGGACCCCCCGTAGACCACCTTGCGCAGCGTGGCGAAGTCCGGTCTGCCGACATGAGGCTCGTCCAACATCATGCGCATCATCGCGGGCACCATGCAGGCGGTGGTGATGCCGGCTTCCCTGATGAGGTCGACCGCGCGCAGGCTGTCGAACGCGGGGAGCAGTACGTTCGTGATTCCGGCGTTGAGTCCCTGCGTCGCCCACCACAGGCCGCCGATGTGGAAGCCGGGAACGCACACCAGGCTCCGGTCGTCCGCACGCCAGTCGATCCACTCCAGCCCGTGTTCGGCGAGCATGCCGGCGACGGCGAAGAAGCTGCGCTGGGCCAGCACGACGCCCTTGGGCGCCCCGGTCGTGCCGCTCGTATAGATCTGTACCACTTCGGTGTCCGCGTCGGCGGGGATGGCGAACCCGGTGTCGGCGGGCCGGTCGTCAGCCCATGCCTCGAAACCGGCCGTGTCCAGCGGGACGGTGTGCTGAAGCCTCGGCAGGGCCGGCAGGGCCTCCTGCACCAGCGGAGCCAGGGCCGGCCCGAAGAACAACAGCTCGGTACCGGAATCACGCAGGATGTGAGTGACCTCGGCGGCGGTCAGCCGCCAGTCGATCGGGACGAGGACCGCACCGGTCTTGGCGCACGCGAGCACGATCTCGTGAAATCTCTCCGAGTCGGGGGCGAAGTGCGCGATCCGGCTGCCGCGCCGGACGCCAAAGGCGGCCAGCGCCTGAGCGGTCCGGTCGCTCCTTCGGTCCAGTTCCTGGTAGGTGACCTGGACCGATCCGCAGACCAGCGCGGGGTGATGGGGCCGTTCGGCCGCGTGACGGGCCACGCTGTCCTGAAGTGTCGTGGGCCTTGTGCTGGACTGCGTTCTGCTCATTCGGTGCCTCGCTCGCCAGGAGTAACGGTCAGTGCCAGGTGTAGGAGTCGAGCCAGTGGCGGCCGCCGGCCGACGGCGTCGGGCCGAGAGGGGGGCCGGGCCGTGCGGTGCCGGCGGCTTCGATGAGGACGTGTGCGTTGACCCCGGTGAAGCCGAACGCGTTGACGCCTGCCAGCCGGTGCTCCTCCGAGGGCCACGGCAGGGCCTTGGTCGGCACCGTCACCGACATCGGCCGGCCGAAGATGGCCGGATTGGGATCGGTGAAATCGGGTTGCGCGGGCACCGTGCGGTGGCGCAGCGCGAGAATAGCCCTGACCAGTCCCACGGCCCCCGAGGCAGTCTCCAGGTAACCGATGTTGGCCTTTCCGCTGCCGACGTAGAGCGGCGGGCAGTCCGTGGAGTCGCGTTCGTACGCGGTGGCTATCGCATCGATCTCGATGGCGTCGGCGACCTTGTCAGCACTGCCGTGCGCCTCGACGTAACCGACCCGTGCCGCGTCGACCCCGGCCGCGCTCAGACATTCCCGGATCGCCCGCTGCTGTCCCGCGGAGGACGGGGCGGACATCGTGGACCGTCGGCCGTGCTGATGGATCGCGCTCGACCGGACCAGGGCGTACGGCGTGTCCTTGTCGGCACGGGCGTCCTGCTCGCGCTTCAGCACCAGCACCACGCTCCCCTCGGCGCGGACGTACCCGTCGGCGCGGGCGGTGAAGGGCCGGCAGCGCCCGGCGGCCGACAGCATGCCCGCCTTGGCGAAGACCGCGGTGGTGACCGGTGACAGCAACAGGTGACTCACTCCCACGATCGCCACGTCGCATTCCTTGCGGCGCAGTGCGGCGCCGGCGAGGTGCACCGCGACGAGAGTGGAGGAGCAGGCGGTGTCGACCGTCAGCGCGGGCCCGTTCAGTCCGAGGCCGACGGAGATCCGCCCGGCGGCCGCGCTGACCACCGTGCCAGTGGCCATCGGCGCGGACATCCCCTCGGTGGTGACGCCGTTGCGAATCCCCGCCAGGCCGTACTCCGGCGTGGTGACGGAGACGAAGACGCCCACGCGTCGACCGCCCGGGTCTGTGAGGCCCGCGTCCTCCAACGCCCGGGACGTCTCGGTGAGCAGCAGTCGCTGCTGCGGGTCGAGACAACGGGCGTCCTCCTCGGAAATGCCGAAGCGCTCGGCGTCGAAGAGGTCGATGTCGGTGAGGTATCCGCCCTGGCGGAGCGCGGCGGCGAACGGCGCGATGTCGGGTGCCGCGAGGTTCCACCGCGGCCTGCCCAGGCTGTCGGTGGGGACACCGGCCTGCTCGGTGGCCAGCGCCCTGCCCTCGCCGACCAGCGCCCACAGTTCGGCGGGGGTGTCGATGCCTCCGGGCAGCCGGCAGCTCATCCCCACAACCGCCAAGCCCTCGGTCTCGGCCTGGTGCTGCCGCGCGAGGAGCAGCATCAACTGACTTCTGGACAGTTTCTCCAGCGACTCGATGTACGCCCTCATCCGAGGTCCTTCAACGCCGCCAGTTCGGCCTCGGCGTCCAAGGGGGATTCCAACCCGCCGCCCGGGTCGCTCGTCTCGCCATGGTCCGGCCGGACCAGTGAGTCAAGGTGTTCCACGAGCAGGTTCGTTGTCGGGTAGTCCATCGTGATCGACGCCGACAGGGAGGTGCGCAGTGCCGCCTCCAAGCCGTTCTTGACGTCCACCGCGGCCAGTGAGTCCAGCCCCAGGTGTGTGAAGGGCGTGTCGGCCGGGATGTCACCCGTGGCGTCGAAGCGCAGCACTTTGGCCACGGTCCCCCGGACCAGATCGGCGAGCGCCTGCCGCCGTCCGTCCTCGGGCAGCCCGGCCAGTTGATCGACGTCGACCGTGGGTACGGTGTTGTCCCTCGGACGTGCGAGCTGTTCGTACAGGGCGTTGGACAACGGCCTTGTCGCGGCGTACGTGGTCCAGTCGCATGCGCCGACCACGATCTGTGGGACGGGCTTGTCCAGCAACGCGGTCAGCGCGCGGGCTCCGTCCCGGGGCTGGATGAATACCATTCCCTGCCGCTCGAACGACTGCTTGTGCGCCTCGTCCAGGGCGGCAGCCATGCCGATCTCCGCCCATGGACCCCAGTCGATCGCGGTACCGGGCAGGCCGAGAGCGCCGCGCCAGTGCATGAGCGCGTCCAGAAAGGCGTTGCCCGCGGCGTAGTTGCATTGGCCCGCTTGGCCCAGCACGGCGGAGCTGGATCCGTATCCAATGAAGAACCTGACCTCGGGGAGGTCGGATGTGGCCTGGTGCAGCAGCCAGCTTCCGTAGACCTTGGCCCGGAAGACCTTGTCGATGTTGTCCCAGTCCTGCGAGTTCACGGGCCGGTCGGACAGTACCCCCGCCGCGTGGACGACACCGCCCACGGCCGGTCCTTCCTTGGTGAGACTCTCGAACAAGGCGTCGACGGCGGCGGGTTCCGCGATATCCGCGGTGTGCACACGGACACTGACCTGCTCGCCGAGGGTCTGCCTGACCCTTTGGAGCTCCTCGTCGTCGGGTTCTCGCCTGCTGACCAGCGCCAGGTGGCGCGCGCCGCGGTCCACCAACGTCCGAGCGGTCAGCAGGCCCAGGCCACCGAGCCCGCCGGTGATGAGGTAGGTGTGGTCACCGTCGACCGGCGACGGCTCCGGCTCGGTCCCGAGCCGCTCCTCGGTCCCGAGCCGCTCCTCGGGGCCGCTCGGGACCAGTCGGCGGACGTGGCGTCGGCCGTCACGGTAGGCGATCTGGAACTCGTCGGGTTCGCTGCTCAACAACTCCCTGAGCACCGTGGCCGGGTCGGTCTCGCCCACCGGCAGATCCAGGAGAGACACCCGGTGGTTCGGATACTCGCTCAGCAATACCGCCCCGAAGCCCCAGACGCTGGAGGCGGACAGCCGTCGGCCGTCGTCGGCCTCGTCCTGGGGAAACCACTGGCCCCCTCTGGTCACCAGCCACAGCCGCTGGTCCGGCCCGAATCCGCAGGTCTCCAGGAGGCCAACCAGCTCCAGCAGCTCGGTGTACTGCCGCTCGCATTCGGCACGCAGGCCGTCGAGGCCGGGCTGCTCACCCGGCTGCCAGAACCAGCACAGATCGGCCGGTCTTTGCGCGAGCAGTTCGGGGAGCTGGGCCAGGTCGGAGGCGAAGGCCAGTGAGGTGCCGGTGCGCTCCGCCTCTTCGGCCAGTGACTTCTCCCCCTCCAGGCCACTGTGCAGCAGCGCGACACGACGTCCCGGGACAGGCGTGGCCGAGGAGGCCGCTTCGACCCACTGGGTCTGATAGAACATCCGCCGCCGAGCGACGCCGACCGATGACATCCGCCTGAGTTCCAGGCCGTTCAGCACGCATACGACTCGTTCGCCGTCCCAGAGCACCACATCGGCGACGAAGTCCGCATCGGTGGACGGCTGTGCGGGGAGCAGCCGGACCACGCTGCGCAGTGTCGCGCCACGGGGCCGACTGAGCAGTCGGAAGGACCGCAGCCGGACGGGAAGGCCGGGCTGGGTGATGGTGGCCAGGGTCTGCAGCGCGCAGTCGAGGATCGCTGGGGGGAGGTTTTCGGTGGTCACGCCCGCCGGACCGGTGATCTGTGCCGTCGCGAGGTTGCCACCGCGGCGGGTGAAGGACTCGATGAGACGGAAACGCGGGCCGTAGCCCATACCGGAATCCGCGAAGTCCGCGTACAGCTCGGTGATCCGCCGACCCCGCTGTTCCTCCCCGGCCTCGGCTCCGGCGATCTCTTCCAGCAGTTCGGAGCCGTCGTCGAGCGGTACGGCGTCCTGGCTCTCCTTGCCGATGATCGCGGTGACATGCAGCCTCTCGATGCCCGCGTCGTCGCTGACACTGAGGATCTCGATGAGCTCGTCACCGTCCCCCGTGGTCCTGATCCGGGTACGCAAGCTGATGGCGTCGTCCGACAGCAGCAGTGGCTCATGGATGCGCATGTCGTCGATGGGAAGCCCGGTGTGGCCGTGCACGGCGTCCACCGCTGCGATGAGCAGTTCTATGAACCCCGCCGCTGGGAAGACCACTTGGCCGACGACCATGTGATCCACCAGGTAGTCCGGCCGGTCGGCACTGATTCTGCTGGCGAACTCCCCTACGAAGGCGCTGCGTTGCTCCTCGGTCGTGGTCTCGGTGCCGAGAAGGGGATGATGGGCGCCGACTCCCGTGGTTTTGCCGAACTCCGGCAGCCAGTACCGCTTGCGGTCAAAACAGTAGGTCGGCAGGGTGAGCCGCGGCTTCGGCCGGCCTTCGTGGAACCCTCGCCACGACAGGGGCAGGCCCGCCGCGTAGAGCTGGGCGGCGGCCTCGTACGGCGCCCGCTCCTGCTCTCCCGCGGCTCCCAGCGATGCCGCCCACAGGTGCCGGGAGGCCGTCACACCCGCGCGTCCGGAGTTGATCAGAGATCGGCCCGGCCCGATCTCCACCATGGCGTGTGGTCCCTGGTCGGCCAGTGTCCGGATGCCACCGGCGAAGTCGACGGGTTCACGGATCAGCCGCGCCCAGTAGTCGGCGGAGCACACCTCGTCCACCTCGGCGATCTGACCACTCAGGTTGGAGATCAGGGTGGTCTCGGGCTCCTGGAACCGCACGCCGGAGATGAGGCTCCGGAACTCCCCCAGCACTTCGTCCATCAGCGGTGAGTGAAAGGCATGGGATACCGGCAGCCGCTTGGTACGCAGGCCATGCCCGGTCAGCTCCGCGGCCATCGCCTCCAGTGGCTCCGCGGCCCCCGACACCACGCACTGGTCGGGAGCGTTGATCGCGGCGAGCGAGAGGCCGGGGTACTGGCCGAGCAACGGAGCGATCTCTTCACCCGATGCCCGCACCGCCATCATCCCGCCCGGTGCGGACACCGACTGCATGAGCCGGGCCCGCGCCGCCACCAGCCCGATCGCGTCGGGGAGGGGGAAGACCCCCGCCACGGTGGCCGCGGCCACCTCACCGATGCTGTGCCCGATCACCACGTCCGGACGGATGCCCCACGACTTCCACAGCGCTGCCAGGCCTAATTCCAGTGTGAACAGTGCCGGCTGGGTGTACCGGGTCTGGTCCAGCAGTCCGGCGGCGTGGCCTTCACCGAACATCACATCGCGGACGGGCGGCCCGTCCAGGTGTTCCGCGAACAGCCGGTCGCAAGCGTCGACGGTGTCGCGGAAGACCCGGTGGCTTCGGTAGAGCCCGGCAGCCATGCCGGGGTACTGGGAGCCCTGACCGCTGAACAGGAAAGCCACTTTGCGCTGCTGTGGGGTGTCCTCGGTCCCGTGGACATGCCGGGCCAGCAGCGCCTCCAGATCTCCCAGGCCGCCGACGACTCCGGCGACGCGCGAGACATGATGCGCCCGCAGGACATTGCTCGCGTGGCACAACTCCTCGACGTCGGCATCCGGATGGTCGGCGAGATAGCGCCGGTACCGCTCCACCTGGAGTGCCAGTGCCTTGCGGGTCCGGGCCGACAGGGTGAACACGGCCGCGCCGGACCGAGGCCGGGTGCTCGCATTCCGTGCCGCATCGGACGCGGGAGCCTGCTCGATGACCGCGGACGCGATCGTGCCCGCGAAGCCGAAGGAGTTCACCAACGCCCTGCGGGTTCCGGTCGGCCAGGACACGGGCTCGCGGGGCACCGCGACCGGGAGCTCGTCCCATGCGACATGAGTGGAGGGGATGTCCATGTTCAGGTGCGGGTAGATGAGCCCCTCGCCCAACTGCAGCGCCACTTTGATGATTCCGCTGACACCGGCAGCGGCCTCGGCATGGCCGAGGTTGGTCTTGCCCGACGCGACGAAGACCGGGGAGCCGTGGCTGTGCGACTCGGCGAAGACCTTGGCGATCGCCGATAACTCGATGGGATCGCCCAGCGCGGTGCCGGTCCCGTGCGCCTCGACGTACTGGATGTCCTCGGGCCGCACCGCCGAGTTGAGCAGCGCCGCGCGCATCACTCGCTGCTGCGAGCTTCCGTTGGGGACCGTGAGACCGGCACCCTCGCCGTCCTGGCGGATCGCCGAGCCGCGTACCAGGGCCAGGATCCGGTCGCCGTCATGCTGGGCGTCGGACAGCCGCTTGAGTGCCAGCACACCGCACCCTTCGCTGCGGGAGTATCCGTCCGCGCGGTCGTCGAAGGTTTTGCAACGCCCGTCCGGCGCCAGCATGTTGGCATCGGTGGTCACGATGTGCGCCTGCGGATGGTGGACCAGGTTGACCCCGCCGCACAGGGCGATGTCGCACTGCCGCTGCCGCAAGTCCTGTACGGCCATGTGCAGGGCCACCAGTGACGACGAGCAGGCCGTGTCGAAGCTCGCGCAGGGGCCGTGCCAGCCGAGGACATAGGAAAGCCGACCCGAGGCGGCGCTGTGGGCGGTCCCGGTTCCCAGATAACCGTTGATCGCCTCGTACGGCAGGGTCTCCGCGGCGATCATGTAGTCCGCCGAGCTGATCCCCACGTAGACACCGCCGTCGCTGCCGCGTAGCGCGTGCGCGTCGAGCCCCGCGTCCTCCAGTGCCTCCCACGCCGTCTCCAGCAGTAGCCGCTGCTGCGGGTCCACGTAGTCGGCCTCCTTCGGCGATATGCCGAAGAACGCGGGGTCGAACCGGTCGATGCCCTCGAGGAAGCCGCCGCCACGTGTACGGATCGTGCCTTTCGCGGCCGGGTCGGTGCTCTCGAACGCGGCGACGTCCCAGCGGTCGGAGGGAATGGGTCCGGTGCCGTCCCGCCCGGAGCGCAGAAACTCCGCCAAGGAGTCCCGCGTGTCGTTACCGCCCGGCAGCCGCAGACCGATGCCCACGATGGCGATCGGTTCGTACTTCTCCAGCAGCAGTCGCTGGAGCAGCTCTCCGTCAGGGTCGGCGGCCTTCTGCCGACCGCTCTGGCTGCCCATGGGTGTCGTCATATCGCTCCTGGTGTGAGGTGCACGGCCGCTCCGCAGGCCTCAGCGGTAGAGGTTCCGCAGGATCTCGTGGACCATCGGCGGCAGCTCCTGAGCGTTCTGCGGCGCGGGTGTGGTGGCGGGGAACACATCGGAGAGCACGGTGCCCGCGAGATGATCGGTCAGGCTCTGGGACGTCGGGTGTTCGAACAACGCCTCGATCTCGATCCTCCTGTCGAGCCTCCGGGTCAGACGCTGGCGAAGCTCGGTCAGCCGGAGCGAGGTCATTCCCAGGTCGAAAAAGCTGACGTCGGCGCCCAGCTCAGCGTCTTCCGGGAGCAGCAGGACTTCTCTGACCTCGGCCTCGACCAGGTTCGCCAGCGTCTTTCTGCGGCGCGCCCGGGGAAGCGAGAGCAGCAGGTCCACCGCGTCCGCCGGTTCGGTCATCGCGGCGCACCCTGCGGCGGGTTGGTCAGCGCGATCTGGATCTCGCCCGTGCACCGCCCACCGTCCTCGTCCCAGAACCGGCACTCGCTCTCGATGAGGGCCAACGGCGCCTTGCCATTCTCGCCGGAGCGCAGCTTGACGTCGGTGAAGCTCAGCTCGCCGCGGAACTCCTGTCCCCGGATCGCGCGGTGGAACCTGCTGGTGTACCGGGTGATCAGAATGTCGGAGAGCTGGCGCTGCCAGTAGTCGTCGAGTGTCCAGGCATCGAAGACGGGAGGCAGCCGGTTCTCGACGCACTTGGCGATCAGGTAGTAGGCAATCTGGTTGAAGCAGATGTTGAACTCGACCGCGTTGAAGTGGCCGGTGTCGTCGATGTAGCACGACTCGGTGATGCGGAACGCGCCGGAGGCGGTGACGGTCCCGTTGTCCAGGCATACGTCAACGGGGCCGAGGTACCGGCAGTTCGTGCGGTAGGGGCGCAGAACCCGTTCACGCAGAGCCGGGTCGTCGGGGTGTACCGTGCCGGTCCCGGCGGTCGGCTGCGCGAAGGGGCCGGCCATCATGCCACCATCCGGTAAAAGGGATGCTCGTCGTGGACGGTCACCCGGTACGAGGTGCTGGGCTCCGGTGTCGGGCTGTGCAACGCGCGGTGGACGAGGCTGCGGTTGTCCCAGATGAGCAGGTCGCCTTCGGTGAACCTCTGGGTGTGAATGTGCTCGTCGCTGAACGTCGTGTCGAGTTGACCACTGGCCTCGAGCAGCCGGTGCAGCGAGTCGTCCTCCAGCGGCCGGCCGTGGCGGTCGTGCAGCTCGCAGGTCAGGGCCTCGCTGACATAGAGCACCTCTTCCCCGGTGGCCGGGTGGACGAAGACTGTGGGGTGGATCACCGGCGGGGTCTTCTTCTCGATCTCGTCCAGGAGTTCACAGATGGGGCGGTAGACATCGGACGGCCGGATCTTGAAATAGCGCCTCGCGCTGTGCAGTCCCTTGGTCGTCCTCGCCATCGAACGCAGTTGTTCGGGCAGGCCGGCGAACACCTTTCCCATATCGATGTAGTGCGTTCCCCGGTTTGTCTTGGGGACCACTTGTGGGTAGGTCATCGTGATGCCGAACGGCCTGGGCATGAACGAGTAGTCAGCGTGCCAGAACGCGCCGGTCCTGGGGACCCCCACCTGCTGTGCCGACTCCGGGGTGCTGGAGGACACGAATATCTCTTCGTGGTCGGGGTGGTGGTACATCGGCTCGTAATAGACCTCGATCGTACCGAGTGCCTTTCCGAGTGCGATGAACTGCTGTGGACTGAGGTTCTGGTCCTTCAGGATCAGTAACTTCTCCCGATAGATCGCATCCTTCAGGCAGCGTACATCGGACGTCGACAGCGTTTCGACGTCGAACTCGGTGACCGTAGCACCCATTTTCTGGTCGACTTGCGGCGTGATCTTCATGTGAATAATCCGTTCCTCGGCCATCGGGAGCCCTGTGACTGGACCCTGCGCCGGTCCGCTGGGCGATTCTTCCATCGCAGTGTCCGCTCGGGCAAGGAAGTTGGCATTTTCCTGCCGGTGTAGTCCCGGTGCGCTCAGCGCGATAACCAGCGGAAGGCAGCATTCACCCAGATCTGTAAATAGGTCGGCGCCAGTAGCTGTCGCCGCAGCACACTGATCACATTGTGCATGGCGGAAGCACGCGCTCTCAGGGCCGATCACCCGCGGTGGTGATCGCGACGTTCTCGGGAAAGCGGTCTGGGGAGCAGTTGTGCACAGCCCCTGCTCATGAATCAAGCGAGGAGCGCTCCGATGGAAATTCTTGGAGCCTCTTTCCTCCTGGCCCGTAGTCAGCTGACCGCACAGCCATCGACAATTCCCGCAGTCCGCGATACCCGTGAAACCTGCACGTATTCACTTGCCCCAGCGACCACCGGCAACGCTACCCAGGCCGACGGCCGGGAAGCAAGGGACGACGCTCATCAACTCCATGAAGATGAAACGGAGAATAACATTCCGCCAGTTCCGGATCGACACGAAGAAGCGGGAATGCCCGATATCCCGCAGATGAACGCGGTTACACCTCGCATTCGAGCAATTACGCCTTCGAGGCCGAGTGTCCACCAGTGTCGGCATCGGCGCCCCGCACCGCAGGCATACGCCACCCAACTCTGGAACGCGGACGGGCCGGGTTATCGATTGCAACCCGTCGCGGGGAACCAACGGCATCGCTGAGGTGATCGTGTCGCCCCCCGGCCGGAGCGTCGCCGCCAGGGTCGACATCATCAAGTGCCCGGCGCATAGGGATATCACGGCGCAACGGCGAAACTCGTCGACCTCCAGGAGAGCTGCCCGCTATCGGACCCTGACGCCGAGAACTGGGACAACCGGAAAATCCGTACGCGATCGCCCCTCCGCCACAGCCACTTCGGCGCGAGGCAGAATAGGAACAGATCGCCCAACGGGACCGCGGTCGACATCGCGTCGTATCCGCCTCCCGGGGTACATGGATGCCTACCTGCCGATCCCCGCCGCTCTGATGCGGTGGGACGGCAAGGTCATCGGTCCGCAGAAGGGCGCCGACCCTGTGACGGGCGCGCTCCTCGAGTAGGACCTGGCTCGGTTTGCCGCGGTCCTGCACGCCGCAACCGGCAGGGACGCGAAGGAGCCGATCACGCCGGCCCGGCGCGCCAAGGAACGATCGGTCCCGTCGTCCCCATGCGGGATACCGCGCCATGGGCGGAACACGCCGCCGAAGCCGTGACACGCCGCCGCCTGGCGCCTGACCGCCGGCGCTCGCTGACTCGAGGGTGGGACCGCCACCCGCACGGCAAATTCGCCGGACGGACGGTGGTCGTGGTCGGAATGGGCGCGATCGGACGTGACCTCGCTCGGAAGGCCAAGGCCTGCCATAGAACGGTGGTGGGCGCGGCCCGCCGGCACCACGACACCATTCGCGACGTCGACCTCGTGGTCACCGCGGACTTCCTTGTCGTGCGGCGCCTCTCACCCCAGCGCCCAAGGAACTGGTAGGGGAGGAGGCCTTGGCGGCGCTGCGACCGGCAGCCCAAGCGGTCTGTTGTCTCGCGCGGGTCTCCATCATGGGACGTTTGCCTCTGATGGCACAGTCGGCACTGCTCGGTGAGACGCCGGCGTACAGCGGCTACGCCAGCGGCGTCACCATCGACCACGACCTCCCCTCTGCCCGGCGGACGTCAGCCCTTGATGGCGCCGGTTCGCCGCGCGCATTACGGGGCGGGAACCGGCGTCCGATGTGCGACGGCCTCACTGGTGCTCAGAGGCGGTGGCCGTCTCTCGGACGCCACCCGCCAGAAAATCATGGCCTCCAGGGAACGACTGGGGCACGCCTTCCACCGGGGAGCAGCGTGGTCAGCAATCGGCCCTGCCGGGCAGCGACGCCCTGCTCCTGGGCGAAGGCGACGACCTCCTCCGAGCCGGACACCAGGTCTCGGGCGTGCCGGCCACGAGCGGCGCGCCGGCGCGCTGGGCGATGTGGCGGGCAGCGACCTTGTCGCCGAGGTCGCGAATGGCCTGCGGGGGCGGTTGCGCTGGCCGGGACTGCGGTACTGATCGCGTGAATCGGCGGAAGATGCCGGCCATGACGCCTGACTGATCCGGGCGTCACGATGTCCGGATCCAGGTTTGTTCCATCGGCATCCGTGCCAGTGGAGCCGCCGATAGCTGAAACCATACCCATCATGACAGCTCAGCGGCCCTTTTCGTAGGACCGATAGCACAGCTCAGCAGCCTTGTCCGTCCTCTTCTCCGGCTCTGAGAATCGCCGTCATGGATTACTCCGAAAAGGTCGACGAGGATGCTGTGCTGAGGGCACGGATGATGCTGCTCGGATCCGGGTATCTGAGCCTCGGCCAACGGATCGAGGCGTACCAGGTGCTCGCGGAGGTGAGCCCGCTGGCCTATCTGCCGAAGCTGTCCGACGCATTGGTCTCGCAGGGGTACGCGGCAGAGTTCCGGGATCGGCCGGACATGCGTCTGGCTCTGCACGCCGAGGCGGTAGCCACCGCCCGGCGCGTCCACGCAAGCCACCCGAAGAGGACACAGGTGCTTGTCGGTGCCCTGGCCGCCTACCAGGCCGATCTGTACTCCGCCGGCCGACGGGCGGAGGGCTTCGCCGTGTGCGAGGAGATGGCCGAGACCGGGCGGTGGGGGTTCGAGCAGGGGCAAGTGCCGAGCCCCATGTACGGGCACAGGCGGCTGGCGGCCGTACTGGCCGAGGAAGGACGTCACCGGGAGGCCGCGGAGATCTGCGGGAAGATCGTTCAAGCCGCGCGGCCGGAGAGCCGAGCAGGTGTCTCCTTATGGACCATGGTCGAGTGGGTGGCCGAGCTGGATGCCGCCGGACATCACGACGCGGCCCTGAAGGCCTTCGCGGAAGTCGTGGGCGCCAGCCGTGGCGAACTCGGGACCGGCAGCACTTCGCTTGCCATCCTGACGTGGCACCTGGTCCATCACGCGGGGATGCTGGACACAGCCGGGCGCCGCACCGAGGCCGGAGGGGCCCGGAAGGAGGCCCTGGCCCTCCTTGCTGAGTTGGGTGAGACCGGGGAGCGCACGGGCTGGAGCAACTTCCTCTCGTGGTGGAGCATCCTGCTCGCCTTGTCGGGCCGGTCTGCGGAGCCCGCGGCGTCTCCCAGCGCACCAGCACCTGCGTTCGGATCGGACCTCCACAACTGGTCGCCGGACATCCGGCAGGCGTACTTCCGCGGCCTGTCCACCCTCGAGGAGGAGGCCGCCGCCCTGGCAGAGACGGCCAAGACCGACCCGCACGAACACCTCCCGGAACTGGTCGCCGTACACCGCAGGCTGACCACCCGTTCGGCGCTCTACTGGGAGAACCGCAGCCACCTCATCCTGAAACCGCTACGCCCGGTCCTCGACGAAGGTGTGGCACTCGCCCGCCGCCTGGCCGACTTGGCAGGCGCGGATCGAGATCGAGAAGCGCTGGGCAGAGCCCTGACCGACCGTTCCATGTTCCTCGTCGCTGCCCAACAGTACGGCGAGGCCTACGATGACTTCCTGGAGGTCATCGCCTTGCTGGACTGAGAGGTCACAAAGATCGACCGTTGATCCCCGCGGGGATGCCTGTGCTCGTCGACGAGACCTGCGCTTCGAGGGCGGACCGGCCGCGCCGCGTCCGACAGCGATGATGAACCGGTGGCTGCGTGAGCTCCCCGCCAGCGGGGCGCCGGCGCCGAGTTCGTGGGAGAACTACGTGCGGGCGGTCAAGGAGTGGATAAGGGCGGGGCCGAGCCGGTACGCCGAGCACCGGGCCGCGGGCGTTGAAGGTCCGGTTCGTGGCGACGACCTGAGGTCAGCGCATGAGCATCCCGCGGTCCGCCGCACTCCGAAGTCGCATGTGACGATCAAGTACCTGGAGCCGGACTTCGCCGAGCTGTTCCGCAAAGGACTGCGCGCACTCCCTCCGGGCGGCTCGCAGGACACCGGCTTCCACGGCCGGGAGATGACCCGCAACGCCGCGATCGGCGATCTCGCACTGGCCACCGGGCTGCGGCGGCTGCAGGGGCTCACCTACTTGCTGCCCTGGGAGAACCCGCGCTGCCGCCCGCGCCGACCGCGGTGCCGATCCCGTTCCCGGCGCCAGCCGAGATCACCAGAGGCAAGAAGTTCCGCACCACCTGGATCTCCTACGAGGCCCTCGCCGCGGTGCACGACTACGTGGAGCCGGACCGGGCCGTCACCGCCGGGGGCACCCGGTGGCGGCCGCCGCGTCGGCTGGTCGCCCCGAACGGCGATTAGTGCCTGCCGGCGGTGAAGAGCGGCGGCGGGCCTGACCCCATCGGCTCCGCCACTTTTTCTCGATGAGGACCTTGGAATACCTGGTCACCGGGCATTACCGACAGGCCGCGAGAGTCGTGCGGGACACCGATGCACGGAAAAGTACCTCCGCCGCCTGGACACGACGCCCATCTACCGGGAGGCATACGACGAGGCCGGGGCGGAAGCCGGACTGACCGAAGGCGCGGTGGCCGAGAGAGAAGCCGCGGCCGAGTTCATGACGAGATCGAGGACGGCCGCTTATCTGCGGCGGGGGCAGCCGGCCGACTTCTAAATGTTCAGTCCGCCAAGGCTGGAGGCCATGACCCGCAGCTTGTCGGAGGGCTATGTCCGGGGCAGGGGCCCGCTCGGTGAGGGGTGCTGGAGCTTGCCGCCGGGCCGCACACGTCAACATCCAGCCCTACCACCACCCGTTGCCGCCTTATCCGGAGGAGGAATGGCAGCGGCTGACGGTGGTCTGCCGTACCTTGGTCGACGATTCGTACGCCGCTCACCGCCGGGCTCTCGAGGATGCAGTCAGGGGACGGCATCCGCTCGGAGGCGGCTGGCAGCCGGGCAATCTGCGCTGGCTGCTGGCCCGGGTCGGGCCCGTCAGCATCGGTACGGATCGCGTTCCCGCACGTGGACGTGCTGATCGCCTACCGGCTGCTGTTTGACATCCACGGCGGCATCGTCCCGGCTGGAAGAGTTCCGAAACTACCGGCAGGGCATCCTCCCCGGCCGGCCCCGGAGCCCCAAGCCCACCGAGTTCTTCACCAGCATCGACGAGAAGCTCGATCCGGCAGCAGCAACGGCGCCCAGGACACAGCCCAGCGACCGCGACGTGCTCAACCTGCTGACCAAACGCGCCAAGGTCCTCCACCTCGGCCTGGCGAACTACTGCTGGTTCACCGACCCGTCCCGGGCGCTCTGCCTCAGACTGGCCGGCACCCCGACGGCGGATCGCCCCTGACCGGGATGTGTGACTCCGCCCATTGCCCGCAGGCCACCCACCACCCCTGTCACCGGCCCGCCTCGGCCGAACACGCCGAACGCACCAAGATCTTCCTCGGCCAGCTCGGCACCACCCGCAAGACCGAACGCACCCGGCTACAGGCCGACTACGACCGGGCCCTCCGCGCCATCGCCCAGATCGCCGCCGCCACCACCTCTGAGGAATCCGCATGACAATCTCCCAAGCTCAGCGGACCGAAAACGAGAACCGCATCCGGGCCGCCATGGACCGCCTCCTGCGCGGCGAGATCCCACCCGGCGGAAAGTGCGACGTCAAGACCCCCGCCCGCGAAGCGGCCGTCGACCGCACTGCCTTCTACGGCACCCGCGCCTACGCACACCTCCGCGCCGAATTCGAGCGACATCTCCAGGCCCTGCAGCAGGGCGGAGACGTCCCCGACCTCCGCGAAGCCCAAATCACCCGCCTCAAAGCGCGGAACGCCAAGCCCAACGAGCGGCTGGCCCAGTCGGAGCGGACGATCGACGAGCTCACGGGCTTCCGCATCGGGACACGCAGCTGATGCCGCATACCCAACCGGATGCGGGCTCTCGCATGGGGGGAGTCGGACCTCACCAGCGATCAGATCGAAGCCTCGTCGGTCAGTGAAGGCACGGCGCACGGACGGAGGACCATGAGCGAGTCTTCCAAGGTCGCCACCATGGCAAAGGGGAACCGGTCGAGCTCAAGACAGAGTGCGACGTCATCAGGATGGACTCCTTGACGCACACCCTCCGCCAGCTCGGCGGCGGCGCGCGACTCGCCGGCGCGACGGAGGAACTCAGCTGCATCCGTCCCAGCCTCGGTGGCCCTCCGAGCGATGTATTGAGCGCACGCCAGATCCTCATCGGCGTGCCCATCTTCGCCAGTGACCACGAACGCGACACTGTCACACTCGCGTGTCCGCAAGAGCCGAGCTGTTGCCTCCGCCACCACGAAGCTGGCGCACAGCACCAGCGACGCCTCCTTGACCGCAAGGGCGCCGACCGTCCCTGCCGTGGTTTTCTGCACAACGGTCCGTCCGCCAAGGTCAATAGACCGCAGCAGGCCCGGCGAGTTGACGGTGTCGAACCCGGGCGCGAGCGGACCGTCTTTGAGCGCCACCCAATCCGGGTGGTGAGCCTTGAGCGCCAGGGCTTCGTCCAGCGACTCAGCAAGAACGATCTTTTCCGCCCCCTGGGCAAAGGCCCAGGCAGCCACCGTGAAAGCACGCATGACGTCGATTACGACCGCCACGGACGGGGCTTCGACCAGCTCAGCGATGCCAAGGAAACGAGAGTCCATCCGGTCATGATCGCGCATGCCCGACCCAAAGCCCCCAGGCAGTGATGCGCATCACATCGACGGTCTCGGAATGTAACACCTCCGGCCGCCTGCGTGGCGAAAGCAGTACGCAACGACAGCCTGCTCAATCGCCACATGGGGTCATCCGCACACGGTCTCTGCGGGCACAAGGCACCCGTACGTCACGCACCTGACACCGAGGACGGGGTGGACCGGCGCTTCCTTCAGCAGCAGGTCGGCCACGAGTGCGACAGCTCCCTGGCCATCTACACACACGTCAGCGACGACTTCATGAACACTTCCCTGCGCAAGGCACTGGCCCCGGCGTTCGCCGGGGCTTGATGAGGAGGGAATCAGCGATGGGTGCAGTTCCTCTGAAGGGAAGGGCTGAGCTGGAGGAACGCTGAGCGGGGCTGTGCTCGGGTCCGCTCGTCTTTACCGTGGTGGTGGAGGAGGAGTGGCGGATGAACTCGCTGTTCGAGGAGTTGGCAGCACGCGAAGCAGCTGCCCGGGTTCGGGTGGAGGAGCTGGAAGCCGAGGTCGCCGAGCTGTCCGGGAAGCTGGGACTGGCCCGGGAGAGTCTGGAGCGGTTGCGGATCGCGCGGGAGACGGTCGCCGAGGTCCTCGCGGAGATGACCCCGGAGAAGGCGGCTATGGGGGGCGATGCCAGGCAGCCAGCTACGAGTGCGCCGGTGGCGTCGGCTTATGCGGGGGCCGAGCGGCAGGTCATCGGGGTGCTGGCCGTGCCGAACTGGCAGCCGGGGATGGGACCGGAGGTCCTGCCGCGCGTGTGTAGGGACATTGTCGAGGTGGTGGCGGACGCGCCGGGGCCGGTCCGCGCCAAGCAGATCGTGCCGAGGATCGGTCTGCCGGCCGAGACCGGGAAGATCGAGTGCAGGCGGTCGAAGTTGAAGCGGCTGGTGGAGCGTGGCTGGCTGGACGAGGATGTTCCCGGCCTTTTCACCTTGGCCCGCCGCCGGGGTGGCGTTTCGTCCAACTCCCGTTAACAGCAGGGCTCTTCCGCGCCTACATTCGAAGGTGTGACCCAATCGATGCTGGACGGGAAAAGCCCTGGAGATGACACCGTACGACACCCATGCCACCACTGACCCCTTTGCCCGCTCCCTCAGCGCCTTCGAGACGCTGACCGCCATGCTGTCAAACGGCCAGGCGCGTGCTTGGACCCACGCCGAGGCTGAGGAACACCTCGAATCGGCCGGACGGGAACTGCTTCGGCTGCTGCTGCAGGACCACCTCGACCTGCGCGCGACACCGGATGAGGAACACGTTCGTTCCGTTGGCGGCCCGGTTGTGGTCGGGCCGGAAGGCCGAGTTCGGCCCTGGCGCGAGACGGGGCACTCGCGCTGGCTGGCCACCGTGTTCGGGATGGTCCGCGTCACCCGGGTCGCCCACCGTGGCCGGGACGTGGGCAACGTCCACCCTGCCGACGCTGTGCTGTCGCTGCCGGCGGGCCGGCACTCGACGGGCTTACGACGGCTCGCGGTCGCCGAAGCCGTCCGCGGCTCGTTCGACCAGGCCCACCAGGCGGTCGAGCGCCGCTGCGGGAAAGTGCTCGGCAAGCGACGTCTCGAAGAGCTCGTGGTCGCCGCCGCGGTCGACGTCGACGGCTTCGGCCGAACCCAGATCCCGGTCCCGTGCAGCCGCGAGATGCCGCTGGTGGTCCAGGTGGACGGCAAGGGCGTGGTCATGCGCCCGCAGGCTCTGCGCGAGGCCACCCGCCGGGCCGCCGCCAGGACAGCTGGCGGCCATCGCGGTCGGCTCGCGCCGGGCGAGAAGCCGAACCAGAAGCGAATGGCGACCGTGGCCTGCGTCTTCGACACCCGTCCGGCGCCCAGACGCCCGCACGATGTGATCCACCCGCCCGGCGGCCACAGCGGCGAGCGCCCCGCCCGCCCGGGGCCGAGGGCCGAGGGCCGAGAACAAGTGGTGCACCGCCTCGCTCGTCCGCTCGCCCGAGCAGGTCATCGCCGACGCCTTCGACCAGGCCGAGGCCCGCGACCCGAAGCACCTGCGGCCGTGGATCGTCCTGGTCGACGGCGCCCGCCACCAGCTCGACCTGATCGCGGCAGAAACCGGCCGCCGCGGCGTCACGGTCCACGTCCTGCTGGACTTCGTTCACGTCGCCGAGTACGCCTGGGCCGCCGCCCACGCATTCCACAAACCGGGCACCGCCGAGGCCGAAGCCTGGGCAGCCGACCATCTGACCGCGATCCTCGCCGGCCACACCGCACGCGCCGCCGAGATGACCGCCCAGGCGGAGCGGGAACACCTGTCGGCTGCCCGGCGCGAGGCCATCGACGCCTGCCACCGCTACCTGACCGGCCACCTCGACCAACTCCACTACGACACGGCACTAACACGCGGATGGCCGATCTCCACCGGCGCGGTCGAGGGCGCCTGCCGCCACCTGATCGCTGACCGCCTCGACATGACCGGCGCCCGCTGGGGCCTTCCCGGCGCGGAAGCCGTCCTGCGACTACGCGCCGTCGTCTCCAACGGGGACCTCGACCCCTACTGGGGCTGCCACACCGCCCGAGAGCACCAGCGTCTCTATCGCCCCTGACCAGCAGGGCTTCGACCTCACGCTTGATCGCGGGCGTGCTTGCGGACAGACTGCGACCCATCAGGATCACAGCCCAGCCGTCCTGATGTGTATCAGCGCACGTCGTCGTAAAGATGGAAGAGACTCAATGCATAGAAGCCGCGTATACGCCGTCCTGATCGACACACCCGAAGCGGACGCTGCCCGGGCAGCGGACTTTTGGTCAGCGGCACTCGGTGTTGTTGCCCGGCCGTTTCCGCCGGCACCGGAGTTCACCACGCTCCATGAGGCTCTGCCGGGGCTGATCATGGCGGTCCAAGCGGTCGATGACGCGCCCCGTATCCACCTGGATATCGAGACCGACGATATCGAAGGGGAAACCACGCGCTTGATCGCCTTGGGTGCTGAGCAGGTTTCGCAGTGGCAGGAGTGCCGCGTGCTACGAGTGCCTGGCGGTCATTTGATGTGCGTACTGCCTGTGGAGAGCGACCCCGAAGCCTTCCGAGCACAGGCCAACGTTTGGCCATGACGATGCAGTGAGGGGAAGCAGTCTTCATTCCGCAGCGGGCCACAATTGACGCCCCGCCCGTTCACCGACCTCTGCACCCCGCTCGGGGGCGCCCAGTCGATGGGCGCGGTCGGCAGCTGCGCGGACGGGGCCTGCGAGAGTTTCCACACGTCCTTGAAGCGCGAAACCCGGCAGGGCGCAAGCTCATCCGCTGACCCGTCTGCGGCACCCACCTCGCCTGCGCCGACGCTTCATAGCTACGGCCCAGCTCAGCACGAGCCTTTCCCTTCAAAGGATCCGCACCCATCAGCGATGGCCGCCAAACTCGACTACCACTGGCATCTGCGCAAAGACATGGCCGACCGCGAAAGATCCTTAATGCCCTGCTCGACATCCTCGAAGCCGAAGAAGGCAGCTGTCGGCGGCACGGCCGCCGACGCGGAGGGCCTGGGCGGGCTGCGGCCCAAGCGGGCCCGGATCCGGGGTGCCGACCGGCCATGATCACGAGCTCGACCGCGCTCTTGCCGACCCGATCGGCCTGATCGCAGATCTCGTTGCCGACGTCGAGAAGGACCTGGACACCGAGACCATTTGGGCCGTGGTCGCAGCGATCGCGGGCGGCCGCGCGAAGTCACGGCGCCTCGCAGACGCCCTGGCGACTCTCGTCCTGGCTCTTCCCCGGCGGCCAGTCCGGCCGCCCGATCAGCGCCTGGGCCATGGGTGAACGGCTCCGCAATCTCGGCATCCGGCTCGCGGAAGCCCGTTCGACCGCGTTGTTCCAGCTGGCCACCGAGCTACCCGCAGTAGTCCTCGCCCGTACCCTCGGCCTCAACATCGCCATGCTCAAATGGCAGCGAGCCGCCGACGACTGAGCCGCCTACGCCGCCGAGATCAGCCGCCGAACGACCAACAAGGAGTAATCGACCATGCCGCTTCCGCCCTATGACGCCGTGCTGTGCGACATCGACGGCGTCGTCCGGCACTGGCCCGCTGCCGACGCGCTTGAGCAAGCGCACGGACTGCCCCACGGCGCCCTCGCAGCCGCGGCCTTCGCACCAGGCCGCCTGCAGCCCGCCATCACCGGAAAGATCACCGACGAGCAATGGCGGTCCGCGGTCGCGGCGGACCTCACCGACACCTGCGGATCCCGCGAGCGGGCACTCGCCGCAGTCACGGCCTGGTCGGATCTCCTTCCAGTGATCGATCAAGAAGTAGTCGCACTGCTTCGACAGGCACGCAAAGTCGCGCCCGTCGCTCTGGTCTCCAACGCGACCACCCGACTGGAGTGGGACCTGCAACGACAGGGACTCGCTGACCTGGCTGACACCGTCGTGAACACCGCCCGCATCGGCGTCGCCAAGCCCGACCCGCAGGTCTACCGCATCGCCGCCGAACGACTCGGCGCCGCAGCAGACCGCTGCCTCTTCATCGACGACACCGCCGCCAACGTGGTGGCAGCGCGAGAGGTGGGAATGACCGCCCTTCACTACCGTCAGCCCGAAGATCTAAGTAGCTGTTGTCTTTTCGATCTTGGGTGGTGGCGGTCGAACGCGGATTCCCGGTCGGGTGATCCTGCCGTGGCGAGAGCATGAAGACGGGGCCTCC